>CAZLWV010000041.1:5160-55818 GCA_964563135.1 uncultured Planctomycetaceae bacterium
GGGGAAAAGGGTGTTGACAAAAGGAAAGGGTAATGGTATTATAGCTAAGCGCTCGGGAGACGCGGCGGCAAAAGCGGCCGAATTCCAGCCGGACGCCATGGCGAGGTAGTTGTTGCCGTTGTCGAAGTGGATGCCGCCCAAAGGTGAGTAGATGGGCTGGCCAAACAGGTCCAGGCCCACGGCCATGGTCCCCTTGAGGTCGATGGGCGTGCCGTAGGCGGTGGCGGCGCCACTGATCACGCTCGCGTAGTAGTTGTTTGGAAAGCCGAAGAGCCGGGCCATGGTGAGGCTGGCCGGGATGGCAGGACTGGTGTAGTCGCTATAGGCGGTGGGCGTGTAGCCCGGGGCGGGCCAGCGAAGGTCGCCGGCCGGGTTGCGGTGGAGTTCACCGTAGCGTCCGCCAAGGGAGCCGGCCGTGTTTCCTCGCAGCATCTGGTTGGCAAGAGCAGAGCCGAGCGGCGACAGGCTGATTTCGGCCGGGCCGCAGCCCTGACCGCGGGCAAGGTCCACCGCGGTCGTGGGGGTGGCATTCTCGGTCAAGTCCTGGGCATAGACCGTGCCATCGGCGAGGTAGTCGGCGGGCTGGATCGCGGCCCCATAGGCGCTGTGAAGCTGTTCGGAGCTGCCGGCGGTATTCAGATTCAGACGACCGTCCAGGTCGATGCAGTGGATGGCGACCAGGGGTTTGTATTTCCGCCCGTCAGGAAGGGTGCGGATGGGCAGTCCCACGTCGACCCAGATGCTGTCGGGGTAGCCGTCGCCGTCGTTGTCGACATCCCAGGGAATAACGTCCTGCGGGCCGCCGATGTCCCACGGAATCGTGGCGCCGGGAGCAAGGTCAACCGCGCCCCAGCAGCGCTGGGCCATTCGCTTGAGAGTGGGCACATCGGTGCTGCCGACAGCAGCGAAAATCGGCCAGCGCGGGTTGCTGCCGTCAAAGGCATGGTGATCTTCGGAAAGCGGGCGAAGGAGACAGCGGCGCTTGGCGAGAATGACGAGCTGACCGGCAGCGGTGCTGGAATCGGGCTGAATCAGAGCTTTCCAAGCGTCGACTTCGGACAGGCTGTATGCGGTTTGGAGAATCTGCGCAAGGCGGTTCAACCAATACCAGGCCAGGGCAGGACGGTGGAGCGAGGGACTGCGGGTCAGAGTCATCGGAGGGGTCGAGGGGGGAGTGCCAAGGCCATCCCAATGCTCCAGGGCCAGCAGCATGTTCTGCAGGTCGGGTGCGTCGTATTCCTCGTTGGCGGAGTAAGAGGAGGGGTAGTAGGGATCGGCGGTGTTGGGGAGCAGCACATAGGGTTCGGTCGTGGAATACCCCGCGTCCATCCTGCGATCGGTAGGGTCATAGCCCATGCCGGTGCCGGAAAACGGCGCACCATTGATGATGAAGTTGAGACCCGAACTCTTCGTATCGACGAAGTAGTTGACGGTATCGGCGGCGGAGACTCCCTCGAAGGGCAGGACCTGGTAACGGTGGTAGACCAGTTCCAGGGTGCTCCCGTTGTAGACGGTCTGGCGGCGGTAGCCCACGATCCGCGTGCTCTTGTGAAACATGGAGCTAGCGGAATCGACGATCGTGAGCACGCATCCGACGCGGCGCTGAAATTCGAGACTCTCGTTGTCAAGGGCGCCGGGGTTACCGCTGGAGTCGTTGACACCCTGAAAGCCCCATTTAGGGGGAACCGTGTACGTAGGATGACCGCTGCTTCCGCCCACAGCGAAATTGGGCTGGCCGTTTGGGATGGTATAGCCGACTATGAAGTCGACAAGTTGGCCGCCAGCAAGCGACCGGGCATAGGGTTCGGCCGTGTTTGGAGGCAGGAGAGCAGGGGGCCGGCTGCCAACCGGAGGGCAAAAATCCGGAGGAAGCCCTTTGGGATTTCCCGCGGGCTCCACCGTGTGCTGGTTAACCACCCAGCCGCCGATCCAGGCGTCGTTGCCGCCGTAAAGGTCTTCCAGGAGCGACCAGCCGCGGAGGACGGAACCGAGATTGGCCGGCCGGGGCCCGCCGAGGACCTGGCGCATGGTGTCGTCGAGGTCCTGGGTGGGGGAGTAGAGGACCCGATCGACCTTCTGCAGCGACTTCGAGGTCCGGTTGGCGTGGGAGGCGATGACCACGAAGGCAAAGGCCGTGGCCGTGAACAGGGCCAACATGCCGAGCAGCACCAGGAGGATCACGCCGCGACGTGGCGAACAGTGAAAGGGCCGGCTGAAACCGGGACTCCAACGGGGACGGCGAGCGGGTTTGCAGGTTGCCATGGTGAGCTACCTCGGAAGTTTCGGAGCGGTCCCTTGCCCAGGAGCCGAACCGGAATTGGGCGATTCTGTTGTGAGTTTTGGGGCGTTGCCCCAGGCTATGTTGGCTGAAGGCCTTCGGCCCATCAGAGCGCATTGACCTCGATAATGGATGTGTAAACGCCGACCACGTCCTCGACGATGGCGGCTTCGGCATAGTCGGTGGGGGTACTGAAACTGCCGTCGAAGTTGGTGTCGACATCCCAGTCGGGACCGGCCAGGGTGACGTAACGGCCGCAGGCATTGGTGGTGCCATCGGGTAGAGTGACGCCGTCTTCGACATCGTCGACGCCGACGACGCGATACCACTTGAAGACGTCGCGGGTGACGAGGAACAGGGAATTCCCCATGTAGGTGCCGTTGGCCTCGTAGGAGCTGTCGGGCGTGATGGCGTGGGTGACCTGGAGGCCCTTGAGCATGATCCAGTTGTTTTTCTTCAGGTCTAGCCAGTCGCGATCGGCACTCATCAGGTAGACGTCGCCACCCCCCACGCCGCCTCCATCGAGACGGGCGAAGACGGAGCGTTCCTTGGGGGTGGTGGTGCCGTAGTCGGCGGCGGTGGGGCAGTAGAGGTCCCGGCCGTAGAAGACGACGATGGAGACCTCGTAGCGCTGGATGTTTGCCAGCGACATGTACATCTGGTCGTAGCGACCATTGCCATTGGAGTCGACAGGAGTATCGCCGTTTCGATCGAGGACCGGGGTGACGGTGGCGAGCCAGGAGACATTGGGCTTGCTGGTGGCGGTGAGGGGAATGGCGGCGGAGGGATCGACCGTGTCGTCGTCGGCCGGGAGGTTGGGGAAGTAGGCCGCCTCGCCGTTGCTCCAGCGGGCCGACAGCCGCGGACGGTCGCTATCGGACCGCGAGTCGAAGTTGAAGATCAGCTCGTCTCCCCAGGACAGGATGCGATCGGCGACCGGGAAGGGGAGGACACCGGCCGTGTTGTCGTAGATCGTGATCCGCGGCATCGCAACGGTGGTGGCATTGCGATAGGGGAAGGGGCGGACCATCGGGTTGCCGTCGTTGGCCGGGGCCGACAGGAATAAGGGGTCGATGGCAAAGGACTGGCCGAAGCGGATGCAGGAGGTATTGGACACAATGGACAAAGCCGATTGGTAGCCGGTGCCGCCAGTGTCCTTCGTGACCCAGCCGACGGCCTCGCCGGGCTTGAGCCAGCCGCGGACCTGGAGTTCATTGAGGGCGGCACGGCCGCAGGCGCCGCTGCGGTCGCTCTTGGCCGCCTCGACCATGAGGGCATTGCCGGCGGGAATGACCATGGCAATGCCCAGGAGGCCGGTCGTGAGCACGAAGATCGACATGAGAACTTCGATGAGGCTCAGGCCGCGGCGCGGTGAAGGATGAAAGTGGAAAGGGGTGCGGCGTTTGCGCCGCTTGCGGGCAGGCAGCGGCAGGGGGACCCCGGGAGCGGGATAGAGCGAGGACTCCGGCGTATGGTTGAGGGTAGCGATCATTCTTCGAGTGCTCCCTTGCTGATCTGGGCCTCGCGGGCATAGGTGCGCGAGACGGCTATCGTCGATGGGACGGAGACGCCGGCCGGGGTGGTGGTGTCGGTAAAGACCTCAGCGGCGGTCAGCAGGCTGTTCTGGGGTCCGACGGCCAACCAGAGGTTGGAGGCGTCCTGCCAGTTGTGGAGGCCGTCGTCGGCGAGCGAGGAGACGCCGTCGGAACCGAGGCCGGTGCGTTCCCACTTGCCGACCATGAGGAAGACGGGATTCATCACAAGCTGCGGGCCGTAGTTGCCGGCGGTGTCCCAGTGATAAACGGCGCTGATGGCGCCGCTGGGGGCAAACAGGATCATGGGGCCCCGATGTTCGGCGAGCAGTTCGGGGGACGTGCTCAGGGGCGTATCGACCGGTCCAAAGGTATCGGGAGAAGTGCCCAGGTAGCCGGAATCGGCCAGGTCAATGACGGTGTTCTTGGGGAGGCGGAGGGGATCGCCGGGCGAGGCCTCGGGCTGGCGGAAGATCTGGAAGGGAACGTCTGCCGACCAGAGGATCGTGCTGCCGGTGAAGAAGTTGGTCGTGTCGAGAGTGCCACTGGCGGTGGCGGGCCAGGGAACGCCGCCGAGGTAGGCCACGGAGGTGCGGACGGTGAGGACCTGGTCGTACCAGCCGTTGCCGCCGTTGGCGTCGGTGCCCGAAGTGAAGGTGAGGTAGCCGTCGGCATCGACGGGGAAATCGGAGCCGGCAGTTACGGGGTCGAGGCAAATCTCATACAGGGGGCCCTGGAAATCGAGCTGCACCTGGTCGCCCTCCTTGAGGAGGCGGTCGCTGAAATCGCCGGACTTGATGAGCAGCTTGAGTACGATGTAGTTGCCGCCGCCGAGCACGGCGGTCCAGTTCTGGACCCGGACACGGGAATCGGAGAAATCGCCGGCGTAGGGAGGGGGAATCTCGACCATGCGGAGGACGTTGCAGGCGTCGTCCTGGTAGACGACATTGCCGGCCGGATCGGTCTGCTGCATGCGCTGGAGGACCACGCCCACGGGTCTCTGGAGTTCGACGGAGCGGGTTCTGGCCCGGGTGAAGAAGACATCGACAGCGCGGACGGCCTCGCGGATCCGCCGGCCTTCGGTCATGGGGCGGATGGCGGGGATGGCGAAGGCGGCCAGGAGCATGAGGATCGTGACCACGACGAGGAGTTCGACGAGGGTGACGCCGCCTCGGGCATGCCGGTTTCGATGAAAGGCGTTCATCAGTTCATCCCCACGGAGTGGTTGGTGATGTTGTCGAGGTGGGTGTTGTATTCCTCGTGCGACGAGTCGACCGGTTTGCCGTATTCGTTGGTATAAATGGCGTCCCAGGCGTAGGGGACATCTTGAATCGATGTGCCGCTGAGCTTGTCGGGACCGTTCGACCAGATGAGCGGAACGGTCCGCCAGGCGGCACCATCCACGCGGCGAGAATCGAGGGGATCATGGTCGTTGATCGGGTCCCCGGTCATCAGGCTGGACTGGCCCAGGTATCCGGTAGGCCAGCGGAGCCACTTGATGGGCCGCCCCCAGGCGTCGTGGAACTCGAAGAAGCCGTTGCCGTCGACGTCGCCGATCTCGTTTTCCTGGAACTGCTCGCGGGCCTCCGGATCAAGGCACACGATCAGGTAGAGCATCTCGGCGTTGTCGTTTTCGTCCATGGCGGTCGTGAACGAGCGGAAGAGGCGTTTGGCCGTGGCGGTGCGGGTGAGCTGCACGGACCAGGTGTCCGAGATGGCGGCGGAGAGTTTGCCTGTCACGGAGAAGGTGACTGCATCGTCGACTGCCGGCCACTCCGTGATGTCCGGTCTATGGTCGGGCATCTCGGTCCTGGCGATCCAGCGAATCACTTGCAGCCGGAGCAAGGCCATGGCTGCCGGTGGAATGCGTTTGCCCGTTGTGGCGCCGGTGATGGTGGACTTGATCGGCACGCGACGGGAGTAGAGCTCCTCGTAGCGAGCCTGGATGATGCGGTCGAGCTTGGTGATCGTGGATTTCGTCTTTTCCACGCGGGCCGACTCGCGGGCCGAGTAGACGGCGCCAAGGGTCATGCCGGCAAGCATGCCGATGATGGTGATGACGATCAGGAGTTCCGTGAGGGTGAACGCCCGACGATCGCCGCGGGGCTTGCCCCAGGCTCCGCCTTGCCGCCCGACAAGGTTGGGGCCAAGCGCTGGGCTGGCCCAGCGGCTAGCCGGCCGGCAACTGGTCGGTTGGTTGTGTTTCCGAATCATGTTGGCCTCCTCCTTCGACGGAGACTTGCCTTGGGGCCCACTACATTTCTTTTTCCAGTTCGCCCTCGGCGAAACTGGCCAGGTTGTCGTAGTCGCCATCGGTGAAGTTCGTGCCGATCTTGGAATAGCGGAAGGCGGTCGGGGCCGCCGGGGTATCGGTCGAGAACTGGCCGTCGAGGCCGGCGGCGATGACCTGATAGGTCTCCGGGGCTCGCCAGACGCGGGTGTGGTTTACCGGATCGCTGGGAGGATCGCTGGAGGCATTTTCGAGGTAGGGGACGCAGATGTTGGGACTGACGCCGCAACTGAAGGGTTCAAAGGTGCCGCTGTCGGTGGCGGCGCCGTACTCGAAGCGGCTGGTGACCGGGTTTTTGACCGCACGGAAGTAGACGTAGGGGGCCGGCGGCTTGACCTTAGGCTGCATGAGCTGGAAACCCGACATTCGCGCGGGGTCGAAGTCGAAGTAGGGGGTGGATCTGGGCTCGCCGACTTTGAAGGGATTGGCCGGGTCTTCGCTGAAGCCCTTGGGTTTGCCCGTGCTGTCGAGCGGGCCGCCGAGCCAGAAGGCGAGGGCGGTGGACGGGTTGAGCTGGGTGGCCGCGGGGCCGGCGGTCATGCCGGTGGCCGTCGCGAAAGCGGCCCAGTTGGCCAGTCTCATCCTGGGAAAGCGCTTGCGGAGGTGGTTGAGGACGCGGGCACGGGCGGCGTCGCCCCGGCTGGACGTTTCATCGCAGAAGGCGAAATCGGGGGGAAACTCGCCCGCGTCGCTGCGGTACTTCTGCAGGGCCATATCGAGCTGCGACATGTCGCTCTTGATGATGCCGCGGGTGGCGGCCCGGCGGGCGGCGATGACGCCGCCGGCGGTCATGGCGGCGAGGATGCCGATGATCACGATCACGGTGAGCATCTCGACCAGCGTGAAACCGCTGCGGCGAGCGGGCTGAGTTCTATGGGTGTTTGCCTGGAGAATGACCCGGCCGGCGACCGAATTTGGCCCATTTGCCGGCCTCCCGCTGGTCGGCCTCGGTTCATTGGCGGTGCAGACATCGACAAAGGTTGTGGCGGTCATGTTGGGTTTCCTCCCTTGAGCGGTGTGAGCGGTGAGCCTTGAGCTCGCCGGCGACATTCGGCTGGCATGTTCGGGTTGTCAGGCCCTTTCAGGGCAAACGAAGTTTTATGCCATGGGTCCCCAGGGCGCTGCCCTGGGCTGGTATGTTCATGCCCCTTCCGGGGCGGAAGACAGGCGATCTGCACGAGTACTGCCCCCAGAGCCTGGGGCCCGGCGGGCAAACGACCAGTGGCAACGGGTAGCTGACGGACTGCTGCTGCGAGCGGGCCGCCGCCCACCATGGTCAAACCAGTCGAGTTGAGCGGTGAATGTTTCGAGCCGGCGCGAGTGTGCGCGGCACCAGCGCAAACACACACGTGGGGCTGCGCTCCGCGTCGAGTTGCGCAAGTCCGCGACATGACTCTGCTGCCACGCTAGTCCTCGCCGGCTGCCCTTATGCCGAAGAGGAGGACCTGGGGAAATCCGAAATCCTTATGTCAACGAGGAGATCAGCTTAATGAGCGGGAGGAACAGGGCGATCACGATGAAGCCGACGGCGACACCGAGAACGATGATCAGCAACGGTTCCATGAGGGCCATAAGCCCGTCGGTGAGCACGGCGACCTCTTCGTCGTAGGTATCGGCGACCTTGTAGAGCATGGTATCGAGTTCGCCGGTTTCTTCACCCACGTCGACCATGTTGACGACCATGTCGTCGATCACGCGGCTGTTGATCTTCATCATGTAGACCAGGGCGCCCACGGCCGGAATCCAGAAGGTGAACCAGAAGTGGGTGATGGGATGGTAGCCTGGTTTGGCGTAGTCTTTGAGGGGCTGGGAGATGGTTTCGCCCTCGCGAATGGCATCGTTGGTCTTGCTGAAGAGCCGTTCGAAGACGGCGTTGCCGGAGGTCTCCTTGGTGATCTGGAGGGCCTCGAGGATGGGCACACCGCTGGTGACGAGGGTACCGAGGGTGCGCATGGTGCGGGCGACGATGTTCTTTTCGACGAGTTGGCCGAACAGGGGCATCTGGATGAGGAACAGGTGCCAGCCAAAGCGCCCGTAGGCGAACTTGGTGGTGAGTTTGACGAACAGCCAGATGCCGATGGGGATGCCCGGGATGAGGTACCAGAAGTTGACGACGCCGTAGGAGATCTTGATCAGCAGGAGGGTAACGCCGGGGAGTTCGACGCCGAACTCTTCGAAGATTTTTTGGAAGGCGGGGACGATCTTCATCATGATGAAGACCAGGATGCAAGCCGCGAAGGTGACGATGCAGATGGGGTAGATCAGGGCGCTCTTGACCTTGCGTTTGAGCGACTCGGACCGTTCCATGAACTCGGCCAGTCGCTGGAGAATGGTTTCGAGGGCACCGCCCGCCTCGCCGGCCTTGATCATGTTGCAGTAGAGGCGGTTGAAGGCCTTGGGAGACTTGGCCATGGCCTCGGAGAGGGTGGAGCCGGACTCGATCTCCTCGCAGACATCCATGAGGCAGTTTCGCAACTGGCCGCCCTTGGACTGCTGCTGGAGGATGCGGAGGCTTCTGAGGATGGGGAGGCCTGCATCCTGGAGAATGGAGAGCTGGCGGGTGAAGGTGCAGAGGGTCTTGGACTTGACCTTGCCGAAGGCGAAGGTTTTGCCCGACTTTCCTCCTTTTTTCTTGGCGGCAGCCTTCTTGGCTTTCCTCTCGGTGAGCTTGGTGACGAAGTAGCCCATCTGCTTGATGGTAGCCTGGGCCTCTTCCTCGCTGGACGCCTCGATGACGTCCTTGATTTCCTGGCCGGTGGCGTCCATGGCCTCAAATTGATAGGTCGGCATGGTTCAAACCCTCGTTCCCTTGGGGGTGGAGGCCCGTCCTGATGGAGGCCTCCGGCCCGTCCTAGTGCTTTCTCAGTAATCTGCCGGTTCCCGGTACTCGGCTGCTGGAGGTATTGCCATCCTGCGGGAAGCTTCAAGTTCCGGGTTGTTGTGTTTTGTCATGCCACGGTAGCTACGGTTTCGCGGACAACTTCTTCGATGGTGGTAACGCCGCTGAAGATCTTTTCGAGGCCGGCATCGCGGAGGGATTTCATGCCGTTGCGCATGCAGGCGGTCCGCAGTTGTTCGGCCGAAGCGCCCTGGTTGATGAGCTGGCGGACCTCCTCGTTGACGATGAGGAACTCGAACAGCCCGGTGCGTCCCTTGAAGCCGGTGTTGTTGCAGGCGGGGCAGCCGGCGCCGCGATAGAAGTGCTTGTCGGCGATGTCGTCGGGCGTCAGCTCCAGGTCGGCGAGGAGTTCCATGGTGGGCATGGTCTCTTCGCGGCAATGCTCGCAGATCTTGCGGACGAGCCGCTGGGCGAGGATGGCCTCGAGGGTGGCGGTGATCAGGAACGGCGGCACGCCCATATCGCGGAGGCGGGTGATGGTGCTGGGGGCGTCGTTGGTATGCAGGGTGCTGAAGACCATGTGGCCGGTCAGCGAGGCCTGGACGGCGATCTCGGCGGTTTCGAGGTCACGGATCTCGCCGACGAGGATTTTGTCGGGGTCCTGCCGGAGGATGGAGCGGAGGCACTGGGCGAAGGTGTTTCCGATGGACGCGTCGATGGGCATCTGGATGATGCCTTCCATGTCGTACTCGACGGGGTCCTCGGTGGTGATGAGCTTGTCTTCGATCGAGTTGAGTTCGTTGAGGGCGGCGTAGAGGGTGGTGGTTTTTCCGCTGCCGGTCGGGCCGGTGACCAGCACGATGCCGTTGGGCCGTCGGATGACCTTGCGGAAGTCGGCGAGCATCTCGGGTTCGAGGCCGACCATTCCCATATCGAGCATGACGACGGTGCGGTCGAGGATGCGGCAGACGACGCTTTCGCCGAACATGGTGGGGAGGACGCTGACGCGGAGGTCGACGGGGTGGCCGCCGACGGTGAGGCGGATGCGGCCGTCCTGGGGGACGCGGCGTTCGGCGATATCGAGGTCGGCCATGACCTTGATGCGGGTGGTGATGGCAAAGGCCAGGTGCCGGGGCGGGGGGACCATTTCGTAGAGGACACCGGCGGCACGGATGCGGATTTTGAATTCGTTTTCAAAAGGCTCGAAATGGAGGTCGCTGGCATGGTCGCGGATGCCGAGGAGCAGCACCATGTTGAGGAGCTTGCGGACCGGGGCGCTATCGGCCAGGTTTTCCAGGTCGGTGAGGTTGTGCACGCCGGCCTTGGCTTCCGCCTCGGCGGCGGCCTTGGCCAGTTCGGTATCGTCTTCCATGCCGGCGATGAGCGACTCGACGCTATCGCCGCTGGCGCCGTAGAAGCGGTCAAGGGCGGCATCGATCTCGATCTCGGTGGCGATGCAGGGGCGGATCTCGTAGCCGAGGAAGCTGCGCAGCTCGTCGATCACGGAGAGCCTCTGCGGATTGCAGGTGGCCACGGTGAGGGTGCCGTCCTTGAAGGCGATGGGAATCACCTTGTAGAGTTCGGCCATGGGCTGAGTGAGATGGGAGAGGACATCGGGGGCGATGACCATGTCGGTCATGTTGATGACCTGCAGGCCGAATTGATCGGCGAGGGCCCGGGTGACGTCGTCCTCATTGATCAAGCCCATTGCCACGGCAATGCTTCCGAACAATTCGCCGGGGCGGGTGCGCTGTTCCTCGAGCACCGCTTCAAGTTGTTCTTCGGTAATGCGGCCGCGATCCATCAGGATCTGGCCGATGCGACGCACTGCCATGGTTGAAACGCTCAGGGGTAAGGGGTCAGGGGTCAGTTCGCATCTTCTTCACTCTCGAGGATACCACGTTTTGCCTGGGCGATCTTGGAGGCGAGTTCCTCGGCGAAGTTGGCCTTGATGAGGACTTCTTTCTCTTCGACCAGCCCGTCGCGCCAGAGCTTGAAGAGGTGGTCGTCGAGAAGCTGCATGCCGAGCTTGTGCCCGGTCTGGATCGAGGAGTTGATACGGAAGGTCTTGTTTTCGCGGATGAGGTTGGCGATGGCCGGGGTAACGACGAGCATTTCGTAGGCGGCCACGCGCCCACCGCTGATCTTGGGGAGCAGGGCCTGGGAGAGGATGCCGATGATGGAGGTGGAGAGCTGGGTGCGGATCTGGTCCTGCTGGTTGGTGGGGAAGACGTCGATGATACGGTTGACGGTTCCCTGGGCCCCGGTGGTATGCAGGGTGCCGAACACGACGTGCCCGGTTTCGGCGGCGGTGATGGCGGCCTCGATGGTCTCCAGGTCTCGCATTTCGCCGACGAGGATCACGTCGGGGTCCTGGCGCAAGGCGCGGCGGATGGCCTCGGCGAACGAGGGGACGTCGACGCCGACTTCGCGCTGGTTGACGGTCGATTTCTTGTGGTAGTGATAGAACTCGATGGGGTCTTCGATCGTGATGATGTGGTGGTCGCAGTTGTCGTTGAGATAATCGATGCAGGCGGCCAGGGTGGTGGATTTTCCGGACCCCGTGGGGCCGGTGACGAGCACCAGGCCGCGGGGGCGCAGGAGGAGTTCGCGCAGCACGGGCGGAGTGCCCAGGTCGGTCATGCTGAGGAGCTTGTTGGGGATCTGCCGCAAGACCATGCCCGTGTTGCCTCGCTGCTTGAACACGGACACGCGGAAACGGGCCATATCGCCGAAGGCGAAGCCGAAGTCGGTTCCGCCCTGTTCCTGCAATTCCTGCTGGCATCGCTCGGGAGTGATGCTTTTCATGAGCGCCACGGTGTCTTCGGGCTCGAGGGTTTTGGTTTCGAGGATCACCAGGCGGCCGTGAAGACGAAGCACGGGCGGCTGGCCGACGGCGATGTGCAAGTCGCTCGCGTTACGGTTGACCACCGTAAGGAGCAGTTTATCGATGAGAATCGTCCCCATAGAGTATTACCCTACGCGGGCGCGTCCCGCTTGCCCGGGAACGCTGTGACTCAAAGTTGTATTGAGGCCCGCATGGCTGGGCACCACACCCGCCGATCCCTGGCGAGGCGGCACGAACAAATGGATTCGAGCGCCCAGCCGCTCGTGCGGCCGCAGCGCACGAGCGAGAGTCCTCCGACTCATCACGCGCCACGATTATTTCGCTGTTTGTATCAGATCGCCAGGAAAAGCTCGACGCCAACCCGACTCCTGGGTGGCAAGTTGCATGTCCGGCAAATCTGGCGGCATCCTAAAAAAGTGTTCGTTCGGTACCGGGGGCCGGCTGGTCTCGACCTGAGAGCCGCCGGGCACCGGCTTGGGCTGACGGGGCCTTAAGGGATCGAGCCCGGCCGCGGCAGCCTCTGGGGGGCTAGTTTTCCGACATCTTGGCGACCCGGGTCAGCTCTTCAAGGGTGGTGAGCCCCTGGCAGACCTTGCGAAGTCCGTCGATATAGAGGGTGCTCATGCCTTCGGCCACCGCCGCACGGCGGATTTCCGTGGCTGGGGCCTCGTTGAAGGTGAGTTCTCTGACCGTCGAGCTCATCAGCATGAGTTCGAAAATGGCGCGTCTTCCGCGGAATCCGCTATGCCCACAGGCAGTGCATCCGCGCCCCCTCATAAAGGTTGCTTTCTTGGCCATTTCCGGAGTGACGCCGGTGGCCTCGAGAACGGCATCGCTGGGTCGGTATTCTTCTTTGCATTTCTGGCAGACGATGCGAACGAGGCGCTGGGCCATGATGGCGACGACGCTGCTGGACACGAGATAGGCGGCAACGCCCATGTCGATGAGGCGTGTAACAGCGCTGGGCGCATCGTTCGTATGTAGTGTACTGAATACCAAGTGTCCCGTCAAAGATGCCTGTATACCCATCTGTGCTGTTTCAAGGTCACGCATCTCGCCCACGAGAATGATGTTTGGGGCTTGTCGCAACATGGCACGGATGACACGGGCAAAGTCGAGCCCGATACTGTGTTTGATCTCGACCTGGTTGATCCCCGGAAGGTAGTATTCGACGGGGTCCTCGGCGGTGATGATCTTGCGATCGGGCGTGTTCAGTTCGTTGAGGGCGGCATAGAGAGAAGTCGTCTTTCCGGATCCCGTGGGCCCGGTCACAAGGATGATCCCGTTGGGACGGGCGATCAGGCCTTTGAATGTCTTATAGTTGGCCTCGTCAAAACCCAGTTCGCGTAATCCGACCTTGATGCTGTCCTTGTCGAGGATGCGCATCACGATCGACTGGCCGTGATTGGTGGGGATGACGCTGACCCGAAGGTCGAGTTCCTTCTCCCCCACGGTGATCTTGATGCGTCCGTCCTGTGTTCGGCGCCGCTCGGCAATGTCGAGTCTGGCGAGAATCTTGACGCGGGAAAGGAGGGCTCCCTGTAGCCTTTTCGGGGGGCTATCACGTTCGACCAGCACGCCGTCGATCCGGTAGCGGATACGAACGCGATCTTCGAAGGGCTCGATGTGAATGTCGGAAGCCCGGAGGTTGACGGCCTCGCTGATAATCAGATGGGTAAGGCGAACAATCGGGGCGGAGGCGTCGTCGATCGCCTCGTTGCCGCTGATCCGCTCCTCCTGGGCCTCGGCAAAATCGATGGCGGTGTCGGTGAATTCCTGGAGCATCGAGTCGGCGCTTTCGCCAACGGTCTGGCCGTAGTGGCGGTTGATGGCCTCGATGATGGAGGCTCGGGGGGCGAGAACGGCGTCGATGGACTGATTCAGAATGAATCGAAGCTTCTCGAAGGTTTCGAAGTCGTCGGGGTCGCTGACGGCAACCTGAAGTTTGCCGTCTACTTCTGCCAGCGGCAGGATGGCATTTTCACGGGCAACGGATTCGGGAACCATCTCGATGATGGCCTGGGGGACGGTCACGTCGGCCAGATGAACGTATTCCAGCCCGTGCTGCTCGGCCATGGCCTGGGCGACGTCTTCGCCGGAAACGTATCCGAGCCGATCGAGAGCGTCGGGGAGCTTCATGTCCGACTGGCGGGCCATCTGCTCGGCTTCGGAGAGTTGGTCAGGCCCGACAAGCCCTTGCGCAATAAGAATTTCGGTCCAATGCTGCTTCTTCCTGGCCATGAGCGACTCCCGCCAGCGGACGTGCCGCAAACGTTTGCGAGCAGAGATCTGGGTTGCGAGACAAGAGGAGAATGCCAAGATTTTCGCTAAATCCTGACTATGTCTAGGCTAATGCTCGGTGGAGGCCATGTCAACTAAAGAGTGGCAGAGGGGGGCAAACTGGTCGGGAAGGGCAATCGACGAGGCTCTAAGGTGGGGAAAGAGGAGCTTGCCGAGGGTCGTCGGAGGTGCCCGGAACGGTGAATCTTGAAGTTGCCGGAGAGGGAGGTTGGCGACCGACAAACCGGCCGAAAGCCAGGCCGTCAGGCCGACGCCAATTGCTGGTTCTACTCATTCGATCTACTCGACAGACTCGAGCACATCTTGCCTGTTTTGAAGACGAACCGGCGACCGATCGGTACTGCCATGTCACTGATTGGGGGGTAGAGTCTGCGGTTGACACTGGGGCGGGACTTCAAGATAATCCCCCGCCCTGAAGTCGAGTGCAGGCTGACGCCTGGGCTTCAATGCTGGCTTTCGACCGGCTGAAGCGTGTGTTCCAACGGTCCGGCAGGGTGACGGCCGGAACCGCAGTGAGACCACAAGAAATGCAAGCAAACCGCCGCACCGCCGGCCGAAAAACGACGTCCGCGTCTGCGGCCGGCTTCGAGGTTGCCCAACCCGGCACTCGACTGGTGCTCTGCATGGCGCTGGTGGCGTGGATGGCATGCAGCGCCGGGGCGCAGGAACTGCTGATCCTGGGCCAGTCGCCGATGGGCCCCTTGCTGGACGAGACGGAAGAAACGAACTGGCTGGAGCGGGTGCCGGATGGGGCGATGCAGGAAGGGAATGAACCGGGCCTGATCCTGCTGGACCAGGCCGGTTCCACTGCCGGAGCGGCGGCAGAATCTGCCGGCGGAGCGGCCGGCGATTTCTATCCGCAGGGAGCCTTGGAGAGCCGCCTGGGGCCGACCGGCAACACGGCGCTCGTCCCGATGAGCCAATGCCCCGACTGCGGCGGTTCGATGGCGGTGGGCTGCCCGGGATGCGGCACGGCAGGCGGCGGACTGATGGGTGGCGGGTGGCTGGTCGACCAGTGCAGCGAGCTTCTGCAGCCGATGACCCGTGAGAGTTGGCTCTACCGGCCGTTCAGCGCGGGATGGTTCATGGGTTTCATGCAAGGCAATGCCCTGATCGACGACTGGGTGGGGCAGGAGCAGGGCTTCTTCGGCGGTTACCGTTTCGGCTGGGACGTGGATCCGTACTGGGGCTGGGAAATGCGGTTCGGTTTCGCATCGGTAGCCCTTTACGACTCGGACCGAGCCAAGGCGGCCCAGCAGGCCGCCGATCTGGCCAAGGGTCTGACCCCCGACGATCCTTACTTCCATCGATTCGATACGCGGCGAGACAGCGGCGTGCGGTTATGGGACATCGACGTGGTCTGGTATCCCTATGGCGACACGTATCTTCGCCCCTATTTTCTGATCGGCCTGGGGTCAGGGCGGGTGGATTTCATGGATCGGCTTTCGGACCGCCGGATCAAGTCGGTGCTGGCGGTGCCGATCGGATTGGGCTTCAAGTACCGGCTTCAGGACTGGGTGGCGATCCGGGTGGAGGCGACCGATAACTTCATCGCGGGGTCGGGGAGCGGTTTCAGGAACCTGCACAACTTCTCGCTGACCGCGGGTCTGGAAGTGCGGTTTGGCGGAACACGGACGGGCTACTGGCCCTATCATCCGGGGCGGCATTACTGGTGAGAGGGCGGGTTTCCTGGGAATCCCCGATTTCCAGGGGAGGAGTTCTTTTGCGGTGACTTGCCCGGATCGAATCACCATATCCGCACTTTCATTTTGAGCGCCCCTGGATGCGGCCAGGCGGAAGCGATGATTCCGCCCGGTCCCAGTCCTTGTTGGCCGAAGGGCGCGAGGGTCAGTTGGATTTGATTCAGGGCGTGGCCGTTGCCGCATGGCGGCCTGAGGCGGAGCAGGAAGGGGAGCCAGATGGGATCGCGGCGGGAGCAACCCCCCGACGGCGGGCCGGTGCTGGTTTTTCGTACAATCGCCGACCGCGAGAAGGGGCAGGCGGGGCGGCTGGGCCGGAGCACATTACACTTACAAACTGGCCGCGACAGGGAGGCCGAAGAATGGCGCAGTCTGCCAACGATCCGTTGGGGGAGGTTCTCAGGAGAATCACCGTGCTGGAGGAGTACTGGACTCACCTCGATCGGAGGGTTGAGGTGTTGGACGAGGTACTGCGGAGCGTGCAGGACAGGTTGGACAAGCTGGAAGAGCGGGTGGCGAGGTGGGCGGAGACGGGGCAGGCGGCGGACGAAGACGGGGGTGGAATATAACCCGGCTGGGTACCGGAAGAAGGACCCAAAGGGAGATCTCTCATCTGCGCAATTTCTATGTGATTTTGCGCGATATTGTCTTGAAGCGCATGCAAACACCACGTAGCATAGCATCCACTGGCGGGGTGCATGCAATCTCCGCCGGTTTCCAGCCTGGCATGCAGCAGGGGTTTTTTAACCAACCCTGCTGCATCCGTTGATTCGGCGCTTGCCGGTGTGGTTTCCACTGCGGGACAGGTTGCCCTGGGGTGAAGGGCTCGCTGTCTGGCGGTAGAGCATGCGATCTTGCCGACGGGCAGGCTGGAAGGCAGACAGGGAAGAGCTAAGGCAGCATCGGGCACAACTTGCTGTCAATTTGGGTCGAACATAGGGACGCCGGACGGCATCTGCGATGCAGGCATGGCCGGAGGAGGCTTGTCGCTGCGCGCGGTGCGTGTTCGGGCGGTTTCGTTATGACGGCAGAAGCTCAACCGAACATCGATTCCCCAGCGACAACCGACGAGACCTCCGAGACCAGGATCGAGAAGGGCTCTGCTCGGCCGGTGGCGATATTTCTTGGCTGCCTCGCGGTGGCTCTGATCGTGGTGGTGGTCGTGGTGATTCTGAACCCACCGGGAACGGAGGCGTTGTCGCCGAGCAGGACGGCCGACAACGCGTCGGGGGGCCCGGCGGGGCCATCACTCTCGCCGCCCGGGCCGGCGGGGGCTCCGCAGTCGACGGTATGGCTTCCCTCGGTGCAGGTATCCGCCACTGCCGAGCAACTGCAGCAGGAGGCGGAGAGGGTGGCCGAGGCGCTTCGCGAGGCATACCCGCAGCGTCCGGAAGCGCTGCATGTGGCGGCGATGCTGGCATCGCAGTTGCGGCGGAGCGAGGATGCGGAGAAGCTTTGGTCCCGCTGCATCGAGCTGGATCCCAAGCAGACCGCCTACTATGTCAACCTCGGCGCGATCGCGATGGACCGGGGCGACAGCCAGCTTGCCGTGGACACGCTCGAGAAGGCGATCGAGGCCGGGTGCGTGTCGGGCGACGTGTACCATCACCTGAGCATCGCCTTGACGAAACTGGGGCGGTGCGAGGAAGCCGAGGCGACCATCCAGAAGGCCCTGACGCAGTATCCGCAGTCGGGGGCGTACTGGCTGGTGCTGGGACAAGCCCAATTGAAGGGGGGCAAGGCCGCGGAGGCAGAGGCCAGCCTGCGAAAGGCGATCGAGCTGGGCTCCGCCACGTCGGGCGTGTATTTCGCCCTGGCCAACGCCTGTGCCAGGCAAGACAAGAAGGACGACGCAGCGAAGTACCGGGAGCTGTTTGCGGAGATGAAGGCGGAGACGCCGATGGACAAGCAGCAGCGGTTCCGGATTCTCTCGACGGCGGAATCGCAACGGACGGCGGTGACGATTCTGTGCGAGGCAGCGGCCGTTCACGGGCAGCAGAAGAACCTGCTGGAATCGGAGCGGCTGCTTCTGCGCGCCGTTGCGCTCGATCCGGCCAGCCCGGGGCCCTGCCGCCTGCTGGCCGATCTGTATCAGAGTTCCGGGATGCTGGTCGAGGCGAAGACGGTCTGGAGCCGGCTGATCGAGATCGAGCCGTACGAGGGGGCAAGCTACGTGATGCTGGCGCAGTGCTGCGCGAGACTCGGAGAGCCGCAAGGAGCCGAGGCAGCGCTGAAACTGGGCCTGGCGGTGCGTCCGGAGGCTGTCGACGCTTACGCGGTGCTCGCCGAGTTCTACGGGCAGCGGGGCAATGCCGCGAAAGCCCGCTGGTATGCCCAGGAGGCAATACGGCGAGAGGCGAGCGTGGAGGGATACGAATTCCTGGCCAAGATGTGCCGGGCGCTGGGAGACGAAGCGGCGGCTGGTGCTGCCGAAGGACACGCGAGGGAACTGTCGGCGAGAGAACCGGTTTCCCCGAAAGCACCCGCGGGAGAACAACCGTGAAGCCCTCGTATGCAGGTTTGCGGCCGGACGGCAGGACCGGCCGGAGCGGGACAGAGAGAAGGGCCCCCTTCCTTTCGTTTTGCGGAGTGGACGCGACTGGCGGTTGATGAACGTGGGGGAGTTGTGAGCCTGGAGAAGAGCTGCGAATGCGGAAGTCGAGAGCCAATCTGAAACCGAGCCCAGCGGGGAGGCCGCCGCGAGCGGCCGCGCCTCGGGTATGCGCGGCGGCGGTGTGCCTGTGGGCCGTTCTTGGCGGCGGACCGCAAGCAGGCAGCTCGCCGGCCGCGGAGCCGGCGGACTGCAGAATCCGGCTCGCGGACGTGACGGGGAAAACCGGCATCCAGTTCCGCCACAATCACGGCGGGAGCGGCCAGGGCTACATCGTGGAAGGGATGGTGGCGGGCCTGGTTACTTTCGACTACGACGGTGACGGCTGGATCGACATCTACTTCCTCAACGGGGCGGCCCTGAAGGGGACGATCCTCGACACCCCGCCGCGAAATGCCCTTTACCGGAACAACGGCGACTGGACCTTCAGCGACGTGACGGAGCAGGCGGGCGTTGGGAACGAGGGATACGGGCTGGGGGTGACGGCGGGGGACTACGACAACGACGGCGATCCGGACCTGTATCTGAACAACTTCGGCCCGAACGTGCTGTATCGCAACAACGGGGACGGAACCTTCTCGGATGTGACGGAAGAGGCCGGGGTAGCCAACGGCAACAAGGTGGGGGCCGGCACGTGCTTCCTCGATGTCGAGAACGACGGAGATCTCGATCTGTACGTGGCGAACTACGTGGATTTCACCTACGAGAACCACGTGCCGATCATGATCGGCGGACGGGCGTACCAGGCGGGGCCCCAGTACTACGATCCAATCGGGGCTGCGCTGTATCGCAACGACGGGGCCGGCACGTTCACCGATGTCAGCGGCCCTTCGGGGATCGGCGCGCACGCGGGGCCCGGCATGGGCACGGTGTGCGGCGATTTCGACGACGACGGGGACACCGACATCTACGTGTGCAACGATGGGGCGGCGAACTTCCTGTTCGTCAACGACGGCCATGGTGTTTTCACGGAATCGGGGCTCGTGGCGGGGGTGGCCTACGATTTCGACGGCAAAGAGAACTCCAGCATGGGAGTCGACTGCGGCGACGTGGACAACGACGGCCGCCCGGATCTGTTCGCGACCAATTACCAGTCGGAGATGCCGGTCCTGTACCACAATCTCGGGGAAGGCCTTTTCGAGGATGCGACGAGCGCGGCAAAGATCACCAGCGATCTCTACCCGCATGTGACCTGGGGCACGGCGCTGGTGGACCTGGACAACGACGGGGACCGCGACATTTTCATCGCCTGCGGGCATTTCGACCGGATCGAGGAGATCGACGACCGCACGTCGCTCAAGGTGCCCAACTACGTGCTGATGAACACGGGCAAGGGGAGATTCGTGGATGTGTCGAAGGTGTGCGGCGACGGGCTGCAGGTGGTTGAAAGCAGCCGCGGCGTGGGGGTGGACGACCTGGACAACGACGGGGACCTGGACGTGGTGGTGCTGAACTCGAACGCGTCCCCGTCGATCTTGCGGAACGAGCTGGCCGGGAACGATCACTGGCTGGAGATCGCCCTGGAAGGGGTGCGGTGCAACCGCGGCGCTGTGGGGGCGAAGGTGCGCGTGGTGGCGGGCGACCTGGTCCAGGTGGCGGAGGTCCGCAGCGGCCGGGGATACCAGAGCCATTTCGGTTCCCGGCTCCATTTCGGACTGGGGGAGCGAAAGAGCGTGGACCGGGTGGAGGTTCGCTGGCCCGGCGGAGCGACCGAGGTCTTTGCAGGAATCGAGGCAGACCAGCTTGTGAATCTGAAGGAGGGTACCGAAGCAGTTGCAGAGTAGCCGCGGCGGCCGATAGCGCCGCCCGTTCCAACCCGAGAAATCGGGGTCGATCACCCCTCAGAGACCCCGGTTCCATGTGCCCGATCAGGGGAGGGTGGTTGCCGACAGCGTGAGTGGGTCCGAGTTTGCGAGATCATCCTGTTTTTTACCCGAGAACCCAGGGAGGTTGAAGTCATGCGAAACGGGCGGCGCCCCAGGGGAGCCGGCAGAAATGTGTTTTGTTCTTTTACTGTTTCCGTATTCGGGAGGTGATGTATGAGAAAACTTGTGTTGAAGGCGGGGTTCACCCTCGTCGAGCTGCTGGTGGTCATAGCGATCATCGGCATCTTGATTGCGCTGCTGTTGCCGGCAGTGCAAGCCGCCCGCGAGGCGGCAAGAAGATCGCAGTGCACCAACAACTTGAAACAGATGGCACTGGCGTGTCACAACTACCACGACACGCACCAGGGTTTTCCGGCCCTGGGCATGCGAGGCATGGGAGAATCGCCGGACTGGTTCTATTCGGGCCTGATCTCGATGCTTCCCTACGTGGAGCAGGCACCGCTTTTCGACGGGATGATGACCCAGTCGAAGCCTTCCGGCTCGGGCCTGCCGACCCCGTGGAGCACGGCGAGCAATACGTTCACCAATGCTTACTGGAAGGTTGATATCAACTCGTTCATCTGCCCTTCGGAAGGGGGCGAGCCACAGGATCGCGGCGAGAGTCCGTCGCTGACCAGCTACAAGTTCTGTGTTGGTGACGATTATCACCAGAACCACTTCCCGCCGAGCTGGGACGCCCGCGACAACCGCGGCATTTTCCAGGCGGAGCGATGGTTGAACATGGCCGGCATCAAGGACGGAACGTCGAACACGGTGATGCTGGGTGAGACGGCGATCGGCACCGGCGGGCCGGGGGATCTGTACGGCGGCGTTGCCGTGACGATGCAGGCCTGGAACCCGGCGGCGTGCTCAGCCCGTTACGACTCGACGACCAAGCAGTTGACAAGCCCGGTGCGGGCGAACTTCCGTCCGCCGGGAGGCCGCGCCTGGGACGGCCGGCCCTACTTCGTAGGGTTCTCGACGCTGGTGCCGCCCAACGGTCCGACGTGCCACTGGGGCGACGTGGACGGCAACGAGCACATGGGCACGTTGTCCAGCTCGCATCCGGGAGGGGCCAATGTGGCCCTGGGTGACGGCTCGGTGCGGTTCATCAGCGAGACGATCGACGCCGGCAACCAGGCCGTCGACGACGTCGATTCGCCCGGGCGGCGGATATCGCCGTGGGGCGTGTGGGGCGCGCTTGGCAGCCGATCGGGCGGCGAGGCGGTTGCGCTGCCGTAGTGTTCCGGCGTTTTGTTTTACAGCGATCGCACCCGGTGCCCGACGGCACCGGGTGCGCGGTTTTTCATTAGATCAGGAAGACTGCGGGATGGTTTCCGGCGGTCGGAATTGTATGAATGGGAGGGTCCCTATGATGCGACTGATGGCCATTGCATGCTGCGTTCTCAGCGTGGTATGCGTGGGATGCGGGAAAGGTGGTCCGGCACTGGGCAGGGTGAGCGGCACCGTCACCATGGACGGCAAGCCTCTGGAGAACGCCCTGGTAACCTTCACCCCTGCCGCAGGCGGGCGAGGTTCGACCGGCACCACCGATGCCAGCGGCAAGTACGAACTGACCTTCATCGACGGAAAGGGGGCCCTGGTGGGTTCCCACAAGGTCACGGTGACGACGGTGGCGAAGGCCGCCGCCGCGGCGAGCGAGATGCGGTCGGACAGCCCGGAGTATGCGAAGCAGGGGAGGTCGGCGGACTACAACTCGGCCAAGGTCACCGAACCGATCCCGGCGAAGTACAACAAGGAAAGCACGCTGACGTTCGACGTGCAGTCGGGCAGCAACACCTACGATATTCCTCTGGAGTCGAAGTAGCCAACCTGGCGGCGGGCGGGTCGTTGATCCGGCCGAATGACTGGACTTCTGGCGCCTCTCCGGCCAATGCACGAGGGCGTGGGGCAGAAGGCCGGTCGTTGGCAGTCTCCTGCCGGGTGGCCAGAGGCATTTTTGCTGCAGACAACCATCGAGGGGCGGGCCGGCGGATTGGCCGGGCCGCCCCGTTTCTGTTTGCAGGGGCCCCAGATGCGCAAACCCCGGCCGGCGGCTTGCGAGCACGTGGCTCGCAGCCCTGGATGCGTCACCGGGCGGGCTCGCCGGTGCCTTGCTCGAGGAGATGGAGGCGGTCGGCGGCGAGGTTGCGGAACACCTCGGGGGGACCACCGCACCAGCGGACCTCGACCCGATCGACGCGATCAGCGGAGCCGAGCCCGAAATGGAGCCGTGTGCCGAAGTGGCTCTGGTAACTGCGGCCGCTGTGCACCTCGGCGATCTGGGCGCGATCGCCGGCCACGATGCGGACCCGCGAGCCGACGCCGTCGCGATTGGCCCGGCGGCCCTGGAGCCGGATCTGCAGCCAGTGGTTGCCCTGCGGCGTATCGTTGCGGATGACGGTGGGAAGGCTGTTGGCGTTGAGGATCACCACGTCGATATCGCCGTCGTTGTCGAGATCGTCGAAGGCGGCTCCTTTGCTGGCCTCGACCGGTTTCAGGCCGCTGCCGCAACGGTCGGAAATGTCGAGAAAGGTGCCGTCTCCCTCGTTCCTCAGCAGGATGTTCGGGACCCGCACGTCGGTGCGGTCGTCGATGAAGCGGATGTTGTCCATGAAGTGGCCGCAGGCGATGAACAGATCGCGATCGCCGTCGCTGTCGAAGTCGACCAGGCCGGTGCCCCAGGTGACATGGGGATAGGCGGCGTGGCTGATCCTGGCTGCCGCGGTCGCATCTTCGAACAGCCCGTCGCCCAGATTGTGGTAGAGCACGGGCATTTCGGCGGAGTAGTCGGTCATGAACAGGTCGAGGCGCCCGTCGTTGTCGTAATCGCCGCAGTCGACGCCCATGCTGGAGTTTTCCGAGCCGCGAATGTCGTAGGCCACACCGGCCAGCAGTGCGACTTCCTCGAATTGGCCTTTTCCGTCGTTTTGAAAGAGGAAATTGGCCCTGGCATCGTTGCAGACGAACACGTCCGTGTCGCCGTCGTCGTCGTAATCGAAGCAGACCATGCCCATGCCGGTTCCAGCGACCGAACGGATGCCCGACTCGGCGGAGATATCGGCGAAGGTCCCGTCGCCGTTGTTGCGGAAGAGATTGTCGGGTACGGGGCGATAGTCGGCCGGGCCGGGGTGGAACTGATAGGGACCGATCATGCGGACGATATGGTTGTCATAGTGGAAATCGACGTAGTTGGCGGCGTAGAGATCCAGATCGCCGTCGGCTTCGATATCGAGAAAACACGTGCCGGCGCCCACCTTGTCGCCGCATCCCACGCCGGCCTCGGCGGTCACATCGGTGAAGGTGCCGTCGCCGTTGTTGCGGTAGAGGACATTCGGGCCGAAATTGTTCAGGTAGACGTCCTGGTCGCCGTCGTTGTCGTAGTCGCCGGCAGTGACCCCCAATCCGTAGCCGAGATCGCCCACACCGGCCTGCTCCGTAACATCGGTGAAGGTCCAGTCGCCGTTGTTGCGGTACAAGGCGTTCCGGGGAGGCTTGTCGACGGTGGTGCCTTTCAGGGGAGCACCGTTGAGGAAGTAGATATCGATCAGGCCGTCGTTGTCGTAGTCGAAGAGGGCAAGTCCGGCGACGACGCTCTCGACGATGTAGCGGTTGCCGCTGCCTCCGTCGGTGTGGCGGAAGGCGATGCCGGTCTGGTCGGTCACGTCGGTGAGCAGGTTGTCCGGCGGCCCGGCGGACCCCGCCGGAGGTGGCAGGGCGGCCAGGATCAGCGGCCCGAGGGAGACCAGGAGCACGAGCGGGAGTGTCTTCATACGGTCGGCCACCACTATCGCCCAGCCCCTTCTTCGAGCACAACGAGCCGATCGACCGCCAGGTCGGAAAACACATCGCTCCCCCCGCCAATCCAACTGACTTCGACACGGTCGACGCGATCGCAGGTACCGAGGCCGAAATGGAGGCGCGTGCCGAAATGGCTCTGGTATCCGCGGCCGCTGTGGACTTCGGCGGTTTGAACCAGGCCTGCGGCGACCACCTTGACCCGGGCGCCGACGCCGTCGCGGTTGCTCCTGGATCCCGCCAGACGGATCTGGAGCCAGTGGTGTTTCGTGGCGGTTTCGTTGCGGAGGATGGTCGGGAGGCTGTTGGCATTGAGCACGACCACGTCCACATCGCCGTCGTTGTCCAGGTCGTCGAAGGCGGCGCCTTTGCTGCACTCGACCACGCCCAGCCCGCTGCCGCATCGAGCGGACACGTCGACGAATGTGCCGTCGCCCCGGTTCATGAGCAGCAGGTTGGGCGCGCGATAGGAGGTGCGGTCGTCGATCTCCCGGATATCCTCGAGGAAGTGGCCGCAGGCGATGAAGATATCGCGCCGGCCGTCGTTGTCGAAATCGACCAGTCCGGTGCCCCACTTCGTCTGGGTGAATGCCGAGGAGCCGGACCGCGTTTCGCTGGTGGCATCGGCAAACAGGCCCTGGCCGAGGTTGTGATAGAGAACGGGCAGCTCACCGGTGTAGTCGGTCATGAACAGGTCGAGGAGTCCGTCGTTGTCGTAGTCGCCGCAGTCGATTCCCATGCTGCCGTTGACGGTGCCCTGCCCGTTGCAGGCCAGGCCCGCGGCGAGGGCAACTTCCTCGAAGTGTCCCCGGCCGTCGTTCTGGAAGAGGCAGTTGGCCATGGCATCGTTGCCGACGAAGATGTCGGTATCGCCGTCCTCTTCATAGTCGAAACAAATCATTCCCATGCTGGTGGCGGCGATGGCGCCGATGCCGGAGGAGTTGCTGATGTCGGAGAAGGTGCCGTCCCCATTGTTGCGATACAGGGCATCGGGCACGGGAGGGTAATCCTGGGGGCCCGGGGGATAGGGGTAGGCGCGGGCGGCGACGACCGCATGCCGTTCGTAGGTGAAATCGAGGTAGTTGGCCACGTAGAGGTCCAGGTCGCCGTCGGCGTCGATATCGAGGAAGCAGGTGCCCGCTCCGAACCGGTCGCCGGCAGCCACCCCGGCCTGGTTCGTCACGTCGGAGAAAGTGCCGTTGCCGTTGTTGCGGTAGAGCACATTGGGGCCGAAGTTGTTGAGGTAGAGATCCTGGTCGCCGTCGTTGTCGTAGTCGCCGGCGGTCACCCCGAGGCCGTATCCGGTGTCGTCCACGCCGGCCTGGCTCGTCACGTCGGTGAAGGTCCAGTCGCCGTTGTTGCGGTAGAGGGCGTTGCAGGGCGGGTGGTCAACGACGGTACCTTTCAGCGGGGCGCCGTTGAGGTAGTAGATGTCGATGAGGCCGTCATTGTTGTAGTCGAAGGTCGCCAGTCCGGCGGCCATGAACTCGACGGTGTAGCGGCGGCCGTTGCCGCCGAGCGTGTGCCGGAAGGTCACGCCCGAGTCGCGTGTGACGTCCACCAGCCGGATCGGGCTGGCCCCGTCGGCGAGCTCTCCGGCCTGCAGGCGGGCAAGGAGGACGATGGCACCCACGACGGGGAGCAGCGCATGGAGGAGGCCTCGGGCAGGACGCAACAGGTTGGAATACACGGGTTCAGGCATACGGCGTCGACTCGAGTTCACGGGCCGGATTCTGGGGGCGGACCGGCCTGGGAGAGCCGCTGGGCCATTTCGGCGGCGGTCTTTGCGGTTGCCGTGTCGCCGAGTGCGCCAGCGGCAGCCGCCAGGACCGCATAGGCCTGGGGAGTCGGCTGCTGCTGGATGCATTTTTCGGCGGTGGTGCGGGCCTGCTCGAAGTTGCCCGCCTGGAGGTAGAGCTGGGCAAGGCTGACCTGCGGGAGGGCCCAGTCGGGTCTCAAGCGGATGGATTCCCTGAGAGACGCCTCGGCGGCGGTCGTGTCGCCAAGCTGGGCGGCAACGCTCGCGAGGTTCATCCGATCAGCGGCGTTTGCCGGTTCACAGCCGACGAGGCGCTGGAGGGCTGTCCTGGCCTGGGCGATCCTTCCGCTGCGCACCAGGAGAGACGCCAGTTCTCGCAGGATGTCGGGGTTATCGGGGACGAGGGCAAGAGCCCGGAGGAAGCCCCGCTCCGCTTCGGCCAGATCATTTTCTTTCAGGTAGACGGTGGCACAGCCCGCCAACGTGTTGGCAACGAGCGGCCGAAGGGCCTGGCTGTACTTCTCGTGGAAGGGCTGACCCTCCGCCTCCTTCGCGCCGGCCGCCTTGATCTGGCTGAATCGCTTGCGGTACTCGGCCGCTTCCTCCTTCTTTCCCTGCCGGACACAGGCATTGCTGAGGGCGAAATAGACCGTGGGCATCGTGCAGCCGAGCTGGACGGCCTTCAGGAGGCTGGCTTCCGCCTGGGGGAACTCTTGGCGCTGGTTCTGGGTCTGGCCGAGGAGAAACCAGAGATTTGACACACGGGGATAGACGGCGATGCCGTCACGGAGCGTGCTTTCGGCCTCGTCGAGTCGCCCGAGCTTGGTCTGGACCTCGGCAAGCTGGTAGTAGACCTCGGGCGAAAGGCAGCGGTCGGCCAGGGCGGAGGCGAGGATTGCGACGGCCTCCTCATCGCGGCCGCGTTCGGTGAGCACTCCGGCCAGCCCCACACGGGGCCCCGCATACTGCGAATCGACGGCGATGCTGCGGCGCCAGATCTGTTCGGCCTTCTCCGTCTGCCGCAGACCGGCGTAGAGCATGGCTGCAACGTGCATGGCACCGGGGTGGTCGGGAAACCGGGCCAACAGTTTCTCGGCCTCAGCAACACCTTCGGCCTGCAGCTCTTCGTTGGCGATCTCGACGGCCGCGGTGGGAAGATCGACATCGGGAACTGAGGAAGGAGGCCCGGCGGCCGCGGGGGCCGGCGGTGTTTCGTGGCGGTCAAGCAGGAGCCGCCCGGCAAGGAAGCCGAAGAGAGCAAGCCCGACCAGCAGGAGGATCCCTGCCAGAAACAGGCGTGAAAACCGCCCCGTCGGCCGGCCGGCATCGTCGGAGGTGGCAGTTGCCGCCGTGTCGCTTGGGGCGTTCTGTGGACGGATGCACATGCCTGCAGATCAATCCGGAAGAGCGTTATGTTCTGGCGATGCCGGAACTCTCACTCCATCCTAGATTGGGGGGCTGGATGCGGCAAGCACGCGGAAAAGGGCCATGGGGGGCGATGGCGAGCGGAGCCGCTCTACGTCGAGTTGCAGACAGGGCGGGGGGGCCGGCGGCGGGCGCCGGAGCGCGGGATCGGCCGCGGGCTGCGGCTCGGTTGCCAGAGGCCTGCTTGCGTGGCCCGGCTTTCACCTCGACCTGGCCAGGGGGCGCGTCCCCTCCCCCGATGTGGAACCCGTCCGCCACCCGGCATGCAGGGCATAAGCGGGGGGCTCTGTCAGGGCCCTTGAGTGCGGCCGCTGCAGCGAGGCCGGCAAGAGCAAGCCGGGTGTGTGGAGCCGGCCTCGACCGGGGCGGGCAAGCAGCCGTTTCTTCCTGCAGAACCGATGCCACCGGCGTATTTCGGTCCACCGTCAAGGTCGGACGTGGCGGGTCCCATACCGCATGGCGTGACCTATTATTTCTTTGAGCAGTTCCGCCCCGCCGGGGCGGGAGAATCGGGCGGCTGGATCTTGCCGTTCAGCCGCGAGTGTCGACTACCACGGCCTGAGGAGCCGGGCGACCGGCGCATCGTTGATCGCCGAGGGGTCGTCCCGGGGGGACAACGACTTGTGGGACTGATACTGGCCACGTTCATGATCGGCGCAGCCAATCTGGCCATCGGCTACGCCCTGGCCGTGAAGCTGGGCTACGGCCCGCCCACCTTCCTGGCTCCGCTTTCGGGCCGGTTCTCACGGCGGGTGGCTGCTGAACCGGCCATGGTGGACGACGAGTTCGAGGCCATGCTCAGCGACGTGATGGAGGCCGCAACGGACGACCTGGTCGACCAGGACGAGGAGTTCCAGATGGATCTGGAGCCGATCGAGGAGCCCTACGACGAAGAGGCGGCCGCGCTGAGCGGTCCAGACGCCCCCGAGATCTGGGACCTCGACGAGAAGTACGTGGAGACCTCCATCCTCCGCTTGAACATCGCCATGATGAAGAGCGGCGCCCGTTCCACCGAGATCGACACCCTGCTCCGATCCATCCGCGGCAATTCGGACCGGGAGACGATCAAGGACTGCTGGAGACGGCTCAAGGAGGACTGCGAGTCGTACCTGGTGGAACAGAGCGAAGCGGCGGAGCGATTTGCGGGCCGCATCGGAGAGCTCGGCGACCTGGCCAATCTGGGCGAGG
Organism: uncultured Planctomycetaceae bacterium; assembly: GCA_964563135.1. Classification (GTDB taxonomy): domain Bacteria; phylum Planctomycetota; class Planctomycetia; order Pirellulales; family Thermoguttaceae; genus JAAYAY01. Next base: position 33,595 of record CAZLWV010000041.1, read on the forward strand.
AGATCGAGTTTGCCAACATGAACCAGGCCAGCCAGATCGAGACGACGGTGAGCAACCTCAATTACATGGATTTCGAGACCGATCTGGAAGCGGCCAATGCACGACTTCAGGAGGAGATCACCCATCTGCGAGTGGCGCGGCATCAGCTTCGCGACGACCAGGAAGCGGCGTTTCTCACGATTGCGCGTTTCGAGGGCCGCATCGACAAGATCGAGGAGAAGCTGTACCACGACTCGCTCACGGGGATTCGCAATCGAATCGGCCTGGAGGTGGCGTTGCACGAGTGGTGGAAGCAGAAACGGCACACGACGCGCTCGATCAGCGCGATCCTGCTGGACCTGGACGAGTTCGGTCTGCGCAACGAGGAACACGGCTGCCTGATCGGCGACGGAGTTCTCTGCCAGGTCGGGCAGCTCATCGTTCGGCAGATGGGAGGTTCCGACCTGGTGGGCCGTTTTGCCGGGCAGAGGTTCCTGCTGATGGCAGTGGATTCGGGTCCCCGCGCGGCGGTCAAGACGGCCGAAATGCTTCGCCAGACGATCGCCAAGCTGGTGTTTGTCCACGGCGAGACCCGGTTCAGGCTCACCGCAAGCGGCGCCATCACCGAAGTTTCGCCGGAGGACGAGACCTATCTGGAGGTTCTCCGGCGGCTCGATCAGTGCATGGCGGCTGCCAAGAAGAACGGGCGCAACTGCGTCTTTGAGTGCAAGCGGGACGGGTTGAATGCCGAACCGCAGCGGGTCGAGGCGCCCAGCTTCGGCGTTGAAGAACAGGAGATTCCACTCTGATGTTTGACGAAACCGATCTGTTCCATCGAGGGTTGGCTTTCCAGGAGAAGAAGGACTACGATCAGGCGATCCATGTCTTCACCGAGGTCATCAAGCTCAACCCGAAGTACACGGAAGCGTACTACAGCCGCGGGAACTGCTACGAAGCCAACGGGCGGCACGAAGAGGCGGTCAAGGACTACAGCGCCGTGCTGAAGTACTCGCCGGGCGAGGCGGTCGCCTTCTACAACCGGGGCTGCGCCCGCAGCAAGATGGAACAATACGACCAGGCGACGCACGACTTCAACCGCGCGATCGAGGTGGACCCCAAGTACGCGAAGGCCTACTACAACCGGGGATACGTGTGTTTTCGTCTGCGACAGTTCGACAAGGCCATCGAAGACTACAACCGGGCGATCGAAAACGACCCGGAAGATGTCGAGGCCTACGTGTCGCGCGGGCTGGCCCTGGCCCTGAACGGAAATGTCGACGCCGCGGTCGCCGACTACGACAAGGCCGTCCAGATCGATCCCGACCACCTCAAGGCCCACGGGAACCGAGGCAACGCCTACGAACTCCGCGGCGACCTGGACCGCGCAATCCGGGAATATGCGGAAGTACTTCGCCTCGATCCGAATGACGGGAAGGCCTACTCGAACCGGGCGCTGGCCCAGTTCAAGCAAGGCCGTTACCGGGAGGCGATCGCCGACTACACCAGTGCGATCCGACTCCGTTCCAACAACATCAAGGCTCTGTACGGGCGCGGCATTTCCTGGTTCCGCTGCCGGGAGTTCGACAAGGCGCTGGCGGATTTCGACAGTGTTCTGACGCTGGAACCGGCCCACCTCGAGTCGCTGATTGCCCGAGCCAACGTGCGATCGATCAAGGGAGCGCCCGAGGCGGCCATCGAGGATCTCGACAAGGCTCTCGCGATCGACGATCGGAATGCCCAGGCGTGGCACAGCCGCGGCGTGCTCAAGGGAAAGATCGGCGCCGACGATGCCGCCTTGAGCGATTTCACCAAGGCCATCGAAATGGACCCGAACGACCACAGCAGCTACTGCCATCGCGGCGTGCTGCAGACCCGCAAAGGCAACCTGGCCGAGGCCCTCGACGACTACAACAAGGCCATCGAGTTGAGCGACAAGTATGTCAACGCCTATTTCAACCGCGGGCTCGTCTACCGGATCATGAACAACCTGCAGAAGGCGGTGGAGGATTTTACCACGGTGATCGGGCTGGATCCGAAGTATGTCAAGGCCTACCAGAACCGCGCCGTGGCCTACCAGGCCCTCGGTGACACGGCCCGGGCGAAGGCCGACATGGCGAAGGCCAAACAGCTCGGCGCGAAATAGGGCCGTCGGAACGCCGCCCCGGCGGGAAACAGACCTCTACACGTCGCTGGTCATTTTGTCGTAGAAATCGACGTAGTGGTCGCAGAGCTCGCCACGGCGGGCCGCGATGGCCGAACGAGGATGTTCGTTGAGCTGGCCGGTGATCATGAACTCCGGGTACGGTCCCCATTCCACATTCTGGCGCAAGGGCTGCAGGTGGTCCTGGAGGACCTTGTAGATCGGGCGAATCTTGAACTTGGGATTCCGCAGAAAACCGATCAACAGCTCCATGGGACAATTGCCGGCGCCGCGGCCGAGGCCGGCCATGGAGGCGTCGACGCGGTTTGCCCCGTGGATGATGGCCTCGATCGTGTTGGCGAACGCCAACTGCTGGTTGTTGTGGGCATGCATGCCCACTTCCTTGCCGGACGCCTTGCCGAAATCGAGGTACTTCTTCACGAGCCGCTCGACCTGCTCGGCATAGAGCGAGCCGAAACTGTCAACGACCACGATCTGGCAGGCAGGGGTCTTTGCCAGCTCCTCAAGAGCCTGGTCGATCTCCTCCTCCTTGGCCGTGGAAACGGCCATCAGGTTGGCTGTGACCTCGTAGCCCTTCTCGGCGGCGTCGGCGATCATGTCCACCGCTTCCGACACCTGGTTGACGTAGAACGCCACCCGGATCATGTCCAGGACGCTCTCCGACTTGGGCACAATGTCAGCGTGCCAGTTCGACTTGCCGGCATCGGCCATGGCGGAGAGCTTGAGCGATGTCTTGTTCTCGCCCACGATTCGCCGCAGGTCCTCTTCGTCGCAGAACTTCCACGGGCCGAACTGCTCGCGCGAAAACAGGTCCTTGGAGGCCTTGTAGCCCATCTCCATGTAGTCGATCCCGGCCTCCACGCACGCCTCGTAAACGGACTTCACGAAGCTGTCCTCGAAGCGATGATCGTTGACCAGGCCTCCGTCGCGGATCGTGCAGTCGAGGACTTTGAGCTCGGGACGGTAGGTGATCCATGGGGCATTCACAGCAAGTTCCTCCCTGGAAATGGCGTGACGACACGAACGATGTATTTTCCCCTCTTCGGGGGCGTCTGTCAACGCATGGCCGAAAGATGCGGCCCTCGGGAGCGGGGGCCGCACGCCCTGTGGTGACTGGTGTTCTTCCGCAGCCATCGTTGATTTCGCCCGGGAAACCCGCGGCCATGGGGCCGGATCCAGGAAACCAAACGCCTGTGGGCCGCCCGTTTCAGCCGAGTACGGCAGGCTTTCTTCCCGGTGCTCAATCCGCCGCGGAACCTTCGAGACCTTGGAAGCCCCGGTCAGGGTGTGCCCGAAGGCTCACGGGCCCCCAATTCATGCTTGCGTCCTCTTCATGCTTGCGTCCTCGTGGGAGGTGCTGTATGGTACGGGCAATTTCTCGTGGTCCCCAGTCCGTTTGCCAGGAGCCTTTGCCATGGAACGCCATCCCGAACATGCCGGCAATCCCCCCCATCCGCGCTGCTGCCCTTGCTGCGATCATGCTTCGGAATCGCCCAACGGAGTGTCGCGACGGGCCTTTCTGGGCGGGGCGGCGGCGCTCGGGGGTGTCGCGCTGACCGGGCTGACGTGGAAGGGGCTGGCCGCGGCCGAGCCGGAGGTGCTCAAGCCCGCGGCCCGGCGTGCGATCCGAGTCAAACCGGTTCTGGTCTATTCGACGTACAAACCGGCGCCCCAGACGAGCTGGCGGAGCTGGGGGGGCATCCAGACGCAGGAAGACGCGGACGCCGAAGTCAAACGGATCCAGGGGGAGGTCGACCTGCTGAAGATCAAGGCCGATTTCCCGGTCGAATTCCTGCCGGTCTCGGCCGTGAAGAACTCCGCCGAGCTGAGCGCCAACGCCGATCTGGAGAAGACCGACGTGTTCCTGGTGTATGCGGCAGCCGGCGATCTGAACGCGTTCCAGAAGCTCGGAAAGGACTGCGTCTTTTTCCTTCGCCACAAGTCGGGGCCGCTCTATCTGCACTACGAGATCATCAGCCCGCGATTCCTCAGACAGCATACCGATCGGCTGGCCGTCACGGGCATCGACGACCAGGATGTGGTGGTCGACAATCTGGACGAAGTCACTTGGCGGCTCCGGGCCCTGTGCGGCCTGCGGAACGCGTTGGGAACAAAGATCCTCGCCATTGGCGGCCCCGACGGCTGGGCGCAGCCCAAGGGAGTTATTCCCGCATTGGCCCACGAACGCTGGAAGCTCGACATCCAGACGGTGACCTACGAGGAGCTGGGCAAGCTGATCGAAGCGGCACGGGCCGACAACAGCGCGGTTGCCCTGGCCGAGCGCCGGGCCGAAGAGTATCTCAAGTCGGAAGGCACCAAACTCGAGACGGACCGGAAGTACATCGCCCCCTGCTTCCTCCTGGACGACGTTTTCCGGCGGCTCATGACCCAGGCCGGCTGCCGGGCGATCACGATCAACGGCTGTATGGGCACGATCATGCCGATCGCCCAAACCACCGCCTGCCTGACGCTGAGCACGCTGAACGACGACGGGTACCTTGCCTTCTGCGAATCGGATTTTGTCGTCATACCGTCGGGGATCCTCCTGGCGGGGATCTCGGGGTTGCCGGTGTTTCTCAACGACCCCACCTATCCGCACGAGGGCGTGATCACGCTGGCACACTGCACGGCCCCTCGCAGACTCGACGGCAAGTCGACCGAGCCGGCCCTGATCATGACTCATTATGAGTCCGATTACGGCGCCGCTCCCAAGGTGAACATGCGGAAAGGGCAGGTCGTCACCAACATCGCCCCGGATTTCGAGGCCAAACGCTGGCTCGGCCTGTCGGGCACGATCATCGACCATCCGCTGCTTCCGATCTGCCGATCTCAGATCGATGTCCGCTTCAGCGCAGCGGCGGAGACGGTCGCCGAACGGATGCCCGGTTTCCACTGGATGACCGTCTACGGCAACTACCTGCGTGAAGTGGGCTACGCGCTCAAGCGCATCCCGATCGAGTGGGAGAACCTCGGCTGAAGCGAGGAACCGGCCGCTCCCTCCGGCTTCTGCCGGCCGCCGAGCATGCCACCCGAACGGGTGTGCGGCATGAGGTCAACCTCATGCGTGAATAACGGGGTTCCACTCCAGACCGGGGACCTGGTGCACGTCGTCGGTTTCTTCATTGACCAACCGGACGCCGGTCAGCCGGCAGAAGCGGCGAAGGTCGGCCGTGTGGTCTCCATAGAACACGACACGGTGCAGGCCGCAGGACCAGTTGTCGAGCAACTTCTGGGCGCTGGCCACCCTGGTGGCAATCTTCGTGCGGCAACCGCGATCCACATCGGGCGTATCGATGATTTCGCCCGTCGAATAGAGGAGCACGTCGCTGCCGATCAGCCGCGACATGGTAATCTTCTCTCCCACTCGCATCTTCACCTGGAGCACGCAGCCGCGATGGTCCTCCAGGTGGTTGCGGATCACGTACGGAGCCGAAGGGCCCTCGGGACCATCCATCTTCGTTGCCGATACGCAATGGGCGTGGATAACCGTATTGGTGGCCAGATCGATCACCGGGTCGGTCACGAACCCCGGCTTTCCAACCAAGTTGAGGAACAGGAGGTGGGTCATGGTCGACTTCAGATCGGCCTCGCAGACTCCCGCCAGGCCAACGTCGTTCAGGCGGCAGAAGCCGAGGCACGGATAGCCCATGTCGCGTTGGATCAGCCCCATGCCGAGGCAGTTGATCGTGATGGCCGCAGCCCCGGCCGCATCGACCAGCCTGAAGAGGGCCAGATCCATACGGGCCCCCTTGACGATGTCTTCCTTGGGAGGTTCCACAACCTTCTCCGCCCCCCGGATCCACACCTCGGCGTGGGCCTGGGCGTCGGCCAGCGGAATCGCTTCATAGGCCGACACGAGCTCCTGCGAGGGGACATGGACGATCTCCGTGCCGAACTGTTCACGGATCGCCTTGACGTACTCGGGATCAGGCCCTGGATCGCGGATGTAGAGGATCTTGGCCTCGCGAAGCCGCTGGATGGCCCGGAACGGCCTGACGGCCGCGACCAGGTCGCTGTAGTTGCTCGTGGGAAACATCTCGATCCGTTTGCCGAGCCGATGCATCGAAGCGATCGTGTGCCACTCATGGCCCGCGTAGGGCATGGCGAAGAAGACCAGCGGGATCCCCATTTCCAGGAGATTGTTCAGGTATCCGATAACGCCGCAGTTCAGGTGGATCGCAAGGATGCCGCTGACCCCTGTGAACTTCTGTTTGATGGCCTCGAGCTCCTGGACACTGGTGACGAGCCCCCCTTCGACGAACTCGATGTCTGCAAGTTGCGGCGCGAGTTTGGCAAATTCCTCCTCGTACTTCTTCACGTCGCCCGCCAGGTCGAGATCTGGCCGGGGCCAGCCCGATCTGGGAACCGCGAGGAACACCTTCCCAACCCTGATCTTGGACTTCTCCCGCGGCGGAGCCGGACTGTCTGCGGCGTTCAGAACGCTGGTCACGCTTGCTGTGCCGATGGCAGCGGCGCCGGCCGACACCGCCCCCAGGAAACCTCGCCGCGATACGCCCTTGCAGTGCATGCACATAGTATTTATCCCCCGTTCATGTGAAGAGCTTGTGTCGAATGTCCACGAATCCTGACACCCCCAGGATAGACTTCGCCCATGGTCCGCGAAAGCCTGGGGGCGGCAATTGCGGACATCTGGAAACTCTGTCAACCGCTCCCTGGTCGTCGCGCCGGCGGTTCCTGGCACACGTCCCCGGCGAGGGGAAGGGCTCGAGGAGGCCGCTGCCGGCCGACGCAGAGAAGGCGGAGGAAACAACCAGCGTTTCGTCGGGGTCGTGGCCCAGGTACTGCTTCTCCGCCCGACCGAGCCAGTCAAAAACCGTCTTGGTGAAGGCCTGGCTGCCGGCCGACTGCTGTTTGATCACGTTTCCGGCCGCATCGAACCAGGTGTTGCTGACGAGGGCGTTGCCGACGGCGCCCGTGTCGACGTCGACCGCACAACGGGCGGTCTGGAACACACGGCCCCGGTCATCCTGAAGACCGCAACCGAGTGAAGAGCTTCCCACGGGCATCGATCTGCACAATCGACAACCGTCGCATCACCAGGCGCCATACTTGAGCAGCCTGTAAGCCAGGCTGTCGTCGACATCGATTTCGTCGTTTCTCTTGACTCCGTCCGACGAACGGGCGTAGACCATGTCGAAATACACGGCTTCGACCTGGTAGGTGGTGGCCGCCGTGTCGCGCAACAGGGCCGAACTCGCGCGGCCGACGAGCGTATCGGCGCCACGGGAATCGTAGAGGTAGGCCCGGTCGTTCGAAGAGTCGGAGCCTTCGGCCGTTACCGAGTAGAAGCCTTTGACGTAGTGGTAGAAGGAATTGGCCAGATCGGTCAAGGTGCTGTAGTGGGGGTAGCCGCGGAACCGGTTGCCCCCGGAAGAACCGGCCAACGTGGCCGTATCGCTTCCGCCACGGGTCGAATAGGCATAGAGCCGCTCGAATCCATCGGCCGTGACATCCGACCAGGAGGAGTCGCGGTCGATGACGGCTGAAGCCGGATCGGCCGTCAGGGTATCGCTGCCCGGGCTGTCGTAGAGGTAGGCGTAGCCGCAGGCACTGCTTGTGGAACTGGCTCTTACCGTGTCGAAGCCACGGGCGTAGACATAGAACGAACTGCGCGATTCGGTGAGGATGCTGTAGTCGGCATAGCCATAAAAGCGGTCTGCTGTCGTGGTCGCCCCGGCCAGGACCGCCGAATCGGTTCCGCCGGTGGCGTGGACATAGACTCGCGGAAAGCCCGTGGCGGTCGTGGTGGTGGCCTCCGTGGTGCCCAGCGCACGACTGAAGATGACCCGGGCTGGAGAAGCATCGAGCGTGTCGTTCTGGGGGCTGTCGTAGAGGAAGCAGCAGTTGTTTTTGTTTGCCGGAGCGGTGACGGCTATTTCCTCAAAGCCTTCCGAGCGGCAGGTAAAGGTCCGGGTGGAGTCGGTCAGGGTGATGGAGCTGGCGTAGCTGTAGAGGCGGTTGGAGGCGGCCGAGCCCGTCATGGAGACCGTGTCGTGGCCGGCGCCGGCAAAGAGGCTCAGCGTCTCGACGTTCGCCCCGACGACCTGAAAAGTCTCTCCCCGGAAGATGACCGAACCGGGGGTAACGACCGCCGATTCGTCTTCCTCGGTGCCGACGATGCGGATGATGTCGGTACCGCCGAGGCCGTCGATGTGGATCGCACCGTAAACAGCCGGGTCGCAGGTGCTGAGCCGGCCGTTGATGGTGATCCGGTGCAGGGAGGAGCCGGCGATACCGGGTTCAACCGTGATGGAATCGTTTACCGCTGCGCTGCCGTAGAAGTAGACGCCGTTCTTGATCGTCAAGATGTGGTCTTCCACCTCGCCGTCATTGGCCAGACCGTCAGGTGCCAGGTCGCCTCCCGTGTTGTAGCTCGTCAGGCGGAACCGGGCGCAGGCGGGGCCGGCAACGGCCGCGGCGGGGACGTCGAAAGTCACGCGGTTTGTTCCCGCGGCCAACGGAAGATCCGTGGCAACCTGCTCGCCCGTTTCCCAGATCCCGTTGGCATCGAAGTCGATCCAGGCATTGAGGAAGGACTCGCCGGAAGCAGCCAGGTCGACCCAGGCAGCCGTCATGCCGGGCGTCAGAACCGAAGCGGCGAGGATCCCGTCCTCGTCGTCCGGCGTGCCGGCGGCATCGTCGGCGTCGGCCAGCGACGCGGGTTGTCCATCGACTTCGGCGTCGCGATTGGCACCGAGCGTAGGCCCGGTCGCGACATGGCGGGCACCATCATCGGCAAGCAGCGTGGGATAGGGCGAAGGCGCGTCGCCAAAGTCCAGCGAGCTGCCGGCGTTGACGATGACCGAGAAGGAGTCCTCCGCAAAAAGACCTTCTGTGTCCGTCACTCGCACCGTAACCACCGCACCGCCGGATCGGCTGGGGTCGTAGTCCAGGGTGAGCAGATCACCCGCGATGCTGGCGGTCAGCACGTCGACGCTGCCAAGCGGCTTGGCAGCCTGGGCAAGGTACCCCGTCATCGCACGGGTGACGTTGGCGGCGTATTGGTAGTCGATGTAGTCGGGGGTCTCGACCGCGTCGGTCGCCTGATGGTAGTGCGGGTTGCTGTACACGCCGCTTTCGATCACCAGTGCGGCGTCGAAGCCGTACATGTCGAAGTACTCGTGATCGCTCATGCCCATGACGCCATCATCCCTGCCGACCAGGCCTCCTCCATAGTCGGCAAACGCGCCGACCAGATTGGGCTTGACGTTGCCCACGTCGTCGACGTCGAAAATGCTCACCACGTCGTGATCTTCGCCGGGTTGGTTGTAGGCAATCATGTCGAGGCTGACCATTCCCAACAGTTCCGAACTGAAACCTGGGATATTGTGGTCGCTGTAGTGGAACTCGGCGTAATGCATCGAGCCAAAAAGTCCGTCTTCCTCGCCGTCGAAGGCGACGAACACAAGGGTGGATTGGAATGTGTGTGCCGAGAGAACACGGGCCATTTCCATCACGGCGGCCACACCGCTGGCATTGTCGTCGGCTCCGGGGTTGTGGACCGAGTCGTAATGGGCCCCCACGAGGTAGACATCTTCCGGATGAGTTGCACCGAGCTTGACTCCCACAACGTTCACCAGCGGGGGATCAAAACTGGTGGAATAGCCGAACAAATCCTCGATTTCCGGGATGACGTCTAAACTGGCGGTCATTCCCAGGCTCTCGAAGTAGTTGTAGATATTGTTGCGGGCCAGATCGTGTTCGACGGTGTTGTAGCCTCGACCGTCACCCAGATGTGTGTAGAGCAGATCCTGATGGATATCCGTGTAGCTCGCTTCACTCACCTCGTCGACGATGGGACGGATGGGTGGGGAGACGGCCACGGTGTACGCAAGCTGGTCGCCGCGAGGAATGTCGAGATCGTCGAATATGGGAGACAAGTCGATCACCGTGCTGGCGATCCCCTGGTCCACAGCAACGTCGTCAATCGGGTCGACCACAAAAGGAGCCCGATTGAAAATGCCCACGTCGATCGTCACCGTGGTCTCGACCAGCCAGCCGTCCGGGTCGCAGCAGTAGTAGGTGAACGTGTCGCGGCCGTTGTGTCCGGAAAAGGGGTAGTAATCGAACGACCCGTCGTTCCTCCAGGCGTCCATATAGAGCGTACCGTGCTCCAGATCGATATCACCCAGCAGATTGAGTGCCTCCAACCGCTGCCCATCGGGATCATCATCGTTGGCCAGCAACCCCGGAGCCGACACGTGCAGAGGCGTATCGGCCGGCGTCCAATAGTAGTCGGGACCGGGAATCGGTTTGGCAAGGTCCAGCAGGGCTTCGTCAGAGCCGGTGAGGCTCCCGCCGCTGAGGAGAGTGCGTGATTCGAGCCGTTCGACGGCCCCCAACGCACGGCGAGGCACCGGCTGCGTCTTTCGCAAACCTCCTCCGCGTTGTCCGAAATGGCCCCTTGAGCGAAGTTTTACCAGAAAGCTCGTGCATCGATTCCTCAACATCGGACCACCTTTCCGGCTGAGGGCAGCGCAGTCAACTGGCCTGCTGCGGAGGGCAATAGAAGCCTGCATCTCCAGCCGCCCCCGCGGATGACCAGCCGCAACGCCAGCGAGTGCCCGATCGCACCCCGGCACTCTGGAGGTACAGCCGACTTGCAGGATATTCACTGCCACGTTCCGGCCGTTGGATCGATTGTAGCACACCGGGACGGATCGGGTCGCTAACACTCTGGAAGGGGCGCACCGCAAGTGCCACAACACCCGATTGCCGAGTTGCCATCACCAGTTAGCCTGCTAGCATGTTCTGCCCGGTGTTTCAGTGCTTCCTTGCCTCATCGACTGGGGAACGTTGTGAAACTGCGTTCGGCCCCACACCGCTTCCACGACCCCGAACCGGCCCCCGAATGCAGCCACAGGGGGGAATGGCTTACCAATGACATCGCACGTCACAGCATCATTTGGGGGGGCCCAGGACAGGGGGTAACACCCGATGCACGAGCCTCAGAAGTCGTGGGCGTTGAAACACCTTCGCGGAAGCCCGAAACCGGTGCCATGCAGCCTGATCGGGCCACTGCTCAGTGCAGGAGCGGGCAAGCCGTGACTGGGTTCGTCGGCTCTGGGACAATTGGGGAAGACACCGGCTTTCTACAGTCCAAGACCGTTTTTACCCCAAATATGCATGGATCGACTTGCGTTTCCACAAATCGTGGGTTACGTTTGAAGGACAGGGGGATTTCCCCTTCCCCCTGGTCACAGGTTGAAGACAAAGCGATTGCATCTGCGGCCTCTCCCCCCTCTTTGTGCCCGGTGCAATCGTTTTGTTCTTCTTGACTTCGATTTCGGACCTCTTGGAACCGGCTCGCCTGGTCGCTGCAGGACTTCCTGCTGGACACCGACTCCGGATCTGCTTGATCCGACCACACGTGGCAGTTATCCCGGAGGACGGCGTTTGGCCAAGGCGCCGCAGGCCTTCACGAGCATGCCTGCGCGGCCGGGACGATTCCTCGCAAAAACCGGTCTTCAGGCATTCAGTCGCCAGACCGCAAAGTTGAGGAAGGCGGCAAACGTTACCCAGGCGAGATAGGGAACGAGAAGAGCCCCCGCGGTTTTTGACCGGGACCAGAACATCGCCATGGTCGCCGCGATTGCCGTCCAGAGCAGGAGTAGCTCTGCAAAGGCCAGGCCGGGATTCTCCAGGCCGAAGAAGAGGCAAGACCACAGCGTATTGAGGGCCAACTGGACACCAAACAGGGCCAACGGCACCTTGGCACCCGTGATGCCGCCCTGCCGCCACACCAGCCAGGCCGCCACGGCCATTGCCAGGTACAGAGTGGTCCAGACAGGCGCGAAGATCCAATTGGGTGGGCTCCAGCTCGGCTTGGCCAAGGTCGCATACCAGCCGTCAATCTGGGGCGTCGTGACAGCACTGCCGATTCCGGCTGCACCGAAGCAGACGAGGATGAAAACGATCAGACCAATCCACGGACGCCTCGGTTGTGTGTGGACCATATCGTAACCGTCGCCCCGTATTGCCTTGACGTGTTGACTTCCATGCTCACCCACCAGCCCTTTTTGCCCGGTACCCCAATCCCTCAAGCTCGACGACGATTCGATCCCTGTGGTCGCCCTGGATTTCGATCCGGCCGTCTTTGGCCGTTCCTCCTGTCCCGAGCCGGGTCTTTAGTCTGGTGGCGAGCTCCGCGAGTCCCTTTTCGTCCAGCGGCAGGTCGGCGATGACCGTCACGCCCTTGCCACCTCTGCCCTTCGTCTCCCGGCCCACCCGAACCACCGTGGACCTGGCCGGCGGCGGTGCCTGGCTTGTGCAGTTGCAGGTCTTCTTGAGTTGCCTGCATTTGGGGCAAAGCAGTTTTCGCCAATCGTCCTTTCCCATCGCTGGACCTCTGTTGTCTCGGGCGCGGGGCAGCTTGTGGAGCATAACGCCTACGTGCCCAATTTGGATGAGAGACGCGCTGAAGCTGGAAAGAAACCTCAACTCCGGCCAGTTGGCCAGGCAGATGTCTCCGCACTCGCGTGGCGGAACTCGTCCAGCAGGCTATTCATGTCTGCATCAAGCGAGATCGCCTGCTCGAGGGCTGCCGCGACATGGAACACGATCCACGCAGCCTTCGTGCAGAGGTAGATCCGCACGTTCCCCGGAAGGTTAAGCATGGCCGTACCTCCCCGAAGGCATCGCCGACGGCATCCCGCCGTCAATAGCACACCACCCCCCAATAGCTAACACTAAAGAGGGGGTTGTATTGTCTTGTGTGGTGCTTTTCTTATAATAACTGTCGTCACATACGACTATTTTCTTTGCTTTTCTGTTGTCTTATGCGACGACATTTGATTATTGAACAACACCGTTTATGATAGAATTGGTGGTGCTACTGAGCCTCAATTGTCGGGTGTAACATGCTTCAGATAAATGACTTAATTGAAAGGAAATTCGCTCTGGGTTTGACGAATTCAGAGATTTCCAAGCGTTCTGGTGTTTCCAAGACTACCGTCGATCGAGTGATGGCAGGGAACCATGACCGCGCTACGTTTTCAAACGTCGCTCGAATCGCCGCTGCACTTGAAATGGATGTCCGTTTCGTGCCCAAACAGAGGATTGACACTATTCTAGAGCGGCGTGCCCGAATCAAGGCCAAGCACATCGTTGATTCAGTGCAGGCAAGTTCTGGCCTCGAGGCTCAGGCATTAGGATCGCGGGAGATTCTGCAAATGACAAAGCGTACCGTACACGAACTAATGGCTGGCTCTAAACGTCGACTCTGGCAAGATGATTGAGGACTGGGCTACACTACCCGGAGAAACGCCTGTTGACCCATCTGGTCTTCGATCTCCGTACAGAAAGTGGGTCAAGACGCGGAGACAGTTGGCGCAGCCGGAAGCGGAGAATATCCGCAAGGCAACTCTGAAGTACATGACCGGAAGGCTTACCCGCCGAAAGGCTCCTTTCAATGTGACGTGGATGCTGCGTCTTCATGGCGAAATGCTAGGAAACGTGTGGGAATGGGCCGGGCAAACCCGACGTGCGGGCTGTCAGTTTGGTGTTGATTGGCCGCAGATTGAAACGCATCCCTCAAGGCCCGCCCTCCTTTACGACGCTTACCACCGGTCCGATGGTCACTTCAGTTGGCGGAAATCGATGCCGATGACCTTGAGCCCACGAATTGTGGCGTTACCTTCCACAAGGCGGTCCGCCGTCTCCTGGAGATCTGTAATGAGATCCTCGAACACTAGGCTATCGCCGCTGTCTTTTCTCCAACTTTGCCGCCTTTCCTCGTCGATGTATCCGAGCAAGTAGATCCCGAACTGATTGTCGCGAGCCCGCAAGTATTGGCCGACAAGCTGGTTTTGAAGCCGTTCAACTAGCTGATTGTACGACCACCGTTCTGCCCATTTGACTTCGATCGGAACCGGCGGAATTCCGGTGCGTTCGGCGTACAAGTCAGGCCGCTCCTCCTGATCGATCTCAACTTCCTGAGGAATGCAGTAACGTTCTCGCGCAGAATCACGCAATTGCCTCGCAAGCCAGCGGCGCATTACATGCTCGTCGTCACCTGGCCGAAGGTCTTCTCGTCTACTGTTGTCAGAAGCCTCGACCTCGTATTTGACGTCAGTCAGTCTCCTTTGGATGATCACAAATAACTCTTCTCCAGACTTGGGATCTGTCTCGAACTCTGTGGCAAATTCAGCGACATCTTCCTCTCGCCAGGGAGGTAGTGCACAGTCTGAGCGGCGCCGTTTTGCGATCAGTTCCACGATATAGTCCATATACCGCCTCAGCACCGGTTCATCACGTAACGAGATCAGAACGGTGAGTGTCTCAGGGGATTCACTGTCCGCGATCCGTGAAAACAGAGAGTCGCGGAAACGTTGTGCATAATCTCGCATTGTCGGCGTATAGGCGTGGCCGCCTGTTCGATCAATGTCGTCCTCCGGCTTGATGAAACGGTGGCAGAGTAGCAATAGGTGTCTTAAGTGTTGAGGCGACAGCGCATTTGCATTTCGGAAAATGCTGGGGCGGTCCTCGCCACTGAGGTCCGCAACAATTGCCGTGACGAGCTCGGTATCCTCTCTATCATCTGGTGAGAGACGGTCCAGACGATCAAGTGCTCGTCCTACATCAAGCTGACACTCGACTGCAATCCAATGCCGGAAGCTGGCTGCACGTGGGTCGCTGTCGTCTAGTGCACTTGAACAGATTCGTGAAGTTCGCTGCAACACTTCCAGCCGTGCATCTGTGAGGCAACGCAAGACGAGCTGCAGTGTTTTTGCGTTTCCTGGTTCCGACTCTTCAAGAAGATCAACGATGTCGTCTTCCACCAACCTTCGCGTCTGTTCATCAGCGCAACATAGGTCTTGCAGCACCCCGAGGGACAGGTTCTCTTCGGGCCAATTCCACTCTCCGACGATTGCATCACGCAACACCTCGCGAACGATTTGTGAGTGGTGCTTCACCAAAGAACTAAACCACGAGGGGAAGGTATTCATCTCGCCAACGGCGTACCGAACTGCTCTCCGAACTTCATCGGGCGTGAACTTCGCTGGCTCGATTTCGCCGCAGGCAATTCCTGTAGATAGGCCGGCGTAGCCCGCGTAGAGCTGGTTGCTAATCGCATTTGCGGTGTCCTTTTCGTGGGGTAATTCTGGTGTGTAAGTCTCCCAAAGAGTTCGGCATCCTGCCGCCACCGCCCTAGCGATGCGGCGGCCTCGCTTGCGATGCAGTTCTGCCCAGGTAGTCAGCGATTCGTGCTGCCAATCGGCTTCCTCTTGTGCTTCCTGCGCCAACCCTGCCAGAAGGTTCGGTGCGCTTCCGCTAGCCAGCAGTCGTATATTTCGGTGCAACCAGAGTGTGTCGCGTTTTGAGGCACACCAATGCTTCAGTTTTCGCCAACGTCGAGACCACCAGTAACTGTCAGACAGCCGACTGACCACTCGCAACCATAGATCCTTGAGGCGTGAGGATCGTGATTTCTGCAGCCGCGTATCGAATAGCTTCGCCAATTCATCGTTATCGGCTGCTGCACTCTTCATTCGTTGGCGAATGTCTCTTGGGCGACCTTCGCTGAGGTAAACGTCAAAGCAGACCTGCAATGCTAACATCCGGTCATTCGCTTCCGTTCGGTGCCCAATGTCATCGAGCAGCCAATTCGCATCCACTTTTGAAGGAACAAATCCTCCATTACCATGAATTCCCAATAACCGAAATGCCCATCGAGGTTCGTCATCTTCCCTAGCCCTGTATTCGGAAACCTTGAGCCAGAAATAGGACTGTCGCAATTCAGTGTGATGTTGTGTCTTTCTGGGGAAGTCGCGCGAGAGCAGACTGCGTCCTTGGTGACAGTAGCCGAAACCATCGAGCCACGCCCACGCCTTCGCGATCAACTGGCATTCCGGGCGTGTCAGCTTCGTCGCGGCGATTGCCGTTTCCAAGAGTTCTGGTAGCCACTGCCCTAACCACTGATACTGCGAGGAGACCTGAGTTGGTGCGCCGTGAAACGTGAGGACCGGTGGCTCCTGGGCCAACGGAAGCAAGGCACCAATCAGATTGATAGCATCCTTCGGTTCAAGCTCTGAACGGAAATAGAGCGTGAGCCAGTGATCCCGATTCATCATTTTTTCGGGAGCTGCTTCGACACGCTGAACGAGATTCGCTACGTCACTGGCATCGAAGGCCGTCGGAAAGCCGCATCGAATGAAATCGCCAAGCAGTCCTCCGGGGATCGTTGCCAAATCCCTGATTGCTTCAGCAAACCTCTTCTTATGTTCGCCGTTTCCAACATCTCGGATTACAGCGGCAGCCGTTGACCGGAGGCGATCATTCTCGGTTGCGTCACATGCGAGTGAAATCGCTGCGTCTACACAGTCGGCAATCCCTGCATGAAGAACGATCCACAAAGATAGTAATCGGATGTCTTCTGCCAGCGATTGATCCACCACAATACGTGTAAGCTCTGGAGCGAAGGTAACATCTCCGAATCGAGCAAGGCTCTCTGGGTCAGCCTCAGCTCTGGAGACACAGCGTTCTGCAGAGCCAGCCACATAGGTTTCGAGCAGCCTCCGCCTGTAACTTAAGGTGAGTGAACCCGGATCGCCACATGAAAAGAAGATCTGGAGTTTTGCAAACTTGCGATGTAATCAGCATGTGTACACGTATGGTTACACCAGAAAACAGGGGTGTTGATACTCGTTTTTCTGGCGTGAAGACACGTACCCTTGAGCGTTATGCAAAACTCCAGGAAGATCTCAGGTGCTGCTTCCAGTATCCATTCTCGTGTATTCGCAGAAAGAGACGAATTGCCACACGCAATCCAGGCGACAATGGGCTGTGAGCCTTCTCGAATGACCGTGCTGCCAGCCTGCTTCGCAAACAGAAGGTCATGAATGTTTGGGACTGGACAACCATGATCAGCTCGCTCAACAAGCCATTTCGCGGCGAGAAAGTCAGTCACAGTACGGTGGTGAAACCTGACCGTCCCGCGTGACGCCGCGTCGAAGGTCGCACGGTTTAGCAGCGAATTTACCTCCGAGGCAGTCCAACCCGGCAGACATTTCACGGGGTTTATTGCATTAGTGTGAGAATCACTGTGCATGTCGCGGACCACGAAGATCGATCGCTCTGTAAAGAACACTGCGGCGGCGAGCACCGCTGCCCCCGCAGTTGCCTTCGTCGGCGTCAAGACATCTTCCCGCTCCCGTTCCCGAGTTTCTCGAAGCCTTTCACAAATATCGTGTTGCAGAATGTTGGTGAGGTTGCTGAGGTCACGGTTGTCTCGTACGGAACGGGCGTATCGCAGTGCGTCCGCCGGACGACGCACGAATGGCCAGAGGAAGAGACGCCTGAACTGTTCCGTGATCTCCGATACTCGCTCAAAGCCTGCACCTTCAAGAAGTGTGGCAACCATTTCCTCGTCGAGCGGCAGGAGTCGGACCACTTTCAGTTCCGCAGGCCGTTTCTTATTGGATGCGTTGCCTAACTGAGGTTCTGCCGTATCACGAACTTGGAGAATCCGACGGACTACAGTAGAATCCGCGGCCGACCGCCATTCGCTGACACGAGAACTAATGACGATCTTAGCACGTGCAACCCCCGAAGCCGTGATGTCCCTCGCGAATCGCTGTAACGCAACTTCAAAGTCTTGATCTCGTCGGATTTTGGACTCGTCCACTGAATCAAGAAAGAATGTTGCCTTCTTTCGTGACCGCAACCACCGGTCGAATCGAGTCTCGTCAACTTCAAAAAGCGTTGCCCGTACCGACTCGTGAACTAGGCGTTCCAAGGGTACAAAGAATGCAGACTCGCCATTCTCATGGGCGATGGCGGCACGATTACGAAACTCAAATGTCTTGCCACTTCCCGGCTCGCCAAGTACAACTGTCACACGGTTTTCAAGGAGATCCTCCCAGGAGGCTGTGGAGGCAGAGAATAGAGGCGAATCGGCATAACTTCGCACAATCAGGTCATCGCTAGCCGGCCGATCGTCGAATGGGGCGAATCTTCGGTTCAGGTCCACATATTTGTCAGTCATCCACCGGTATCCCTATCTACGAAGCTTATGCCCCCCCATGCGCTAAATGTGTCGCCGTACTTCCACTGCCTTCTGCTCCTACGCGACAGCCCCAGCCGAATAGAAAGGTGACGGAATCTCCGGATAAACGCGGTATACGTGCCGGTAGACTTCTTCCGCTCGACTCAATAGGTCATCTTCCTCGTAGGACTCCGCGGGAAGGCCTGTGTCGTCACTCCATACATAGCCGCTTCTCGATGGCTTCAATATGCTCAAGTTGCGCCATACGCCCGTTCCCGTCCTTCCTCTCCGTTCGGTTCCAATACCGATCTTCACCTAGCTTCGCTCAAAAAACGGGGCAAATACCCAAGAAATCGGCCACTTCGTAGGGCATTATGTTAAAGCGCCACAAGGGCTTACGCAAGCAACCGCCCAACTCACCCGCCCAATTGGGTAGGCTGGGCAGAATTTGAGGGTTTTTGACCACGCCGAGTTGTCAAAAAAGTGGTGGATACGGATACGGGCGCGAACGATGCGCGAGCAGGTCTCAAGACAGTCGAACTGGCGGCCATGGGCGCCGCAAGCGGGCGTGGCAGAGTATCGGCTGGCCCGTCTCGGCTGACCTGCAACTCAGCCCGGGCTGAAGCCTGAATTCGGCTGAACTTTGTGGATTTCGGGAGTGTCGATAGACTTGAGGGGAGTTGCGCCAGCACTGAGGGAATTCAATGACTGATCTTGACCTTGATCACTTATCCCGTCACACCCGCACCGAAGCGGCCGCGTATGTCATCGCCCAGTTTCGATCTATGGACCTGGAGCCACCGCGACGGGTCTTAGAGATGCACCGCGTGCTTAGCCGTGGACATGTTCCGTTCGATGACCCCGAGTTCTCCACTGCCCTGGAGTCGCTGCGAGATTTGCACCAGCTTCTGTTCATCTTTGAGCAGTTGCACGATCACAGAGACAATCCGCGATTTCGAAGTGTCGCAAGACATTTGTTGAACGACTCTGCACTGCCCCAACAGGATCAGGATTCTCCGGGCCGCGACCGCCAGTTCGAGCTCTATCTGGCCGCCATCTGCCAGAACGCTGGGCTCGTGCCGGTTGACTATGAGGAGCCGGATGTCACGTGCCACATTGACGGCACGAAGATCGGCATTGCGGCGAAGCGTCTCAAGAGCACGAGAGCTTCTCAGATCAAGAACCGCGTGCGAGAAGGCGCGGGTCAACTCCGCAAACAGGGCCTGCCAGGCATAGTCGCTCTCGACCTCTCGCTATCGCGAAATCCGACTAATCGACCGATTGTTTCGCAGATTCAGAGCCAGATGTACCTGATGATCACCGATGCTGAGAACAGGCGTTTTTTTGATCAGCATGGAGATGATATCCGTCGATGGATTGCCGGAACGGGAGTCCGGGCTGTCCTAATAATTGAATCCACGCTCCGTCTTCGCCCCGACCGCCAGTGGTGGCACACCGGAATGTTGAGTTGGTTGCCAGCTACTTCTGACGACGAACACCCTGACGCTTTGTTCGAGGCATTCTATGATGCCTTCTTGAAGGGCGTGCCAAACCTGGAAGATTCCGACGCCAAGAATGAAGATGACGCCCAGTAACGTCAATCGCAACACCGTTACACGGATGTTACACGGACGAATCTAGCGACGAAGAAAGGACTCACGGTCAATCGTCGTAAGTCCTTTGGTAGCAATAGCTGAGACCGGGTTCGAACCGGTACGGCCCTAACGGGCCACGGGATTTTAAGTTTGGGCACTACCGTAGTCAACCCACCCGTCCACACTGGCGAATGTCGGAATCCTCGGCGATTCTGGGCCCGTGCCAGTGTGGACGCGAAACGACTCGAGCGGTGGCGTGGAGTGTTTATGGAGTGTTGCGTCAGGCGTTGAAAGCAACACCCTGGGGCCCCAGCCGCGATCCGCGTTTTTGCCCGGCACCGTACCCCTCTCGAGCGCGGCAGGGACGTTGTTATCCGCTTTCCTCTGTGCCGTCAATAAGGCTATTGCCGCGGGGGGCAGGCAGCGGCCGCAAGCATGCCCCTACAGGCGACACGGAGAAGCCGGATATGACAGACCGCGCACAAACAACAAATCATGACTCTGCTGAGAACCGCGGGCCTGTGGGAGGAAGCCGACGAGTACCGCGAAGAGGTACGGCAGCGGCTTTGTGACGCCGGGAAGGGTTAGGAGGGTAGCCCATGGGCTTGTGTGGGGGCGTGTGTGGCCGCGTTTTCGGTGAAGATTTTCACACGCACGCGCGCGAGCGGATACACCCGGTTGGGGGTGGCTTTGCGGACCGAATCGCCCGCGTGGACTTAAGACGCGTCAGAGGGCGTCTGCGGCGACGTGAGACGGTGCGACGGGTTGGGTAGCTGTCTGGCAGAGTTGTTCCTGAATCGTCACCAGCTCGCCGATCACCTGGTCGGCAACCGTCGTGCGAAGGACGAGCATTTCCAGAACCCGCTTCACCTCTGCGGCAATCCCTTGCGAGCATTGTCGCTAACGGTAGCAGCTGCTCAGGGGGGGTTGATTCCGCCTTGCCCGGCAATGATCATGCGCGCATAGGAGTTGACCTGGGAATCGTGCGCACCGCTTTTCGTTCCCACGGGCTGGCGGTATCGATCCCGGGTGACGTACTAGCCGGTCAAAGGTTATGTGCTTATAGGGGGGGCGTCATGCGTTCCACTCTCAGCCGGACGGCAAAGCGGCCAACTTATCGCCTCCGTTGCGAGCAGTTGGAGGCTCGGCTGCTGCTGTCGATAGGTCCTGGACCTGATCTGCCGGAGATGAGTCTGGTTGATCCTTCCACGAGCAGAGTGACTATCGAGATGGTCACCGTCGGTAATCCGGGCAACCTAAACGACACGCGGTACGAAACGCCCGGCTACGGCGGCGTGGACTACGCCTACAACATCGGCAAGTACGAGGTGACGGCCGGACAGTATTGCGAGTTCCTAAACGCCGTGGCGGCGACCGATACGTTCGGTCTGTACAACGCGAGCATGTGGTGGCCCGGCGAAGGCTGCATGATTGAACGCACCGGTTCGCCTGGGAGCTACGCCTACTCGGTAACGCCCGACTGGGCTAACCGTCCGGTCAACTACGTTTCTTGGGCATCCGCGGCCCGATTTTGCAACTGGCTGCACAATGGGCAGCCGAGTGGGGCACAAGATTTGACGACCACGGAGGATGGGGCGTACTTTCTGATCGGTGGGACAACCATCGAGGAACTGCAAGCGGTCGATAGGGAGGTGGACTGGAGGTGGGCGATCCCGACCGAGGACGAGTGGTACAAGGCGGCCTACTACGACCCAGCAACAAGCACGTACTACGCATACCCCACCAGCAGCGACACCGCACCGGGCTATGTGAAAGACAATGGCTACATCACCGGGACCTTGACCGTCTTCGCTGACGGGATAACCGACCCGGGCAACAACGTCACTTACGATGGCGACTACGGAGCCAACGGAGTCGGTAGCCCGTACTACCGAACCGAGGTAGGCGAGTGGGAAAATAGCGGAAGCCCGTACGGCACGTTCGACCAGGGCGGGAATGTCTTTGAATGGAACGAGGCGATCCTGTGGTCGGGCAGCATGAGCCGCGGCGTTCGGGGCGGTTCGTACCAGTCGCTGGTCAGCAACCTGTCCGCCTCGTACCGCAGCGCCGACTTGGTCACACATGGAATGTCGATCAGCGGATTCCGAGTGGCAAGTAGTGCAACCATCGATACGACCGGCATCACGGTCACGCCCACCTCGGGTCTCATCACGACCGAAGCAGGCGGCACGGCCACCTTCACCGTGGTGCTCAACAGCGAGCCGACGGCCGATGTGACCATTGCCCTTTTCTCCAGCAATACGGCCGAAGGCGCCATCTCGCCGGCTACGCTGACCTTTACCCCCCAGAACTGGGGTGTAGCGCAAACGGTGACCGTCACCGGTGCCGACGACGAGGTAGACGACGGCAACGTCGGTTACTCGATCGTGACGGCCGTGGCCGTCAGCAATGACGGCAACTACGACGGCCTGGACGCTGCCGATGTCGCAGTCACCAACGAAGATGACGACGAGGGTTTTGTA
>CAZLWV010000042.1:0-17132 GCA_964563135.1 uncultured Planctomycetaceae bacterium
TTGCACCACTCCCCGTCGCCCAACTTTTCGCGCAACATGCAAAGGCGTTGCAAAAGTCCCCGTTGACCAATCGCTCTGGTGGCCCCGGCTGCGGTTGGGGCCTCGAGGCCTTTCGCCCGTCCGCACGCAACGACTGCCGCGACCATATACAAACGCCCACTCGATTGACATACTACAGGCGGGGGGATATACGAAAGGGTGGCAAAGGGACACCACCCAGGGCGGCAGGGCCGCCTGCGGGCACCGACCAGGCACCGGTCCCAAGTCTTTTTTGCCAAAGACTTGCCGCTCCTCGACGTCGATCGAAGAGCACGGAATTACTACAAAACTGATCAGGTATCGTGGCGACAACCACAAGCAAGGCCGCTCAGCGGCGAAGAACAGTCCGAGTATTGACCGAGGGCCGGGAGGTTCCAAGAATTGCCCGAAACCCCGTTCCCACGGGTTGCCGCACAGCAACGGGCGTTTCTTCCTGCCCAGGATGTTGAAGAATCGCCGGTCGAGCCAGGCCGGAAGGAATCCAGGCGGCAGGCCCGCCGGCCCGCGCCGACCGAAGGTTGTTTGCCCGTTGCCGCTCGGCCCGAGTGGCCTGCTCCCGCCCGGCGCAAGTCTTTGCAGAACACTTACCGATCTCCGAAAACAATAGCAGAGGGGATGAGCCAATGATTTTTGGCAAGCTCTGGCGCTCGTTGATGGCTCAGATTAACAAGATCGCCAATGTTTTCTGGACGGCCGATCCGATCGCCCAGATGCAGTACGAGTACGACCAGGCGGTCGATCAGCTCAAGGACGGGCGGCAGGGGCTGGAGCAGTATCGGGCCCTCGTCGAGCGTGTCACCCGTCAAGTGACCGTCGACAAGCAGCATGTGTCCGGCCTGGAGGCCAAGGTGAAGGCCTATTTGTCCGCCGGCGACCGCCAGGCGGCGGCCAGCTTTGCCCTGGAACTCCAGAAGGCCAGGCAGCAGCTCTCGGAGAACGAGGCCCAGCTCAAGATGCATGAGCAGGCCTACGAGAACAACCTCACGAAGATCAAGCACTCGAGCAAGAAGCTGGCCGACGTTCGCAACAAGATCTCCAAGTACGACGCCGAACTGAAGATGAGCCGTGCCGAGGCGGAGATGGCCGAGCTGGCCACCGACCTGAATTTCGATGTGACGACCGATTTCGGCCAGATCGAGCAGGTGATCAACGAGCGGATCAGTCTGAACCGGGCGAAGGCCCGAGTGGCGGCCGACATGACGAGCGAGGGCCTGGTCGATAGCGAGCGCGAGCGGGCCATGGAATCCAACATGGCCGAGCAGGCCCTGCGGAGCTTCGAGGTGGAGATGGGACTGGTCACTCCCGAGACCGTGCCGGCGCAGGAGACGACCAAGGAACTGGGGCCCGCGGAGAAGGCCAAGGAGGCCGAGGGCTAGGGCGGCCGGGCCGCCGCACGGGGGGCGAGGCTCTGCGAATCGTCCCGTGCTCGGTCCGCGCCGGGTACTTGCGTTTTCCCCGGACGCTCGACCACGAGCCCGAGCCTCGTTGGTCGCCCGGGGCTCGCCGACGCTCGACCAGCAGCCATCGCAGATCCAGAGCCTGACAGAATACCGGCAGTACGCAGCGGAGCGGCGGGCCGCCGTTTCCGGGAGCCAAGTAAGTTGCACTTCAGATCGCGGAATAGACACCAGGACACGTCGTCCACAAGCCGGCTTGAGCGAGGAATGCCTTGAAACCCGAAGAGCACCAGAGCACAGCCGCCCAGGCAGAGACACCGCCCGGTCCGCTGGACCGACTTCCCGATTGGTATCCGGCGTGGGCACGCGAGCTGGCGGAGCTGTATTTCTCCGGTACGACATGCCTGTTCGTGCTCCACGGCAACGTGCACGACCTGTTCCGCTGGCCGGGAAAGGACGGCGGCCCGTCGTACTGCAACCTGTCGGAATTCCTCACCAGCCAGGTCTTCGGCACGTGGGACATCGTGCTGGGGCACGACCTGAGCCGGGGTCTGAAGCCCCAGGCGGGGAGCGATGCGGCCCGGTTGGGGAAGATGATGCAGACGCTCACCGCCCGTTGGGGCGAACCTGCCAACTGGCCGCCCGAGCCCGACCAGGTGCTGGCGGTGCTCGACCATCTGATCGAGCGGAGCCTGGTCGACCCGCCGGCCGACCGCAAGAGCATGGCCGTGATCTTCGAGTATGCCCAGTACCTGGTGCCTGAGGGGGACCTGGGCACGCTGGCCCGGGGGCACGCGTCGCGGGTGGTGCGGATGCTCCGCTGGGCCCAGAACCCGCACATCAAACGGGTCAACATGGCCTTCTGCCTGATCGCCGACCGCCTGGCCGAGGTGAGCGATCGGCTGGTGCAGAGCTCACACGTTGCGGCCATCGAGATCCCCTATCCCGAGCGCCAGGAGCGGCGCGGCTTCTGCGAGTGGGCTGCCCGCGACAAGGACTTCTCGAAGCTTACGGACTTCTCTCTGGACGAGCTGGCCGACGTTTCCAACGGGCTGGCTCTGGTCAACCTGAATTCGCTGCTGGCCCAGGCGGCACGCACCGAGCGGCAGGTCGACAGCCGCCGCTTCCGGGAGCTGAAGAAGGACACGATCGAGCGCCAGTGCCAGGGACTCGTCGAATTCCTGGAGCCGAAGCACAGCCTCGACATGGTCGTGGGGCACACCGTGGCCAAGAAGCGGCTGGAGGAAGACGCCCTCTGGATCAGCCGCGGTCAGCTCGACACGGCGCCCATGGGCTACCTGATCTGCGGCCCCGTGGGAACCGGGAAGACGTTTCTGGCGGAGTGCTATGCCGGTTCGATCGGCATACCCTGCGCGGTGCTGAAGAACTTCCGCTCGAAGTACGTGGGCGAAACCGAAGGGAACCTGCAGAAGGTCCTCTCCGTACTCCGCTGGCTGGGGCCGGTCGTCGTGGTGATCGACGAGGCCGATGCCGCCCTGGGAACCCGCCAGGCCGAAGGAGACTCGGGGACCTCGGCGCGGGTGTTCTCGATGATCGCCCGTCAGATGGGCGACACGCACTATCGGGGCAAGATCATCTGGATGCTGTTGACCTCGCGCCCGGAGCTGCTGCCGATCGACCTGAAGCGGCAGGGGAGAGCGGAGGTGCACATTCCGCTGTTCTACCCGCTGGACGAAGAAGAGCTCCGCGCGATGTTCGAGGTCATGGCCAGGAAGAACAAGTTGACCCTGGCCCCGGGCACGCTGCCGCCCGTGTCGCCCGAGCGGCATCTGAGCGGCGCCGACATCGAAAGCATCCTGCTGGCGGCCAGACGCCGCACGCTGGCCGACCAGCGGAGCGAGTTGACGGCGGCCGACCTGGAGTTCGCCCTCGGCGAGTTCATCCCTTCCTCGCAGGGACTGCAGAAGGAACTCCAGGAGATCGCCGCCGTGCTGGAGTGCACGCAGATGAGTTTTCTCCCTCCGCACTGGCGGCAGAAAGTCGCTGAACCGGACGGACGGGTGCGGCTCGAGGAGCGGATGACCGCCATTCGCCAGATTCTGGAGGAGTAGTTCTTGGATATCCACGACCCATTGGGAACAGCAGAATCCGCGGCCGGAGGGCGGGCGATGCCAGCCGGATCCGGGTTCGACGACCAAGGTTTTCCCGGAGTAATCGAATGACAGACAAAGCGAAGAAGTCCGGCTGGTTCGACGAATCGACGAGCACCTCGCTCCTTGCCGAACAGGCCCAGCGGCTGGAAACGTTCCTGGCGGCCGCGGCCGACGGGATGATTGACGAGTCGGAGGTCGAAGCCCAGGAGGCCCGGCTGGTGGAGAAAATGAAAGAAGTGGAGCCGCTTCTGAATCCCCAGTTGCACGAGAAGGTGACGGGACTGCTCCTCGAGCTGGTTGCCTACGACCTGATGCAGGTCATGCACGCCATGCAGCAGGCAAGGCCGAAAACGGCGTTTCGCGGCTGAAACGCGGCACGCCGCGCCCGTGCACCGCCCGAAGATCAATGTGCGAGAAACCAAGAGGCTCTGGTCAACAAGGAGATGAACCGTGGCTGGGCAACCGAAACCGTCGTTCTACATCGCCCTGGGGATTGTGGTTTTCGCCCTGGTGGCGTTCGCTGTCTACCGCTCTGATGTTGTCGCCCCAAAAGCTCCAGCGCCGCAGCCTCAGGCCGGAGGCGCTGCCGGCAACCAGATCGATCCGGCCATGCTGGGGCAGACCGCCGAGGCCAGCGACAGCTCCAGCGTGACCACGGTGAGCGAATACCAGTTCGTTCCCAGGATGAAGCTGCCGGAGGTCAAAGGAACCTCGGGCTACAAGCCCCTGCAGGACAACACGGTCCGCTTCGCGCTCAACGTGTGGGCCGGCTGGGGGCCGATCATCTTCGCCAACGAAGGCTTCCAGGCGGGCAAGGTGTGGAAGGGCCCCGGAGGAAAGGACTTCAAGGTCGAGCTGGCAATGATCGATGACCCGGTCGCCATGCGCAACGCCTACGCCGCCGGCGAGGTCCACATCGGCTGGGCTACGCTCGACATGATGCCCCTGCTGATGGATGGCCTGGTCAAGGCCGGAGACAGCCGCGTCATGCCGCGGGTCTACCAGCAGGTGGACTGGTCCAACGGCGGCGACGGCATCGTCGTCCGCGAGTCGATCAAGACCGTGGCCGACCTGCGAGGCAAGAAGATCGTGATGGCCCAGAATTCGCCCTCGCAGTACTTCGCCCTCAACATGCTCGTCGCCGGCGGCGTCCAGCCCTCGGAAGTGGAGATGATGTACACGGCCACCGCCTTCGAGGCCGCCCGTGCGTTCGAGGCCCAGAAAGATATCTCGGCCGCCGTTTCCTGGGCGCCGGATATCTACAACCTCTCCGAGGTGAAAGGCAACCGCATGCTGGTGACCACGGCCACGGCCAACAAGCTGATCGCCGACGTCTGGTTTGCCCGGGCCGACTTCGCCAAGGACCATCCGGAGATCTGCGAGGGACTGGTCCGCGGGATCTTCGACGCCATGGAGGCGCTCAAATCGCAGGAGAACCGCCAGAAGTGCGCCGAGCTGATGGGCGCCGGCTACGATATCCCGGCAAGCGAATGCCTCGCGATGTTCGGCGACGCCTACAGCACCAACTGGGCCGACAACTACCAGTTCTTCCTCAACCGCAACAATCCCACCAACTTCGAGCGCGTCTGGAACCAGTCCTACTATCTCTTCCGACGGATCGGCGCGATCTCCGAAGACAAGGTCCTCTTCGACCAGGTGATGGATTTCTCGATCATCCAGAAACTCGGCCAGGAGGAAAAGTACCAGCAGCAGACAAGCCAGTACAATCCCGTGTTCGTCCCCAAGTCGGTGCAGGAGATCAAGGCCGAATCCAACGAGATCCTCACCAACACCGTGGTGATCCACTTCTTCCCGAACAGTTGGGATCTCTACAAGAAGATCACCCGGGAGGTCGACGGCAAGCAGGTCGAGGAACTCTACGACCCGTCGGTCGAACTCGTGCTCGAGGAGGCGGCGAAGGTGACCGAGCAGTTCGGGATGGCCCGCGTGGTGATCGAGGGGCACACCGACGGATCGATGCGGGGCCAGGTTCCCGACAACCTGGTCAAGGAGCTCTCGATGAATCGGGCCAACGCCGTCAAGGAAGGGCTGGTCTCGAAGTTCAACCTCGATCCCAACAAGTTCTCGGTCGTGGGGATGGGCTGGGAAGTGCCGGCCGACTCCAGCGATCCGCAGAACCACGCCAAGAACCGCCGCGTGGAGATCAAGATCTATCCGGCCGAGTCCGAGTGAGGGTCGGCCGGCGTTTTGGGCATTTCCCGCAGGGAGTGCCGTGACCATTCGGAACCGGGGCCTGCAGACTCCGGGCTCCCGTGGATCGCCTCCGCGGAATTGCCTGCCAAAAGCCCCCGGCGCTGGGCGCGACCCCCAGCCCTGGGCGCGACGGCACCAGAAGCATCTGCCACGGTGGAAGACGAGGGCCAAAGCGCCGCTGAGCCAATGGAACAACCAACCAGCAACCAGTCCGTTCAGTCGCCGTCGAACTCCAAACAGAAGTGCTGCCCCGCAGTGCGGCGGCTGTGGGGAACGCTGTTCGCGCTGCGCCGCGAGATTCCGCGCTGGCAGGCGGTGGCCCTGGGGGCGCTGTGCCTGGCGGTGTTTCTGGGAGTGTGGTGGTGGCTGACTCGGGGCACTCCGGAAGAGCGGGTCCTGGGGCCCAACATCCTGCCGAGCCCCTCGGCAACCTTCGGCGATTTCAAGAGCCTGTGGTTCGACCGCGAACTGACCCGCAATACCTGCGCGAGCCTGCGGCGAGTGGCGCTGGGGTTCGGCCTGGCGGTGCTGGTGGGGGTGCCGCTGGGCGTGCTCTGCGGCTGTTTCACCTGGGTCAATGCATTCTTTGCCCCCCTGACGATCATGGGGCGCAACATCCCGATCGCCGCCCTCATCCCGCTGACCTTCTCGTTCTTCGGGATCGGGGAACTGCAGAAAGTCATGTTCATCTTCATCGCCTGCGTGGCGTTCATCCTGATGGACTCGGCGAGGGCGGTGGCCGACGTGGCCGAACGGTACATCGATACCGCGTACACGCTGGGCGCCAGACGCAGCCAGATCGTGCTCAAGGTACTCGTGCCCCTGTCGCTGCCCGACATCTTCAACTCGCTGCGTCTCCTGTTTGGACTGGCCTTCGGCTACATCATGCTGGCCGAACTGGTCAAGTTCGGCGGCGAGGCCGGAGGACTGGGCGACATCATCAATGTGTCCCAGCGGCGGGGATACCAGACGCACATCCTGCTGGTGCTGATGATCATCCCCGTCGTCGCGCTGGCCATCGACCGCCTGCTGTTCTGGATCCAGCGGGAGCTTTTCCCCTACAAGTACAACAGCTACGGGCTCCTGCACCGCGGGGCCAGAACCCTCTTCTATGCCTGGGAGGATGCGAAGTTCTGGCTGTTCCGCTTCTTCTTCCGCCACCGGAGTCCCGGCGCCGGCAACGGCGAGCCGGCGGCGGACGCACCAGCCGAGACTCCCAGCCAGGGCTCCGGGTAACCACTGATGAGCGAAAACAAATCCAGCCAGCCCGAAAACGCTTCCCCGCCGACCACCGTGGGCATGGGCGAAGTCCTGGACCCGGCCGTCGACTTCCGCAGCCCGGAAGTGCCGGACGTGGTCGAGTTCCGCAATGTGACGAAGACCTACAACGCCGGCAAGCCGAATGCCTTCACGGCGATCCGCGACGTGAGTTTCGCGGTCAAGGACCTGCCGGATAAAGGGGAGTTCATCGGTATTCTCGGCCCCAGCGGGTGCGGCAAAAGCACCATCCTGCGGCTGATCGCCGGGCTGGAACCGCAGCATCCGGCCACCGTGGGCCAGGTGCGGGTGCTGGGGCGCACCGTGACGGGCCCCGGGGCCGACCGCGGCATGGTATTCCAGGATTACACCAGCTTCGACAACCGCACCGTGCTGGAGAACATCACCTTCGGACTGGAGTGCCAGGGGATGGCCCGCCGGGAGAGGTTTGAGATCGGCCGGCGCTGGATCGAGCACGTGGGACTCGACGTGAAGGCCGATGCCGACAAGTATCCCGACGAGCTTTCGGGCGGGATGCGCCAGCGAGTCGCCATCGCCCGGACGCTCATCCTGCGGCCGCGGATCATCCTCATGGACGAGCCTTTCGGGGCCCTGGATCCGCAGACCCGGATGAACATGCAGGACCTGCTGGTCTCGCTCTGGAAGGAGGTGCAGGCCACGGTGTTCTTCATCACCCACTCGATCGAGGAGGCCGTTTTTCTGGGTGACCGGGTGTATGTCCTGAGCGCGGCGCCGGGGCGGATCATGCGGGAGATCGCGGTGGAACCCGCCGACCGACCGGCACGACTGATGCAACGGGAACCGAGATTCCAGGAGACGGTGGGCTACCTGCGCGATCTGGTCAGTCACCTGGAAGCGGAGAGCAAGGTTCGAGTAGAATAGAAGGCGCGCGGCCGAAGTGCGTGCCATCGATGCCTGTGGCAAACTCCTCCGTCCTCTCGCGGCCTCGAAAGCCTGCTCGAAGGTATGACGAAGTATCTCAAAGTTGCCTTCCTGAACCACTGGAACCTGCTCGCCTTTCTGGGCGGGCTCGGGTTTGCCGTGGTCGGCGGCCAGGCCGATGTGGGGATCCCGCTGGTGCTGGCAGCCGAGGCCGCCTACCTCGGGCTCCTGGGAACCCATCCGAAATTCCAGAAGTACGTCGATGCCCGGGAGGCCCAGGAAGCTCGCCAGGAAGGGTCAGAATCGATCCAGCGGACCCTCCAGCACATCCGGCGGTCGCTGCCGCGCGAGTCGCTCGAGAGATTCGAGACATTGCGCCAGCGCTGTCACGAACTGCGGCAGATCGCCCTGGAGCTGAAGCATCCAGGCAAGGGACGATCCGAATGGCCGCTGGAGGATTTCCAACTGGCCGGGCTCGACCGGCTCCTGTGGATCTACATGCGGCTCCTCTATACCCAGTTCGCCCTGAAACGCTTCCTCACCAAGACGAGCGAACAGACGATCCGCGGCGACATCGAGAACCTCCAGCGGCGGATCGCGGGATTGCAGAGCGCCGCCGGCGGATCGCAATCGGACCGGATCCGCCGGACCCTGGAAGACAACCTGGCCACGAGCCGCGCCCGGCTGGAAAACTGGGAGAAGGCGCGAGACAACCACCAGCTCGTGGAACTGGAGATCGACCGGCTGGAGAACAAGATCCGCTCGCTGAGCGAGCTGGCGGTCAACCGGCAGGAGCCGGAGTTCATCAGCAGCCAGGTGGACCAGGTGGCCTCCAGCATGATGGAAACGGAGCGAACGATGAACGAACTCCGTTTTGCCACCGGCCTGGACCGCCTGGACGAACAGGCCCCCCAGTTCCTCCAGGAACGGGCCACCGAGCTGCAGTAGAAAGGCCGCAGCCTGGCAGCCGTGCGGCGCCGGGCAACGTCTTGAGCCTCTGGCGCGGCCGGGATATAGTTGGGGCTTGTCAGCCCCGCAAAGGGGACATCGATACACTCGATCCGTTGTTCTGCGACAGACCCCAAGATATCCCATGACGCCTGAAGAATTCCGCAAGTACGGCCATCTGGTCGTCGACTGGATCGCCGACTACCGCGCTCGGCTGGAATCGCTGCCCGTGATGGCCCAGACCGAACCCGGCCAGGTCAAATCGCAATTGCCGGCCGCCCCGCCCCAGGGCCCGGAGCCGTTTGAGGCCATGCTGGCCGATCTGGATCGCATCGTGCTGCCAGGGCTCTCGTTGTGGCAGCACCCGCGGTTCTTCGGCTATTTTCCCGGCAACTGCTCGCTGGCGAGCGTGCTGGGCGACTACATCAGCACGGGGCTGGGCGTGCTGGGGCTGGCCTGGCAATCGAGCCCGGCGCTGACGGAGGTGGAGGAGGTGGCCACCGACTGGCTGCGCCAGATGGTGGGCCTGTCGCCCGCGTGGAGCGGCGTCATTCAGGACACCGCCTCCACGACCACCCTGGTGGCGCTCCTGTCGGCCCGCGAGCGTGCCAGCGGCTACAGCCTCGCCCGGGGCGGGCTTCAAGGGGAAGAGAAGCCGCTGGTGGTGTATGCCTCGGCGCACAGCCACAGCTCGGTCGACAAGGCGGCGATCCTTGCCGGCTTTGGACGCGAGAACCTGCGCCAAGTGGCCAACGACGCCAACTATGCGATGCGCCCCGATGCCCTGGAGGCGGCCATCCAGGCCGACCTTGCAGCCGGCAAAAAGCCTTGCGCGGTGGTGGCAACGACCGGCACGACCCTCACCACGGCCATCGACCCGGTGGGTGCAATTGCCGAAGTGGCACGGCGCCATGGCGTCTGGCTCCACGTGGATGCCGCCATGGCCGGCTCGGCGATGATCCTGCCCGAGTGCCGATCGATGTGGGAAGGAATCGAGGGGGCGGACTCGATCGTGCTCAATCCGCACAAGTGGCTCGGCACGGCCTTCGACTGCTCGGTGTTCTTCGTGCGCGACGCGGAGCACCTGGTGCGCGTCATGTCGACCAACCCGAGCTACCTGCAGTCGGCTGCCGACGGGCGGGTGAAGAACTATCGCGACTGGGGCATACCGCTGGGACGCCGCTTTCGCGCTCTCAAGCTCTGGTTCCTGATCCGCGAGCAGGGCGTGTCGGGCTTGCAGGCCCGTCTGCGGCGCGACCTGGAAAATACCCGCTGGCTGGCCGAACAGGTGCGGGGCACGAAGGGGTGGCGGGTGCTCGCCCCGGTGCCCCTGCAGACCGTGTGCCTGCGCCATGAGCCGGAAGGCGTGTCGGGCGAGGCGCTGGACCGGCACACCCAGGCATGGGCCGCCCGTCTGAACAAGTCGGGGCTGACCTATCTGACGCCCGCGGTCCTGGAGGGACGCTGGATGGTCCGCATATCGATCGGCGCGGAAACGACCGAGCGCTCCCACCTCCAGCAGGTCTGGAAGGCGATGCAGGCGGAAGTGAGGAAGGGAGATTGAGGCTGTCGTCTTGGGCAGAACGCAGTCGCCGCCGGCGGGCGGGCGACAGGCCCTTCTGGAAGGCGGGAATTGTGCCCCGGGGCCGAGAAAAAAAACACCAAGAGGTTGTTCCTATGACCGTGGCGAAGATCCGCAGGCCTCTTGGCAAAGCCATCATCCTGGGACTTCTTGCGACAGGCCTGCTCGCGCCGGCTCTGGCCGGCGACGATCCGGCCGCCGCGGCAACGAAAGCGCCCACGACCCAGTCGCTGGCGGCCCGTGCGGACGAGGCCTGGGAAGCGTCGTGGCGGCGGTTCTATCTTCCGAAGACGCACTTGTTCTACGACTACCTGACCAGTTACGAACCCGGCCGTGAACTGGCCCATCTGCCCACCGCCGAGGAAGTGAGACGGCAGTATCCCAACGAGTGCGGCTACGGCACCGGCATGGAGGACTGCATGATCTCCGCGGGGGTCATGCTTTCGCTGATCGTTGACCGCTACGCGGTGACCGGGGACGAGACGTTGCGGGATCGCGCCAATTCCGTGTTCCAGGGGATTCGGCTTTGCGCCACGGCCCACGGTGTGCCCGGGTTCCTTTCGCGGGCCGTCTGCCACGAGGATCTCAAGAGCATCTACGTCAATTCCTCCCGCGATCAGTACACCCACGCCGTCCATGGGCTTTGGCTCTACCTGCACAGTCCGCTGTGTGGCCGTGATGAGAGGCAAGCGATCGGCGAGATCCTCTCCGCGGTTGCCGATCGGATGACGCGGAATGTCATTCCCGAGAACGACTACGACTCGCTGCGAGCCGACGGGACTCGGGACACCCGTGGCATCAGCCGAATGTGGAACGTGAGCGGGCACGAGGCGGCACGGCTGCCGATGATCTATGCCGCGGCGTGGGATGCTACCGGCAAGCCGGAGTACTATGATCTGTATCGCAAGTATCTGGAGCCGGCGGTCGCGCAATCGTTTGGCGTGGAAGAGCGGACGACCACCTATGCCCTGCTGCAGATGCAGATTTCTCTGGAACTGCTGGAGTCGCTGGAGCAGAACGCGGGATTGAAACAGCAGATGCGGACCATTATGGCAATGGTTTCCAGGCACTGTGCTGCGCGCGCAATCCGCGCGGATCGAGACGCGGCACACCTGGATCTGGCGATGGTCGGCAGCGATTGGAGAACGGGTGAGGGGCTCGACACCAAGGGCCGTTATCGCAAGGTCTGGTACAACATCCGCGAAAGCGGCGAGGCCGCGCTGGCGCAACTCGCCGACCAGCGGGAGAGTTTTTCGGCCGACCAGCAGGCGTTATTGGCACGCGCCATCACGCGTCTGGACTATGAGCGGGTATCCACTTGCGGCATCTTCTATCTGCAGGCGGCCTACTGGAAGGCGCGCCGCTCGGGGCTGTATGATTGACCGGCGCGTTGGAAAGGGAGAGCGATCGCGGGCGAGGTCCGTGAACCGGACCAGTCCGCAAGGCCAGCGGCGGAAAGGCGAGCCGGCACAATGACCAACAAGCACGTTTCCTGCGCGATCATCCTGCTCCTGGCGATCCCGGCGGCCCGCGCCGGAGAAGCAAAGTCCGATGCGGCCCCGGCGGCCGGCGCGCCGATCCTGCCGGAACAGGTGGCCGCCGCCGTGGAGCGGGCGCACGCGGTTCTGTGGAGCAGGTCCATCGGCGGCGACGGCCTGATCCACGACTACGTCGGGGAGCTGCCCGGTCCGAAGGATTGCCGGCTGGGACGCCCCAATGCGATCGGGTGGTGGAGCCCGATCGAGAACGGGCCGATGTTTACCGGCTCCTATCTGGCGGCGATCTGCCAGCGGGCCCGCCGCAGCGGGGCCGAAGCCGACCGCCAGGAGGCGCGCCGCTTGGCCAAGGGATTGCTCGCCTGCGCATCGGTCTCGGATGTGCCGGGCTTCGTCGCACGGGGCATGGGAACGGATGGGAAGTGCCATTATCCGATGGGCTCGCAGGACCAGACGCACCCGTGGTTCTACGGGCTCCATGCCTACGCCGCCAGCGGTATCCCCGCTGCCGATGAGCGGAGGATCGTCGTCGAAAAGATGAAGGAAGTGGCCGGCGCCCTGGACAAGGCGGATTGGAAGTGCCCGTGCGACGGCGCGTTCCGGGGGCAGTTCCGCGGCGACTTCAAGATGTTCCGGCATCATGGGGCCGTCATGTATCTGTTCATCCTGCGGGCGATGTACGACGCCACCGGCGACCGTGCCTGGCTGGAGCGTTACCAGAAGGCGATGGCGGAACGCTGCCCGGAGAGCGGCAAGACGCGGCTGGAGATCTGCGGGGAAGGGTATCCGCACGATCGCCGGCAGATCAGGGGCATCGATCGATCGCTACTGTGGATCTACGTCGGTTCGCAGGGGGCCCTGGCACAGTTGGCCGCCTGGGAAACGGATGAAGGCGCACGGGCGCAGTACCGCGCCGGGCTTGCCGTCAATGCCCGCGGGGCGCTGGCCGTGATCGAGGATTACCGCACGTTCGACAACGGCGATGCCAAGGTCTTCGGCCACGCGCGTTGGCGGGAGGCGTATCCGGATTGGTTTCCTCAAGCCACGCAGGCCGAGGCCGAGAGGATGGCAGCAACGGGTGACCGGAAGATCCTGGGCGAACGCAAGGGATACGAGGCGGCCAGGATGCGAAATCCGCTGGCGGCCGCCGCGCTGGTTGCCCTGGGGGGGCACGGTGACGGTTTTGAGGCGGTCCGCCGGGCGATCTGCCACTACGACTATGCAAAGCTCAACATGGCGGAGTTCTTCTTCGCCGAGTGCGCCTACTACGCGCTCCCCGCCGGAGAGGCGGGCGGTGTGCCCAGCCGACGACCGGGAGAGACTGATTGCCCGGCGGAGAGCGACCGCGGGCGAGCGAAGACCCGATCGATCGAACCCGGAGAAAAATGATGAAGAGAGTGTTTTTCTTCTACGCCCTGCTGTGCGCTATGCCCCTCGGGGGAACCGCTCGGGCCCAGGACTCCTCGGTCACGATCGACGGCGATTTTCCCGGCGGGAACATCAAGGTCGACTCGATCGACGGCCAGGTCGTCAAGCTCCGTCCGGACCTGCGCGACACGGAGGGGGACTGGTTCTACTTCGCGTTTCGCGTGCGTGATGCCCAGGGACGCACCATCCGATTCGAGTTCGATCATGAGAACCGGGTCGGCGCCCGGGGACCGGCGGTCAGCCAGGATGGAGGGGCAACGTGGAGGTTTCTCTCGGACCAGCCCGGTTTCGATTCCCGCCAGTTCAGTTACCAGTTCGGGCCGGACGACAAGGAGGTCCGATTTGCCACCAGTTTCGTCTATACCCAGGAGCACTGGGATCGTTTTGTGTCGAAGCATCCGGCGCTCAAGACGTCGGTTCTCTGCAGGTCTCGCAAGGGGCGCGATGTGGAGCTCGTTCGGACCGGCAATCCGGATGCGAAATTGGGTTGTTTCCTTTCTGCCCGTCATCATTGCTGCGAGATGATGGCCAGTTTTGTGATCGAAGGCATTCTGGACGAGGTTCTATCGACCAGCGACGATGCTACGTGGCTCAGGGAAAACGTCAGCTTCTTCGTGGTTCCCTTTGTCGACAAGGACGGAGTGGAAGACGGCGACCAGGGAAAGAACCGGCGGCCACATGATCACAACCGCGATTACCATCAGGCCATCTATCCCGAGGTGCGAGCGATCAAGGAACAGCTCGCCCGGGCGATGGAGGGCAAGGAGTACGTGTTTCTGGACCTCCACTGCCCGTGGCTGCGGGGAGGACAGTACAACGAAGCGCTGTACAGCCCCGGGCCCCAATCTCCGAGGATGATTGCCGCTTTGAAGCGGTTCAGCGATCTGTTGGAGGTCCAGCAGCAAGGCGCAGCCATTCCCTACAAGGAAAGCAACAATCTGCCGTACGGGCAGGGATGGAACACCGCGTCAAACTACAGTGCGGCGCCCGGCGCTCCGCCCAAGATGTCTTCCACGGCGTGGGCCGCCACCCAGACGAACTGCATCTGGGGCGGAACGTTTGAAGTTCCCTATGCCAACGCGGAAGGCGCCGTGGTCGACGATGCCAGTTGTCGCCAGTTGGGGCACAATATGGCCAGGTGCCTTCGCTGTTTCCTGACCGCCCGCTGAAACTCACGATCCAGCAGAGAGGCCCGCAGCGCCCGCGTCGCGGAGAGGCGACTCGTGCTTCCTGGCCAGATCGCGGACGTCGCAAAACTCGACCCGCATCCGGTTGTCACCGGCTCAACCAGGCTTTTATGCTCTCGATTTCCTCCCGGGCGAACAGGACGCGTTTCTGCTGGAAATGGTCGTAGAGCCGCCGCTGCTCTTCGTTCCAGGTGTTCGCCTGGGCATACGACCCGCAGAAGGGGACTGCCAG
Source organism: uncultured Planctomycetaceae bacterium (assembly GCA_964563135.1). Lineage (GTDB taxonomy): Bacteria > Planctomycetota > Planctomycetia > Pirellulales > Thermoguttaceae > JAAYAY01. The sequence continues at coordinate 14,798 of CAZLWV010000042.1, forward strand.
GTCCACCCAGCAGGCGACCGTGCGCTTCTCGCCGTCGGTGAGCCGGACATCGTAATGCGAAGGTTCGAGGTAGTCCATGAGCCTGCTCCGTGCGGAACCGGCCGTATAGGGGGGCAGCATGGCGGCCATCGACTCGGCATCAATCCAGTTCAGCAGCGGCGTGCACTGCCCCCTGGACGTCAGGGCGAGATAAGATTGGGTGAAGGCTTTCAGGCCGGCTGTCTCCCTGGCCCAGGGCAGCTCAACCGTCTCTCCCGTCAGACGCAGCGCCGACCGCCTCTTCTCGTCGGGGTCCTGGACGTTGCCCTGATGGCAGGTGATGCAGTGCCGGTCCCAGATAGGTTGCACGAGCTGCAAATAGCTGAACCCGTCGACAGACGCTTGCGGATCCGTGGAACAGGGTCGGTTGACGCCCAGGAAGCGGTCGACGTTGTCCAGTTGCCGCGGGTTCTTCAGGTCCGCCAGCAGCGGGTGTTGCCTGCCTGCCAGCGGCTGCAGGCTTTGGGGCGGTCTTGCCGCTGCCGCAGAGCCGACGGCGAGTATCGTCTGCCCGCTGTGCTCGTGGCATCCCACGCAGCCGACCAACTCGCCCGGCTGGACCATGGTCCAGCTCCGCATGGTCTGCACGCAGCGGCCCTTCACGTCGAGCAACTGGAAATAGACGGCAGTACGAGCGGGAACCTCGAAATAGACGCTGCCATCCTCCTCGAGGTCCACCTCACCCAGAACATGCTTGGCATCCCACGTGCCATTGCCGATCGAAACGGGCGTCTTGACGTTCGAATCACCCGCGATTCCCCGGTTGAAGTTCTCCGAGATTTCGGCCGCCCGGTACTCCAAGGCGACCACTCTCAGCCGTTTGACGGTTCCCCTGTCGACGCCTTTCAGTCCCGGCCCGGCATAGACATCCTGGATGTAGAATTCACCCGAATTGCCGGTCCAGTCGATCTGGGTCGGCTGGAGTGGAGGCTGCCTGCGGGGCATCACGGGGATGGCCTGCCCGCAGGAATTTCCCCAGTCGAATGCCAACAGCTCGCGTTTCCCCTCGGCCGTCATGAAGTACACACCGAAGGGGACACTGAAGGGGCCTTTGAGAAAGTGGTAGCCTTCCGGATTGAAGGACACGAGATAATGGTCTTCATCCAGCGCGAAGGGATACTGCCACTGCGGACCTATCTGCCCGAAGAAGTCGTAGGGCCAGCGGTCGTAGGGAGCCCGCACGCCGGAGGGCTGACGTCCCGGTTTGCCGTCGGGCGAAGCGCCCGCGACATACTCGATTCCGCAGTTGCCTTCAGAACCTTTCGAACGGTCGATGATCGCCAGTTTGCCCTTCTGCAGGACATGGTGCCCCGCAACAACGGCGATCACCTTGCTCGATCCCGGCACCGCCCGGGCATGGATGAGTGCCGAGGGATACTCGCTGTTGTTCCCATAGAAAGCTTTCTGGGCGGTTCCGTCGGCGTTCATCACGAACAGCGACTGCTGCAGGAACGGATTGCGGTCGTTGTATTCCCAGCGCGTGTAGATGATCCGCCCGTCGTCGAGGATCTGCGGGTAGAGCGTGCGCACCTGATCGAAGGCCAGACGGCGGATATACCGCCCGCCCGTGTCGCAGGCGTAAAGGTTGGAAGCCGGATGTGCCCAGCAGACATCCATCTGGCCGCAGCGGGTCGACTGGAAAACGAGCTGGTTGTCGGATGCGAAGCAGGGCTCGGTATCGCTGCACGGTACCGCCTTGCCATCGGCCTCTGGCGAGAACGTGATCTGCTCGACTTTCCTGTCGGCCAGATTCATCTTGTAGAGGTGATAATCGTCCCGCTCAAAATTGTCCCGCATCGAGAAGACCAGTGTCCGGGCGTCGAACGACAGAGTCGGATCGCGGATGATGCCGTGGGGCTTCTCCAGAAGAACCTCGTTGGTGACGGTTCCATCCTCATGGATGGTCGCCAGGCACAGTTGCGAGCCCTCGCGGAAATCGGGATTCCGCTCGTAAAACTGCTCGTCCGTCAATTCGTCCGTGGGTTCGATCTGGGTCCAGCCGCCAAATACGTAGTGTTTGACGTAAAGGAATTGCGAGGCCCATCGCCGCAGGGCCCTCAGGCGTTCCTGTCGGCGCTGCCGGCAGGCATCGAAGTACAGGGCCCGCCAGCGGGGATCGCTGCCGGCAGCCGAAGACAGCGAGTCGAGACGCTGATGGAGCCGATCCGTATTGCCTCCCCGTTGATCCAGCTCTGCCAGGACTCTCAGCACCATCGCCTGTTCGAAGGCGGAATCGGTCGTGGACAAGAAGCATCTGGAAATGTCGGGGCCGAGTTGGTCCGCCCCATCGCCGTGG
>CAZLWV010000042.1:17142-54002 GCA_964563135.1 uncultured Planctomycetaceae bacterium
ACCAGGGAGACGTTTTCCAGGCCGCAGTCTTGATACATCCAGTCGCGGTGTAACCGGCTTTCGGGACAGGCGACATGTGGCGGATTCGGGAGCGTCAGATCCTCGGGCTGCCCCAGGAAACACGAGACCTCCGCGATCTCCACCGTCAGCGGGTCACCGGTTCCTGCAAAATCGTACAGCGTGCCTCCGACCGTCTGGGGGAGCTTGCCGACCACCGACTGCCAGGGGCCCCACCACCAGCCGAACTCGCAGCGGCGTTGCTCATCGCACTGCAACCGGGACTGACCCGGAAGCGGCCTGGCCCCCGACCACCAGCCGGCCCCGGTCCGCCGCCGGTTGTAGGAGTCGTTGACCACGACGCTGACATAGCGCGTCGTCACCGGCTCCCAAGTAACAAACGCCGCGTTGAAGGTGTTGGCCGGCGGAAGCGTCTGATTCTCTTTCAGGGCCCGCACGTTGACCTTTCCGTGCGGATCGTCGCAGGCCAGCACGCTGACGTTGGCCGCCATGCGGTTGGCCCAGGAGCGTCCGGAGGTCAGGCGGAGGCCGCCCACCTTCGTCGGTTGACCCAGATCGAGCACAAACCGGGCGGTAACCGGCGCCTCTGCCCGGCCGCCGCTCGTCGTGTCGTCGGCAAGCACGCAGACCGTTTGCCACCGGCCGTCGATGAGGTGCTCGAGGATTGGCTGGCCCTGGGAATCGGTGGACGAGGGGCTATACACACTGACGGGCGCGATCCGGCACGATTCCGCACTCCAAACCGATCCGCCCAGCATGGTGAGGATCAAGACCAACCCGAGCCCTGCCGCCAGGTTGTGTTTCATGCCGTACTCCGCGATGCTGACAACAGCCGTTTTCATGTCTCCCAGACAGTCCAGAATGCACGCCGGCCGGCGGGGTTATGGAGTTGCGACCAGCCGTTCGACGAAGGTCTTGGCCTTCCGGGCTTCGGCCAGGGTCGCCGCCGGATCGCCCGGGGCCAGGCATTCAATCAACATCGGGCCGTGCGTGAAGCCGCCGGCGCGGAGCTTGTTCATCATGGCGGTGAAATCGACCTGCCCTGTGCCCGGCGTCAACGCCACGTCTTTAGGGGCACGGAAGTCCTTGACCGACAGGCCCGTGACCAGTCCCCGGACCGCCTCGCAGTCGACCGCCGGATCGATCTTCCCTTCCGAGTAGTAGAAAATGTTGCCCGGATCGTACATCAGCGTGAAATGCTTGTGGTTGACGCGCTGGTGCGCGTCGCGCATCTGCGGGGCGGTGCCGGTCGTTCCACCGTGCGGCTTGAGGACGATCACAATCTGCTTCTCGGCCGCATAATCGCAGCAGTCGGCGATGGTACGGCAGCACGCTTCGTAGGACTTCTGCGGACCGACCGAAGACAAGAGCACCGACCAGCCGCCGGCTGCATGGCAGTTGTCGATCATCTTGCGGAGATCGTCCGGTCCGTTTTCCAGCTCCACGCCGCCGGCGTAGATGTTGGTGACGGTGAGCCCTCGCTTGCGGGCCTCTTCGCCCGCCAGGGCCGCTTCCTCGATGCTGGTCTTCACAGCGATCACCCGTCCGGTCGCCGTCTTGGCCCCGCTGAAACCCACGTACTTGAAGCCTGCTTCGGCCATGGCGTCGAAGCCCACACGGTAGTCCTCGCCTGCCCACGGGCGGGTCCAGCAACCGATGAGCCAGCCCCGTTCCTGGTAATAGGACGGCACTTGCTCGGCCCGGGCGGTGGCCGGTCCAGCCAGGAGGCCGGCCGCACCCACGGCGGCCGAACGAGCCAGGAAACTGCGACGCGAGAGCCTTTGCGGACGTTTCATGGAATCAGACTCCGGATGGATTGCGTTCTTCGCCATACGTCGGAACGCATTGTAGCGGTCCGCAGGGCCGAAAAGAACTCCCAGCGACAGATCGACACTGCGAACGTCTCGAAGGGCTCGCGACCGGACCCCAGAAATGTCGAATCGTCCGGCGGCATGGCATCCTCTGCCCGGGGTGTCCTGCAGACTGCCATCCAAATAGACTTGCACGACTCCAAGAGATCCAGACTCCGCCGCCACCCTTCGGGAGGCGGCCTGAAGGAGATGGCCCATTCTGGGAATCACGCAACCCGATTTCGTGGGAAGTGGGCGACAGCGAGGTCATCGGCCCAGGACGCATGCGGCCAATATGCCGACAGCAAGCAGGGCTACACCAGTGCGCACGCTCTTCGTGAAAGGACCCTCTGAGACCCCCGGTCACTCACTTCGCCCTGGCTCCGCCACGGTAACAACCTTCAACTCGTGGGGCTTGAAGACGACCGTTTCTTCGGGGAGCGAAGGTGTTGCCGCCGCGGTGAAGGGATCGAGCCACTGGCGGCTGCCGCGGACCGAAAGGTCAATCTTGGCCGTAACCGGAGACTCCTCTTCATTGAAAAGGAGGTAGAAGTGGCGTCCCCCCTTGACCACGTGGCGATAGCGAATGCTCGCAGACGCCGGCGTCAGGGTCAGATCGGGCGTGACGAGCGAGTCGATCGCCGCCGGCAGTTCCTCGGCCGTTGGCAGTGCACGGGCGCCCTTCAACTGGGCCGCATGAGGCGAACTGCCGAGAATGATCAGCCGCCCACCTGCGGCCAGCTTCTGCAGGGGGGGCATCGCGCCGGCCGGCACGTGCAACGCGCCGTCGAGGATCAAGACCCGATAGCACATTCCTGCCAGATGCACGCCGTCGGGCTCGACAGTTGCGTCTTCACCAAGGTGGCGGATCTCCAGGTAGTTGAAGTCGCGCTGGTGCTGGTAGCAGATCTTGGCCGACTGGTCGGGCAGCCGGGCCGGCTCGGCCAGGATTGCCACCTGGCAAACGTGACGCGAGTCGGTATTGAGCCAGCTCAGGCGGCGGCAATAGTCGGCGTAGGGTCTGTACTGGCCCCACCAAGCGGCGTTGGGGCCGACGTCGGGCGGGCGTTCGTCCTTGCGTGGGCCGCGCACCGAATAGTAGAACGCGTGGGGGTGGAGTAGATTGTGCCCGCGAACGAGACACCAACTTGCCAGCCACTCCATTTCGTCGTAGGTGAGTTCGTGCCCGTAGGCGCCGTAGAGCTCGTTGGCGTTGCGGCGCCGGCCGAGGTGGACCATGGCGCTGGAGGCGCACTTGGCCGCGGTGGAATCCGGCCCGTCGAGGGCTTTGGAGCCCGGCACCACCATCCGCCACACCAGATCCTGGCCAGGCACCTGGAAGTAGCGCTCGGCACCGATGTCCATCGAACCGCCGGGATGGCCGGTCAGCGCGACGCCGCGCTGGTCACACCACCGGCTGAGCCGGCGATAGTAGTTTTCTTCGAGGCAGATAGCGATGGCTCGCTGGTAGTCGGCCCGGTGCTGTGCGGCGCCGGGGCCGTCGTCGTACCACAGGTCGGCAAGGAAGGGCTTGAAGTCGTAGCCCAGGATGCTGCCGATCTGGTCGAACAGGGCCGCATTGCCAGGCTGAATGCCACGCTGGCCGCCACGACCGGTGGGCGACGGCTCATCGGTGAAGATGCCCAGGATCGTCTTGCCGAAGTGTTCGCCGAACTCCTCGGCATAGCGGTCGTAAACCAGTTCGATGAAGCTCGACACGGCCTCGGGGTTGAGGATGTCGCCGGCGGGGGGCAATTCCTCTTCGATCTTGCCGGTCTCTTCGCCGCGGTAGTGCAGTCCGCGGATCACGCCGCCGGTGGGCCGCTCAACCACGGCCATCCGCCGGCCGTTAGGCCGATCGAGCGTGGCCACCAGCTTCCAGCCCTCTTCCAGTCTGGGATTCTCGCCCGGTTCCAGGTCGATCTTCGCCAGCCCTCGGGCTGCGTGCCCCGGATTCCGGGCCACAACCTGACCGGCCGACGAGCCGGAAGGGTACATGCCTTCGTCGTAGAGAATCACATACATCTTGCGACGGACCGTCTCGTTGACGGCCACGTGCATGGCGTGGATCATACGCGGCGAAAGCCAGCCGATATCGCGAGGCAAACCGATCCGCGGATGGATGACGAAGCCGTAGACCCCGTGGGCCTCGAAATCGGCGATCTGACGCACGATCTCCTCGTCCTTCAGTTCGTCGTTCCAGAACCAGAACGGCATGACGGACAGTTCGCGAGGCGGGTCCTTGAACCTGTCCAGCACGTCGTCGGCGACCGCGGGTGTCGGACCTGCCAGGGTCAGACATGCGGCGATAGCTGCCAGCGATGCGGCTATCGCCAGGGAATGGATCACGGTTGAGAGGAAGAATCGGTTCATCAATTCACCCGAGCTTTCGTGAAGGGGGCATGGGGATGGACTCAAGTATAAACGGGTGAAACCACAAATACACGGCAGGGCGCAAAAGCCGGCCAGGTCCAGCCACTGGCGAGTGGTTGTCCGCCGACATCTTCGAACGCACGAGCGTACGAGAAGGGGCGGTCCGGCATTCTCAGCAACCGGGACACATCCGGGTTGTCGCCCGGGAAGGCAAATTCGCACTGGGAGCCCATTCAGAGGGGTTGAAACGGGGCAGCGCATGTGTCAACCTTGACGCTGCCGGATCGGGGGACTTCTGGGAGCCTGCCGGTATCAGTCGTCTGACATCTGACGGCCAGCTGCCTGACCTCCGCCGATGCCGACCTTTCACTCGGCAGTCTGCGTGGCGGTGGCCGGGGGGAAAACGGGAGAAGCGGATCAAACGTGTGGGGGACCGAAGATGACGATTGCCGTCGCGTGCCAATCATGCCACAAGCGCCTCGCAGCGAAGGACGAACTTGCCGGACGCAAGGTGAAGTGTCCTCAGTGCGGTGCTCTCTTGACGATTCCAAAGCCTGAGCCCGCACCGCAGGCGGGCCCGGCGATCGCGAGCCTGCTCGACGAGTACGAGATGGCTTTGCCGTCAGGTGGGCCGACTGGCTCATCAGCCGCCGGCGCGACGGGCGGCCCAGGGGGCGCATCGCCCACCGGAATGAAATGCCCGTCCTGCGCGGAATCCTTGGGCAACGGCGCCGTGATCTGCCTGGCGTGCGGATACGACCTGCGGACCGGCAAGAAACGGGAACTGGCCGGTTCGAGGGAATCGGACCGCCGACCGTTTCCCTGGCTGCAGGTTTCGGTGATCGGCGGCATCTGCCTGGTTCTTGCAGGGATTGGCTTTGCCGGTTACGCCATGTTTCAGCCGAAAACAGCGGTGGGGGTCGGTTCTTCGGGGGTGGCGGAAACACCGAGCGAATTCGTCGAAGTCCAGTTCGGCGAGAAGGAATACGTGTGCGAGTGCCCGAAGGGCTGGGAGGTGACCCGCGGGGGCGGCAAGGAGGGAGTTCCTCCCTGGACGAAGTTCGAGAAAGGGGGCGCTTCGATCCAGATCCGCGACAGCCTGTCGGGGACGCCGGGAGGAACCCTCCAGCGAACGTTGAAGATGGGAACGGCCATCGAACGGGGTGAAGCGCCCGTCGAAGAGGTGCACACGCATCGGAAACAGTTTGCCGCCGACTCGATGCAGAACTACCAGGAGAACGCCGAGCAGAAGCTCGAGCACAACCTGGGGGCGGCCCTGATCTCCGAATTCACCGCCAAGCCCATGCTGAGCGGGTCGATTCGGGGCTATCGTGCAACGGTCCTGCACGAGTACCACCAGTTCAACATCCTCTGCGTGTGTACAGCGTCGGAATGGGAGATGCTGAAACCGGCCTTCGACCGCGTGATTTCGTCCCTGCAGCCGGTCAAGGATGAGGATGAGGAATCGGGGATCTGACAGTGGCAGCCGATCCTTTCCAAAAGGCGATTCGGCCTGCCCACCGGGGCCGTGCCCCTGTCTGGCCCTTATCTGGCTCACTTTCCGTTCAGAACGGCCGAAAACGGGTCTGGCAAGAAAGCAGAAGACCCTGGTTTTCCAGGGTCTGCTGAGGGATGAGGACCCGTCTTTTGCCGCAAAGACCTACCAACCCTGTTCGAACACAATGTCGAAAAGCAGCGGCTCTGTCAGACTCTTGGTGTCCACGCCGCCCTCGGTCGATCGCACTTTGACTGACTCGAAAGCGAGAATCTCATAGAGGCGATCGAAGTATCCCTCCTTGCGGACGTCGTAGTGCAGCCAGTCTTCAGCCGCTTCCACGAGATCGTCCCACACCGTCCCCCAGAGTTTTGCCTTGTCGCGGCCGCCGTCCCCCGCGGCACCCTGGCGATTGAGGGCTTCAGCTTGATACAGGTCGAAACCCCGCGCGGTCACCTTGTAGGCGTCGCCGCGGGTGGCCATGTCGAAGATCTGGATCTTGTGGGGCTTCGCGTGAAGCTCGTCCTTGAGCGCCGAATCGACCAGGGTGGCCACGTCGTGCCCGACGTTTGTGCTGTAGGCGCATGTCTCGCGGTAGTCGTGGAGGCAGATGTCAAAGCCCTCGCCGGAGAATTGGCTCAGGCCGAAACCGCCGCGGAACGTATCACTGCCGTTCGAGTCCCACAATCGTGCCAGGTCCCTACCGCCGTCGTCGGGCGAGGCAAGCTGAGCGGCGCTGCCCGCGTAGACGTCGATCCGATCAAAGAACTTGACGCGGTTGTATTGGGCACTGCCGTAGAGCTTCGCGTAGCCCTCCATCGGCTCCGACTTGAACTTGTCGTTGCCCGGGGTGCCGTAGAGCGCAGCCGTGTCGTAGCCGCCCAACCGAGCGTAGACGAACAAGTCCTCGTAGTCGCGGACCGTGACAGTGAAATCCGGCACGTCATCCGCCCCGCTGTTGGCAAAGACCGCCGTGTCACTCGACCATGCCTCGAGCATCTCGTCGCCGGGCGAGTCGAACATCCAAACCTGATCGTTCCCCGCGCCGCCGTCGAAATCAACCGCCGTGAGCTCTGCGTCAGCGAAGGGATAGTTGACGCCGTTGATCGCTACGGATCGAGTGCCGGTCGCGTTGAATTCGAATGTATCGTTCTGGGCGGTGCCGAAGACGGTCACGTTTGTCCCAGTTTGGCAAACCAGGTTGGCGATCCGCAGGTCGAAGTCCGGATTGGCGCCATCGATCTGGATGTAGTAGGTTTCTCCAGCCCCAACGAGGAAATCGATGCGTTGATTCCCATCGACCAGCGTCGAGGCGGCCAGGGCGTCCAGGCTCGGACTGGTAAGCGGGTTTTGGCGGTAGAGCTTGATCTGCGCGCTTGTGGGCGGCTGGGGGGCGAGGACTTCGAACGTCAGAAATCCCGGGTGCATCGTTTTCAGTTCGTAGTACAGACTCCCGCTCGTCAGGCTCAGGCCTTCCAATTGCAAGAAGTCAACCGAGCCAAGAGTGGAGAGCGCCGTCGGTACAACGATGTCGTCGAGCGTGACTGAGCTATCGGCGGGACCGAAGCCTGCCAGGTCGAAACAGAGGACGGCCGAGGTCCCCGCAGCGATTGCCGAGACATCGATCTGGATGGCCAGGGGGAGAGTCAAGGCGGCAATCTCGCCCGACGCGGTGACACCCGGCACATGGACTTCGGGAGCCAGCCAGACGCGGCCGTCGGGTTGGATGCTGAGCAAGGCGTCGGTGTGGCTCAGGCCCACCGCCGTGCCGGCCAGCGGGCTGCCGTCGGTTGTCGAGAGCAGCGACACCTCGAACGTATCCGGCGGATTGCCCGGATCGGCGTTGAGCATGAGGCTGTCCACGGTGAATTGGAGCATGCTCGGGCAGGCGGGTATCACGAAGACTTGGGAGAGGTCGCTGAAGAGCGATTCGTCCTCCCCGAGCGTTGCCTTTCCACCGGCGATCGTTGCCGGTCCCAGCAGATTCCAGCCGAACAGGGCATCGCTTGGGTCGGTCACGTCGAAGCCGCCGTTGAGGATTCCGATCGGCGGGCTGGCGATGTCTTCGGCCACGGCCTCGTCGAGCAGAACGAAGCCGAAGATCGCGGCACGCTCGGCGGCCTTATAGTTGGAGTCGAAAAGGATGGTCGGTCCGCAAGACGCGGCAGAGGGCGTTTCCAGCCCTTCCCAGGCTGCCGCCAGGATCGCCCCGTCCAGGGTCGATGGCAGGCGCCGGACGCCGGTCGTGAGCGTGGCCGTCATCAGATCGTCGGACCGCCCCGCCGCAGCGAGATGGTCGCCGTCCGAAGTCAGAACAGCCCGAACACCGTCGGCAACGAACACCAGGTCGCCCGGTCCATCGTCGACTACGTAGCGGCTGAAACCGGACCAGTTTCTTGTAAAGCCGAGCAAGTGGCCGACCTCGTGCGCCAAGGTGGTCAGAAGATCGTACTTCGAGGCTGCCTCGCCGCAGGTCGCCTTCCAGGCATTCTCTCCGAGCTGCTGTTCGAACTCGGTCGCATCGTTCGGGCTCGGGTCGAGGAACCAGCCGCGGCCATTGGCATCGCGATCGAGCACGATCCACCCTTCCGTGGGCCGGCCCTGCACATCCAATCGCGTGATGAACGCCTCGCTCAACCGGCCCGCCTCGAGGTCGTCGATGGCAACTCGCACGGTCATCACGGGCGACCAGTCGGCCTCGCTGCTCCAGAAATTGAAAGCGACAAGGCTGTACCAGGAAAGGTCGCCGTCGGCCAGCGGCGCCAGTTCGCCCACGATCGCCGCCGAGGCGGGCAAGGCCCCGTCGGGCTCGCTGGCGTCTTCGCTCAGGTAATTGCCCCTCCTGGGAATCTGAGCGCTCGGGGGCAGGTTCGGGTTCCATCCGTAGGCCCCGGACGAATACAGGCTGGTCCTGCTGCCGGAACCTCGGCCCAGACCACTGTAAATGTACGGTTGTGCCGGCAGCTGGGCTTGGAGGGAGTAGTCGTGCCAGTACCAGTACGCCCACGGGCCGTAGTCCGGAACATTGATCGAACCTTGTCGGATGTTCGTCCAGTACCCATTCTCGCCGGGCATGGATTTGAGGATCAGACAGTTGACCGGATTGTTCATGTTCGCGGTGACTTGGACCGTCGGCGCCCAGCCGTTGCAGCCCGTGCGCAGGGCGACCTGGGTCGCGATGCCGGCAGGCGTGCCGGAGTAGCACACGCCCCAATAGACAGGATCGCCGCGATTGATCCCGCCGGCCTTCATGATCGATTCGACCTGGCGGGCGTTGAGCTTGATCGTCGTCCCGCCGGCCGTCTTGAACATGATCGTGTTCGGACAATCCGCCCTCGGCACCGTCCCGTGCCCCACAATGGCCTTGTGTCCGGGGGGAGTTCTCAACGTGCCGTTCTCAAACCCCGTTATGGCGGATTCCACGACTCTGTCGTTGACCCCGATGTATACACCTTTCTGGCCGAGATATGCGTAGTCGGGGTCGATGATATTCCACTGGCCTTCGTTCAGGTCAGCGGCCAAGGGACGAGTGTCCCTGAGGTTCTCGGCGAGGAACTTCTGTTGGGCGGGCTTCGACATTCTCTCGAACTCGAGCACCGCCTTGATGTTCTGGGCATTCCCCAAGTCGACCTCCAAAACGCAGCCCGGGTTCGTTCTCTGGTACTCCGCCTTCATCGCTTGAAGCTTCGCCTCGGCCTGGAGCCCCAGCAGGCTTGCCTCGGACTGAGCACTTTGGACGACGGGCGAACCGCTGGTCGTGCGGGTTTGGGTTCCGGATGGCTTGGAGGGCACCGAATTGCCGGTGCTCGAGCGACCTCCGGAAAGCAGGGCAAACGGCGCCAGGTACAAGTTGATCGTATTCAGGGCCCCGCCGATCTTCTCCGAGGCCTGAGCCAACTTCCCGGGGTCTTTCCACGTTTCGCGTTTGAACAGATCGTGGAGGCCCTCATAACCGCCGGACAAGGACTCCTCGGTGTGCGCGACGAGGCTCGGGGCGGTCACGCCCAGCAAGGGGATGCCCAACTCCGGCTGAAGGATGAAGGGCGCGATATACACACTATCCACCTTGTCGTACCACCAGAACGTCAGCAGTCCCGCCGTCCACGGGTTGGTGACTCGCGCGTTGATGAGTCTTCTGCCGCCTTCCCTCCAGTAATTCCTGCTGTAGCCGATCTTCTCCGTGACCCAATCGCCGGAAATCACCAAGGGTTCCCACACGTAGTACTCCGCAGCGCTCCAAATCTGATCCACCGGATCGACGACCTGGCCTTTGTCTTCAAGGTAAATCAGGCCCGGAGTGCCTTTTTCCTCCGGCGTGAGACGCTCGAGATACTCTTTGTTCTCCCACTCGATGATATCCATGCCCATTTCCGGCCGAGCGCCGGACGGGTCCCTGTTGAGAACCGGGTTGTTGCCCGCGTAGGCGAAGAGGTTGGGATCCTCCTGATTGAAGCGGAGGGGATCCTCGCTGATGAACCGGCCGATGGATGGGTCGTAGTACCGCGCGCGGTAGTAGTAGAGGCCGGTCTCCGAATCGTAGTCGCGCCCCGTGAAGAGAAACCGGATCGATTCGTCCTCGTTCGACTGCGATACAACCTCGCCGAAGGAGGTGTACTTGATGTGATTGGCGAGGACGCCGCTGTTGTCCACCAGATCCCGCACGGTGCCGACCTGATCCGTCAGCACCCAGAGCACGTTGCCCTCCCCGTCGTCCTTGGCGAGGACCTGATCGGCGACCGGACCGTAGAAATACGTTTGCAGCTCGCCGCCGGCGAACTCGAGGGCGATCTGGTCGCGATCCCAAACGAAGCGGGTGACGACCGGCGGGCTCGCGTCGTCCGGAGTGGTGTCGGCGCTTACGGCGATCCGCCGATCACTCGTGTCGTAGGTGTGGCGAACGATCTGGCTCAACTCGCCGCCGCCGCTGTAGTCTTCCACCTGGATCAGGCGGTTGCGGTGGTCCCAGGTGGATTTCCGCACGGCGCCCGTCAAGATCTCGCGGCGCTCAATCAGGTTACCTTCGCCATCGTAAGTGTAGGCGTAGGTTTCATCCGAGGTGAGCTGGTTCTCGCCGTTGGTGGCATATTCGTCGCCGGTGCGGTTGCCGTTCTCGTCGTAGGCGTACGACTCGGCGACCATCGCCGTGTCGGTGTATGACGCCGAAGCGAGCCGGTTCAACGCGTCATAGTCGTAGGTCCTCACGCCATCGATGTCCCGCAGTTCGCGTATTCGTTCGTTGGCGTCGTAGGTGGTGAACTCGTAGAAGGCGACTCTTCCCTCGTCCGTCGTGTGGGAGATGTCCGTGATCCGCTGGCACGCGTCGTATGTGAACTCGGTCACGGCGACGGACTCTGGGCTGCCGCCCGTCACCCTGTAACGGCTGATCGAGTCCGGCCGCCCGGCGTCCGTCCAACTGAACAGGACTCGCTTCTCCGACACACCAGGGCCGCTCTGCAGGGCCCACTCCATGCGATTTACCCTGTCGTAGAGGTAACTGCTGGTGGCGTGGTGGGCCCCGTCGATGTCGTACTGCGCGGAAAGCACGTTGCCTTTGGCATCGTAGACGTAGCTGATCAGCACCTCGGGCATGCCGGGTGTGCCGGCGCTGGAGATGCTCGCCACCCGGCCAAGACGGTCGTAGGTGTAGGTATAGGTGGAATCGACGTCAACGACGCTCAGCAGGTAATCCAGCGCGTTGTAGGTGTAGCTGATGGTCCGCGCATCCGGGGCGAGCCACTGCTCCACAATCGTGCGTCCGAGGGCGTCGTAGACGAACTCGCGAGTCAGGCCGTTGCGGTCGGTAACCGACGTCAGATTCCCCTCTTCATCGTATCCGTAGAGCCTGCTTTTCGCGTTGGCGCCGGTCTCCGAAACGAGGCGATTGAGCAGGTCGTACTCCATCGTGGTCGTATTGCCGGCCGCGTCGGTCAGCCCCACGACGTTGCCCATCGCATCGTACTGGTAGTCGAGTCGCCCGCCGTCGGGATAATCGATCCAATCAACGCGTCCCAAGGCGTCGAACTGGGTTTCCGTGGGCTGACCCATGGGGTCGGTCATCCTCACCAGGTTCTCTCGATTGACGTCGTATGTCCAAACGCTCGGTGGCTGATCCTCAAACGTCCGTGTCAGGCGGCGGCCGATCCGATCATAGGTGTAGGTCGTTGCTTTCTGTTCCTGATCCGTCACGGAGAGGACATTGCCCTCCGTGTCGCGGACGGTCGTAACCGTCCGCTTATCGGGATCGGTCGACGACTCCTGGCGATTCAGTTCGTCGTAGCCATACGACCAGGTCTTCAGGGCCGGGTCCACCATGCTGGTCCGGTTGCCCTCGAAGTCGTAATCGTAGTCCCATTTCTGGGCGTCGGGGGTCTCGTAGGCGTGGATCTCGTAGTCCAGCCGGTTCAGGTCGTCGTATTTGGAGTAAGTCTTGCGGCTCAAGGCCGTGCCGGCTGCCTCCTCGACGAGCGTCGTGTTGCCGACGGCGTCGTAGGAGTACACGGTCGTCGAGGCCAGGGGGGTTCCCGTCGCGCGCGTGACCGTCTTCAACCAGCCGTTGTTGTAGTACGCATACTCGGTCGTCACGCCCCGGCGGTCGGTGACCGACTCGAGTTTGCCCATGGCATCGTATTCGTAGTGCGTGTTGTTCTGATAGGCGTCGAACACGTCCACCACGCGGCCGAGGTCGTCGTAGGCGTCGTCGGTGCGACTGCCGGCGATGGGCGGCACGACGGACTTGACGTTGCCGAGGGCATCGAGATCGTAGGTCGTAGCCTTGCCCAAGGCGTCCGTGACCTTCCAGAGGCGGCTGGCGGCGTCGTAGGCATACGAGGTGGTCTGCCCCCAGCGGTCCGTGACCGAGGTGACATTCCCGACGGCATCGTAGGCGTACTTGGTAATGCCGCCTTCCGCGTCCTGCTCCCAATCGCGCTCGTTGCGCTCGTTGTAGTGGTAGATCGTCGTGCAAACCTGGTCGGTCCTTGCATTGGTGTAGGAGGTGAGGTACCCGGCCGCGTCGTAGACGCTCAAGGTCGAGTAGCTCTCGCCGTTAAGCTGGAAGATCGTCTCCTTTTGCCGACCGTCGAGGTAGTAGGTGTACCAGACGGTGTTGCCGTTTCGGTCAGTGACCGAGTTCTTGTTCTGCGCGGCGTCGAAGGTGGTGAAGACGCTGTGGCCGAGATCGTCCGTCAGGCTCGTCTGGCGACCGAGACCGTCGTAGCCGTACGTCGTCTTGTTCATCCGCGCGTCGGTGACGCTGGCGAGGTTGCCGGCCGCGTCGTAGTCGTAGTCGGTCGTGTTGCCCCCCTGGTCGGTGTACGTGTCCAGGCGGTTCAGGCCGTCGTAGGTCTTTTCAACGTACGGGATGCCGGGAGCGTCCAGCCAGCGCACGAATCGCTCGTTGCCGGTGCGGTCGAATTCGTACTCGATCCGCTCATCCAGGGCGTTCCTGACCATCGTCTTGCGGCCCCGCCCGTCGTAGGTGTACCAGGTCCGATTTCCTGCCGGGTCTACCAGTATGGATAGTTGCCCGAGGTCGTTGTAGATGTACCGCGTCGTATTGCCCAAGGGGTCGATGTCGGCGCTCTTCTGATCGAACCAGTTGTAGAGGAACCGCCAGGCCTCGCCGTTCTGGTCCGTGATCGTTCGCAGGCGGTTGCCCTTGTCGTAGACGTAGCTGACCGAGTTGCCGAGCGGATCGAGCTCGCGGATCTTCCGGCCGCGGGCGTCGTAGTTGGTGCGCCAGACACTGCCGTTGGGATCGATCTGGGCAATCTGCCGATCGAGGAAGTCGTAGGCGTACTTGGTCCGCGCGCCCTCGGGGTCGACCCATTCGACGAGTCGGTGGCGCTCGTCGTAGAAGGTGTAGGAGGTGACGACATTCGGCCCGGGGCCCGACTTGCTGACGAGGTTTCCGCCCTCGTAGCGCCACGTGACCTTCGTGTGGTAGGCGTCCGGCAAGGTCATCTCGAGCAGGCGGTTGGCGCCGTCGTACTCGTTGTACTCGATCGTGTTCAGGCGCGCATCGGTAACCTTGGCCTTGTTGCCGGCCGCGTCGTAGCTGGTCCGGGTCTCGTACTGGTCCAAGCCGTCGAACCGGCGCGTGCACGTGACGCGGTTCATCTCGTCGTATTCGTACTCCGTGCGGTTGCCTTCCTCGTCGATCATTGCCGTGACGTTGCCCGTCAGGCCGCCGCCCAGCCCGATGTATTCGTACTGGACGGTCCCTTCCTCCGGGGCACCCTTGCCCTTGCAGTACGTGACGAAGAGAACACGGCCCCAGATGTCGTACGTATACTCGGTGACGTTGCCGTGCGCGTCCGTCTGTGTCTTGAGCAGCCCGCGGAAGCCGGCGTTCTGCGTGTAGCCGGTGTCGGCAAGCACGCTGGCGCCTTCGTAGGCGTTGAGGAACATACGGTTCAGAATGTTTCCGTGCTCATCGAGCTCGATCCCCGTCCTGCGTCCCAAGGCGTCGATGATTTCCTTCGGCTGGGCCAGCTCGTTGTAGGCGATCGTGTGTTTCGCCTGGCTGGACTCCATGTCGCCACCCAATCTGCTGCCGTCGGGCTGGACCAGGCCGTTGAGGCGGACCGACGAACCGGCGCCCGCATTGGCCGTCACCAGGTCCGTGTCGCCGTCGTAGTCCAGGTCGGCCATCTCGACGTAGACGGGCTGCCGGCCGACCATGTAGTCTTCCTTCGACTTGAACGAGCCGCCGCCTGTCCCGAAGAGGACCGACACCGTGTCCGCTCCCTGGTTGGCCACGAGGACATCAACGAGGCCGTCATTGTCCAAGTCCGCGCTGGTTACGAAGACGGGCTGCAGGCCGACGACCTGGTCGGCCGCGGAACCGAAAGTCCCGTCACCCGCCCCCAGGCGCACGGAGATCGTGCCGGCCTCAGTGTTGGGCGTCAGCAAGTCGAGATTTGCATCGCCGTTGACATCGGCCAAGGCGAGCATGGCGGCGGGTTCCGCCAGCGAGGTATGCAGCGCGACTCCAAAACCGCCCGACCCGTTGCCCGCCAGCACGGTGACGCTCCCGCCAGCGTTGGCGGTCACGGCGTCGAGTTTGCCGTCGCGATTCACGTCGGCCAGAACGACCGCCTGCGGCCCCTCGCCGGCCGCGTAAGCCCGGGCTGAAGCGAACCCGCCCCAAGAATTGCCCAGGAGCACCGAAACGCTTCCATCCACGCGGTTGGCGACAACGATGTCGAGGCGTCCGTCGGCATTCAAATCGCCCAGAGCGGCATGCATGGGGGTGGTCCCGACCGCAAAATACTCCTGCCGCCCGAATGCCGATGATTCCTGGTCGGTCGAGCCATACCAGACGAGGATTCGATTGCCGGCCGGATCGGTCACCACGGCATCGGAGCGGCCGTCCCGATCCATGTCCCCCAAAGCCACCGATGCGGGAGCGAAGTCCAGGGCGTACTCTTTCGGCGAGCGAAAGGAGCCGTCGCCTTTGCCCAGGAGCACGGAAAGGCTCTTGCGGTCCACGTTCGCCACCACGAGGTCGGCCACCGCGTCGCCGTTCGCGTCGGCGGCCACGATGCCCCGCTGGTTGCCTCCGATGCTGTAATCGCGCTCGGAGATCGGCTTCTGGCCGGCCGGCTCGCCGGCGCTCGGCGCGTGGCGCGACCCGCCCGCCGGGGCCGGCGCCGGGAAGATCGTGCTGTAGGGCATGTACGAGGTGACATCGTCCTGCCAACCTGTCAACTTGCCCTGGCTGTTGAGTTCATAGTGCGTCGTGTACTCGAGTGCGTCCGTCTGCTCGGTGGCGAAACCGTCCTGGCCGCGCGCATAGCCCATCGTGCCGAACTTGTCGGTCGTCAGGTAGGATAATCCCCATTTCCAGAGCGTCATCTCCGCGTCGTAGGGCCTCGTCACATAGAGCTCCCGCACCCTGGTTATGGGCTCATGGGACAGGCCCTTGGCCACTTGGCTGATCAAGAGTGGCGAGTCGGTCAGATCCGGCCGGCAGAGCCCCTGAGTCTGGGCCGTGGTGATCTCAACTCTGGGATCACTGGCAGGCCACAGCTCCGTCACCCGGCCAAAGTCGGGGTCGTACTTCACTTCATGCCGGTGGTCCAGCTTGTCGATCTCGGCGGTCATCCGGTGGTCCTCGTACTCGAAGACCCGCTCGGAATCGTCCGGGTCGGTGATCGACGCAAGGTTGCCGTACTCGTCGTAGCTGAACTTTGTCTCGCGGTCCGCCGGGTCCGTGATCTTGATGACGCGGCCGTTGGTGTCGTAGGTGAAAACCGTTTCCAGCAGCAACGGGTCCACGATCCGATCCAACCGGTCGCCGACATACTGGTACTCGGTCACGTTCTCGTTGCGATCGACGATCGCTCCGAGACGGTAGACCTGGGCGCTGTCTTCATCCTTCTTCCACAACGTGAACACGTAGACGGTGCCGTCGGGCATCACGCGGGTGAAGGAGCCGGTGGTCAGGTCCTGTCTTAGGAGGGAGAAGTCGCCGGCGGGCGGTGTGTAGACGCCCCCCTCAACCGCCGGTGGAACAAAGATGCCTTCCGTTCCATCGCCATCGACCAGGAGCGCGTAGCCGTCCGTTTCGACATAGAGCTGGTACAGGCCGCTCAGCCCCCATCCGGCGCCGAACGGGCCGGTGGTGGAGTTGATCACGGCGATGTGGTCGGTGGTGCGCCGCGGCGAGCCCATCGCCGGCACGTACTTGCCGCCTTTGAGCGTATAGATTCCGTGGTCGATCTCATACCGATAGAGTCCGGTGTCGGCCTCGAGCAGGTCGACTTGGAACGCCGCATCCGCCCGGCCGCCGCCCGACGGCACGTGCCAGAAGTTGTCTCCTTCCCACAGCCCCATGGCGGAGTACTGATCGCGGTTCTCGTCCGTGAAGTCCAGTCCCGGCGCAGCGAATTCGGAATCGCCGCGCCGCAACGTCATATTGGCGATCAGGACCCGGCCGGCCCCTGTCGCCAGGTTGTCGTAGCCGAAATGGACGATCGGCCGCGGATCCGCACGCAGCGAACTGTAGTGCAACGTCAGCCCGCGCGTCATCCCGCCCGACGAGTACGTAACGAGATTGTGCGCAGCGGAGAAAACACCGCTGTGGACGTCGGCGGTCGAGGCATACTGATTGCTCATCTGGACCGTGGCGGGGTAGTCGGCCGCTCCCGGCGCGAGCGGAGCGCCGGTGTGCGGATCATCGCCGTAGAGCCGCGAGAAGCGATTGTACCAGTTGTCCTGTGGGTCGAGCACGACGCCTTCAGGCTGCGTCTGGGCCGCCAAGCCTTGAGGCAACCCGCCCACGGCAACGCCGATCGGCCAGCCGGACTCCTCGCCCACTGCCCAGACAAATTGTCCGGGATAGACCTTCGACTTATCGACATCGGCGAGGTCCTCTTCGGTCACGGTGCTGCCATCGGAGAGCCACACGTTTCTGGCGCGGTAGTTCGCATTGAGGTCGATCTTGGGCAGAATGTCGTCGATCGGGAAGAACTTCAAGTCCTCGGCGTGGAGGTCCGTGCCCTTGCCACGGATCCAACTCACCTCGTCGGCGAAGTACCCCGAGTCATACCGTCCGGTCACGGCGTATTCGGCGGTGGCCACCATCAGCGGCGCACTCCAGGCAAACGTCGCGCCGCGCTCGGGCGTGGTTTGGATGCCGCGATAGGCGGCGTACAGGTTCTCGCCGGAAAGGACCAGGTTGTCGGGCCAAGAAAAGGGGGTATTGCGCGTGGCGGCGACCAGCGACATGGAACCCCACTCCGCGTCGCCCACGGGGTTGCGGATCAACGCGACGTTGCCGCCCGCCAAGAGCGCGAATCCCGGCGCCTGGTCCTCGACCCCGGCAACGCGCGTCGTTGGAACATACACGTTGCCCAGCGCGTTCTGAATCGTCATCGGCGCGAAGTTGGGATCGTGCTTCGGGTCGCCGGACGCGTACTTGCAGTAGCCGGTAATGAAAGCGTAGGAGGGATGCTCGCCGATCGAGTCCTTGTAGGCGTTGGCGGGCAAGAAGGCGACCCCCACCGCGTTGCTGACTCCGAAGACCGCCTTGCCGCGGGCGAAACCGCCCAGGTCCAGGAGATTCAGCGCGGCGTAACTCCACTCCGGTGGGCCCCCGGCACGCTCGATCCGCCGGATCACGCCAAAGCCCTGGGTATCGCTCGACCGGTCGGTCACAAGCATCACGTCCGGATCATCGGTGGAGGCCATCATGTAGGGCTCCGGACCGACGGCGAGCGATTCAACGACCTCTCGGTAAGTCTTGCTGTCTTCATCGAGGTCGATGACAAGCACTTTTCCCGCCGCACCGGCATAGCCCCCGAAGAGACCTTGCGAGGGCGCCGCAACATAGAGGTACTGCTCGTCGCCGCTAAGGGCCAGGCCGCGAAGTCCCAGCGGCGCCAGAGTCCCCGATGGATCGACGTTGAGCGTCTCAACCTGGAAGCACTCGGAGGACCGCGAGTCGATATTGACGATGTAGATCGCGCCGGCCAATTCGTCGGAGACGTAGGCGTGCTCCCCCTGGCGGTCGACGACGATGCTGAAAGGCTTGGCGCCCGGAATGTTGATGCGTTGGATCCCATTCTCGTCGGGATCCACGTCGATTTCCTGGAGTGCGACGGCGTCGATCACGGCCACCCCATGGGCCTGCCCCAGGGCCACGTAGGCGGAGGACCCATCGTAGG
This sequence comes from uncultured Planctomycetaceae bacterium, assembly GCA_964563135.1. Lineage (GTDB taxonomy): Bacteria > Planctomycetota > Planctomycetia > Pirellulales > Thermoguttaceae > JAAYAY01. The sequence goes on from CAZLWV010000042.1 coordinate 35,550, forward strand.
TGGTGGCGATCGCCCGAGGCGCAGGATCCGTCATGTCCGTCGCCACCTGAATCGTTGCCACGAGCTGGTTGGAACTGGCTTGGCCCGCGCGCTGGTCGATCACGCCGACCTGGTCGAGCCGCGCCAAGGCCACGAATGTCCAACGCCCTTCCGGATGGATCGTGACCGCGTTGCTCGAGAACCACTGCGTCACGTACTCGGTGCCGACCCCCACGTCCATGGGGCGTTTCAGGAAAACCTCCGACGCCCCCAGCGTCACCTCGTGCGGAATCCCGACCCGAAGTTCGCCAGACCCACTCCCCACCAGAAGCGAGCCGGTGTACTCCCGCGCCCCGCAGCGGAAGACGGGCACGATGTCGCGAAACTCCTCGCCCAGTACGTGGCCCACTGTCCCGACTGGCGCGTTGGGGTCGGGATTGTCGAACGTGAAACGGTCTCCCTTGATGACGATTTCGGCCTGCAGTGTCCCCTCTGCCGACTTGGAGTACTCCACGCCCAGCGACGTGATGATCGGGTCGATGGACTGCCGAACCAATTCCGCCGGGATGTCGCCATGGTAAGTGAAAGTCTCACCCGGCTCCACGTAGAGCTGCGCCGTGACTTCCGTCGAGGCCCCCAGGAAGTTCTCCCGGATCAGCCTGAAATCGACGTTCACGCGCGGATAGAGCGGCAAGTGGAAATCGCCGAAGACCATCGTGCAGGTTGTGTAATAGGTCGGCCGACCGGTCACGGCATCCACCTCGGCCTTCAGTCCCACGAGACTTGCGTCAAACGCCTTGAGCATCCCGTACGTGCCGATCGCGCCGGGCAGTCCGCTCATCAGCCAGGTGCCGGACCCATTCAGATCGTAGGTGAGGCCGCCTGCGCCGGAGTACGGCGGCGAGGTGGTACGCACCATGCCGTCGGCCCCCACCACCATCTGGTCCACGATCTCCCAACTGTCGCGGCGCGCTCCCGGCCCGAGTTGGATCCAACCCGGCTGCATCAGCCAGAACACCTGCCCTGGGGCCGCCCCGACCGGCGCCGGCATCTCCAGTGAGAAAAGCTGTTCGGGCTGCTCGCCGCTGATATCGATATGGACCGCTCCGCCAAACTCGAAATGCTCGGGGAGCTGCATCGGCAGCTCGGCTTCGCCGAGAGTCGTCAGCGTCACCATCGTGCCGTTCGGGAGCGAACCGGGTCCGAAAGCCGCCGTCATGCCGTCCGCATTCGACACGATAGCGCCCGACTCGCCGACCGTGGTCGGGCCGACGTCCGAGGCCGACACCAGCATCGGCGCGGTAAAGCTGTGTCCCGCGTAGATCGTCGTGACCAGTGTGCGGCCCGGCGTCAAGGCGGTGAACAATCCGTCGGGTGAGATCGTTCCGACGGCCGGATTACCCACGAAATACTGCACGCCGTCGGCTGCCGCGGTGAAACTCCTGACTTCTCCTCCGGCGACGGACCGGGTGACGAACTGCCGAGTCTGGCCCGGCAGGAGCGCGTAGCTCTCAGGGAAGAACTGCACGAGGCCAACATCGGCCACGTCGCCCACGGTGATCGGCGTCGCGGCCGTCAGGTGCTGGGTTGTGACCACGATCGTGGCCGTGCCCGTCCCCTGGCCCAACACCTGCCCCAGCGACGAGACGAGTGCCACCCGAGGATCGCTCGTGGTGAACTGTGCATAGCCCACCGGCAAGACCAACTCCTGGCCTCCGGAGAACTCGCCAATCAACTCGATCTGGGCGGTTTGGCCCGCCTGGACGCGGAGGTCGCGATTGACGAGGCGGAGGTTGATCAGATCGGCGTCGATGATGTCGACGCTCACCGTGGCCGTGGCCGAGCTGAGCAGGCCGTCGTCAGCCTGGAAATCGAAACCGGCTGGACCGGTGTAGCCGGCTTCCGGCGTGAAGATCGCAGTCCGTCCCTGGTCGACCAGCGTCACGGTGCCATGGGCCACGTTGCCGATTACGAACCCCAGCGCATCGCCCTCCGGGTCGGCGGCCAGGGCTGCCAGACTCACCATGATCGGAATGCCCGGCAGCATGGATTCCGACTCGCCCGCGGCGGTTGGCGTCTGGTTGGCCGTGAAGGAGTAGCCCCCCTCGATGTACAGCCGGTCTGTGGCGTCGACAACGCCGTTGCGGTCGGCGTCGGCCGAGCGGCTATAGCCGGGCTGGCCTTCGAGCGATCCCATCGCGGCGTCCATTGCGGCGGCGTCCAATCCGTCGACCGCGGCATTCAGATCAACGTCGCCGGCCAAGTAGACCTCGACGGTGTAGTCGCCGGCGCTGACTGGATCCGCAGAAGTCAAGTCGATCGTGTAAAGCCCCGGTTTGTCCAGTGTATACAGAGCCAGGCTGCGGCCGGCTTCGAGCCGTTGGTATCCGCACGGCTGGCCGGGGATCACCGCCGCGGCCGGATTGAGGCCGCCGGTCGAGCGGACCTCGATCCCCAGCGTGATCCGGCCGCTGGCCGTTGTGGCCAGTTCCTTCGCGCCGACGACGAATGCGTACCGGACGACCTCTCCGGCCGCAAGAAAACCGCTTGTGGTCGCGCCCAGGAACTCGCGGAGGCTTCCCAACACCCGGTCGATCGGCTCGGTTCCTTCGAGCGCCGCCTGCGGTGTGTAGCGGATCGTCATCGAGTCAGAGGCCGCGGGCCCGACGACTGCCGAGAGCCAGTGGGCCGGCGCGTCGAGGTAGCGATACCAGGTCCGCTGGCCGGCTCCCAGGTTGGTCACCGCGGCCAGGTTCCCAGCCGCGTCGTAGGTGTAGAGCACACACGCGCCGTCGGGGGCTGCCAGCTCGGTCAGACGGCCTTCGCGATCCCACTGGTAAGAAATCCGCTGGCCGTTCGGGGCGACAAGGCCGCTCTGGCTGGCGATCAGCGTGCGCCCGCTGGCGTCCGCAATCTGCTGGAGCTGCTGGCCGGCATCGTAACTGTAGCTGGTCCCGTCTGGGCCCACAAGCGTGTAGGCAAATCCCGCAAACGCGCCGCTGGCCGGGTTGTAGGGCATTCCGGTGCCGAGTTGGTAGAAAGCCCCGGCCACCGGCTGGAGCATGGCCGGCGCCGTCTCGAGGCGCCAATCGATGCCGCTCTCGCCCGTCCACGCGGGGAGCCAGCACGTGAAATTGCCGAGGTGCTCTTCGACCGGCGAGAAAGTGAAGGCGGTTCGTCGCCCGTCAGGCAGATTGATATACAGCCGCGTGCCCTGGCGCATCGGGCCAAATACACCGTCCCCCCCCTGGCTCGCCGGTGGCAGGTTCGTGGTCACCGCCGGCTCCGCGCCAGCCAGTTGCCAGCCGAAACCGAAGGCCCCGCTCGAGCCGGAGCTGAGGGTGCTGTAGACCCGGGTCATCCGCACGTTGACCCCGTCCAGCACGGTGCTCAGGTCGATGGCCGAAGTCGAAAACGCTTCGTTCTTGGCGGCCGTGTCGATTTCCACCAGCCGCCAGACCGAGGTCGTCCGCCCAGCCATGTCGGTGGCCACCAGCCGCAACTGATAGGCTCCGTTGGACCACCGCCCCGGATCGAGCTTGCCGATCACCGCATCGCTCAACGGCTCGGTGCCCTGGGCGAGTACAGTGAACTCGCTCGTGCCCCAAGGCGCGATCTCCAGCACATACTCGTCGAGGTTGGCGTCGGTCACTGAGGCCACGACTTCGATCGGCAATGAGATGATCGCCCCTTGGTCCGGCGCCGCGAGCAGGACCACCGGCGCGGCGCTGTCGGCCGTGTCGCGGACTTTAAGGTCCCGCATCGCCGTGCCGACGTTGCCATCCAGATCGGTCGCTGTGGCCACGACCGGATGGTGGCCAGGCATGGTGGGCGTAAACCGGGCGCGCTGGAACTTGTCCAGGGCGACCGGCTTGCCGTCGATTGTCAGCGAGAGCGACTCGATCGCCGCGGTCCCGCTGGCCGCCACATGGACGAGCACCGGCTGCCCGGCCGGGATGGGGAAGCTCGGCGTGAACTCGACGAGCACGTCAGGCGGCACGGCCTGATACGAGGCCGCCAGAACCATCGGTTGCCGCGTCGAAAGCTCGCCGTCGGAAACCGTGACCAACAGGCCGTGCGTGCCGGCCTGCGTGGCGCCGGGCGTCCATGCAAGCTTCCCAGTCACCGGGTCCAGCGAAGCCCCTGCCGGCAGTCCGTCGACGCTGTAAGTGAGCACCGAGCCCTGGTCGGGATCGACGCCCGGAAGGAACATCTCGAAGGGTTGGCCGATCCGCAGGTTGCGCCCGCCCAGAACCGGCAGGACCGGCGGCCGGTTGACATTCAGCACCTGCACGTGGACAGCGAGCGTGTCGCTCTGCCCGAGGGGATCGGCGGCTGCGAACTGGAGCGTGTAGAGGCCGGCCTGGTCGAACGAGGGCGTCCAGTTGAAGCTCTGTGTTGCGGCGTCGAATTTCGCGCCCGCCGGGAGCGCGCCCACGGCCCGGTAGACCAGGCTGTCCTGGTCCATGTCGCCGGCTGCGATCGAGAAGGCCATCAACACCCCTTCCAGGCCCAACTGGTCGGGCAAGGGCGCGAACACCGGCGCCTGGTTGACCGGGGTGACCGTGATCGATACGTCCTCGCTGCTGGCGCGGTTGCCGTCGCTGGCCTCGCAGCGAATTACGTAAGTGAAGGCCTGGCTGAAGTCGGGCGTGAAACGGAACAGGCCGGTCGCCGGATCGAACTGGCTGTTGCGCGGAAGCGGGCTCGCCCGGTAGATCAGCGGGTCGTTGTCGGGATCGGTGGCCGAAAGGGCCAACTCGAGCGTTTCCCCTTCGGCGACCGAGCGGGACCCGATCGGGGTCAATCGCGGCGCCTGGTTCGACGAGCGGGCGACCACCTGGATCGAGCGGCTGTCGGAAAGCGATTCGGCCGGCACGCCGTGGCCGTCGTCGCTCACGTGGATCGTCACGGCGTAGACGCCGGCGTCGTTGGCTCCAGGCGTCCAGCAGACCTGGGATTGGCCATAGACCCCGCTATCGACTACCGTCGCTCCGGGAAGTCCCTCGACAGAGAACACCAAGGCGTCCTCGTCCAGGTCGGCGGCTTCCAAGGGGATCACCAGGGTCTCGCCCAGGACCGCCACCCGATCGCCGATCGGCGTCAGAGCCGGCTGGGCGTTGTCGCTTCGCGCCGTGAAGACGAACGTGGCTGACCCGCTGAGCACGTTGGCGGCGTTGCCATTGCCGTCGTCGCTGGCGATGATTGTGATTACCTGGTTGCCGCGGTCGACAAGCTGCGGGGCAAAGTGGATCGTTGCCGTGCCGTTTCCGTGATCGGCAAAAGTCGCGTAGCGCGGCAGTCCCGCCGGGGTCAGCTTCAAGGTGGTGCCACCGGGGTCGTCGGCATCGTGGGCCGTGATCACCAGATCGAGCGTTGAGCCCACGTCGACCACCTGGTTGGCGATCGGCGCAACGACCGGCGGGGCGTTGGCGTCGGCGACGTCGATCTGGGTGGTGATCGATGCGGTGGTCGGCGTCCCGGCGCCGTCACCATCGTCGGTCACGGTGAACGTCACGGTGTAGGTGCCCGCCTGGTCGTAGGCCGGGGTCCAAGTGAGCACTTGCGTCCGCGAGTCGAAGCCCGCGCCGGCCGGCAGCGGACTGTGGTCAAAGCTGAGCCAGCCGGCGGCAGCCCCCTCGCTCTCGACCTCGTCGGGAAACACCACAAGGCGCGGCGTGTGGCCGGGATGGTCAGGATCCGTGGCAACAACGCGGACTACCAGGCTCTGGCCCTCGGAGATCGCTAGCTGGTCCAAGGGCTCGATCCGCACCTGGCCGTTGACGTTGAGCACCTCGACGCTGATGGTCTGCCAGCTTGATTGGCTGCCGTCGGCGGCCGCGAATTGCACCTGGTAGAGTCCGTTCTGATCGTAGCGCGGCGTCCAGACAAACGAGCCGGTGACGGAGTTGAGCACGGCGCCGACGGGGAGGTTTGGCGAGCGGAACGCTATCGCATCGCCGTCGGGGTCCGTGGCGCCGAGCCGGAAGCTGAGCGTCTCGCCCTCGCGAATCGTGCGGCCGACAACGGGAGCCAATTGCGGTGGCTGGTTGACGTTGGCCACCACGATTTCGAACGATTGGGCGGCCTGACTCGTGCCGTCGGAGACGTAGATGGTCACGCCGGAGTAGCGTCCGGCGTCGCGACCGCCGGTCTGCCAGCGGAGCGTCTGGGTGCGGCCGTCGAAGGCCGCTCCCGGCGGCAGATTGTCGGCCCAGAAGACGAGGGAATCGCCCTCGGCATCGCAGGCCCCCGCCTGAATCACGAGCAGCTCGCCTTCCTTGACGATGCGATCGGCGATCGGCACCAAAACTGGTGGCGTGTTCACCTCCGCCACGGCGACGGTCCACTGCTGCTGGGCGTATCCGCCCCGCATGTCGTAGGCCCGGAGTTTGAACGCCGCGCTGGAGCCGCTGGTGGAAGTCGGGCTCCAAAGCAACTGTCCGCTCTGGGCGTCGAGCGTGGCGCCGGCCGGCCCGTACACCAGCACGTAAGAGGGCGAGCCGCCGTCGGGATCGGTCGCCAGAGCGCCGTAGGCATAGGGCGTGCCTGCTATTGCCGCCGCAGGCGGCATCGTTGACATGACCGGCCAACGGTTGGGCTCGAGGCCGACCAGCACGCGGGGCTTCAGGTCGAACGCGGTCCCGTCGGCGGCGCGGATCGAGACAGTGCGTACAGGGGTCGCCTGCCCCGCCCCAAGCGAGCCGCCCCCAGCGGGCATGAGATCGACGAACGGATGCCCCTCTTCGGTGATCCCGTCGGGATCGACGACGGTCGCGCCGGCGCCGCCCAGGCCGTCGAAGATCAGCCGTACCGGGGCTCCCACCGTGGCCCCCAGCGTGTTCGTCACGCTCACGTCGAACGAGACCGTCCCCTCGCGCCGGTTGAGCCGCGTGCCCGTGATCGCGGGCGTCAGCGTGGCCGACAAATCCTCAAGAATCGCAAAACGGCTAGTGTAGTCTGTTTCCATCAGCTTGCCGTTGGCGGCCTCCAGACCGGCGGCGACCACCAGTCCGTAGGAGTCCTCGGGAAGCTGCTCGAACTGCAGCCGGGCCGTGCGCGTAGCCGAGTCGTAGGCCACGCCGCCGATCTCCAGATCCACCGCGTTGGCCACGTTGCGAATCCGGTAATGGGCCGGATCGGTCACCGACTCCGGCCGCATATCGACGTCGAAAACAATGCTCGCCGTGTTGAGCGAGGTGGTGAGGCTCATGCCGTCGACCGGATCGCTGGCCAAAACGTGCGGAGCGGTGATCGGCGCGAAGACGTCGACCTGGGCCGACTGGGTGACGAACAGCCGCCCGTCGGGGGCCACGTGCAGGAAGTCGCCGCGCGTGCCGCCCGAAGCGATCACCATCGACTGCATCGAGGCCAGATCGACCATCGAGAGCAGGCCTGCCTCGTGGCTGACGAAAAGCAGCCCGGCCAGCACGGTCCCCGGCTGGCCGAAGGCAAGCCCTTCAGCCTCTTGGTCCAGCGTGAGCATCACCTCGGCGCGGCCACGGTGATTGAAGCGGACAACCTGGCCATCGTGAGGCCATGTGGTGCCCCAAAGCGTGCCGTCCGGGGCCACCGCCAGTCCATCGACCCGAGTGCTGGAGAAAGGCTGGAACTGACTGGTGGCCGGATCGAAGGTCTCAATTCCGGCGTGAGTGGCCACGTAGAGGACCGATCCGCCGAGCGCGGCGGCAATGCCCAGCGTCACACCGTCGGAGAACCGCTGAAGGATAGCGCCGGACTCGGGATCAATTTGGACCAGCGGTCCTCCGCCGGTGGTGGCCCAGAGACGCCCGGCCGAGTCGAAGGCCATGTCGTAGATCGGCACGTCGAGCGTGGCTAAGGGCGTGGCGGCCTCGCCGCCGGTCGTGGCAAAGCGGTAGAGGTTGTTGCGGCCCGCCCCGCCGCTGATGATCAGGCTGTGTCCGTCGGGCATAAAGGCGATGCCCAGCGGGCTGATGCCCACCCCCGAGTCCCGAAAGCCCCAAGCGAAGGCGGTGGCGGAGAGCGGTTCGAGCACGGTCTCGAAGGCCGAGCGACGTCCGGCCGAGGCCGCGGACGGTACGCCCAAAAGGGCCTGGAGGAAGACCGGGCTGACGGCTGGTTGTCCTGGCGGGGCGACCTCGGGCAGCGGCTCCTCGAGCGTCTCCTCGGCGCTGGGAAGCGTGCCCAACTGGATCCCGGGCGAGTACGCCGGCACATCGATCCCCTCCGGACTCTGTTCGACGTTCCCTGCCTGGTCGCAGCTCAGCACCAGGAACCGGACCTGCTCGCCCAGATGGCCGGTGTAGATCAATGCGGTGTCGGTGAGCCGCCCCTGATAGACTGCGAACGGCCCATTGTCAACGGCCGCGTAGACGACATAGTCTTTCACGCCCGATCCGCCCGCGTCGTCCTCGGCCGACCACGCGAGCCGGTACGAGCCGCCGCCCAGGTCGATCACGCTCGAGGTGGTCGTGGGGGCCGCGGCATCCAGCTCGTTGGCCACTTCGTTGGTGATCCGGGGGGCGTCGGAGTCGTAGAACACCCGGGCCTGAGCGCGGAGGACCGTACCGGTGGCCGATTGTAGATCGGCTTTGATCGTGTAGTTCAGCGAACCGGTCTGGCCCGGCTTGAGCAAGCCGAGCGAGGAGTCGGCTGCGGCCAGGCCGGTTTCGGGATCGATCGCGGTGAAAACCCACGTTGCCGTGCGCGTGACGACATCGACGCCGGCCACCACGTTGAGGACAAATCCCCGCTGGTCGACGAAATCGAACTGCCCGCCAAACGAAGCTCGATCGCTGGGGATATGGACTCGCAGATCACCCAGGACAATGTCGCCGAGGCGGAACGAGCGGACGTCGAGGTTCGGATCGAGCTGCTGAACCACGCGGATCGAAGCGACGGCTTTGCTGGAATCGGCCGGGTTGGCCAGCGAGAGGACATAGGGCAGCGGCGTGTCGGCCGGCACCATGTCCAGCTCGCCATAGCCGCTGGGCCCGGCAAGCTCGACGCTCGAACTGGACGCGCCCGAAATATTGAAATAGTCGGAAATGCTCGGATCATCAGGCTGGACTTTGCTGACCAGGTCGCGATCACCCACCTGGATTGTGAACGCCTCGAAGTGCGTTGGCGATGAGAGGCCGAGGTCGAAACGGCTGCGATCGGGGATCTCCGCCGAGCCGTAGGCGTCGGGCTGATCGCCGTACCACTGGCGGACCTTGGCAAAGAATTCGACCAGGTTGCCCCCCTCGCGAACCTCAGCCCCTGCCTCGGTCCCAAGCATCCCGGCGGTGACGATCGCCATCAAGCTGGCGAATTGGGGCGTCTCGCGGATCCCCGGGGGCTCGTCCTCGGGACGCAGCAGCCCGGCATCGCCGAGCGCGGCCAGCCAGCCGGAGTCCCAGGCCGAGGTATCGGCCGCCGCCACGACGAGAGCCGGCGGAGCGCTCGGGTCGGCGAGGATCTTCGCTCGGGCTTCGGCGGCCTTCTGCAACTGATAGGCCACGTACTCCTCGGCAGTCATCGGCGTGGCCGCAGCATAGATGTGGAACGTGAAGGCCAGCGACTCCAATTCAAACGGGGCAAGCCCTTCCAAGTAGTCTGGATTCTCGGCCAAGAGGCGTTTCAGCTCGGGATAGGTCTCGGCGTTGACGGTCAGCCCAGCGTAGCCGCGATTGACGAAATCGTAGGTGAACCCGGCCGCCGAGAGCTCGCCTTCGAGGTTCAGCACCGGCTCGAGATCGGCCCACGGCACGTCGTCGATCGTCGGGTCGCCGTAGAGGTTGGTGCGGAAGACGAGAGCCTCGCCGGGGACCAGGCCCGGATTGGGGTTGGGCACGCGGGGCACGCCCACCTCGAGGTGGACGTAGGGCGCGGTGACGTTCGTCAGGCTCAAGAGGCCCAGCCCGTACCAGCCCGTCTCGCCGATTTCCAGCTTCGGCTTGCCGCCCAAGCCCACGGTCAGGTCGAGCGGCAGCAGCGTCTCGACGAGATAGCGGTACGGCAGGCAGGCAACCTGGCCGTTGGGATTGATGACTTGCACATCATAGAGCCCGTGAGCCGCTTCGCGCAAATCGAAGAAGGCCACGATCTTCGTCGCATCGACCACGCGGTAGTTGACCGGCTCGTACTCCGCGAATTGCGGACGGACAAGCTTCACCACCGCTTGCGGATCGAACCGCGCTCCCGTGATCACCAGCCCCACATAGCGGCCGTCGCCGCCGGCGTCCGGCGCCACGTCGTCAATTGCGAAGGGCAGGGTCCGAGCAGCAAGCTCAATGGGGTTATCCTCGGCCCCGCTGATCGACCGAACCAGAAGGTAGTAGGTTCCTCCCTTGGTCGACGGAATCCGGATTGTCTGGTCGGCCCAGAGGTGGCCGGGGTAGATCGCGTCGTAGTGGATCGAGTCGGGCAGGGCCTCGAATCGCGCATACAGCTCGTTGGCCACCCCTTGGTTCTCGCTCTTCAGCGTCACTTCGAGCGTCTCGCCGGCAGGCACGTCGATCGCGTAGAGCCGTTCTTGGCCGCCCGAGAGCGTGTCGGCCAGAGGCTGGTCGAGGAGGAGCCTGCGCACGCTCACGCCGATCGTGCCGGTGGAAGTGACCTTGTTGTTGGCGTTCAGTGGGCCTTCGTTGACGTCGTCGTAGATGTCGGCCCTCACGATCACCCGGTACGACGCCGGCAGCACCGTGGGGAGCGTGGCCGTGAGCGCGGCAGTGTAGCTTGCACCGGGCGGCAGCGATTTCAAGATCGCGCCGTGGTCCGCAGTCGGCGGACTCCCCTGGCCCACCTTGCCGATCAGCTTGTCGCCCAGGTCCCACACGCCGTCGGCCGACAGGTACACAGCGTCATCCCAATAGGCCAAGATCGCCTGCGTGCTGTGGTTCGAGGCGGACCAGTGGATTGTCACCTCCTGGCCGGCCTCGGCCTCGCGAGGGACGACGACCGCATCCACCTGGATATCGGCCGGCGGGGGAAGCTCGATGAGCATCGGCACCGGGCTCGAACCGAGATTGTTGGCCTCCCGGCCCGCTTCGTAAACCCGTCCCCAGGGATAGCTCGGTTCGGCGATGTCGGTGAGCACGAGGAGGTAGTACGGGCCGGTGAGTCCTCGAGGCAGCGCCAGGCTGCCGCCGGTCTGATAGGAGGCCTGGGTATCGAGGCCACCGGTATGGTGGAACTCGCCGACAAAGTGGTCGCTCCGCACGTCGAGATACTGGTCGCGGGAAAGATAGACATAGTCGGTCCAGTTCGACTGCCGATCGGGGACACCTCCCGGCCCCAGGTTCATCACCTCGTAGCTCAGCGTGAATCCTTGTCCGACCAGCACGTGCTCCGGAGCAGTGACCAGCGTCGCTTTGAGGTCGGGCGCATCGACCCGCGTGACATGGAGCGGCCGGTTGTCGAGGTTGTTTCCCTCGTCGCGGAATTCCTGCACCATGCCGCCGCCGCTGCCGCCGAGGCGGTGGGGGCCCTTGGCGATGGGGTAAGGCAACGGCGTGCCGCCCCACGCGGGGCGATCGATCGGCGAATCGGCGTAAACGAGAATGTAGAAATCCCCTTCGATGTTGTCGGGCAGACGGACCGTGGCCGAGGCCGTGTACGTCTGGCCCGCCCCCAGCGCGCCCTCGTGCCGGACCGACCCGAGGATCTGGTCGTAGAAGTCCAGCGAAGGGTCCTGGGAGATGTAGACTCGGTCGAACCAGGCGCCCACCCGCGTGACTCGGTTCCCCTCGTTGGCCACCGTCCACTCCAACGTGGTCATCTCGCCGGACCCAGCCCCGCCGGGAACGTCCAGGGCGGTGATCCGCAGGTCGGGCTCGCGGTAGTCGACCTCGATCGGCCCGGAGCCGCAGGCGTTGTTCCATTTTTCTCCGTCTTCCCAGACCCGCTGCCTGAACGCGTTGATCCACCCCGGATATTCCTGCGGACGGGCGTCGTCCAATGCCATGTTGCGCTGTTCCGCGCCCGCGCTGCGGTCGGTGAGCACGTGGACATAGCGCCGCCCTTCAATGCCCCCGGGCAACTGGATGGTCGCCGTGGCAGTGTATGACTCGCCCTTGGCTAGAGGATGATCGGCCACGTGGACGACGGAGGCGACAACGCCGGCACGGCCGAGGTATGGAAAATACGAGGCCGGGTCCGTGGCGTCCATCTGCGGATCGGGTGAGAGGACCACGTAATCGAACCACCGCCGCGTACCCGACCAGACCGGCGCGTCGCCGAGGTTGGTTACTGTCCAAGAGACCTCGAACGTCTCTCCGGAGAAGGCGGCCTCCGGCGCGATCACTTCGGTCACTGCCAGATCGGCGTGGACGTTCACCACCTCGCAGGCCGCGCCGCGCGAGTTGTTGTCGGTGAAGGGGCCTTCCCAGACCTTCGTGGGTTCGGCGCCCTTGTCGCCGCCGAAGAGGATGTAGTTGATCTGCGACCGGCTGAGTCTATTCAAGTCAGCCGGACTGGCCTCCTCCAGGGGCTTGCCCAGGGTTTGCTCCGCGCGGCTGGTGATTCCTTCGATCTGCTCGGCCAATTCGGCCAGCGGGTCAGGCTCAGTGGTCCGCACGAGCGCCGGATCGCAGTTCGTCTCGACAATGATATAGCTCCCCTTGGCGCAGATCGGCATCGTGAAGTTGACCGTTTGCGAGTAGCTTTGCCCGGCGGCGAGCTCGCCGTTGTGGGGCACGCCGAACACCAGCCACTCCTGGCCGTTGCCGTCGTGGAGCACCGCATCAGTGGAGACGTAGATCGCATCGGCCCACGTGTCGACCTCGGTGGACGCGGCGCCGTTGTTGGCCACCTCCCAGGAGACCGTGGTCAGCTGGCCGGCCACCGCCGCGGCCGGGGCCGTGACCTTGGTCACTTCGAGGTCTGCCGGCGGCCGGTAGAAGACATTCAGCGAAGTGCCGGCCTTGAAGTTGTTGCCATCAATGTCGTTGGGCGCGTCCAGGTTGAGGTTCACATCGAAGGTCTGCTCGTAGACCGCGTCCGAGGGATCGGTCCAGGCAGTCACGTAGTATTGGCCGCGCAGATGCTCGTGCTCCGGGATCTTCACTTGGACGGTCTTCTCGTAGAACTGCCCAACCTCCAACGCCCCGGAATGGCTGAAGCTGCCCAGGAGAATGTCGCCCCGCTTGGGGTCGGGCCGGTCCTTGGCGACGGTCAGCCAAACCGAATCGGCCCAAGCGGCCGGGTAGGTGATCCCAGCCCCCTGGTTGGTCACCCTGTAATGGATCAGGATCGTATCGCCGTCGAACGCGTCGCTGGGGCCGGCAACCTCGGAGATGACCAGGTCGGGCGGAGGCACGGGGGCCACATCGATGGCCAACGGCACGGCCAGGGCGTTGTTGTTGTCGCGCGGCGTCTCGTCCACGACGCCGCCCGTGTCGGCCGCCACGATGATGTACACGTTTCCGCCCACCCCCAGCGGCAACTGGTACGTGCCTCGGGAGCTGTAGCTTTCGCCCGACTCCAGCGCGCTCCCATTGGGCAGCGAGCCCAGCAAACGATCGCCGCCGTCGAGGGTGTGGTTCAGCGAGAGGTAGACGCCGTCGGTCCAGCGTGAGCCGCCGGTGGGCGTGGCCACGATGCCCAGATTCCTGACGATGAACTCGACGTCGATCACCCCGCCGGCGGTCACATGGTCCGGCGCCGCCAAGGAGGTAACCTGGAGGTCGGGCCGGGGGCGCAGTGAGACGGTCGTCGGATCGTCGGCCCCGCGCAGATTGTTGTCTTCCCGCGACTCAGCCACTTCCGTCGCCGAATCGGTCTTCACGTAAAACTGATAGGCGCCTTGAATCCCCGAAGGCAGCCGCAGCCGCTCGGTGCGGGTATATTGGTGGCCCGCCGCAAGCCCCTGCGCATAACTGAACCCACCCAGGCTGACGGCCTCGAGCATATTTCCATTGGGAGCCACGTAGACCGTGTCGTACCAGGGGCCACTGAGCGAGTCCGGCCCATTGTTGCGCACGGTCCAAGTGATGTCGATCTCCTGGGCGTCCGCGGCCGCGGCGGGTCCGGCCAGCGCCGTGACCTCCAGATCGAAAGTCGGAGGTGGGACGTACGTGACCTGGATCGGTCCGCTGTGCTGCGTGTTGTTGCCCGTGTGGATGAACTCGAACGGCCCGCCGGTGGTGACGAACACGTACCGCGTGCCCGTCGCGTCGATCGGCAGAGTCACTTCCGCGCTCCGCACGTAGCTTCCGTTCACTTCCACCGGCCCGGCGTGGCTGACCGTGGACAGGTCAACCCGGTTCGAACCCTCCGTGTCGGTGGCCAGCCACACGCGGTCGTACCAAGAGTCGTCGTCGGTGGTCCCGATGCCGACGTTGGACACGGTCCAGGTGACATGGATCATCTCGTCATTCTGGCCCGCGCTGTCGGCCACGACCTCATCGACGACGAGGTCGGCATAGGGTCTCCGCATTACATCGACGGGATGCCCGGGCCCGTCCAGGTTGGCGTAGGCGTCGGAGTATTCGTAGACCTGGTCCGCCGCATCCGCCTGGACGAACAGGGTAAACCTGCCCTGGGTGGCTGGTGGAAGGGTAATCACTCTTGTCTCGGTGTACTCCGTCCCGGCCGGCATCGCTCCGGCGTGGACGTACTCGCCGAGGAGCTTGTCGTTGCCGCCGAAGGTCACATCGGGCGAGAGCCAGACGCGGTCGATCCACGTATCGGTCCGCCCGGCCCCGCTGCCGTGGTTCGTGACCGTCCAGGAGACCGTCAAATCGACCGGGTCGCCGATCAGCCGCTCCTGGGCCGTGACGCCGGAGACCTCGAGGTCGGCATAAGGGGCTAACGTCACGGCAAACGCGTTTGACGCCGCGGCGTTGTTTCCCTCGCCGACCCCTTCCTCGACCGCATCGGCCCCGTCGGCCTTGACGAGGACGTAATAGTCCCCCGAAATCCCCTCCGGCAACTTCACCACCAGCTCAGCCAGATCGAGATACTGCCCGCCGGCCGCCAGCGCGCCTGTGTGAACGAGGCTGCCGAGCAACGCGTCGCTGGCCGAGAGCTGATCGTCGGACGAGAGATAGACCTTATCGGTCCATGCCGCCGGAGTTGGCCCGCCGCCGACGTTGCGGACCCGCCAGCGGGCGGTGAACGTCTCGCCCGATTGCTGCTGGCTGACCGTTTGGATCTCACTCACGACCAGATCGGGATGGGCCAGGTGGATCGTCTTGGCTGAAACGACGGAATTGTTGTTTTCCCCGTCGCGCTCGAAGACCTGGTTTGTGGCGTCGGCTACGGCGACAAGCCAGTAATCGCCGTCGGCCCACGCCGGCAGCGTCACGGAACCGCTCTTCGGCGCTGAGGAGCCGGCGTCGAGTTGGCCATCGTGGACGAACGAGCCCAGAAACGCCGCTCCTTGAAGACTGCCGTCGCGGGAGAGATAGACCCGGTCGGTCCAAGGCCCCGCGGCCGCCGCGCCGCCGGCATTCTGCACCATCCAGGTGACCACCGCCGCCTGGCCGATCACGCCGGCGTCGGGCCCGGACACCGCGCTGGCCTTCAGGTCCGCAACCGGGGCGAGCATCACCTGGATCGGCCAGTCGAGGCTGCCGACGTTGTTGTCTTCCCCGGTCGGCTCGTTGACCTGACCCAGCGCGTCGGTCTTGACGAAGATCGTGTAGTTCCCTGCCGCCAGAGTCTCCGGAATTCGCACGCTTTGCACTTGCGTATAGGTGGCGTCCGATTCCACAGCGCCGCCATGGGCGAAGGTGCCCAAGACAATGTCGTTGCCGAAAACGTCGTCCGACGAGAGGTACACCCGGTCCGACCAGGCCGTGGCCTCGGTGGCGGCGGTGCCGTCGTTGCGGACCCGCCACGTAAGCTCGATCGCTTGCCCGGTCAGTGCCGCAACGGGGCCGGTCACCGCATCGACGACCAGATCCGACGGCGGCCGGACGTAGAGAATCTGCACCGGCAGGGCGATGAGATTGTCGGCCTCGTCGCTTTCCGGCGCCGCTTCGCTGCTATCGAGCTTGATGAACAGCGTGTACTGGCCCACGAGCCCCCAGGGGATCACCGGCGAAAGCAACCGGCTGTAGCTCACTGCGGCGCCCAGGTCGGTCGGGGTGGTCTCGGTGCCCAGAAGTACGTCGTCATAACTGCCGTAGAAGGCGTCCTTGCTCAGCACGACGCGGTCGATCCACGGCGCCGGCGCGCTGCCGTCGCCGGTGTTGATCACACTCCAATTGATCGGCAAGGTCTGGCCGTTGTAGACCGACGTCGGCGCCCCGGCTGCGGCGAACGCCAGATTCGGCTGCTTCAACAGGATCGTCGTCTGGAAAGCATCCTCTACCGCTTCTCCGGGCGTGCCGTCGCGGTCCTGGTCCATAAGCGTGCCGATTGTGTTGGCGACGTTCGGACCCACGGTCAGACTGTACAGGCCCGCCGCGGTCTGCGGCGAGAATCTCAGCCGGAAACTGGTTGGCCCCAACGCCGTAATCGCCGTAATTGGCACCACGGCGCCACTGGGCGCCTTCAAGACCACGTCGTCGGGCTTGAAGCTCGCCGGGTCAATAGCCAGATCGAACACCAGGTCGATTGAATCGAACCGAGCATGGACCAGAGCGGTCGGCGTTGTGCTCGTGACCCGCGGCCCCGTCTTGTCGATCTTGAACGTGGCTTCGTAAGGGGCGACCATTGGGTTGTTGGCCAGGTCGGTGACCTGCGGGCCAACCAGGGCGCGGTAGCGGCCGTTGGCCGCCTGCGCCGGGAACTGAATCTCGAACTTGCCAATCCCACTGCCGATCTCGACGACGTTGAGCAGGTTCTTGTCAACCGTGCCGCCGGAGGGGTCCAGCAGCGTGATATCTTCGCAGGTGAAGCTTTCGGCGAGGATCGGCTCACTGAACTGGACAATCATGCTGGAGACGTCATGATTCACCGTGCCGGAGGGCTGGTAACTGACGATGACCGGAGCGATCAGGTCGGAGTCGCTCTGGTGGATGTGAACGGTTCCGACCTGGCCGTCCCCTGCTCCACCGGAACCGCCTGGAGCGGAGACGTTGGCTTCCGGCAGGTCCATTTCCGTTCGGTAGTAGATGGCCACGCGCCCGCCGCCGCCCGAGCCGAAGCTGGAATAGCCGGCCCCGCCGCCGACGAGGATCGTGCCGGCGCCGCTCAAGGTGCCCACATCGATTCGGACGCCGCCGCCGGATCCGCCCGGTTCGTTCCACGACGAACCATCGCCTCCCGACGCGAGGATCTGTCCGTCCAGCGCTAGACTGGCGGCTGCCAGGCGGATCAACCCGCCGCCGGAGCCACCGCGGCCCAATCCTCGGTATCCCGAGCCGCCCGTCCCCAGGTCGTTCGGGTCGATCAACAGTCCGTAAGTGACATTCGTCGATGAGCCGGCCGGGGCAAACCCCAGTCCGCCATAGCTGCCGCCGGCAAAGCCGCTCGGAGCGCCCTGGTCTGAGTTTCCCACCGTCCGCCCGGCAAGGTAGCCCCGACGGCTGACGTCGATCTTCGAACCGGCGTCGATCACCAGGTTGCCGGAGATCGTCACCAGGAGGGAGAAGGTCTCGGTAACGCTGGCCGGGCGATGGGTGAGCATCGCCCCGCCGAGCAAGGCGACGTTGTTGGCCAGGATCGGCATCTGGTGTTCGGGCGCGGCAACGACGCCCGCCCCGGAGATGATCAGCCGATCGGCCGCGAAGCTCGTGTCCGCGGCGATGCCCAGGGGCGTACACATCCCCGTCGCCGCGCCGTGGCTGTCGATCCGCAGCACGCCTTCGCCGCCGGTCTGCTTCGCGTAGACCGTGCCCACGGCCCCCGCATATCCGGGAGCGGCGCCGGCGTTGGCCGTCGCGTGTGCGGCCAGGTCGAATCCGGCCAGCACGTCGTAGTAGACTGCTACGCGTCCGCCGCCGCCGGAGCCCCAACCACCGCTGGCGTTGCCGCCATTGGCCGCGATCGTTCCCGAGCCGGCGAGCGTGCCCACGTCGAGCAGAATCGCGCCGCCCGAGCCGGCCGACTCGTGCCAACTCCAGCCGTTTCCGCCAGAAGCCAGGATCTGGCCGTCGATTGTGGCCGTGGCGGCGGCGATCCGCACCAGCCCGCCGCCCGAGCCGCCGTGCCCCAGGCTCCGATAACCGCTGCCGCCGGTCCCCAGTTCGTTCGGGTCGCGGTAGTCGCCATAGACGGCGTTGCTTTGCCAGTCATCTTGGCGATAACCGAGTCCGCCATAGCTGCCGCCGCCAAAGCCGCTGGGAGCGCCTTGGTCGGTATTTCCCACCGTGCGCCCGGCGATGTAACCTCGGTTGCTCACGTCGATCTTCGAAACGGCATCGATCGCCAGGTTGCCGGCGATCGTCATCAAGAGGGAGTAGCTCTGGCTGGCCGTCGTGACCAGATGCGTGAGCACGGCCCCATTCTGAATCGTCACGTTGTTGGCCAGGATCGGCATCTGGTGTTCGGGTGCGGCAACGACACCCGCCCCGGAGATGATCAGCCGATCGGCCGCGAAGCTCGTGTCCGCGGCGATGC
>CAZLWV010000043.1:0-1355 GCA_964563135.1 uncultured Planctomycetaceae bacterium
CCAGCGTCGTGCCCCCACCCGCTCCCCTCCTTTCCGCCTACCACGCCCCGCCTTCCACACGGACGAATGACCACCGACCACCGACCAATGACCAATGACCAATGACCACCGACCAATGACCAATGACCACTGACCACCGACCACCGACCACCGACCACCGACCAATGACCACTGACCAATGACCAATGACCAATGACCAATGACCAATGACCACCGACCAATGACCAATGACCAATGACCAATGACCAATGACCAATGACCAATCCAGGCCCGGTCCGCCAGCCCCGCCGTTGGAAGACCACTTCGCCGGCGCAAGAAGCGTTCATCAGTCAGACGGCCACCCGGTCGAAATCCAGTGCAAAACGGCTGCGGACGAAGAGAACGCCGGCATCGCCTTCGCGGATACGTCCGTAGACCTCCGGCGCCATCACGCTGAACTCCTCCCGCCGGCCGTCTTCCAGTTCCGCAGTCACGAAGTAGCAGGTCGAGGCCGAGGAATGACCGCCGCCGCCCGAGACTTCCATCCGCTTGCCGGTGATCACCGCGGCGCAGGCCTCTGTCGGTGCAGCCCGGTACCCGCTCATGATCTTCCAGTGCTTCTGGATCATGAACACCCCCAGCACGACGAAGCCGATCGGAACAAGGGCCATGAAGGCGGGCATGAGGGAGATGCTTGCACCGAGCGGGCCCCCCAGGCCGAAGCCGGCCAGACCCAGCAGTCCCGACATCCCAAGCGCGAAGAAGACCATGAACCCCGACATCGCAATGAATATGACGAGGAAAACAAGGGGGCCGATCGTGGCCGCCGCCGGCATCGGCGCATGGCGCCGACTTCGCTCGGGCAAGTCACGATCGCTCCAGGCCTGCGACGCCTTGATGCGGTCGTACACGCCCACGCCGACCAATTGGGCCGCGGCTGCTGCCGGCAGCACGCGATCGCACGTCGAGCCGCAGAACTCGCAGACCGATTTTCCTCGAGGCAGATCAGCCCCGCAACTCTCACACCGCATGGTTCTCGATCCCATCCGCGCTCACGCTGCCGCAATATCCACCGTCCGCCATTATAGTCTCCGGCGGCTGGCCGGGGGAGGTGTTCGGCCGATGGAGTGTGTCGCAGCAGGGCCGACCTGGGAGGGAGGAGCGGTTTGCCCCCCTTCACCGCCGCTTCCACGGCCGGCAGATTGGCCATTTGTCCGGTGGCCGGACGATTGGCTGGTGCGACCCGCTTGCCGGGGCCGATTCTCCAGGCGGCACGCTGCGCGGAGTCGAAAAACCGGCCCCCTGTCGAGGCCCCGTCCGGTGCCAGGGGCCTCCCGCGAGCGCGTGGCGCGCACCATCCGGTCGCGGCCGGATGG
>CAZLWV010000043.1:1365-3767 GCA_964563135.1 uncultured Planctomycetaceae bacterium
CCTCCCTTGCAGTCGCCGATCTGCACGGCGGAAACCTACATCACGGAGAAGTAGTTCTCGCAGGCCTGGTCAAACAACTCCGGCGTGATCTCCAGCGGACTTTGCTGGTAGGTGCAGTAGTTGTAGACCTGAAGCAGCAGGTCTCGGGGGTGGCAGAAACGGAACGGGCGGTTGACCGCTCGGTAGTGCTTCTCGATCAGGTAGTCGACCGCCTGTTCGTTGTGCTCCAACCCGAGCTTCGGGGCAAACATCCGGAACAACTCCCGGAACTCGTCCTCCGAGGGGTCGATGGCCTCGATCTTGTAGGGAATACGGCGGAGGAAGGCCTCGTCGACCAGGTCGCGAGGCTCGAGGTTCGTCGAGAATACGATCAACTGGTCGAAGGGCACGCAGATCTTCTTTCCGCCCGGCAGGCTGAGGAAGTCGAATCGCTTCTCCAGCGGCACGATCCAGCGATTGAGCAGTTCGTCCACCGGCATCCGCTGGCGGCCGAAGTCGTCGATCACCAGCGTGCCGCAGTTGCTCTTCATCTGCAGCGGCGCCTCGCAGATGCCGGTTGCCCGGTTGGCCGTTACCTCCAGGGCCGACATCGTCAATTCGCCACCGGCGATGATCGTTGGCCGCTCGATCCGGACCCACCGCTTGTCGATCTTGCGGTGGTCCAGCAGTCCCGAGTGGTCACTCACGGGCACTTCCACGTGGTTGATCGGATCGAAAACACGGATGATCGTGCCGTCGATCCCCACGCAGCGAGGAATCCAGATGTGCTTGCCAAAAACGGCGGTCACCCGCTCGGCAATGCTCGTTTTGCCGTTTCCCGGAGGGCCGAACAGAAACAGGCCGCGTCCCGAGTTGACCGCCGGGCCGAGCCGATCCAGCATCTTCTTGTTGAGCAGCAGGTCCTGGAAGGCCTCGTGGAGCGCTTCCGCCGTCGGACGCTGCCCCGCGAGCGACTGGGCTTTGACGCCGGCGATGTAGTCGCTGAGAATCACCGGGGCGGAGCCGAAATAGCTGCACTGTTCGTAATACCGCCGGGCTCGCTCGCGCCCCAGGTCGCTCAGTTGATACTGGTAGTCGTTCAGCGGGGCGGCGCCTTTGTGAACGACGAGCTGGTCTGTCTTCAACTGCCGCAGGAGCTGGTCGATCGGCACGAAGGGGAGATGGATCTGGTCGGCCACCTCGTGCCCCGAGGCGTCGCCGCGGGCCATGAGATACTTCAGCACGATCGCTTCCACTTCCGTATCTGTCAAACCGGCCTGGGCAAACGACTCCGGCTCGATGGGCAGGAACGCGTCTTCCGGAAGGCACTCCTCCACCCTTGCCGGCGCGGCTTCCTCTGCCGCGCTTGGATCCGCCATTTTCTGGTGGAGCCTGGCCAAGAGCGCGTTCAGTTTTTCGTCTTCCTGCTCCTCCTGCTCCGGTTCCGAAGCGCCGAGATGAAAGAAGGGATCCGCCGCGTCGACATCGCCGCGGGCCAGCTTGGCCAGCAGGTTTTCGTTGGGAGCAGAGGCCATGATTCCGGTGTGTCTTTCGGGGTCGTGGAAGCGGTCAATACCTCAGAATGAAGCTTAGCTTGCAGATCGCGCCCAACCGGCAGGTTCTCCCATCGCCCCGAACCCAAAGCGGCACGATTTCCGCAACATAACTCATTGACAGTAAACGTGTTACAGCGGATGCTCCGCCTCGTTTGCCCAATCGGCTGCACTCGATGCCCCACCCACGGTGGGTTTGGGCATCGGCCGGTGAGAGGCACTCAGATCGATCCAGGCTGCGTACAACGCCAGCCCCGGCAACTCTCGGCCTCTTTTTGGGCGCGGCATGCGGTGGTTCACCGACTCGCAACGGCCCTTCGACCGGTCCGGTGCGACTCGCCGAAACTCGCGGTAGCGGCTACAATACCGGGTTTGACCTCGGGGCCGGGCGACCCTCCAAGAACCACGCATCCTTTGCATCGCAGCGATTCTCCATCGCCGCGCGAGACCTTGTCGTGACCAGCAGACACAAAACCCTCAGAATCGGCGCCGTTCAATACCTGAACTCAAAGCCCCTGATCGAGTGCCTGCCGGAGGTGTTTCCTGCGGCCGACGTTGCCACGGACCTGCCGAGCCGTCTTGCCGACGGGCTCGCCGACGGCCGGTTCGACGTGGCCCTCGTGCCGTCCATCGAAACCCTGCGCCTCCCCGGGGCCCGCGTGGTTTCCGATGCCTGCGTCTCCTGCAACGGGCCGGTTCGCAGCGTAAAACTGTTCGGGCGGGTGCCCCCCGAACGGATCAAAACCTTGTCGCTGGATGAGGGCTCGCGCACCAGCGCTGCTCTGGCCCGGATCATGCTCAAGGAACGGTACGGCCTGGAGCCCCAGACCCGGCCCCTGCCGATCGGTGCGGCCGCAGCCGAGTTTCAAG
>CAZLWV010000043.1:3818-18001 GCA_964563135.1 uncultured Planctomycetaceae bacterium
TGCGGCCGTCGTGATCGGCGACCGGGCCATGGCGCCCATCAACGGCCGGTTTGTCTTCGAGTGGGATCTGGGGGACGAGTGGTTCCGTTGGACCGGCCTTCCCTTCGTGTTCGCCATGTGGACCGCCGGTCCCAACGTCGATATCGACGGCCTCTCTCAGGCGTTCGGCGAGGCTCGCGATCGAGGCCTGCGACTCTTGGTCGAAATTGCCCGTCGCGAGGCCCCCACTCTTCCCATTTCGCAGGAGGAATGTCTTTCCTATTTCCAGGATGCCCTTGTCTTTCGACTCGGCCCGCGGCAGCGAGAGGGGCTCTCGCAGTTCCGCAATCTGGCGGTCCGGCATGGACTGGTCCCCGAGGAGGCTCGCTTTGCCTTCGACGATTGAGAACCTCCTGGGCCGGGCCGTCTCCGGCGAACGTTTGCGTCCCGAAGAGGGCCTCACCCTTCTCGAGTCCAACGATCTGGCCGCCCTGGCCCGCGCGGCCGACGAGGTCGTTCGCCGCAAGCACCCCGAGGACTATCGCACCTACAACATCGACCGAAACATCAATTACACCAACATCTGCGTGAGCGGTTGCCGGTTCTGCGCTTTCCACTGCAAACCGGGGGCGGCCGGCGGTTATGTGATCGCACGCGATGAACTGTATCGAAAGATCGAAGAGACGATCGATCTCGGTGGTGACCAGATTCTGTTGCAGGGCGGAATGCATCCCGATCTGGCGATCGACTGGTATGAGGACCTTGTTCGCGATATCCGCCAGCGCTTTCCCCGTGTCAATGTCCACGGCTTCAGTCCCACGGAGATCGAGCATATCGCTCAGGTCTCGAGACTCTCAACACTCGAAGTGCTTCGGCGGCTTCGCTCGGCCGGACTGGGAAGTCTCCCGGGTGGCGGAGCGGAGATCCTCGTCGATCGCGTCCGCAGTGCGCTCAGTCCCTGCAAGGTTTCTGCCGACCGCTGGCTCGGGATCTGCCGCCAATGGCACGGACTGGGTGGACGGGGATCGGCTACCATGATGTTCGGCCACATCGAAACCCTCGCCGAGCGGATCGAGCACCTTGAGCGGCTCCGCCAGGTCCAGGACGAGACCGGCGGTTTCACGGCCTTCATCGCCTGGACCTTTCAGCCCGGCAATACCCAACTGGCCGACCGCCAAAAGGTGGGGCCCTGGGAATACCTCAAGACGCTCGCGGTCGCCCGTCTGTATCTCGACAATTTCGCCAATCTCCAGGCCAGTTGGGTGACGCAGGGTTTGACGATCGGGCAGATGGCCCTCCGCTGCGGCGCCAACGACATGGGGAGCCTGATGATCGAGGAAAACGTGGTCGCCGCCGCCGGCACCTGCTTTCGCACGAACGAGGCCGAAATCCGCCGCGCGATCGAAGGCGCCGGTTACCGCCCCCGTCGCCGCAACGTGTTCTACGACCTCGCCCCAACCGGCTGATTCCGGCCCAGACCGGTTATCTCCGGCCTGACCAGCCCCTTGGCCCACCGCCGGCCGGTTGCTGCAGGGGGCCTGTCGGCCAGTCGTAACGTAAGCTACCATAAGGGCTTCTGGTACGCGCCGGGGAGCCTGCCCGACACTCCCTGGTGCTTTGTCTCAGCAAAAATCGGGATCCAGACCGCGGAACAGCTCGGCGATTGTCGCATGATTCCACGCCATGGATCCCAAAAATTAAGCTGTGACCGAGCACTATGTGTGTGTTGGTGACAAGCCGATGGAAGATGGCGCACGGTCTGAGCGCTGAATGGCGATAGCGATGATTCACGCCCGTCAGTTGGCAAAACAGTACACCGACCTCAAGCGAGGGAAGTTTGTTGCCGTCGACGGGATCGATTTCCATGCCCGTCCGGGACAGATCTACGGGCTGTTGGGGCCCAACGGGGCCGGCAAGACGACCACCCTGCGGATCCTCAGCACCGTGTTGCGGCCGTCCTCCGGCACCGCCACCGTCAACGGCTACGACGTCGTCGCCCAGCCCTCCATGGTCCGTCGGCAGATCGGATTCATGTCCGCCAACACGGCCGTTTACGACCGCATGACCGCCTGGGAAATGGTCGAGTACTTCGGGCGGCTCCACGGAATCCCCGTCAGCCAGCTCAGCGAGCGGATGGAACGCCTCTTTGACCGGCTCAAGATGAACGATATCCGGGACCTCCTCGGGGCAAAGATGTCGACCGGCATGAAACAGAAGGTCTCCATCGCCCGCGCACTGGTCCACGATCCCCCCGTGATGATCTTCGACGAGGCGACTGCCGGCCTCGACGTCCTTGTCGCCCGTGCCCTGCTCGATGCGGTGGCCGAGTTGCGGGATCACGGCAAGTGCGTCGTGTTCTCCACTCATATCATGCGCGAGGCCGAACGGCTCTGCGATCGCGTCGCCATCATGCATCGCGGCCGCATCCTCGCCGAAGGCTCGCTCGACGAACTCCGCAGCGCCTACGGGCAGGACGATCTCGAAGAGCTCTTCTACCAGTTGATCTCCCAGAGCGAACAGCGCTTCCAGCGCGAGCTGGCCGGGGCAGGGGGGGAAGCGTGAACTGGTCCAACGTGAAACTCATTCTGACGCGCGAACTCCGCGATCAGGCCCGCGACCGCCGGACGATCTTCA
This sequence comes from uncultured Planctomycetaceae bacterium, assembly GCA_964563135.1. GTDB lineage: Bacteria > Planctomycetota > Planctomycetia > Pirellulales > Thermoguttaceae > JAAYAY01. Next base: position 6,432 of record CAZLWV010000043.1, read on the forward strand.
TGATCGCCGTGCTCCCGATCCTGCTCTATCCGCTCCTGGGTATGAGCATGTTCCAGATTGCCCAGTTCATGGAGCAGAAGGCGAGCCGCGTGCTCGTTGCCGGGGCCACTGGCCTGGTGGGACGCGAGGACCTCCCTCCGCTCTTGGATCCCGAGAACAACGGCCGGTTCGACGTCACCCTGTTTGCCGATCTCGGCCAGGAACGGCTTCTCGACGTTGTCCTGTACTCCGATGAACCGGCACGCCGGCCCGACCCGTCGGAAGACGTCGTTCAGGCAGTCCGCTTGCTTGTACGCGAAGGCCAGTTCGATGGAGCCGTCGTTGTGCCCCCGGAACTGCCCGAACGGCTGGCCGAGTTCCGCCGCGCCATCGAGGCCGGCGAAACGGCACCTCGCCCGGAAATCAAGCCCGAGATCGTCTATTCGACCGCGAACGAAAAATCCCAAATTGCCTTTGCTCGCCTGTACCCCGTGATGAATCGCTGGGTCCAGGCGGTTGGCGAAACGAATCTCAAGGCGGCAGGAATCCCCGCCGGAGCAGCCCGCCCGGTCGATGTGGGAGCCGCCGACGTGGCCGGCGAGACCAAGTTCAAGGGCGCCGCCATCTGGTCGAAGGTCCTGCCGATCGTCCTGCTTCTCTGGGCCATGACCGGCGCGTTCTATCCGGCCATCGATCTCTGCGCCGGCGAGAAGGAACGCGGTACCCTCGAAACCCTCTTGTCCAGCCCTGCCGAACGGACCGAGATCGTGCTCGGCAAGCTTCTGACGGTCATGGTCTTCAGCATTGCGACCGCCGGGCTGAACCTCCTCAGCATGGGGTTGACCGGCTGGTTGCTGTTGTCGCGGATGCCCAACCTTGGTTCCCCGCCGGTCGAGTCGATCCTCTGGCTCGCCCTGGCCCTGGTTCCCGTCTCCGCCCTCTACAGTGCGCTCTGCCTGGCACTGGCGGCGTTTGCCAAGAGTACCAAGGAGGGGCAGTACTACCTCATGCCCCTCCTGTTGATCACGATGCCCCTCGTGCTCATCCCCATGACGCCCGCCGCGGAACTGGATCTCGGCAACGCCCTGGTTCCGGTGACCGGGATCGTGCTTCTGCTGCGGAACCTCCTCGAAGGGGCCTACTGGGAGTCTCTGCGATACCTGCCCGTGGTCACCCTCGTCACGCTGGCCTGTTGTGCGGCATCGGTGCGTTGGGCTGTCGAACAGTTCAACTCCGAGGCGGTCCTGTTCCGCGAAAGCGAACGACTGGACCCCGTGCTCTGGATCAAGCATGTCTTCCGCGACCGGCAAACAACGCCCACCGTTTCCGCGGCCGTCGTCTGCGCCGTGTCGATCCTGATGCTCAAGTTCATCGTCGAACTGGTCGCATCCCAGACCGCCACGTTTCGCGATTTCGCCATCCAGGCCGTGCTCCTTCAAATCGCCGTGATTCTCACCCCGGCGCTAATCCTTTCCTTCGGCCTGACGACCAGTCCCGCCCAGACCCTGCGGCTCCGCCGACCGCGGTGGATGGCGATTCCGGCTGCATTGCTGCTGGCCCTGTTGCTCCATCCGGCCATCAATGGGCTTCGCACGGTTGTCATGGAGCTCTATCCCATCCGCGAAGATCTGATGGCTCAATTGCAGGGGCTTCAGGCCATGTTCACCGCGCCGCCCCTCTGGCAGGCCCTGGCCGTCATGGCCATGGTGCCCGCCATATGCGAAGAGCTGGCGTTTCGCGGTTTTGTCCTCTCCGGGTTCCGCCACCTGGGCCGCAAATGGAGGGCGATCCTCTTCAGCGCCGTCTTCTTCGGCATGGCTCACGGGCTCCTCCAGCAGTCCATCGTTGCCTTCGTTGTCGGCGTCGTGATCGGTTACATCGCCGTGCAGACCGGCAGCATCTGGCCCTGCATGGTCTTCCATCTGGTCAACAACTCCCTTGGCGTCCTTATCGCCCGGGTGACCCCCGAACTCCAATCGCAGTACCCGATCCTGCTCAAGCTCTTCGGCCGCGACGGTGAAAGCGGCGCCCTCTACAGTTGGCCTGTCGTCCTTGTGACCGGCCTTCTTTCCCTCGCCCTGGTGGCTTGGTTCTCGCTCCAACCGATCGTCAAATCACCGGAAGAACTGCGCCGCGAAGAGCTTGCCCGTATCCGAGATGCCGGCCCGGAATCCTACCCGAATGAGCCGTAACTCGGTACCACTCGCAGGGGGGGTGTATGGCTCAAAGAAAACCACTCCCCCCGCTGGATCGCAACGTATGCTTTCGTATCGGCGAAACGGGCGCGGAGAGTCGGTATGAAGCTACAGAGCAAAGCCCTCCTGATCACAATCGCAGCGGTCGTATTCATGTTCGGCATGCTGCTGGTCGTCTCGTCGACCGTCGTGTGGCATGGGTTTGCGATCCTGGAACGCCAGGACATCGGCGAACGCGTCGCGCGGGCTCGCCGAAGTCTGGACATGGAGTTCGATTTTCTTGCCAGCCTCGTCGGCGACTGGGCCTTCTGGGACCAGGCCTACGAGTTCGTAGTGGAACCCACGGACGACTTCGTCCGCGAGAATCTTCCCCCTGACACGCTGACCTCGCTCGGCATCAACGTCATTCTCTTTCTGGGTGCGGATGGGCACATTGTCAGGGCGGACTACGTGGATCTTGCGACCGAAGAGTTGGTGGACCTGCCGCAGAGTCTGGCTCATCGCTCCTGGAAGACGGACCGGCTGACCCAATTCGAGGAGACTGCGGGGTGCCACAAGGGTATTCTCCTGCTTACGGAAGGCCCGATGCTGGTCGCGGCCCGGCCGATTCTCACCAGCGGCCAGCAAGGACCTGCCCGGGGAACTCTTGTCATGGGGCGGTGGCTGGATGAGGAGAAGATTCAGCGTCTGTCGGATCTCGCGACCTCCCCGGTCAGCGTCTCCCGTCTGGGCGATCCGGATGGATCGCATGGCGGAGACTGCCGCCAACCGGCCCGCGCAAACGTGGACGAGATACGGATCCATTTTGTCGACAATCGGCGGGCCGAGGCGGCTTTCGTGGTCGATGACATCTATGGAGAACCGGCGCTGACTTGCACGGTCCAGGTGCCTCGCAAGATGACCCTTCAGGGAAGGGCCAGTCTTGCCTACTTCGCTGCTGGCCTGGTTGCGTGCGGTTTCGTGTTCGCTGTCGTTGCCTGGCGGATTCAGGGCAGTCTCGTACTGGATCGGCTCCTTGCCCTGGTTCACGATGTCCGGCAGGCGGGCAAGTTGGGCACGACGCAACGCAGCCCGATCGTAGTCCCGGGAAATGACGAACTGGCCATTCTGGGAGAGGCGATCGAAGGCATGGCCGACCGGCTCGAGAGGAGTCGGACCCAGTTGGAGAATGCATGGCACGAAGCCGAGCGGGCGAATCGTCACAAGTCGGACTTCCTGGCCAACATGAGCCACGAGATTCGCACGCCGATGACCGCCATCATCGGCTATACGGAACTGCTGGAAGAATCGGTGACCGACGATTTCGCCCTCGAGGCGTGCCGCATCGTCAAGCGAAACGGTGAACATCTCCTCCAGGTGATCAACGACATCCTCGACATGTCGAAGATCGAAGCCAACAGAATGCAGATTGAGTTGCAGGACTGCTCGCCGCGCCAGATCGTTGCCGAGGTCGCGTCCATCATGCAGGTACGGGTCATGGGAACCCGAGTCTCCCTTCATGTCAGTACCGAGGGACTGATCCCGAGACGGATCCATACCGATCCCACACGTTTGCGGCAGATTCTTCTCAACCTGGTCGGCAACGCCGTCAAATTCACCGAGAGGGGGCAGGTTCGCATCGTCACCCGGTGCGGGGAACTCAAGTCGGACCACGCCACAATCCAGTTCGATGTGATCGATTCCGGCATCGGCATCTCCAGCGAGCAGGTTGCCTTGCTTTTCAAACCGTTCCGGCAGGCCGATACATCGACGACCCGCCGCTACGGCGGTACCGGCTTGGGGCTGGCCATCAGCCGCGGCCTCGCCCAGGCCCTGGGAGGCGATATCTCGGTTGAGAGCGTTCCGGGCCAGGGGAGCACCTTCCGCCTCACGTTGCCGATCGGCAGCCAATCCGACCGAGATGGCAGCGACAGCCGGGACGATGCCGACATTGCCATGGAGAATACCGAACGCTGCGAAGTATCGCGGCTTCCCGATCCCTGTCGCGTGCTCCTCGTCGAAGACGGACTCGACAATCGAATGATGATCGCACACATGCTGCGGATGGCCGGTGCAGAGGTCGTCTTGGCCCCAAACGGCCACGAAGCCTGCGATATTCTCCTGCGATCCGAACCCGGTAGCGATCCGATCCAGGTGATCCTTATGGATATTCAGATGCCTGTCATGGACGGCTACGAGGCGACTCGCCGGCTCCGGCTCGCCGGATGCACGATTCCGATCATCGCCCTGACGGCACACGCGATGCTGGGAGAAAAGGAAAAGTGCCTGGCCGCCGGATGCGATTCCTACCTGACCAAACCGGTCAACCGGGCAGCCTTGCTGCAGATGGTCGGTAGCCTGGCTTCCCCACGACCAGAAGCGGTACCGGTGGATTCTTGCCTGGAACCGGCGCAGAATTGACGGTCGTCGTTCGCGCCGCCAGTCTTCCGGCATCAGCAGGTTGCGGGCCGGTCCCGCCGCGATTTGCCGGTTCCCCGATCCTCAGACGGAACGGATACGGATGCTCAGTCTGAAAGCCCGCTGGATTGTCGCAGCACGAGGGGAACTGATTCGAGACGGTGTGGTCTACATCGAGAACGGTCGGATTCTGGAAATCCGCCAGGGCAGGGCAGGGCAGGGGGGGCGCGACCTGGGCAATGTGGCCCTTCTTCCCGGCCTGGTTAATGCCCACACACACCTTGAGCTGACCGATATTGCCGCCCCACTCGGCCGCCCCGGCATTCCCTTGGTTGAGTGGATCGGCCTGGTGGTCGGCCAGCGGCGGCAAGCTGACTACAACGCGGCTCGAGCCCTCCGCCATGGGCTCGACCAGTCGGCCAGCGCCGGCGTGGCAGTGATCGGCGACATCGTGCAGCCGTCCTCCGCCCACGCCGGGCCATCCCCGGGCAGTTCCGAATCCGCGGCAGCCGAAGCTGGAGTTCGCGTTTTTTCCAGGGCTGCCGCAGACCCTTCCGACGCCACAATGGATCCACAGGTGGCAGTCACGGGCTTTCTCGAACTCATCGGCCCCGTGCCCGCACGGATCGCCGACGCGCTGGCGATCGCAAAAGCCTATGTCGGGGCAGGGGAGGGGAGGGGGACGTACCAGCGGGGACTTAGTCCTCATGCCCCTTACAGCACGGGCGCCGAACTGATCGAAGGGGCCTGTCGCCTGTCGCGCCGGCACCACATTCCGGTTGCCTTTCACTTGGCCGAGTCGCGCGAAGAGATGGAGTTCCTCCACCGGGGGACCGGCCCGTTTCGCGAGTTGCTCGCGCGGCTCGGTTCATGGGACCCGGCCGTCCATTGTCCTGGCCGGCGACCCCTCGATTTCCTGCAAGTGCTGGCCGATGCGGACCGAGCCCTGGTGATTCATGGCAACTACCTCGACCGGCAGGAAGCTGCATTCCTTGCAAAGCGGCGCGACCGGATGACCGTCGTCTACTGCCCCCGCACCCACGCCTGGTTCCAGCACGATCCCTACCCGCTCGAATCGATGCTGGCCGCTGGCGTCAGTATCGCGTTGGGAACCGATTCTCGCGCCTCGTCGCCGGATCTGAACCTGCTCGAGGAGATCCGCACGGTGGCAAAGCGGCACCCGCACGTGCCGCCGGAGAAGATCATCGAGATGGGGACTCTGGCTGGCGCCAAAGCCCTCGGTCGCGATGCCGACTTCGGCTCGCTTGAGCCGGGCAAGCTGGCCCGGTTCACCATCGTCGGCCTCCCCGACGACAAGCTCAACGATCCCTACGGGGCCGTCCTGTCCAGATAGCAGGGAGCCTTGCTGCGTCGCGCCTCGTCGGTGGGAGGCCGCCACCGGCAGCGGGCGCGTGTCCCTACCCCTTTCGCCTCGAAGGCGCCTTCAGACCCGATTGGCCGAACCGTTCCTCCAACTCCGCCTCCACGTCGTCCAGGGAAACACCGCAGGCGGCCAGGAGAACGAGCGTGTGGTAGAACAGATCGGCCGCTTCGTGGATCACAAACCTGGGAGAGGAGCAGCCCATATCGGTGGCGGCTTCGATCAGCTCTTCGGCTTCCTCTCGAACCTTCAAGGTGATCTGAGGAGTCCCCCCATCCAGCAGCGCGGTCGTGTACGACCCGGAGGGGCGATCCGCCTTGCGCCTCTCGATGACCCGCATCAAACGTTTGAGAACTGGCTGCGATCCGTCCATGACACGGTCCCTTTCTCGCAGAACCTGAATCGGTCAGAATAGCGACAACCACTCCACCATGATCCCAGGCCAGAACTGCTCCTCTCGAGCAGCCTGATTGCAGCCCGCGGCAACAAGACCACAGCGCTGCATGGAGTCTGCGATCGGGGGAGCCTGCCCGGCGATTCCTTTCGGCCCTGGACCATTAGGCAGCGTAGACCTGTCCAGGAAATCCGGCAAGTAGGCTTGCGAGCATTGCGACAAAATGGAGAGTCCAAGAACGGCAAACTGCTGGTTTCTGACGGGACCGACCGCGGGGGGGAAGACCGAGATTGGGATCGAGGTGGCACGAACGATCAACGCCGAGATAATCTCGCTTGATTCCATGGCCCTCTATCGGGGCATGGATATCGGTACCGCCAAACCCACCTTGAGCCAGAAACGAACCGTTCCTCACCATCTGGTCGACATCTTGGATCCAGACGAAGAGTTCAGTCTGGCCCAGTACCTGGCCGCCGCCGAGGCCTGCGCAGACAACATTCGCAGCCGTGGCCGTGAAATCCTCTTCGTAGGGGGGACGTCGCTCTATCTCAAAGCCCTTCTTCGGGGGATGTTCGACGGACCTGCCGCCGACACCGCCTTGCGAACCCGGCTGGAGACCGAGCAGCAGCGGCACCCAGGCTCGCTCCATCGCCGCCTTGCCCTCTGCGACCCGCTCGCCGCTCGGCGTCTCCATCCCAACGATACCCGCCGGCTGATTCGGGCACTGGAGGTCTTCGAGAAAACCGGCGTCCCCATCAGCCAGTGGCAGCAGCAGTTCGATCGAGGGCGTCCGGCCGACTCGTGCCGGGTCTTTCTGCTCGATTGGCCCCGAGAAATCCTCTATCGCCGGGTGAATCGCCGGGTCGAGGCCATGTTTGCGCAGGGCCTGGTCGACGAAGTCGCGGGCCTCATGCGGCTCGAAAAGCCCCCTGGCAAGACGGCGTCGCAGGCGGTCGGCTATCGGGAGGTGATCGAGCACCTCCGCGGCGGGCCAAACCTCGAAACGACGATCGAACGAGTCAAGACCCACACCCGCCAGTTCGCCAAACGCCAGTGGACTTGGTTTCGGAGCCTGAGCGAATGCCGGTCCGTACCGGTTTCCGAGCCGGTCGACACGGAGACGATCGCGGCAGTCATCGTGCAAGCTGGACGGCAAGTCACCGTCCAGCCTGGGTGACAGAGCCTTTCGAAGGCTTGCCAACGGTCGACGGCGACCCAACCTTCGCGCCGGTCGACAGACGCTCTACAATAGGGGGTTTGCTGTGCCCCCGGCCAGTGAAATCGGGGCCAGACTATTCAGGACAGTAAGTCCTAACGTCTTATAAAGCAAGGGTTTCTGCATTGCTTCGGTCTCATACTTGCGGCGAGCTTCGTGCGGAACATGTCGGTCAGGAAGTCACTCTCGGAGGATGGGTCGATACCTACCGCGATCATAAAGGGGTCCTGTTCATCGACCTTCGTGATCGCTACGGCAAAACGCAGGTCGTTTTCGCGCCTGAAAGCGGCGAACAGACCGTCAATGTCGGGCGCTCCTTGCGGAGCGAGGATGTCGTTTCGGTGACGGGCAAGGTTGCCCGACGACCCGAGGACACCGACAATCCCGAGATGGCCACCGGCCAGATCGAGGTGCGGGTCCGGCAGGTCAAGGTGCTCAACAAGAGCAAGCTGCCTCCGATGAAGCCCAGTTCCAAGGAGCAGCCGAGCGAGGATCTGCGCTTGCGGCACCGCTACCTGGACCTCCGCCGCCCGGAGATGCAGAAAACGTTCATCCTGCGGCATCGCATCATGAAGATGATGCGGGACTACTTCGACGAACTGGGGTTCATCGACGTCGAAACCCCCGTTCTTGGCCGGAGCACACCCGAGGGGGCACGCGACTACCTGGTTCCGAGTCGCGTGCAACCGGGCACGTTCTACGCCCTGCCCCAATCTCCCCAACTCTACAAGCAGATCCTCATGATTGCCGGTTTCGATCGCTACGTGCAGATTGCGCGTTGCTTCCGCGACGAGGACCTGCGAGCCGATCGGCAGCCCGAGTTCACCCAGCTCGACGTGGAAATGGCGTTTGTTACCGCCGACGACATCATCGGCGTGATCGACGGGCTGGTCGCCCGGATGGCCAGGGAGTTGTTGGGCATCGAGCTGAAGCTGCCGCTGCCCCGCATGACCTACGACGAGGCGATGGAACGTTTTGGCCACGACGCGCCCGACCTGCGTTTTGCCATGGAGCTGGTCGATCTGAGCGATCTGGCTGCCGAAGCCGAGTTCCGCGTCTTTCGCGACACGGTCGCCGCAGGGGGCCGTGTCCGCGGCATCAACGCCAAGGGTGCCGCCGAGAACTATTCCCGCAAGGGCATCGACGAACTGACCAACTATGTGACTGGCGATTTTGGCGCCAAGGGGCTCGCCTGGTTCAAGGTGGGCGAGGGAAAACGCCTTGCCTCGCCAATCGCCAAGAACTTCTCCGATGAGCTTCTCGCGCAGATTGCTGAGCGGATGGGAGCCGAACCGGGCGACCTGCTGCTCATCGTGGCCGACAAATGGGAGGTCACCTGCAAGGCCTTGAATGGACTTCGCCGCCGCCTGGGCGCAGAACTCAAACTCTACCAGCCCGGCCAGATGCACTTTTCCTGGGTCGTCGAATTCCCCATGTTCGAGTACGATGAGGAAGAGAAGTGCTGGGCTGCGATGCACCACCCCTTCACCTCGCCGCGATTGCAGGATATCGAACGCTTGGCCGACCAGCCCGCCAGTTGCCGTGCCCAGGCCTACGATCTGGTGATCAACGGCTTTGAAGCGGGGGGGGGGACCATTCGTATTCACGACCAGAAGCTGCAGAGCCAGGTGTTCGAACTCCTGGGCATCGATGCGGAGAAGGCTGCGGAGCGGTTTGGGTTCCTGCTCGAGGCGCTCCAGTTCGGAGCGCCGCCGCACGGTGGAATCGCCCTCGGACTGGACCGGATTGTCATGCTCTTCGGCGGCTTGGACAATATTCGCGACTGCATCGCCTTCCCCAAGACCCAGCGCGCCACCGATCTGATGACCGGAGCGCCTGGAGACGTCGATCCCAAGCAGTTGCGCGAACTGGGAGTCAGAATCGACAAGAAGTAGTCAAACAGTTGTTGCTCCGCTCGGGCAACGAACGCAGGCGTTGTCTCGAGAGGGGAGGAGAGGTGAGAGGATGTGGATCTTTCGAAGCTGGCCCTCATAAACGTGCCTGTTTCGACCTTGAGACTATAGGTTCTCTGAACGAAACAGGGGTGGTTCTTCTAAATCGGGTTGCGTGATTCCCAGAATGGGCCATCTCCTTGAAGCCGCCTCCCGAAGGGTGGCGGCGGAGTCTGGATCTCTTGGAATCGTGCAAGTCTATTTAGACCCTGACGGAGAGATTCACATGCTCTGAGGTGTCGGCAGACAGGAGTCGGCGTTGCACCAGCTTCTCGCCGCAGCCGGCCAGGCTCGCGGCGAAAGCCAGCCTTTGTGTAGGAGAACCTGGAATCATGGGCAAGTGGTTGATGCGATTGTGGGCGGTGCTTCTGGCCGCAGTGGTTCTGCTGGTCACAGGTTGTCCTCCCAAGGCGGCACAGGAGTCTCCAACGAGCAAGCCTCCGGCTGCAGCCAAGCCGCCGGTCGAAGACGAGACGGCGGCCGCGGTCAACAAGAAACCGATTCCGATCCAGATGTCGGAAACGCTGAAAACGCTCGATGCGACCCCGGCGACTATTCCGCAGGTCCAGTTGCCCCAGGCTTTCAAGGATGCGTGCGTCGTGGACGTGGGCGATACGCTTCCGGAAGGCGAGGTTCTCACGATCGACGGTGAGAAGAAGCACGTGGCCGGCTTGCTCGGAAAGAAGGGCACGGTCGTCTTCTTCTGGGGCGTTGGCGGCTCAGAGACTGCCGACCAGTTGGCCGTCCAATCCCTGGCCGATCTGGAGGGCGACGCGCATGCTCCCTACGCCGATCAGGGGCTTGCCGTGATCGCGATCACCCCGAACGCCCCGCCTGAGGACGCCAAGAAGGGAAGTGGAACGGTCGAGAATGTATCGGCCAACATCGTCTCGCGGCTGGAAATGTCCAAACAGGTCAAGCGACTCCTCGGAGCGGTCAAGATCAACTACCCGATTCTGCTCGATCCGGAAGGAGTCTATTTTGCCAAGGTTGCCAAGGCGAAGTTGCCTCGAATCTATGTGCTCGACGCCGCCGGCAAGATCGTATGGTTTGACGTCGGCTTCTCGGAGACCTCGCGCGAGCATCTGAAACGAACCCTTGAGTTCATGTTCGGTAGTTCGGAGCCGGCCCAGAAATAGGGGACGATCAAAGTGGCACAAGACGCGTCGGGCACCGTCAATATCGCAGCCCGATTGGCGGTGATGGCTCAGCGTATGCCTGACGCGGTGGCTGTGGCGGAGCCCCGCAATTACGATCGCCAGGGGCGGCGCTGCTATCGGCAAATGACGTTTCGCCAGTTGAGCGTCGACAGCGACAAGATCGCCTGCGGACTTCGCCGGATGGGAGTTGTCTCCGGTACCCGGCTTGCGCTGTTGGTGCGTCCGGGCGTCGACTTCGTTTCCCTTGTGTTTGCCATCTACAAGGTGGGGGCAACGATCATCCTCATCGATCCGGGCATGGGCCGCAAGAACCTGATTCGCTGCCTGGAGGCCGCCCAGCCGCAAGGATTCGTGGCCATCCCTGTGGTTCAGGCGGTGCGAACCGTCCTTCGCAACAGGTTCCCCGCGGCCACAAACAACGTTACGGTCGGCCGGCGATGGTTCTGGGGCGGAGCCACTCTTGCGCAGCTTCGCCGGGGACCCCATCAGGGACCCGAAATGGCCGTGACGAAGGCCAGCGATCCGGCGGCGATCATCTTCACCACGGGCAGCACCGGCCCACCCAAGGGGGTCGAATACAGCCACGGCAATTTCGACGCCCAGGTCGACCAGATCCGCGATTTCTACGCAATCCAGCCGGGCGAAGTCGACGTGCCGGGCTTTCCGCTTTTTGGGCTCTTCAACTGCGCCATGGGTGTCACCGCTGTCATCCCCGACATGGACCCCACGCGGCCCGCCCAGGTCGATCCCCGGAAGATCGTCGAGGTGGTCGGCGATTGGAAAGCCACTCAATCCTTCGGTTCCCCTGCCATCTGGAACCGCGTCGGACGCTACTGCGAGGAAACCGGCACGAAACTGCCGACCTTGCGGCGCGTGCTCTCGGCCGGTGCGCCGGT
>CAZLWV010000043.1:18037-21062 GCA_964563135.1 uncultured Planctomycetaceae bacterium
CCACGTGCTGCGGCGGATGAAGGCTTGCATCCATCCCGAAGGCGATATCCACACCCCCTACGGAGCCACCGAATCGCTGCCGGTTGCCTCAATCGCCGCCTCGGAGATTCTGGCGGAGACGGCAGCCAAGACCGACCAGGGGGCCGGTGTCTGCGTGGGGCGGCGGTTCTCAGCAGTCGAGTGGAAGGTCATCCGGGTGACGGACGGTCCCATTCCCACACTCCACGATGCCGAGGTGTTACCCGCCGGCCAGATCGGCGAACTGATCGTGACCGGGCCGGTCGTGACTCGCCGCTACGTGACCCGCACCGAAGCGAACGCCATGGGAAAGATTGTCGACGGCGATCGGATCTGGCATCGCATGGGCGACGTGGGCTACCTGGACGATCAAGATCGGTTCTGGTTCTGCGGCCGCATGGCCCATCGCGTCGAGACCGCGGCAGGAACCAAGTACACGATTCCGTGCGAAGCGATCGTCAATTGCCACGACGACGTCTATCGCAGCGCGCTGGTCGGTGTGGGCCAGCCCGGGCGGCAGCGTCCGGTGTTGATCCTGGAGCCGCATCGCGAGAGATTCCCGCGCGATGCCGTCTCGCGAGACCGGCTTCTCGGCCAGATCCGCCGCCTGGCCGCTGCCAGCCCACTGACAGCCGATATCGACGTGTTTCTGATCCATCCGTCGCTGCCCGTCGATATCCGTCACAACGCCAAGATCTTCCGCGAGAAACTGGCGATCTGGGCTGCCGGGCAACTGAGCTAGGGCTTTGTCTCAGCCAGAAATTGGGATCGAGACTGCGGAACAACTCGGCGATTGTCGCATGATTCTACGCCATTGACCCCAAATTCAAGCTGTGACAGAGCACTGGGGCAGGGCAGGGGGGCCGATTGCTGGTTGCCTGCTCGATTGCGGGGTACACTTGAAGGAAGTTCGCGGGGCGCGTCGTGTGCCGCCAGTTCTGGACCCTCCTGAACCCCCGATTTCCGAATCCTGGCAACTCTCTCTGATGGCCGACTGGTATACCAAAATCGCCGAGCAGGTTGTCGGCCCGCTGTCGGCCGACCAGTTGAAGGCCCTGGCCGACGCCGGCCGTCTGTCGCCCAGCGACCCGGTCGCCCGATCGAAGGAAGGCCCCTGGGCTGCGGCCTCGCGGGTGAAGGGGCTGTTTGAGATGGCGGCAATCGACGATCTGCCTGTCGTTCCTGCCGGTCAACCGGTCGCCGCGCAGGTTCCTCCTGCTGCGCAACCGGCAAAGCCGGAACCGCCGGTGCCCCCCTTCGAGCAGCCGCCCCTCCCTCAACCGCCGGTCGTTGCGCCCAAGAGAACGGCAGTCCGGTCGTCGGGCACTCTCACGTCGGTGGAAGCGGCTTCCGAGCTCACGCCCCCAGTGGAAACGGGATCACTCGGCAGCCTGACGATTCAAACCGGCGATGCTGCTGCCGATCGATTTCACAAAAGGAAGCGGGTCAGGAAACCGAAGCAACCGCTCACCAAGAAACAGAAGAATGTCCGCCTGGTGAAGTGGCTTTCCGTATTCATTGTGGCGGGGATCCTCCTGTTCGCGTGCATTCCCTTCTTGCGCAGATTTCTGCAATCGCCCTCGCCTGCAACCGCGGCTGCCTCGCAGGCCACCAGCCTTTCTCCTGCCGACGTGAACGTTGACACCACCGGCAAGAGCCTCGAAGAAACGTTTGGGACTCGTTCCCTTGTCGGTTCCCGACAGGGGGTGGCTGCCGCCCCGAGACCCGCTGGCAGACAGCCCGGGCCGACGGAACTGTCTGACGCAGGTTCGACGACGGCCGGTCCCGTCCGGGTCAAGCCCGTGCGTGTGATCCTCGACCGGCCGCAAATGACCAGTGCCGACGGCCGCACGGCTCGGCCGTCGAAGCCATATCTGCTGGTCGAGTTCGAACTGGGAACTACAGCTCCCGGCGCCTCGGTGCGCTTCCTCGGCTGGCTGAACTGTGCCAGTGAGATTTCCCTGACGGACGATCGTGGCAGCGAGTACAAGGTCCGCACGCCGGGCAACTTCCAGGGCATGTTCACCGATGGCCAGTGCCGTGAAGCGACCGTCCTGACGGCCGACAAGTCGACGACCGATGTGATCGTCTTCACCTGGCCCGACGACGCGCCGCGGCTCCCGTCGGCCAGCCAGGAGGCACTCAAGCTGCGAGTGCCCAAGAGTGCCTATGGCGAGGAGGGGCAGCTCCTCATCGAGATCCCGCTCTCCGCGATCACGGTGACCGACGAGGCCCAGGAAACGGCCCGCGACAGGCCGCCGGCCGGTGCCGCCCCAACGTCCGATAATGTTGAAGCCGGGGAGGGAGACGAGAAGATCCCGATTCCTGGGGTGACAGAAAAACCCAAATAGGGTGCACTTGTGCTCGACTGCTGCAGCCGCGCGGTTTCGCAGTCGTGTTTCCGGCATCGCAAATGACCGGAACGGAGTCGTTCAAGCTGTTCTGGGAGTTGGCACAAGATGACCGGCCATGACTTGGACAGCCTGACCCAGTTGAGGTGTTCATGAAAGCACTTGTCACCGGTGCGGGTGGATTCCTGGGCCTTTATCTCGTGGAGCAACTCGTTGCCCGGGGCGACCAGGTGCGGGCGTTCTGTCGCGGCAGCTACCCGGAACTCGAAAGACTAGGTGTCGAGACCGTCCGAGGCGACATCCGCAATCACGACCTCGTGGTCGCCGCCTGCCAGGGCGTTGATGTTGTTTTCCACGTAGCTGCCATTGCGAGCATCGGGGGGGCCTGGCGCGACTTCTACGAGATCAACGTGCTTGGAACTCGCGCCATCCTCGAAGGCTGCCGCAAGCATGGCGTTGCCCGGTTCGTCTACACAAGCAGTCCCAGCGTGACTTTTGACGGTACGGACCAGGAAGGGGTCGACGAATCGGCGCCCTATCCCGAGCGGTTTCTGGCCCACTACCCGCACAGCAAGTCGATTGCCGAGCAAGAGGTGTTGGCGGCCAGCGGCATCGATGGCGTTCTTGCGTGTGCCCTCCGGCCTCATCTTATCTGG
>CAZLWV010000043.1:21072-30287 GCA_964563135.1 uncultured Planctomycetaceae bacterium
CCGCGCGACCGGCACCTGATACCGCGTCTCCTGGCCCGAGCCCGGTCCGGACGGCTCCGTCGCGTGGGGGAGGGGAAGAACCTCGTTGACATGATCTACGTCGAAAACGCCGCCCAGGCCCATCTCCAGGCTGCCGACGCCCTCAGGGAGGGTTCGCCCGTGGCCGGACGGGCGTACTTCCTCAGCCAGGGGGAGCCGGTGGGCTGCTGGCAGTGGATCGACCAGATCCTGGCCCTGGCGGGCATCCCACCGGTCCAAAAGTCCATCTCCGCCTCCGCGGCCTACCGACTGGGAGCCGTCCTCGAAGGCCTCTACCGCGTTCTGGGGCTCCAGGGCGAGCCGCCGATGACGCGGTTCCTGGCAGCCCAGTTGTCGACGCATCATTTCTTTGACATCACCCGCGCGCGGGAGGATTTTGGCTATGACCCAGCCGTTTCGACGGCGGAGGGCATGCGGCGGCTGGGAGTCGCGTTGCGGAAGGCATCATCCGAGCAGTAACCCAATCGCCGAGGGCGTCCACTGCTCCCGACCCTCGCTGTGGCAGTTCGATCTTCTTTCGCCACACGGCCTTCGGTGTCCGTGATTCCCCGTCCGAGGTATCCCTTCTCGGGTTGCCTCCTCCGCCGGCTACTGCTTGCCAATGTGCGGTCCAGCCGGTACCCTGAAGGGTTCCTAACCTTGCGCGACTGCTGCGCCCGGGATCCCTCCGCATCCGCTTTGGGGCTCGGGCCGCGGAGTCTCTGACAGACCGATCGGGGTCGATTTCGAGCGAAGACGGCGCGTGTGATGATTGCTCTATTGCCTGACGAACAACGGATTGTGCTGACCGGGATCGGGCTGACCGCTCCGAACGGCAACAATCTGGCCGAGTATCGGGAGGCGCTCCTTTCCGGCAAGAGCGGGGTGACCGACTACGAGATTCGTTATTTCGGCAAGACCCTGGCCGGCATCTGCCATTACGACGAGCTGCGCTACCAGAAGCGAAAAGAGGTTCGCCGCGGCACGCGTGCCGGCAGTATCGCCATCTACTGTGCCCGTGAGGCCGTGGTTGATTCGGAGATCGACTGGGCGAATACGGACCCGTCGCGGGTCGGTGTTTACGTCGGCGTGACCGAGCACGGCAACGTCGAGACCGAGAACGAGATCTACCTGATCAAGGGCTACAATTACGACACCCAGTTCTGGACCCACCATCACAACCCGCGAACGGTGGCGAACAACCCTGCCGGCGAGATCACCCTCAACATGGGCATCACCGGGCCCCATTACACGCTCGGTGCCGCCTGCGCCGCCGGAAACGCCGGCCTGATCCAGGGCGTTCAGATGCTGCGGTTGGGCGAATGCGATCTGGCCATCGCCGGAGGGGTATCGGAAAGCATCCACACCTTCGGCATTTTCGCCGGCTTCAGCAGCCAGGGGGCGCTCGCCCGTCACGAGGATCCCACCAAGGCCAGCCGGCCCTTCGACGCCCATCGCAACGGCATCGTGGTTGCCGAGGGCGGATGTCTCTACACGCTCGAGCGGCTCAGCGACGCCAAGGCTCGTGGCGCGAAGATCTATGGCGAGATCGTCGGCTATGCGATGAACAGTGATGCCCACGACTTCGTCCTTCCCCACCCGCAGCGCCAGGCCCAGTGCATGCAGCTTGCCATGAAACGTGCCGGGATCTCTCCCGAGCAGGTCGACCTGGTGAGCTCCCATGCAACCGGGACCGTCTCCGGCGACATCCAGGAGTGCGAGGCGATCCGCGTGGCCTTTGGCGGCGCGGAGAAGGTGGCCGTGAACAATACCAAGAGTTTCATCGGCCACGCCATGGGAGCTGCCGGAGCGCTCGAACTGGCCGGTAATCTCCCGTCGTTCAATGACGGAGTCGTTCACCCCACCATCAACCTCGATGAGCTGGACCCCGAGTGCGCCTTGGGCGGCCTGGTGATCAACCAACCGCGCGAGGCCGGCAACGTGGAGATCATTCTGAACAGCTCCTTCGGAATGCTCGGAATCAACTCGGTGGTGATCGTAAAGAGAATCTGACAAATCGTTCCTTCAGACTTTGAAACGTGGTAGCTGAATGACTGGTGCCGAGATCAAAGAGGCGGTGGTTGAGATCCTTTCGGATATTGCGCCCGACGAAGATTGCTCCAACCTGAAAGAGGACGTGGCGTTCCGCGATCAGCTCGAGCTGGACAGCATGGATTTCCTCGACATCGTGATGGAGCTCCGCAAGCGGTATCGCGTCCAGATTCCCGAGGCGGACTATCCCCAACTGGCCAGCATGGCCAGCACGGTGGCCTACCTCGAACCGTTGATGAAGGATATGTAGAAGTCGTTGCGTCGGGTGCGAAGCGGTCGGCCGTCATCGGCGTCTTTCTCAGGCAGTCTGCTTATGGGGAGTACTGGCACGGCCATGTACGACGCGATCATCATCGGCGCCGGCATGTCGGGGCTGGCGGCTGGAATCCGATTGGCACACTTCAACCAGAAAGTGTGCATCCTGGAGCGGCACAGCACTATCGGCGGGCTCAACTCCTTCTACCGAATCAACGGCCGCGACTACGATGTGGGCCTGCATGCCGTCACCAATTACCTTTCCAGCCGGGCATCGAAGCGGGGGCCGATGACCCGTTTGCTCCGCCAGTTGCGGATCAAGTGGGACGACCTGAGCCTCGCCCCTCAGGTTGGCTCGACAATCGCCTTTCCCGGCGTGCGTCTCGATTTCACCAACGAGTTCGAACTGTTCGAAAGCCAGGTGGCCGACCGGTTCCCGGGCCAGATCGACAATCTCCGGCGACTCGTCGACGCCCTCATCGACTACGACGATCTTGGCCAGGCAGGCAACGAGACCTCCGCCCGCCAGGTCGTCAACCGCTACATCGACGAACCGCTGCTGGTGGAAATGATCTTCTGCCCGCTCCTCTACTACGGCGGCGCCCGCGAACGCGACATGGAATGGGGACAGTTCTCGGTCATGTTTCGCTCGATCTTCCTGGAAGGTTTCTCGCGGCCGTTCAAGGGAGTGCGGCTGATCCTCAAAAACCTGGTCCGCAAGTTCAAATCCCTCGGTGGCGAACTCCGGCTTCGCGCCGGCGTTCAGAGGATCGTGGCCCGCCAGGGTCGGGTCGACCGGCTCGTGCTCGACGACGGCTCGGAGATCGAAGGCCGCCGCATCCTGTCGTCGGCCGGCTGGCGCGAGACGATGCGGCTCTGCGAGCAGGCGGCTCCCGAGAACGTGCCTGTCGGTCGGCTTTCGTTCATCGAATCGATCTCCGTGCTCGACACGCTTCCCAGAAACCTCGGACATGATCGCACGATCGTGTTCTTCAACACTTCGCAGGAGTTTCACTACGAGCAGCCGGAAGGGCTGGTCGATCTCCGCAGCGGAGTGATCTGCTCGCCCAGCAACTTCGCCTATGAAGAACCCATGGGCGATGGCGTGGTGCGGATCACCGCCCTGGCCAATTACGACCGCTGGGCCCAACTCGATGAAGAGGCCTATCGTCTGGAAAAGCTCCGCTGGTACGATCGGTCCGTCGATTCGGCTGTCCAGTTCATGCCCGACTTTCGCCGGCATGTCGTGGATACCGACATGTTCACGCCCACGACGATCCGCCGCTTCACTGGCCACGACAACGGCGCCGTCTACGGGGCCCCCGACAAACGTTACGACGGCCGCACCCACCTCGACAATCTCTACGTCTGCGGCACCGACCAGGGCATGGTCGGGATCATCGGCTCGATCATCAGCGGCATCACCGTGGCCAATAGCTACTGCCTGCGGGAGTGAGCCGCCGCCTCCACCGGCAGAAACGCCGGGGCTTGCCCCGGCCGGCGATCCGCTTTCGGCCCCGTCGATCGGCCCTTCCTGACGTCACATCCAACCTAGGCAACCATTCGAAGCAGCGATATGTCGAAGGATTTTCTCAAAGGAGCGAAAGACGAGTACGACGTGGTCGTGATCGGCGCCGGCCTTGCGGGACTGACGGCTGCCAACACGCTGGCGCGCGCCGGGCACCGCGTGCTCCTGGCCGAGCAGCACTACAAGCTCGGCGGGCTGGCCACCTGGTTTCGCCGCCCCGGAGGGCATATTTTCGATGTCTCTCTCCACGGGTTCCCCGTCGGCATGATCAAGAGCTGCCGTCGCTACTGGAATCAGACGATCGCCGACTCGATCGTGCAGCTCAAGCACATCCGCTTCGACAACCCCATGTTCTCCCTTTCCACCACGTTCGACCGCCGCGACTTCACCCGCCAGCTCATCGATCGCTTTGGAATCGAGCCCGTGGCCGTGGAAGGCTTCTTCGACGCGGCCCGTTCGATGAGCCATCTCGACGACACGGCCTTGACTGCCCGGGATCTGTTCGAAAAGTCCTTCCCCGGACGCCAGGATGTGATCCGGTTGCTCATGGAGCCGATCACCTACGCCAACGGCTCAACGCTCGAAGATCCCGCGCTCACCTACGGCATCGTCTTCTCGAATTTCATGTCCAAAGGAGTCTATACCTTCGAAGGCGGCACCGACAAACTGATCGGCATGATGGACGCCCAGATGCGCCAGAGCGGCGTCGATGTGCGGATCCGCGCCGATGTCGGGCAGATCCATGCCGAGAACGGCAGGGTGACCGGCGTCAGCGTCAATGGCCGCCGCATCAAGTGCCGGGCGGTCGTCTCCAACAGCAATCTCAAGGCCACGATCTTCGACCTGGTGGGGGCGGAGCATTTTGCCCCCGAGTTCGTCGAACAGGCCCGAGCTGTGCGGCTCAACAACTCCAGCACCCAGGTTTACATGGCCCTCAGGCCGGGGATCGTGCTCCAGGAGGATACCTGCGGCGACCTGCTCTTCAGCTCCACGGCACCCGCCTTCCGCACCGACCTGCTTCTGAGCCGCAACGTCACCAGTCGCACCTACTCGTTCTACTATCCCAAGACCCGCCCCGGACGCGACCGCTGCCTGATCGTTTCCAGCACCAACGCGCACTACGAAGACTGGTCGAAGTTGTCGAAGGAAGAATACGAAGAAAGCAAACGCGACCTGATTGAGACGACGCTCAACGCCCTGGAGAAGTACGTGCCGGGAGTCCGCAACCTGCTGGACACGATCGACTGTGCCACGCCGCTGACGTTCCAACGCTACACGAAGCACTGGGCTGGGTCCAGCTTCGGAACGAAGTTCGAAGGCCTGGCGGTCAGCCGGAACCTGCCCCAGCAGATCGCTGGTCTCTACCATTCCGGAAGCGTGGGCATTATCATGTCGGGCTGGCTTGGTGCCGTCAACTACGGTGTCATTGTAGCCAACGATGTGGATTCCTTCCTTCTCAACAACGCCTCCCGGCCTTCAGCGTAGTGGTATGCGGAGCCGGGCCTTGAGCGTAACGACGTCGGGTGGCTTCCAGGATTCCCAGTCGGCCGCACAGGGTTCAGAACCGGAGCCTGCGTGGTTTCGCAGGACATGGCCTGGAGAGCCACTTTCGGAGAGAGCATGACCCGCCAGCAAATCCTCGATGCCATTCCCCATCGCGATCCGTTCCTCCTGGTCGACGAAATCGTGGAGTGGCAGGAGAATCGGATCGTGTGCACGAAGACCTTCTCGGGCGAGGAGGACTTCTTTGCCGGTCACTACCCGGGGTTTCCGCTTGTGCCCGGGGTGCTCCTCTGCGAGGCGACCATGCAGTGCGGCGCGATCCTGCTGTCGAAGCACCTCGAGGGGGCCACGGGCAAGGTGCCCGTGGCAACGCGGATGAACGACGTGCGATTCAAACGCATGGTGCGACCCAAAGAGACCTTCCGCATGGAGGTCGAACTGACCGAACGGCTGGCCAACGCTTTCTTCCTCAAAGGAAAAGTGACGGTCGACGGAAAGGTGGCCGTTCGCTTTGAATTCGCATGCACGGCTGCCGACGCCTGAGACGGCAGGTCCCTCGCGGCCCTGCGGGACCTTCAGTGCCGAGACATACACCGCCTCCAAGTCCCGTGCTGCGGGCGGGAACAACACCTACCAGGACAATCGATGGACTTTCTCCAACTCGAAGGCAAGCGGATTCTGTTGTTCGGGGTCGCCAATCGCAAGAGCGTCGCCTGGCACATCGCCGAGACACTCGCCGAGGTGGGGGCCGAGTGCGTCTACGTCGTCCAGAACGAGTCGCTGCGCCAGGCTCAGGCAAAGCTCTTCGGCGAGGCCGACGTTCATGTCTGTGATGTCGAGAAGCCGGAAGAAATCACCCGGCTCCGCCAGGAACTGGCCCGACGCTACGACCGTTTTCACGGGCTGGTCCATTCGATTGCCTTCGCCGACTACTCGGAGGGCATGAAGCCTTTTCACGAGACTCCGCGGAAAGCCTTTCTCCAGGCGGTCGACATTTCCTGCTATTCCCTCACCGCCATCTGCAACGAGTTGAAGGAACTGCTGGACCCAGATGCGTCGGTGGTGACCATTTCGATCTCCACAACCCGAATGGCCAGCGAGAACTACGGCTTCATGGCCCCGGTCAAGGCGGCGCTCGACTCCTCGGTCGCCTTCCTGGCCAAGTCTTTCAGCCAGTTTTCGCGGGTCCGGTTCAACGCGGTGGCGCCCGGGCTGCTGAAAACTTCCGCGTCGGCCGGCATTCCCGGCTACGTTGACTCCTACCTGTTCGCCGAACAGATCATTCCGCGTAAGAAGGCAGTCCAGACCCGGGAAGCCGCCAATGTGGCCGCCTTCCTCCTGAGTCCTCGCTCCAGCGGCATCAACGCCCAGCAGATCGTGGTCGATGCGGGAATGGCGATCAACTACTTCGATTCCGAGATCATCCGCCGCGCCATGCGCGAGCCCTGATGCTGCCGCATCGCCCGTGGGCGGGCCTGTGATGTCCTGCTGCTGGCGTTCTGCTTGCCCTGCCGAGGAGGGGCGGCTTTCCGCGGGCCTCGTGCCGGAGCGATTGCCCAAATGCCTCCCCTGGCGGTACACTAGCAGTATGCATGGGCGCCGCAGAGGCATCTGCTTTCCCATCATGTCGTGGCACGTGTTTCATGGTGACCCCTTGCAGGTGGGGGGCCGGTGTTCGTTCCCTCCTGGGGCATCAGTGATACCCTGTTTGGTGATGGCCAGGAGCGCCAACCCGCGCGGGATGCGGAGATCAAGTTCAGCGGCAACTGGGAAGGATTTGATGAGTCGAACCGTAGAGAGAACTGACCCCGCTCCGCATGAACTGCGCTGCCTTTATGCCGTTGTGCAGGACGAACTTGGCCAGGTCGACCAACTGTTGCGTCGCGAGCTGACCAGCCAATATCCGTTCGTTCACAATCTGGCCCAGCACGGCTTCCGCCTGGGGGGGAAGAGGCTTCGCCCCGCGCTGGTGTTGCTGTCGGGGAAGCTCTGCGGGCGGCTCACCGACGACCATTTCACGCTTGCCGCGGCGGTGGAGATGGTGCATACGGCCACGTTGGTTCACGACGACGTGCTGGACGAGGCGGAGATCCGCCGCCACCTTGATACGGTCAACGCCCGCTGGGACAACGAAACCAGCATTCTGCTGGGCGACTTCCTTTTCGCCAAGTCGCTTTGCCTGGCCGCGTCGGTCGACGACCCCTATGCGACCCGCACCTTGCTCGAAGCCAGCCGCAAAGTGTGCGAAGGAGAGCTGCGGCAGCTCGGGGCCTGCGGCGACTATGATCTGAGCGAATCGGAGTACCTGGAGATCATCGACGGCAAGACCGCCGCGCTGTGCGCCTGGTGCTGCGAGGTGGGAGCCCACTACGCGGGTGCCTCGGAAGACGAAACCGCCGCATTGACCCGGTTTGGCGGCAAGCTGGGAATCGCCTTCCAGATCATCGACGATGTGCTGGATGTGCTGGGCGACGAGAAGACCACCGGAAAGTCGCTCGGCACCGATCTGGTCAAGCAGAAGCCGACCCTGCCCCTGATCCGCTTGCTGAGGCAAAGCGGCTCCGAGCAGAGGGCCAGGATGGTGGAGATTCTATCCACCGCGACCGACCATCATCGCGAGGTCCTGTGGCCGTGGCTCAAGTCGTCAGACGCCATCGAATACGCAAAACGGAAGGCCACGCAGTACGTCGAAGAGGCGGCCGCCGAGCTGACCGGGTGGCCGAATGCTCCCTGCAAGGAGTCGCTCGTCGGGATCGCCCGCTTCGTGATCGAGCGGCATCAGTAGGGCGTCGAGGGGCATTTCTCAATCGATGGGCTCCGGCGTCTGCCGGCGGCCGCAGGATCCGACTTTCCTCGATCGCCCCCCTTCCCATGCGATCCATCAGGGATTGGGCTGCTTGGATTCGGCCAGCATCGGGCGCAGTTCGTCGACGAAATCGCGGGCGTCCTTGAACTGCCGGTAAACGCTGGCAAACCGCACGTAGGCGACCTGATCGAGCTCGCGAAGCTGCTCCATCACGAGTTCCCCCACATACCGGCTCTCGACTTCGGATTCGCAGTTGGCCTCGATGCAGTTCTCGACTTCTGAGATCACCGCTTCGATGTCGGCGTCGCTGATCGGCCGTTTCCAGCAGGCCTTCTCCAGCCCCTCTTTGAGCCGCAGCCGATCGAAAGGAACCCGGGTGCCGTCCTTCTTGACAACCCGAACCGTCGTGCGTTCGATCCGTTCATAGGTCGTGTAACGTCGTTTGCACGCGTTGCACTGGCGCCGACGCCGGGTGGCGGCCCCGTCCTCGCTGGCTCGCGAATCGATCACCTTGTCGTTGTCCGCACCGCAAAAAGGACATTTCATCTCGGATGGCCTCCGAATACCACTTTCTTACTATACCTCCTGCGGCCTTTTGTGAAAGGGGGTAGCTCCCAGCGGGGGCGCCCGCCCCGGCGTCCGCCATCCGAGGGCCCGGGACCTGTCCGAGACGCCGAGAACAGAGAACACCGCAATTCCTGGCCGAGATCGACGAATGCTCTCTGAGGTCCTGGCGAAAGGATGGAGGCGAGCCCTCCGGCTGGCCCATCGGGCGGGTGGTTTTTGCCCTTCAAAGCTTCCCGAAAGAAGTAGTAGTCTTGTTCCACGAAATGCTTATAATAAGCCCCACCAACCGGTAGTCAGCAACCCTTGTGGAAAGGATCGACGACGATGAAGTGCGTAGCGTGTCAGGCCGAAATTGACGCCAGTTCGGTTTACTGCCCCAAGTGCGGAGCAAGGCTCGAAGAGGGGGATGAGGCACAAGAATCCGTGCAGCAGCCGGCGCAGCCGCCCGCCGGCAACGCAGGAGACGAGCCGGCCGAAGCGGCCACG
>CAZLWV010000043.1:30297-43902 GCA_964563135.1 uncultured Planctomycetaceae bacterium
CCAGTCAGCGTCTTCTCGATACGGCACATTCCGCCGCGGACAAACCCGCCGCCAAGATCGATTCGGGCTGGGCTCAGGGTGGCTACTCGCCCAAAACGCTCCGCGGCCGATTCCTGGGAACCGTGATCCTTTCCATTCTCCTGCTGCTCTTCTCGTTCTGGCTGTGGCGCCGCGAGTGGGGCGCTTGGATATGGTATCCGTCCCTGATCGCCGTCGCC
Source organism: uncultured Planctomycetaceae bacterium (assembly GCA_964563135.1). GTDB lineage: Bacteria > Planctomycetota > Planctomycetia > Pirellulales > Thermoguttaceae > JAAYAY01. Next base: position 30,516 of record CAZLWV010000043.1, read on the forward strand.
GCGCTATGGATCTGGTACGCCTGCGTCCGGATCTATCGCGTCGGAACCATCAAGTACCAGCTTTCGGCCCACCAGTTCTATCACGAGGAAGGAATCTTCAAACGCGTCCGCGACGTGATCGAGGTCATCGACATCGACGACTTGAAACTCGAGCGGACCCTCTGGGATCGGGTGATCAATGGCGGCGTCGGTACCGTCACCATCAAGTCGGCCGATCAGTCCAGTCCGGAGCTCCGCCTGCTCGGGCTGGAGAATCCCGACCTCGTGTTCCAGGCCCTCGACGACGCCCGTCGAAGAGAAAGAGTCGCCCGAGGCCTCAAATCGGTCTGATTGGATCAATACGGCGTCACGAGTTGTGCCGATGGACTGAGTGGTTGCGGAATTGCGCATAGGACGCGTGGCCCGGCTTCTCCAAGCAGGGCCGCGCAGTCGCAAGGGCAATGGTCCCGAGACGCCTTTTCCCAGAGAAACACCTCGGGTGGCGGTTGCCACACGGCTCCAAGAGGGCGTAGAACCCGTGAGCCAGCGCGGCCTGTTGCCACTGGCGCTTGAGGCGAGCGGCTCCGAGGAGAGTGATGCGTCGAGGAGCGTGGCGCGTTGAAGAGCGTGGCGCGTTGAGGAGAGACGCTCCTGCTCAGTTGGGCTTGGAGTCGCTGGTCCAACTGCGGCGCTGGCGGGAGCTGGGGATGTTCATCGCCTTGCGGTATTTCGTGACCGTGCGCCGCGCCACCGTGAGGCCGTGCCTGCCCAGTTCCGTCACGAGCTGATCGTCGCTGTACGGATGGTTCTTGTCTTCTCCGTCGACAATCTCCTGGAGTTTCAATCGCACGGCGTCCCAGGCCACCTCTTCCCCGTCGGCGCTGACCGTACCGCCGCAGAAGAATCGCTTGAGGGGAAAGATCCCGCGGGGAGTCTGGATCCACTTGTCGTCGACGGCCCGGCTGACGGTGGTGACGTGAACGCCCACCTTGTCGGCAATCTGCTGCATCTTCAGCGGCTCGATCGCCTCCAATCCCTTGTCCAGAAACTCCGTCTGGTGGTCGACGATCGCCTGCGAGACCTTGGTGAGGGTGCTGCGCCGCTGCTCGATCGACTCGATCAGCCACTGGGCGGAATTGAGCTTCCTTTTGATGAATTCGCGAGCCTCCGCGCTGTCGTCGGATCGGAGCATCTTGCGATAGTCATTGCTGACGAACAACCTGGGCGTGCGCCCGTCTTCCAGCCGGACCTGGTATCCGCCCTCTTCCCGGGGCTCGACGAACACGTCGGGGATTACCGACGGCACGTAGGCGTCGTTGTATTCCGCTCCCGGCTTCGGATTGAGCTTCTTCAGTTCGCGAATCGCCTCCTGGATGACATCGATCGAGTAGCCCGTCTTCTTGGCGATGATGGGAATCCGATTCTGCTCGATGTCTTCGAGGTGATTGGCGATCAGGGTGCAGAGCTGCTCGTAGCAGGGCATGCCCGGTGTGAGTTGCAGCATCAGGCACTGGCGCAGGTCGTGGGCGGCGACACCGCGGGGATCGAGCCCCTGGACGACGTGGAGGGCCTCCTCGATCCGCTCGAGCTGTTCCGGGGTGGCGTCTGCGCCCAGAAGATCGCGAAGGCTGGTCTGGAGGTAGCCGTTCGAATCGAGGTTGTAGATGATCCGGTCGGCCATGGCCCGCAGGTCGGGCGAGAGATCGAACCAGCTCAGTTGATCGTGGAGGTAATCCTGTAGCGACTGGGGCCGAGCGGCCATGTTGGCCATGGCGTCGTGCCTGCGGTCGGCCTCTTCCGAGATCCGGTTGCTCGATGGCCGGGAGCTCTCTTCGAAGTGGTCGGGCCACTCTTCATCCATGTTGAGCAGACGCTCGAAGTCGTCCTCGCCGTTGGCCTCGTCGATGACCAGCTCGCGCTCCTCATCGACGCCCGTCTCGCCCGAGTCCGCCCCGTCGGCCTCCGAGGGCAGATCGGGATCCGTCTCCTGGACTTCCAGAACCGGATTCTCCTGCAGTTCCTGCTCGATGCGCTCCTGAAGGGCCAGAATCGGCAACTGCAGGATCTCCATCGACTGGATCATCCGCGGCGCCAGCACCTGCTTCTGGGCAAGTCGCATTTCTTGGCCGAAGGAAAGTCGCATCGCGGTCTGCTGTGCCTCTGCTGGAAATCAGGTGAACATGGGGCGGCCCGACAAAAACGGGCCCAATCTCGTCTCAATCCGGATGCCTGGGCCGGCTGGGATCACGGGCTGCACCCAAGGCCGCTCCCAGAATCACGCGGGAGGCCTGCCGCACCGCGGACACATGCGGCAACGACAGGAGTCCCCTCGATCGGCAGTAGGCAGGTCTGCATCGAAGATGCGGATGGCCAGCGGCAGGCCGCAAGAAAGCCGGGCTTCCGCTGGTCGCCCTCACGCATCGACTGTACAGACGTCAATAAAGACTCTGCCGACCTGACAACGCGTCGGTCAGTATCTCCTTATTAGCAAATTCTAGCACACTTCCGGAAGTAATCCCCCGGGCAAGCCGTGTGACCCTCACTCCAACGTCGGCCAATTGGTTGGAAATATAAAGCGATGTCCCGTCTCCCTCAACCGTCGGATTGGTCGCCATGATGATTTCACGAAAGCTGCCTGCCCGTACCCGGTTGACCAGTGCCTCGATCGTCAATTGTTCCGGCCCGATCCCCTCAAGCGGCGCAATCCGGCCAAGCAGTACATGATACACGCCACGGAACGCGCCGGTCTGCTCCAAGGCAATCAGGTCGCGGGGCTGTTCGACCACACACAGCAGATTCGGATCGCGTGCCGGGTCTCGGCAGATTGCGCAAAGCTCCTCTTCTGCCAGGTTGAAGCACTGCTTGCAGTACTTGACCTTGATTTTCACGTCGCGAATGGCGTCGGCCAGAGCCATGGCCTCGCTTTCGTGCTGGCGCAGGATGTGGTAGGTCAGCCGCTCGGCCGACTTCTTGCCGATGCCGGGCAACTTGGCCAGCTCGTTGATCAGGTTGACAACCGACTCGGTAAGTTCCGGCACGGCACTGTCACCTTTCATCCTGGGGAGTGAAGGACTGGGTAACTCTGGTGACCCACAAATCTGGCATCCCGCTCAGGCTGGAGGCTCCGAAGGGTTTTGGCCGCCAAAAAACTTGCTCATCGCGCTATCCAGCCCCGGCAGATCGATTCCGCCCGTGATCGACTTGACCGCGTCGGCGTGGATCTGCTTGGCCTTGGCGATGGCCTGGTTGACCGCCCCCGCCACCAGATCCTCGAGCATTTCGGCATCGCCCTGGGCCAGCAGGGAGGGCTCGATTCGACATCGGATCACCTCCACTAGTCCGTTGACCTCGATCTCCACCAGGCCGCCGCCGGCCGAGCCGGTGGCACGGCGGCCACGAAGCTCTGCGTTCAACCCTTCCATCCTGGTCGAAATCTGGCTCGCCTGCTTGAGCAGGGCTCCCAGTCCGCCGATGCCTTTGAACACAACCTGACTCCATTTCATGGGGTCGGAACCGGGGTGGTCTCGTCACGCCTGTTCCGGCCGATCGGGGGGATCGATGACTTCCGTCGGGGTGGCGCCGAAAAGCTCGCCGGCCCGGCGAATCATAGGGTGTTTTGTGATCTCCATCAAACGCTGATGCGGCGAGACAACCTGTGCGGCGGGTCTCTTCTCGCGAGTATCGGCCGTGCCGACTTCCACCTCAAACGAGACTCGCACTCGCCGGCCGACAAGCTGGCTGACCGCCCTCTCGAACTCCGCGAGATTCCCAGGCTGCTCGCAGATCGTCTTGTTGAAATCGCCTCCAGGCCGGAAGGTCACCAGGATGCGACTCGTTTCGGGCAGGCGGACGTGGGCGAACTGCCGGGCCGGCTCGGCCGCCATGCCTTCCAGCCGACCCACGGCCCGGCTCCACACCTCGGTCACGTTCGCCTCCGTCAACTCAATCTCGGGCAGCGCGTCCGATCCGGAGCCGGTGGCGGGCGGTTCGCTGCCGTCTGCCGGCTCCTGCTTCGGCGCAGGCTCGTGCGGTCGCTGAACCGGAGCGGGTGCGGGGGCGGTGGAGGCCTGCGCTCGCTGGGGCGGCGGCGCGGCAGCGGGGGGCCGGGGACGCGGCGGCGAGGCTGGCGAGGTGGGCGAACCGCTCCGCAAGCCCTCGATCAATCCGGCCAGATCGTCGAGATCCTCGAGCGAGCAGATTCGCACTACTGCCAGCTCCGTGAGAATTCTTCCCTGGGTGCTGTAGCGGAGGCGAGACAGTGCCTGGTCGAGGATCTGCATGGCCGCCAGGGTGTTCTGCAGCCCGAGACGTCGACCGAGTTCGGCGACCTCCTCGCGGCGGCTCGGGGCTGCGTAGAGGAGGATGTCGTTCGGGCAGCCCGCGGCGGCAGCCATTGCATCCCGAAGATAGCAGAAGAGCTGCTCCAGCAGCAGGGCCAGGTCGACGCTCTCTCTGGCCGCGCGGTCCAATTCCCCCAACGCAGCGGACGGATTGCGATCCACCACGCACTGGGCCAGTTGGTGAAGCCGGTCGTCGCCCGCAGTGCCCAGCATGGAGTGAACATCTGCCGTCGAAATCTTCACCGGGGCAAACGACAGCAGTTGCTCCAGCAGCGACTGGGCATCGCGCATCGATCCGGCCGCTCGCCGCGCCAACAGGTCGAGAGCCTCCGGTTCCGCTTCGACCCCTTCGCTCGCCGCGATCTGCGCCAGACGCTGCCGGATCGAGTCGGTCTGGATGCCGGCAAAATCGAATCGCTGGCAGCGCGACAGGATGGTGATCGGAATCTTGGCCGGTTCCGTCGTGCAGAAGAAGAATTTCACATGTTCGGGGGGTTCCTCCAGCGTCTTCAGAAGCGCGTTGAAGGCCTCCCGCGTGAGCATGTGGACTTCATCGATGATGTAGATCTTGAAACGAGTTCTGCTGGGCCGAACGTTGACGTTCTGCCGCAACTGGCGAATCTCGTCGATCCCGCGGTTGCTGGCGCCGTCGATTTCCAGCACGTCCACGTCGTCGCCGGTACTGATGCTGCGGCAGATCTCGCACGTGTTGCAGGGCGTGGGCGACGGTCCCTGCTGGCAGTTGAGCGCCTTGGCAAAGATTCTCGCGGCCGAGGTCTTCCCCACGCCGCGGGCGCCCGTGAACAGATAGGCGTGCCCCACGCGGTTGGTGGTGATCGCGTTGGACAGGGCCTGGGTGGCGTGCTCCTGGCCGATCAGATCCGCAAACACCTGCGGCCGATACCGCCTTGCTACAACAACATAGTCGGCCGAACGAGCGGCCAGGGGTGTCGGTGGCTCAAAGGTCGGCGAGGCGTCGGACATGCCAGCGAGGGGTATGGATGAACGAGCGGGCTGCTTCCTTTCACGGACGGCCACCGGCGAGGGACCCACTACACATGAGGCGGACTGCTTATGGCTGCTTGGTTTCCCACCTGACCAGGTTCACAGGTCCCCATTGTAGGGGCCCCTCGCCGGAGGCCGGCATGGAGGGCTAACGAACGGTGAATGCGGGCCCCAGATGGTCCATCACCATGTTCGACATTCTTACCCTGTTGTACGTTTCCCGCCCGAGTTCGTCAAAGGGGGAGGGATCTGATTGATGTCTACCTGGAAAATGCTCGTACCCACCCAGCGCCAGACCGCAATAGAAGGTGGGGCATCTTCGCGTTGCCCTCGTGTACCGTCTCGGCACCAGTCACCTGGGCCGATCCCGCACGTTTGCCGCTGCCTCTATGCCCCGCCTGCGTGGGGGTTTCTGACGGCAGTGCGGCAGATCCTTGGTGCCAGAGAGGGAGACGGACGATGGTCTGTCTGAACCAGGCACCCACTGGACATTTGGGGAACCGGAAGGCATCCGAGAGGCAAGCTCTACCCATCAATGAGCGGTGCGCACCGGCATTGAGCCGAGGTGGGGAGCGGGTATGGAATGCGTTGAGGCGGTCTCTGAATCCGCCGGTGTCTCTTCCCCTTCCCGGGCAGGCACCACGACCAGCATCTTCTGGGCTGCCTCGATTCCCAGCGAGATCTCGCTCTTGCCCACCTCGACGGTGATCACGCCTGCCTCGGGGCGATTGGCTCGCACCAGGCCTCGGCAGCCCAGGACGAAGCCCGAATTCTGGAGGTAGCGAAGGAACTCGGGACTCTGGTCGATCACCTGCACCAACTCGAACTCGGAGCCGCTTTGGCTCTGCGACAAGCTGCGGACCGGCCGCTCCGGAAGCGTGCCGTCCTCCCTGGGAATCGGGTCTCCATGCGGATCGAACTCGGGATGCCCGAGAAACTCATCGATGCGTTGGATGAGCCTTGAGCTCACGGAATGCTCGAGCTGTTCGGCGTCGTCGTGCACCTCATCCCAGGACATCCCCAGCACCTCGCCGAGGAAACACTCGATCAGCCGATGACGCCGCAGGATCTCCAGGGCCAAGGTCACGCCCGATTCAGTGAGCTGGACACCTTCGTAGGGGGTGTAGGTGGCCAGGCCGGAGTCGCTCAGTGCTTTGAGCATGCTCGTCACCGTGCCGGGGGACACATCCAGAGCAGTGGCCAGACGCCCGGTGGTCGCGAGCTTGTTTCCGTCCTGCCGGCAGATCTTGAAGATCGCCTTGACATAGTTCTCCACGGTCAAACTGGCCAAGGCTCTCGCTCCTACTTTGAATCAGCCTGCTTGCGTGGGTCCGGGCATGCCCTGGATAAGGGTGTGGGCGTCCCGCCGGATGTTCGATTCCTGCAAGGAATCGTTTGGACCCACTCCGATCGGAATTCTAGAAGAGGGCTCAACCTTCGGCAAAGAAAACCGCATTCCCAGGGCATAGCCAAAGGAGGGGATAGGGGGTGGTCCATCGCTGCACCGTTTCCCCTCGCCGAACAGGCCGGTGGGATACGCCGGATCGGCCAGCGAAGCCCGCCCTAACCCATCCGCTCGATCGCGGCCTGCAGAAGTCCGGGCAAATCGGACAATTCCCGCAGCGAGGTGGACAATCGCGGATGGCAGAAAACGCGTACGCGTTTGACGTAATCGTCGAACTGTTCCCGGGCGAGGGAGCGAACAACGGGGGAGACGTCGCTCAGCGGACGGTAGCAGTCTTCCTTGGCGTAGTAGATGTCGACTTTGAACTCGACTTCCCGCTGCATTGGGGGGGCGTCGAAGAGGATCTCGTGCGGCGCGACCACGCGCCGCAAGGCCGTACTGGCAACGGCGGCAAAATGCTCTGCGCAGGCTGCCAGCCAAGGATAGGGGCGGCCGGCCAACTGGCTGTAGAGTTCCCGCTGCTCGAAATAGCTGTATTGGCTCAACCGCTTGTAGAGCCGGCGCGAGGGCCCAAAAAGCCCGTCCAGCAACTCTCCCGCCGGCCCCTTGCCCGCCACCGTCCGCAATGCGTCGATCATCTCCGTCTCCGTCATGCGGAACAGCCGATCGAGATCGAGTTGCCCGAGCAGCAGGTAGAAGGCACGCTGCAACATGGCAGTCGCCGATCTGACCCCGTGGTGCCAGTAGACTTCGCTGAACATGACGTAACGGGCAAACACCATCATCTCCGTGGCGGTCTTGCCTTTATCGGTGATGGCCAGTCCGTCGCCCGATTCGTTCAGGCACAGGCTGCCGATCAGACGCTGCTGATCGAAGTTCCTCCCGTACGGCACTCCGGCGTGCAGGCTGTCGCGGAACAGGTAGTCCATCTTGTCGATATCGATGGGCCCGGAGAGCATGCTCGCCAGGACCTTGCTCGTCCGATCCTGGGGTTTTTCGCTGAGGAGTGAGACAACGTCCCGCGGATTGATCCCCCAGTCGTGCCGCAGGACATCGGCCACTTCCCCTTCCAGCAGGAAGCTGTTGGCAAACAGTTCATGGTGCGGAACGCTGGGCAGCCGCACGTCCTCGATCGGGTGACAGAACGGCCAGTGTCCCAGGTCGTGCAACAATGCCGTCACGAGGAACAGTTCGCCATCCTCGGGACGCACTGCATCCGCAAACCGCGGATCGTGGGCCATTTGCTTGAGCAGCAACAGGGCCAGCCGATACACACCCAGGCAATGCTCGAATCGCGTGTGCAACGCCGCCGGGTAGACGAGCGATACCAGGCCGAGTTGGCTGATTCTCGACAGCCGCCGAAACTCAGGCGCGTCGATTAGTTGGCGTACCCGCCCGGTGAGCGGCACGTCCAGTTCCGGCGGGATCCGCACCAGGCTGCGTTTGGTGTCGAGCCCGACCACTTCCGGGATGTCGAGCAGACTGGTCATGAGGCCTTGCTCGAGTCGAGGGAGGAAAGACCCAGAGGAGGAGCGTCCGACTCGCAGTCCGTCCCGCCGAACAGGTCGTACACGATGCGGGCGGTGGGTTTCGCGGGGCGCGAGGGGCCAAGCGTTTCAAGCCGCTCGAAGAAATGCAGCCCCATCTGCAGCACGCGGCCCACTTGGGGCGGGCAAGGCGCGGTGGCGACCGGATCGACCTTCGCCTCGCGGATCGCACGCTCCAGCGCCGGACCGATCCCGCTGAACTGGTCGACCACCTCAAACCGCGTCTGCCCGGTGAGGATCGGGTTGTCTCGTCCCTCGATCAAGCTGCGCGAGTCGGCCTTGTAGAAGACCATGGGTTTGCCCAGCATCCAGGCCATCGTTGCCTCGGCCACCGCACCCTCGTCGGGAACGCGGCCGTTGAGATTGAGAACCAACGACCCGCATCCCAGGATCACGAAATAGACGTCGAGCGCAAATATCGCCTCGTGAAGCACCCGCCCGGCCTCCGCAGGGGTCAGGCCGCACTCCAGCAGCCACGGATGGACTTCGGAGAACTGGATTTCTTCATGAGGCAGGAACGGATCGAAATGGTCGACGCGGAGCGCGTCGGCAATCCGCGTCATTTCCTCGCGCTCCGCTTGGTTGAAGAGCGGACCTGCACAGTAGACGCGACGAAGATGGCGAAAAGGTTGGAGCGTTCCCATACTGGAATCTTGGTCGATGCCTTCCTTGTTGATCGAGGTTGTGTTGACAAGTGTTGCGGCCGCAGGGGATCTCCGCCGCGCGACGAACTGCGGCCTCCGGGGGCCTGCCCCGGGCGCCTTACCCGGGTCCGCTCGCGTTCTGGGCAATGTTCCAGATCCAGCCTTGGCCGGCCACGGCCCGCAGCAGGATGGTGACCGCCACGTAGAACCCGTAGTGGAGGAATCCGGTGGCGTAGTCCAGATCGAAACAGATCAGGCCGACAAAACCTCCGGCCGCGAGAAAGGGGGCAACCAGCACGAACCACTCCCAGATCTCGCCCGTCAGAAACTGCTCTCCTAGGTAGTTGAACACGCCCCAGAAGAGAATGTAGACCAGGGAACAGACGGCGACGCGGAGCCATAGTTTGCGGCCGCGATAGGGCTGAAGTTCCTCGGCGCCGTGCAGCAGTTTGTAGCCGCCGGCGGCCAAAGGGGGCGAGACGGCCAGCAAGCCAACGAAGCACATCAGCGAGCTCTGGAACACCTCGCTTCGCCCCAGGATCCAGGTGACGATGATCGTGACCAGGCTCCCGGCACCGATGATGGCCATCACGGTGGGCGTGAATTCCGATTGCTCTCGCAGAATCGGCTTGCCGATCAGCTTGCCCTGAGCGTCGCGCCCGGCATGGTCGAACTCTTCGCCGCCGTGGATGACGACCTCGTCACCCAGCTTGGGAATCTCGATGATAGTCTTGCACTTGGGACAAGGACCCTTCTGGCCGGCAAACTTCTCGCTGACCGTGAATCGCTTGAGGCATCCGGGGCAAGTAACGTTGATCGACATCCGCAGGCTCGCGAGGAACAGTGAAGGTGAGCGTTGACCGGCCTTTGCTTAGTCTGACAGACATCGTGGCCCTGTCAAGACTTACGGCGATTGGGTTGCCCAGGCCGCCGGTCCCGTCCAGGACGGAAATCGGTCGTGGGCGTCCGGCAGTTCGTTGTAAGGAATCCCGCGCTGAAGTAGGATCGAGATAGAGAGGAAGGCCTTGCAGGGAGTTGAGCCGAGATCGCGGCGGCCGATGCCGCCAGGGGCGAGGCCGAGGTGAAGAGCACCATGGTGATCGAATTTCTCTGTCCGCAAGGGCACAAGATTCGCTGTGCGGACGACCGGGCGGGAAAGCCGGCCAAGTGTCCCAAATGCGGCGTGAAGTTCTATGTGCCCGCCCCCGACGATGCGGAACTCACCGAATCGGGCTCCTGGGCGACTGCTCCCGCCGAAACCTCGAATTCCCCCGGCTCGACCGGAAGTATCAAAGAGCAGATCGAGTTCCTGTGCCCCAACGGGCATCGAGTCTGGGCTCCGATCGGCCTGCAGGGGCGTGCCGGGCAGTGCCCGGAATGCGGCTCGAAGTTCCATATCCCCACGCTTGCCGATTACGAGGATATGCCGCTCGACATCCTGCCCACCGAGGACTCGGTGGTGAACCTTGATCCCCTCGGCTCGCTTCAGACCAACGGCAGCCCGTCGGCCAAAGGCAGCGGCCGGTTGTCTCGCTCGCGCACCGGCGGCGCTGCCGGTTCGTCACCGCCACCCGGTCCGGACCAGATGGCCAGGTTCCTCGCCGATCTGGTTGCCGATCTGCCGAAGGAGGCGGCGATTGAACTGCTCACCACTGATGGCCAGAAGTACCAGCCCACCCAGTTCGCCAAGAAACTCTGCGACGGGGGCCGCCTCGTCTTCTCGACCAGTACCGGCGACGACACCCACTCTCTGGTCGTCCTTCCCTGGACCTCGATTGCCCGCATCGAGTTGAGCGGCCTCAAACAGCTCCCTCTGGAGTTTCGCGGGTGATCGGAGTGGCCGTTTCACTCGCCCAGAACCTGGCGCACTGCCTTGAGAACGGCCGTTTCACGATTGCCTTCCTCGGCATTGGGGATTCGTGTCGGCGGTGCGATGCGGTTGCATGGAGGGGCCAGTTCGTCCGCCAGGAGCATGATCCGGCCGCCGCCGGAAAAGACGTACAGCGTTCCAGATTCGGTCGACTTCTGCTCGGCCCCCGACAAGTCGAGCGCGGCTGACAGCAGTGGCTGTTCCTTGCCGCCTGCAGCGGCGCCCGGCGATTCCGGCTTCGAAGCTTGCGGAGTTTCCTGCCGAGGCTGGCGACCAGCGGGAGCAGGCTGCTGGTCACCGGGCGGCAGTTCGGGGCCAGCCTTCGCTCGGTGCCCGTCGTCGGCCTCACGCTCCTGGGCGACATGGGGCAGGACAAGGAGCTTTCCGCCGTCGCGCGCGCAGGCCGACAACTTCGAGATCTCTTCTGCGGAGAATTCGCGGCGACCGTCGGCAACCACGCGCAAGTCGGCAGGCTCATCCAGGCGATCGTTGGCGAACGTCCAGTAGTGCCGTCCGAGCAGGCAGAACAGGTTGTAGTAGTCGTCGTCGGCGCAGGAGCCGAAGCGAGGTGCGTCGCCCGGTTCATACAGCACGATCCTGGGACGGTGCCAGTTCTCGTAGGCCTTCCAGTCCACAAGTCTCCGATCGCGGAGCAGCCATCCCATGGCGTTGACCCAAAGGCGGTAGTTGTCGCCGTAGTTGATGAAGGCGTCGCCCCACATGTTCTGGTCGCCGACGATCACGATTCTCCCTTTGCCGAACTCGCGGGCCAACACCACTCCGTGGGGGCCGAACGGTTCGAAGTCATCCCGTTTGAAGTTGCCGTAGTTGCCCCCGTCGCTATTCTGGCCGTAGATGCTGATCGACCACTCGTCGGCCCAGGCGTCTTTGTCGGTCCAGGCCACGGAGTAGCGCGGATCGAGGCGCCCCCCGGTCTGGTATCCGAGACGCCGGAGTCCTTCCGTGATCGGGTGCGGGCTGAACTTCGTGATCGTCAGCCAGCCGTTGCCGGCCCCGAGGGTGCGCGGCGGCACATCGCAAACCGTGTCCACAAAGGCCTGGATTCCCAGTTCGGCGAGCAATGGTTTGAGCCGATGGCTGTGGAAGTAACAGTTGGAGTGGTCCATGACCACCAGGAGCGATCCACCCCCGCTGACAAAATCCTTGATGGCCAGGATCTCGGAAACCAAAAACGGTTCACGCTCGGCCGACACCAGGTTGATGAACAGGAGTTTGTGGGGGGCCAGCCGCTGCGGCGTGATCGTTCCTTCGCTCAGATATTCGTGCCAGGCGCCGAGCGACGCCAGGAAGTCCATTCCGTGGCGAAGGCCGCAGATCACGTGATAGTCGTAGATCCCTGGCCGAAGGCCGATCATCGAGAAATCGTTGGCATGAACCCAATCGATCAGGATCGGAGCCGAGGCCTCTTGACCGGCCGGCAGCGGACTCTCGGCCGGTTCCGCCTGGACGGCAAGGAGACTGTACGCCATGAGAAGGCAGGAGGCATTCATACAAGGTTCCGGTGAAAGGAGAAGACACCCACTGGCCGCAGTGCCCGCGGCCAGCCCGCTCCAGTTGGATAGCAATCGAGAACAGCCGGTGGGCAGGCCGCAAGCCAGGGCGAAAAAATAACCTTTACAGTTCATCGCACTGCTTGCAAGCAAGCAGTGCCTCACACGAGGCCAACGGGTGTGCCACGGCCTACTCGTTGGCCGTGCCGTCGCCAGAGCGCGAATTGTGAAAGTTATTCTTTCGCTCTGCCGTAAGCCAGGAAATACAGGAAATCCTGCCCGGCGCGAAGCCCAGGCGTAGCCCCCTGCCCTTTCGGCAGCACCCCCGCGATCCGCGGAGCGTGTCGCGCTGCCGGGCGATGAGCCAGGAATCCCGGGGCAGGCAACCGGCATCCTTCCGCTACGGTCCGCTACGGCCGCAGGACCGGCAGGCTGCTCATTTTACGCAATCTGCGGACGGAGTCGGCAATCGCCCCAACCACGAAGTCCACGTGGGCTTCCGTGTTGGCCCGCCCCAGGCCGAAACGAATGCTCCCCCGGGCCGCCTCGTCCGACAAACCCAGGGAGCGGAGAACATGGCTGGGCTCCGGATGGGCCGACGTGCAGGCGCTGCCGCTGCTGGCGGCCAGACGCGGAGTGCTCAGCAGGAGAGACTCGCCGTCGATCCGATCGAACTGCACGTTCAGGTTGGCGGGCAACCGGCGACCGCCGTCCAGAGCCGGCCCGTTCAGGTGCACGCCTTCCAGTTGCGATACCAGCCCGTCAAACAAGCGGCCGCGCAGTCTGCTGAGCCGGTCCGCCTCGCGGGGCATCTCTTCGAGGCACAGCTCCAAGGCCCGGGCAAATCCCACAATTCCGGGAACATTGAGGGTCCCGCTCCGCAAAGTCCTTTCATGGCCGCCGCCGAACATCAGCGGTTCCAGCCTGACAAAAGGCTTTCGCCGCCGAACATACAAGGCGCCAACACCCTTCGGGCCGTAGATCTTGTGCGCACTGAAACTCGCCAGATCGACATCCAGGGCTTCGATGTCGAAGGGGACTCGCCCGACGGCCTGGGTGGCGTCGGTGTGGAAGAGGATCTCCCGT
>CAZLWV010000043.1:43940-53021 GCA_964563135.1 uncultured Planctomycetaceae bacterium
GATCGGCTGCAGGGCCCCGATCTCATTGTTGGCCATCATCACCGAGACGAGGATCGTGTCCTTGCGGAGGGCACTGGCCACTTGGTCGGCTGTCACAAGTCCGGCGTCGCTGGTCCCCGATGGGGCCACCGGGAGCAGCGTCACCAGATAACCCCGCCGCTCGAGCTGCCTGAGCGGGTCCAGGACCGCTCGATGTTCGGTACACACGCTGACCACGTGTTTTCCCTGATCCCGGTAACTGGCTGCCACCCCCAGGATCGCCAGGTTGTTGCTCTCCGTTGCCCCGCTGGTGAACACGATCTCGCCGGGCCTGGCACCCACTTGCCCGGCAATGGACTCCCGGGCAGCCTTGACCGCTGCCGCCGCCTCATGCCCGAAGGCGTGGGTTGTACTGGCGGCATTGCCGAACTTCTCGCAGAAATAGGGGAGCATGGCCTCCACGACCCGGGGATCCATGGGCGTCGTTGCGTGATGGTCCATGTAGATCAGTTCATGGAACGCCATGGCTACAGCATCTCCCGCATTCCCGAGATGCCGACAGGCTCCCGGCTGGCGAAGGGCTCCCCGTAGCGGGTGCCGATGGCGGCACCCCAGGCGGCCGCCTGGTCCCGCTGCCGATCCAGGAAGGTCGGTGCTGCGATCGGGCGCCCCGTGATGAACTGGCTCTCATAGCAGCGGAGCGACTGGAGCTTGCGATCCCAGTAGTTGCTGATGTCCACGATGAAAGCCGGCTGAGGAATCATTCGCAGGTGAACGCAGTAGTAGTAGAAGATCCGCTCCGGGTGATGAGGTTCGCCCGCCAGATCCGTCTTGGTCAGTTTTGACCAGAAGCGGGCAGCCTCAGTCAGTTCGGTGGCGGCCACGTGATCCGGGTGGGCGTCGACCCAGTACGGCGCAAAGAGCCATCGTGGCCTGGTTTCTCGAAACACGGTCGCCAGTTGCCCCCGTGCCTCGAGAGTCGGCTGGAGGCTGCGATTGGGCAAAGCCAGGTTGTGCCGCCAGGCAACGCCCAGGACCCGGCTCGACTCGGCCGTTTCGCGAGCCCGGGTCTCAGGGTCTCCATACGGCGTCGGTTCACCACTCGTCAGATCGAGGATCCCCACGGCGAAGCGTTGTTCGATGAGCCGCAGGATGGTTCCTCCCATTCCCAGTTCCGCATCGTCCGGATGGGGGGATACAACAAGCACGTCCAGCATGGTGGGGTTCTTCGTTGCCAGGCAGGTATCGGGACTATGGCGAATCCGAAGGCACTCGCTCCCTCGCCGGTGGGGTCATCGATCATCGCTTCGACGAAGACCCCGCCCTACGCGGCGTGTTGGCCACCACGGGAGATGGCCGATATTCGTCCAGCGGAGCTAAAGTGCCTTCAATGAACACTTTAACGCTCATGCCTGGGAAAGCAACCCGCGCAAATTGCCTGGAGCCTCGGTGCGTGGCGGGCCCCAGGAGTGTTTCCGCCGGCAGGGCCGGGAGGGGACGGACCGGCAAATTGTACGAAAAAGCTGCGGAAACTCGGGCAATTGACCTGGACCTGGACCCACGAATATGGCACACTCCCGCCCCCCGATTCCTACGGCAATCGACTTTGCGATGGTTCCCATGACCAGAAGCACAACGCGACCATTTGGCAGTCGGATACTGCGTCGCCTGGCTCCGTGGATGGTCTTGGTGCTCTGCCTGTCGCTGACGGGATGCACCAACAAGTCGCTCCTTGGCAGTTCGTACGCCGAAGACGACTTCTCCACCATGCCCAGATCGATGCGCCGTGCCGACAGCCACGATCTGCCGACGGCCTGCAGCAACAAGGCCCGTCAGATCGAACGCAACCTCGGCTACGAGTAGTCGTCTGTTTCGGCCAGTAGCTTCTTGTGCCGGCCGGCTCTCATGCTGCGCGCTGGACTCTTCAGCCGGCCGTCGCCGCCGCAGTTCACCCTGGCATTTCCGGCTCCGCGGATGCTACACTTCAACAGGGGATCCGGAACCGAAGGAGAGCCAATGCGGAAGACGTCTACCTGCCCCAGCTGCCAGGAACCGGTGACACTGGTGGAGGTTCCGCCAGCCACGCTTGTCGAGTGTCCCTTGTGTCTGGCACAGTTTGAACTGGCGGAGGCCCTGGATTTCGTGGCCGAGTGGGCCGACGAGAATGGGCCGCCAGAACTGGTCGTGATCGAGCTCCGGGAGGCTTCGCCGCCAGGCGAAGAGCCCGACCTTGCCGCCGCCGAACACTTGACGGAGGTGCAAGAGAGCCACCGGGCCGCGGCACCAGTCGATGCCAGCGCACCGATACGGTCGGGTTCGGAGCCATCCGAAGCCGAGGACCAGGCGTCTGCCGAAACGCCCGTTCAGGTGCGATGTCCCTGCTGCCGGGAGTCGTTTGCCCTCGCCGATCTGCTCCTGGCAGACCGCGATGAACCTCTTGGACCAGAGGCAGCCTCGGCGATCCTGGCGGACGGGGCCATCCGGCCGTCGGATCCGCAAAAGGCGATGAGCTTCCGTTTTGGCGCCGGTCCGGCGGTGGACCATTCCGATTTCCGCCTGGAGTCGGTCGAAGCTCGGCCGAATGCCTCCGTCGAGGCCTTCGAGTTTGCTGCGCCGGTGGGCGGCAATGGGGGCGGCAAGACCGACGGTGGATGGGCCACACGCGGCCAGAGGGAGCGGGGCGGCCTGAAGGACCTGATCGGAGCGGTGGTCGGCGGGGCTGCGGGCCTCATCATCACCTATTACCTGCTCAATCTGCTGGGCGGACCTCGCTTCGACATGCTCCGGGTCTACCTTCCCGGCGTGAAGCACACCGCCGTCCATCGGCCGGACTGGCTCGGAGGACCCCCCGAAGACGAGTTCGACTCCGGCATCGATGGGGCCCTGGCCAGGGATGTGGATACGCCGGAGCCCGTTCTGGAGAAACCCGCGACGGCGTCCACTGCGCCGAGCGCGTCGGTGGTGCCTCCGGCGGGCACGGAACCGGCCGGTACGCCAACGGTTGAGCCGGTACCGGCCGCAGAGACGCTCCCGGCCGACTATGTCGGCCCGCTCGACCCGCCCAAGGCCGATTCCGACGATTTCGGCAGGGCGCTGCGCGAGGTTGACCGCCTGGCAAAGGCCGGCCCGCTCACGGAGGAGGGTTACGAGGCCTGGTGCCGGCTGGCCGTACCGGCCACGTTCATCCCGCGAAACGACGGCAATCCCCAGACCCAGCCCCGGCTGGAGGCCATGCAGCGCCTTCTCAAAGCTCTGACACTGGACGACGTCAAGACGATCGGCCGGCTTGCGACGGAGAGAGTCCGCAATGCGGATCGCACCAGTCGTGGCGTTCTGCTGGTCGGCACCGCGCTGGATCCCAACACCCCGAATGGCAAGGGATTTGTGACGGATCTGGACGTGGCCGAGACTCGTGCCCAGGTGGTCATGGCGCATGACCAGAAACTGCCGATTGGACCAAACGACCGGATTCTCGTGCTCGGCTACGTTGTCGACCGGCCGCAAGACACCACGCAGGGGCTGGAGACGGAGTTGCCCCAGATCATCTGGGTGCGACGCGCCGCCAGGTTCGGGGGATGACCCCGAGAAGTCGCCAGTGTGTAGAGAGGCAGGGCCGGTCAGGCGGCACTCTCGAATATTCCCGCCTTTGCGGCGAATAACCGGCCAGCCCGATCGCGCAGATTCATGCCCGTGGGAGAATCCCGCGTTTCTTCAGAACCTTTCACCGGAACACGCGATATGACCGACCAGAATGCTCCGGGGCCGTCTCCCGACCCTGGGTACGGAAGCGTGCGAGACTTCCTTCTCTACTCCCTCTCGATCCCGGAACGGACTCTTCGCAGTGCGACGAGCGTTGTGGGGGGCACGCTGCGGGAATCGGCCGCGCTGCTGGTTCCTCAGGCCTTTCAGAGTTCAAAGACCTACTCGATCTTTGTTACCCAGATGCTCGATTTCCTGGTTGAAGATGTCGGGGGAGTCCAGCGCGAGCCCAAGGAGGGCGAGTCGGTCAAGGTGGAGAACTTCGTTGCGCGAAAGGCGGTCGGCAACTTCGTCGAACTGGCCGGACTGGCTACCCTGCATCTCTCCCCGATGACGGTCCTGGCCATCGTCAGCGACGTGGCCTACGGCTCCCAGGTCTACCTGAAGGAACTGGCGGGCGAGTTGAGAGAGGCAGGGGTGATCGACGAGAACTCGACGATCGAGAAACTCGACGATTTCCTGGAGGCCGTTTCTGCCGCCAGCGGTACCACGGCTTCGGCCTTCGATACTCCCCCCCTCTCCGTGGAAGGACTGCGGCAGACGATCGAGGAGACGCGCAAGGCGGTTTCCCGAGTCGATCCGCGGAGCGTGATCCCCGAGAGCGAGATTCGCCAGCTCTGGAACGACATCCACGAGATTGCCTCGCAGAATGGCGTCGATCCTCTGGCGGTTTCCAGCGCCATGACGTTCTACTCGCTCAACAAGCTGGGCGCGGCCGGTCTGGGCGCCCTCTCCACCGTCCGGGCGGCAGGCAATATCTTCAACCGGACGATTCTGAACCATTACGTCGGCGCACTGGAGGATATCCGCCGCAAAGGGCTATACGGCTCGCTGGCCGAATCGAGCAAGCCGTACCTGGATGCCGTCTGGCGGAACTTTTCGAGCCAGCAGACCACGATCACCGAAGAGGTTGTGTCCGGCCGGCTCCTCAGCCGGGTCTGGCGGTCGGGAAGCGACTGGCTGTTCGGAGGGAAAAAGGCGGCTGAATGAGGCCGAATCATCACCGGCCCTCAGTGCGAGACACTTCGGCGGCTGGTTCGAGGAGAACGATCCGAATCGCCTCCGGTCGGGTTGCCGGTTGACCGTTCGTGGGGCTGCCGGCGCCATGGAGTCTCGCTTCTCCACAGGTGGGCTTTCTGGGCGAGGGAGATCTTGCCGAGTTCGCCCTGCCCTCCACGACGGCCCTGTTCGGGCCGCTGGATGCAGCGATCCGGATGCCGCACAACGACGCCTTCGGCCTGATCGCGGCGTGGCATCTTGCGGAGATGGGAGTGAACCGGTTTAATTCCTCCTTGGAGCATCCAATCGAGCAGGTCCGCGCCCTGGCAGGTCCTGCAATCGTGCTCATGGGAAAAGTCCTTCCGCAGAGTGAGGCCGTCATGACGGATCCACAGTGGGAATCGCTACTTCGCCTGTTCGATGGTGAGCTCCTTGACCCGGCGCCGATCGGATTCATCATTGACAGCCCGTGGCTCCCCAACTGGGCCGGAATCTCGCTCCTCGACTACTATTCGAGCGAGCGCATGTGGCTGGAGGCAAACCTGAAGGCGATCCGGCAGTTTCCGGAGGTGATCTTCCTTCCCGGGTTCTGGTCCGAGTTCGGCATGTGCACCGAGCCGGCCTCGTTCGGAGCCAAGTGCGTTTTTCCGGAGAACGAGTTTCCCTTCGCCGAGCGGGTGCTGGAAGATGTCGGCCACGCGGCGCGGATCGCCAGGCCGAATTGCCGCGTCGACGGTCTGGCTCCCTTTGTGATCAAACGGCTGCAAACCTGCCGTCGGGAGATCGAGGCTGCGGGACACAGGATCCGGCTGGCCGTCAGCCGGGGGCCGCTCAACATCGCCTGCTATCTGGCCGGCCACACGGAGATGCTGATCGCGATCAAGACCGAGCCGGAGGCCGCCGCCCGGCTGATCGACCTGGTGACCGACTACGTGATCGACTGGCTGGGCTACCAGCGGGAGTGCTTCGATTCGATCGACGGCATTCTCGTCCTCGATGACCTCATCGGCTTCCTGGGCGAGAACGATTTCCGCCAGTTCGCGCTCCCTGCCCTTCAACGCATCTCCGCGTCGCTCGAGGTTCGCGTAAAAGCCCTCCACAACGACGCGAAGGGGCTGGTGACCGCGAAGTGCTTTTCCGAGACGGGCTTCAACCTGTTCAACTTCGCCTTCGAGCACAGCCTGAGCCAGATTCGCCAGTTGGCGGGCGATCAGGTCGTCCTCCTTGGGAACCTGCCGCCTCGCGATGTTCTGGCAGCCGGCACTCCGGACCAGGTTCGCCGCGAAACCCGGGCGATGGTGGACTCCGTTGCCGATCGCCGGCGCATCCTCTTCAGTTGCGGCGGAGGCATGCCGCCGCACGTCTCGACCGAGAATATTGAGATCTTTTGCCGGACCGTGCGCAGTTGATATACTTGCGTTGTCAGCCGTCGCTTGCCGCGCGGGGCCGGGAACCGGAGACACCGGAGACTGCCGGGCCGGCTGAAGGATCCGGCCGACGTGAGCCTTCACCCAGGTGAAGTGGCTGGCAGGGAGCGGTGGGTGGTAGTGTCGGTCGATTCCCGATCTGCCGAGATGCCTGGAGACGATTCTCCAGTCCGACCTGTGTCAGCCGCTTTCCGACCGGCAGTCCTGCTGCTTCAGACGGGTGGACAGATTCGGAAGAACCTCGCAATGGGCATTGACGTGCATGGTCGGTGGTTTTGATGTCGGCACGGATATTCCTGGCGGAAGCAACATGCGGAGACAGAAAGCCAAAGGGTTCTGCGTGCTTCTCCAGGTCTTGGGCGGCCTGTTGGCCGTTCTCGTCTGCTGCGCCGTCACCCATGCTCAGGTGGGCTTGATGGGCGTTACCAGCCGCTATGATCTCTCTCCGGAGGTGCAGGTCGAGGAGGCTGGGCGCACCGTTCAAACGTACCTCGATCGGGTGGATGCCTATCTGGTCGACCACAAGTGGAACGAAGCGGTCGACTCGATTCGACAGGTCATGGAAGACTCGGGGGAAAAGCTGCTTCCGATCTCCCCGAATCGCTACGTGCCGACCCGGACCATCTGTCATCTCAGGCTGGTCGATTTCCCGCCCGAAGCCCTGCGGCTGTACCGCGATCTGGTCGATCCGGTCGCCGAGCAGTGGTTCGAAACCTGGGAGAAGCGGCACGACGTGGCCGCGCTGGAGCGGATTGTGGACGAAGCCTTCGTGAGCAGTTGGGGCGACGATGCCCTGGCCGCGCTGGGCGAAGCGTCGTTCCAGGCCGGGTTTTACGCCCGGGCCCGCGCCTATTGGCAGCGAATCCTCCCTTTTACCCCCGCCGCCGGAGCTCGGCGGACATGGCTCTCCTTTCCCGACTCCAATCTGAACCTGGCCGAGATCCGCGCCCGTCTGGTCATGCTGAACCTTTTCGAGGATCGCGTCGACGAGGCCCAGAGACAACTGGCTGAGTTCGAGCGGCTCCATCCCGGTGCCCGTGGGAGGTTCGCCGGTCGCAACGTTCTCCTGGCCGAGGCCCTGAAATCGCTGATCGAGGAGAGCCGGTCGTGGCCCGGCGCGCCGCAGGTTCCAGACTGGCCCACATTTGCGGGCTCTCCCTTGCGGCACCGTGAAGTTGCCGAACCCGCCGCCGTCGGGCCGGTCGCCTGGCAGCAGGTGATTCGGCAACCCGGCGCGGGCGAGCCCCCCGCGCTGTTTGCCGAACCCAAAGGACCGGCGGTTGCGGAGGACCAGCCGGCCCCGCTGAGCTATCACCCGGTTCTGGCCGATGATCTGCTGTTTCTCAACAACGATATGGAGATCCTGGCGATCGCACCGGCCACCGGCGAGCCGGCCTGGGGGAGCGGCACGCCGGTCGTATTTCGTGACCCCTCGTATGGGACACTCCAGGGGGGCGTCCTGGAGACCGACGGGATGGGAACCGCACGCCACACACTCACGGTGGCCGACCATCGGCTCTATGCCCGCATGGGCAGCGGGGTGACGATCCTGTCGCAGCAGCCGGGCCGTGCGCGGGCTGCGAACTACCTCGTGTGCCTCGACCTCCGGAGTCAGGGCCGCCTGCTCTGGAAAGTGGTTCCTGAGGACGGCTGGGCCTACGAGGGGGCTCCGCTGGTTCGCGGCGACGACGTCTATGTGACCATGCGGCGGAGCGATATTCGCCCGCAGTCCCATGTTGCCTGCCTCGACGCCCGAACCGGCGAAACTCGATGGCGGCAGTATATCTGCGCGGCCGAGACCCCTGCCCGGGGCATTTTTTCCGAGCTGACCAACGGGCTGTTGACGCTCGACGGCGATACCCTCTACCTCAACACGAATCTGGGAGCGGTTGCCGCCCTGGCTGCCACGGACGGTCGGATTCGGTGGCTGACGACCTATCCTCGCGCGCTGAAGGGCAGTCTTTTCGATCCGGCGGATCATTGGGCCCGGGACCTCACCCCCTGTCTGGCCGATCGTGGTACACTCTATGTTGCCCCGGCCGATTCGCCGCATGTTTTCGCCCTGGCCGCCGACAATGGCCAGTTGCTTTGGCAGTCGTCGCCAGAGCTGGCGGACGTGGTTCACCTGCTGGGCGTCAGTCAAGACTGCCTCATTGCCAGCGGGCGCAAGTTGGTGTGGATCAACGCCGTGGGCAGCGAGGCCGGGAAGGTCCGATCTTACTGGCCCGAAGGCCACGAGCAGATCGGCTATGGACGCGGCTTCCTCAGCCGGGACCACGTGTGGTGGCCAACCCGATCCGATATCTTCGTTTTTGACCGGCGGTCCGCGCAGCTCGTCAGGCAGATCGATCTGGCACCGCGAGGCGCCATGGGGGGCCATCTCCTGGTCGCCCGCGGGCAGTTGCTGATCGCATCCCGCGACCGGCTTACCGCGTTTTCGGCGGCCAGTGGACCGGTGGAGCCGGACCACCACATGGTCTTCAACGCCCCCTGGCCCTGATACACCTTTGTGGAATGCAATAATGCCTCATGACGACGATGTTCAAGCAGTGCAGAAACTGAACGAGTCCTGCCGGTTGATTACCGACCAGTTGGCCCGTGTCATCGTGGGCCAGCACCGCGTGATCGAAGAGCTGCTCGTGGCCATGTTCGCACGAGGCCACTGCCTCCTGGTGGGTGTGCCGGGGCTGGCCAAGACCCTGATGATACGTACGCTGGCCGATTCGCTGTCGCTCCAGTTCAGCCGGATCCAGTTCACTCCGGATCTCATGCCCTCCGATATCACCGGCACGGAGGTCATCCAGGAAGACAAGGCGTCGGGCACTCGCGAGTTTCGCTTCCTCCCCGGGCCGATCTTCGCCAACGTCGTCCTTGCCGACGAAATCAACCGCACGCCTCCCAAGACCCAGGCCGCCCT
>CAZLWV010000044.1:0-8216 GCA_964563135.1 uncultured Planctomycetaceae bacterium
CGTCCGGATGGTGAGAAGGATTGACAGCTACCCCACACGCCCACAAAAACACCTTGCCCGAAAACCAGTGCCCCCATGCTCCCCCCTCCGACTTCCTCGAAGCCCTCGCTCCTCCCCTTCATGACCCCATTCTGTACGATCAAACACCCGCCCCTAGCCTGCAGGAATGCACGTTCCCCTCAGTTCAAGAACCTGGGCCAGGGCACGCGTACGGCCTTGTCCGCACCATGCGGTCACAACTGGTCTGGCCGCGTTCCTGGCCTGCGGCCGGAAGGGTCAGGGAAGTGCGGCGACCAGGAGTTCCGCCGATTGGCCCGCCGAGGTCAGGTCGACGGCCGTCAAGGAGGCCGGAATAAGCGCCGTCTGGCCGCGGCGGAGCGGCGGCATGGGGTCCCCCTCCACGATCAACTCCCCCTGGATGACCGTCAGGATCTGGAAACGATTGCCCCCTTCCAGCCGGGCACGGCCCGCCACCTGCCAGCGATCGAGCACAAACTGGGCACACTCCACGAGCCGGGTGACTCCGGGCAGGCCGGCAGGCTCGCCGCGAGAAGGGCGGACAGGTCCGCGGGAGTAGTCGATCGCCCGAATTCCCTGCTCGATGTGGAGCGGCCGCGGACGGCCGTCGGCGGCCAGCCGGCCCCAGTCGGAGAGCCTGAAGGTGTTGTTGCTCATCTGCTGGATTTCCGCCACGAGGAGTCCCGCACCTATCGCGTGAACCGTTCCGGCCGGCACGAAAATGCAGTCGCCGGGCCGGGGCTCGACGCGGTGGAGAAGCGGCTCGATGTTGCCCTCGCGAAGGGCCTGTTCTACGGTATCCGGGTCGACCGGACGGGCGAAGCCGGCCCACAGGCAACTGCCCGGCTCGGCCTCGATCACGTACCAGGCCTCCGTCTTGCCTGGATCGGCAAGGCCCATTTCGGCAGCGCAGCGATCGTCGGGATGGACCTGCAGGGAAAGAGGCTCCCGGGCGTCGAGATACTTCAGAAGAAGGGGAAAGCTCCGCTGTGGCCAGTGACGGCCAAGCAGGGCCTGTCCCTGGGACCCCAGCAGTTCGCCCAGCGATTTTCCGGCCAGGGGCCCGGCGGCAACGATGCTCTGGCCTTCGGGATGGTCGGCTATTTCCCAGCTCTCCGCGTAGATGCCGCCGGATGGCAGGCGCCGGCCCAGGGACGTTTCGAAACGCCGTCCGCCCCAGAGATAGTTTTTGTAGACGGGGTGGAATCGAAGGGGGCAAGAATCCGACATGGCGTTGGCTCGATCTTCGTTGGAAACGGCCTTGCAGGCAGCGGCCTCCCAGGACCTGGCAAGGCTCGAACAGCCTGCCTTCGCCGGGAAACTGCAGCCCACCCGTACCTGTCTGCCGGGGGGCACGGTCGTTGGCGATCCACGACACCCCGGATATGATAGAGGTCTGCTCACTGTCGGGAAGTGTACCCCAGAGGGGGCCCGTTGGGCAGGCCAGCCAGCCCCCCTCCTTCCGCTCCCCTCCCCTGCCCCGTATACCCACTTGCCAAGAAACCGCCCAATCCTCTATTCCCGCTTTCAGGTACGGGTCGCTCGTTGCTGACGACCGACCGCCGTGCCGGTGCGGAAACCGGTTTGGAGCGAAGAACGATTGCCATGGTGCGAGAAAAACGCGACGAAGACCTGTTCAAAGACTCGACGATGACCTTCGGGGAACATCTCGAGGAGCTGCGCACGTGCCTGTGGCGTTCGGTTTTCGGGATCATCATCGGCTTTCTCATCGGCCTGTATTATGCCCAGCCGATGATTGCCTGGATCCAGGCGCCGCTGGGGCGGGCCCTGCAGAATCACTGCACCATGCAGGCGGAGAAGAAGGTCAAGACGAAGATCGACGAGTATGTAGCCAACGGGTATCCGCCCGACATCGCCAAGGTGGTCACCACGAGGCAGCTCATTCCCAAGAAGTACCTGGTTTTCCCCCACGAACTGGCCGAAAAGGCCGGTCTCAGGCTGGCAACATCCGACAATGCATCAACCGGCACGGACGGGGCATCCGGCACGGACGGGGCGTCCGCCCCGCCGGCCACCGCCTCGAAGCCCCAGCAGGAGGCGGAAGCCAATTCGGTGAGGCTTGCGGAAATCACCCTCTGGCAGCCGGTCGAAGAGTCGGAGAGGGTGAAGGCAACCAGCCTGAAGGTCCACGAAGCGTTCACCATGTACATCAAGGCGGCGCTGATCATGGGGCTGGTTATTTCGAGCCCCTGGGTCTTCTACCAGATCTGGAGCTTTGTGGCTGCAGGACTCTATCCGCACGAGAAGAAGTACGTTCACATCTTCCTGCCGATGAGCCTGGGACTGTTCATTTTCGGGGTGGCGATCGTGTTTCTCTGCGTGTTCGAGCCGGTGCTGAAGTTCCTGTTCATGTTCAATTCGGCGATGAACATCGATCCCGACCCGCGTATCGAGTACTGGCTGAATTTCGTGCTCGTCCTTCCTCTTGGTTTCGGCATCAGTTTCCAGCTTCCACTGGTGATGCTGTTCCTCGAGCGGATCGGTATCTTCACGGTTCACGCCTACGTTTCCAGTTGGCGGCCTGCGATCATGGTGGTCTTCGTGCTCGCCGCGATACTCACCCCCCCCGACCCGACGAGCATGATGCTGATGGCAGCCCCGCTGTGCTTCCTGTACGTTGGCGGCATCCTGTTGTGCAAGTTCATGCCAAAGAGTCGCAGTCCCTACGACGAGCTGGACGCGGCAAGCTGAGTGGCGCAGGAGCGAGCCCGGCAACTGGGGCGGCCCACGGCGGAGCTGAGCTGGAATTGCAGGCCGGCGGATGGGATGAGGGGGAGAATCCTCTCGCGCGCCGGCGCTGCGCGCCACCGGGGCGAGCCTCAGATCGCTTCGCCCCCCCGTTCACCCGTGCGAATGCGGATGCAGTCGTCCAGGGGCACGACGAAGATCTTGCCGTCGCCGACCTCGCCGGTGGGACCGGACCGCCCCGCCTTGATGATCGCGTCGATGGTGGGCTCGAGAAACTCTTCGTTCACGGCGATCATCAACTGCACCTTGCGGACCAGGTTGACCGTGAACTCGTGGCCGCGATACATCTCGGTGTGCCCCCGCTGGCGGCCAAATCCTTGAACATCCATCACCGTCAGCCGAAAGACCTCCACTTCCGCGAGACCGGCCTTGACGGCTTCCAGCCGGTTGGGCTGAATAATGGCGATGATGAGCTTCATAGTCTCGGATTCCTTGGTGTTCTGCAGATGTTCTGATCCTACCCTTGGCTGGCCCAGGTCTCAAGACCGCCGGCCAGGAAGCCGGAGCGGATAGGGCGAGTCTGCTGCACGCGTCCTGCTCGTCGGGTGCTAGAGCGCGGGTGCCACTTGGACAACCGTCGTGCGAAGTCAGCCCGTTCTGCCCACCACACAAGGTGGGTGGCGGCTATGGAATCACGCAACCCGATTCAGGCAAGAAATGCGAAGGCCGGCAGCCGAGGATCCCGGCTGCCGGCACTGGTTAAGCGCTGAGGGCGAGCGTGCGTGAACGTCGGTCTTCTCGATCAGAAGAGGACGATCACGTCAAATCCGAACGAGAGCTGGTTGTCGGCCGTGTGGTTGTCGAAGGGGAGGCCGCCGGGCATATAGGTCCCCGAGAACCAGTCGTAACGCAGCTCGGGACGGACCGTGAGGTTGGTGTGTGGGGCCCAGTTCAAACCGGCGGTCAGGTTGTAGTAATTCCCTGCCGCCAGGCCCGGCTGGACGAACGCCCCGTCGCGATCGTGGAGCCACTCGAACCGGCCGCCGAGCGACCAGCACTCGTTGATCTTGTAGAACAGGTACTGGTTCACGCCGCCGGCGGCTACGTTGTTCTGCTGGCCGTCGCGGTGGTGCAGATCGTTCTGGATCACCCACTGCAGGCGATCGGTCATCTGCAGGCTCATCACGATGCTGTGGAGATAGGTGTTGCCCTCATCGGCGGCGGCAGCCGAATGGTCCAGCCGCCCCGAGCTGGTCATGTAGGTCACCGAGACGTCGTCGTTGGGCTTGTAGGTGATGCCGCCGAGGAACATGCAGGAATCGCCGATCTGCTCGAAGGCTGTATCCCAGCCGGTGGTCCAGCCGCCGTAGAAGGTGAAGTTCTCGAATCCTTCGTAGGTGCCGAGGATCCCGGTGTGAGTGAAGGGCTCAAGGCAGTACTGGGTGTAGGAGTGGGAGTAGAAGAAGTTCTGAGGAGCCTGAACGACTTCGTAGCCGATGGGTGTGTAGAAATACCCGAACTTGACCTTCAGGTAATCCACGGCCACCTCGCCGTAGGCCTGGGGAATTGCCGACCCGTAGTAGCCGGAGGTCCACCCTTCGTCCCACTGGGTTCCGCGGACAGCCTGCGTGTCGGGGCCATCGACGCCGAACACGTAGTCGACGCGAGCCCCCCAGTCAACGCCACATCCGTTCGCGTTGGCTTCCTTGCCGGCATAGAACCAGAGCTGGTGAACGTTGACTCCATCCCCGAGGTTGTTGAATCCGAGGGGACCGTTGAGCGTCGCGTTGTATTCGTTGCCTTGACCGCCCACCGAGATCCAGCCGCCGATATCCAGCGCGGTATCGCGGCCAACGATGAAGTCGTCGAAGAGGTTGATAGGCCTGCACGTGCTGCAGCAGTCGGTGCAGGCGCCGCAATTGGCACCGCCATAGGTTGCGCAGGCTGGGGCTGCGGCGCTGTTGCCGTAGTTTGCCCAGTTATCGACCGCTGCATCGCTGGGAGACGCCCCCGATGGAGCCGGGGGAGTAGCCGTCTCGTCGGCCGCTTCGGCATAGCCGTAGGCCGTCTGGGTGACGGCCGACTGCTGAGGTGACGCTCCGTCAGCCTCCGCGTATCCGTAGGCCGGCTGGACAGCCGTCTGCTGCCCCTGAACGCTTTGTGCTCCAGCCACGCCTGTTCCAAGGCATCCGATCAGCGCGGCTCCGATCGCCCAATTTGCGATCCTCATGACTAACTACTCCATCTCTGGTTATGAGCATCTTAGGGGGGCATGGGATGGCGCCACCCTCAGCGCACCTCAACCGGTCGCAGTCCCCCCGCGCAACACTGCAGTCCGTCGATAGGGTAGCTATCGGTTATGCGGACAAGGCAAATTGACCGGAAACCATAATTTGTGCCGGTTGTTCCGCGTATGGGCGTCCGGACACAGCCCATCTCCAGCAGCGGGATAATCTGGGAAACCTCGTCCCCTCTACCGCAGACGGTTGTAGCCGCGACGAACGTCCGCCGAAGGATTGGGCGAGGCGGGAGCGGGTCCTGGCGGTGGCAAGGCGGCCTGCCCGCCGTAGATCTGCCGCCAGTTCGGGTCGGCCAGATTGACCGGCGGCCAGCCGGAAATCATCGGCATGGCCCATGTGGCCATGTTCCCGACGAGCTGGTTGATGATGGTGTTTCCCAGGTTGACCTGCATGGAAAGCTGGGCCTGCGGGCACTGAAGATCGACCACCTTGGGCATGACGAGCGTGGTGAGAGGGTCGGCTCGGTGTTCGCGGACCACAACGCTGGCAATGGTTTGCCCCCGGTAGTCGTACAGATGCTGTTCGTAGACCAGCGCGGTCGTCGCGTCGATCACGGTCTTCTTCGTGGTCGGGCCGCACGCGGTCTGGCGAGTGGTGAGAATCTCCAGCCGGCCGTCGGGCCGGGTGATCGGGCCCTGGTGCCGTTCGTTGGGGCTGAACTCCGTGATACCGAAAGCCTCGATCAACCAGGCAGGCTCAAAAGGCACCGCCCGGGCCGCGTCGCAGGAGGCGTACTGGTCGTGGCGGCAGAAGAGGAGGGCCGGGGGCTCAGCGCGTCGGACCCAGAACCAGAACAGTTCGTCGTTGCTTCCGACGTCGAGTTCCGGCCCCATGATCGCGCCCGCCTGAATCCGCAGGCGTCTGGGACGTTCGAACACGATCGTCGTGTTTCGCAGCGTCGGAATTCCCGGGCCCGAAAGCTGGGCTTCGCTGGTGGAAAAAGACTGAATCTGGCGGCTGTTGTTGTTGACGGCCTCGATCACCTGGGAGCGCGACGCCCCAGGCTGCAGGACCGGCTGGAAGATCGGGGGCCGCGGACGCCGATCGAGCAGACCGCAGCCGGAACCGAGTACCAGGCCGCCGGTGCCGATGATCAGCAGCAGAGTGAACCTTCGCAGTCCATCCATGGACCTGGATCCTCCGACCAATCCCTGGTCGTTCGGGTCTCTCGACGGAAATGGCAACAGGGCCAACGCAAGCCAGGGCAGGCCGGCCATCACCTCTGTTTCTGCCTGGGTCTCTTCATGTCTTGGGAGCGGGTTGGCCCCTCTTCGTGCCGAGCGATGGCTACTCGGCCTTGGCGAACAGGAGTTGGGCCAGTTCCTCCTGGATCTCCTCCACCCGCCGGGCGCTCGGCAGCACGGTCGGCACCTCGTAGGTTTTGTCGTTGCGGGGACAGAAGAGGACCGTTACCTCCCGTCCGCGCTCATCCCGGGTCCGGTCGTCTTCCCGCAACACGCGGCGGCGAACCAGGAGCAGGGCCAGGACAAATCGCATGTCGGCCCGATCCGGCTGCGTCCCCAGCTCTTCGAAAAAGTGGAGCATGACATCGTTAGGGGCCCAGTGCATCTGCCGCTGGGTGGGGGACGGCATTCGCGACCGCCACCAGCCGGTGGCATTTTCCGGGGGCCCTTTCCAGGCCTCCACACAGTAGTCGAGGCGGCGCAGCTCGGCCCCTTCTGCAATCAGCACGGAGAAGAACTCTTCACCGGGCGTGAATTCCCGCTCCGTTGCGGCGCAGCGTCGAGAGCATCGCTGGATTTCGTAGTCCGACGTCGACGACAAAGGCAACTACCTGAGTATCCGAAAAACGGGGTACAAACCATGGACCGGCGGTCGGCAGCCGCACCGCCCGGCCAAGGGAGGCGAAAGGGTAGCGAAAAACGGCGAACAACTCAAGAGACAGTCCTGGCAACGCTCAAGAATCTCTCGCGCCCGTCACGGACTCGGGAACAGCACCCAGGATGGGGGGCAACAAAGCCTGACACTTGAGGCCTCTGGCAGCGGCCAGCGGCCACCCGTCGGTACCATGCGCGGATTGTGGAATGAGGGTGACGATCAGGAGACCGGTTTCCGGGGAAGCTGCACGCCCAAGGGCTCCACAAGCAGGCGAGGAAACCACCGACGAGGGGCCACTTTCCGCCAAGGGCTGTCAGTAGGCGGTGAAGAACCGCTGGCCCGTCCCCCCGTTTCCGATTCGAATCTGTACGGGGCGGGAACAACGCGGGCAGTGCCCCTCGTAGGCGGTACCGTCACGGTTCACGTAAATCCTTTGGTAGACGCCACAACAGGCGAACTGGATGCCGAGAAATGGGCGAGGCTGGGCCATGGGCGACGCGGATTGGCTCAATTGCGGGTCGCTCGTCAGATCGAGTCGTTCTTCTGCCATATCGAAACATACCACGCGCTAGAAAGGCAGCGTCGGGCCGGCGCTCGAATATTCTACCGCCGCAAATATTCTACAGAGAAGATCGACTCCTGCCGCCAGGAGAACTGCGAAGTCCTGATGTGGCAAGCAGAGTCGCAGGCACTCTCCGAAACGCCGCTTGTGGGAAATAGGGGTTTCTGGCACTTCTGTGGACGGCACTCGGAGAGTTCCGAGAGTGCCTGCTACTTTGCAGTTCCCCTGCTCCTGCCGCCATCCAGTCGCTCGGCCCCGGTTTTCCCACGCTCAGGGGGATGATAAAATTCGGGATTCATGTGTCTACCCAGCCCTCAAGCCAATGGATCCCTCATTGGCGGGGCAGTTTCTCCTGCGCCGGAACTTGCCTCGCCGGGTATTTCCTCCTTCAACCCAACAACGGAAGACGAATCGTGAGCAGCAACGAGATTCTCAGAGTGGCCGTCATCGGCGGCGACGGCACCGGTCCCGAAGTCGTGGCCGAGGGCGTGAAAGTCCTCAAGGCGGTGGCCAAGCTGGAGGGTTTCCAGGTCGAAACCAAGCACTTTGACTACGGCGGAGATCGCTACCTGGCAACGGGTGAGATCCTGCCCGAGGGCGCCCTGGAAGAGCTTTCCCAGTTCGGCTCGATCCTGCTGGGGGCGATTGGGCACCCGAAGGTTGCGCCCGGCATTCTGGAGCGGGGGCTGCTGCTGCAGATGCGATTCGAGTTTGACCAGTACATCAACCTTCGCCCGGTCAAGTTGTTCCCCGGTGTTGAGACTCCCCTTGCCGGCCGCAAGCCGGAG
>CAZLWV010000044.1:8226-51868 GCA_964563135.1 uncultured Planctomycetaceae bacterium
ATCGATTTTGTCGTCGTCCGCGAGAATACCGAAGATCTTTACACCGGGATTGGCGGCGTGATGAAGAAGGGCACCCCCGACGAGGTGGCGACCCAGACGGCCGTCTACACTCGCAAGGGTTGCGAACGCTGCATCCGCTGGGCCTTCGACTACACCCGCAAACGCAACCAGAAGAAGCAACTCACCCTGGTTGCCAAGACCAACGTGCTCACCTTCGGTCACGACCTCTGGTGGCGGACCTTCCAGGAGGTGGCCAAGGAGTACCCGGACATCAAGGCCGATTACAACCACGTCGACGCCTGCTGCATGTGGATGGTGAAGAACCCCGATTATTTCGATGTGATCGTGACCACGAACATGTTCGGCGACATCATCACCGACCTGGCGGGCATCCTGCAGGGCGGCATGGGCGTGGCCGCCGGCGGAAACATCAACCCCGACCCGGGCGGAACGAGCATGTTCGAGCCCATGGGCGGTTCGGCGCCGAAATACACCGGCAAGAACGTGATCAACCCGATCGCCACGATCAGCGCCGTGGCCATGCTTCTGGAGCAGGCCGGCCGCCAGTCGGCCGCAGACCGGGTGATGAAGGCGATCATGGCGGTCACCGGCACGAAGATGAAGAGCCAGGCCGCCGGCAAGATGGGCTTCAGCACCACGGAAGTCGGCGACCTGGTGGTGGAGCATTTGGACGCGTAAGCTGTTCTGAAGATGGTTCCATACCAGGTCCCCCGCGGACCGTGCGGTGATTACGCTCATCGAAGCGCCAGTCCGATGGCCAGGTTCTCATGGCCACGCACTCGCCGCTGCTGAGGAACGTCGGAACCAGACACTGCATTGATCCCGCATTCCTGTCTGGAATTCGACACAACACTCCAACGATGGTTCCCCGCCGCCTGATACCAACGCAAGCTCGACACTCGGAGATACAGCGATGAAGGACTCTCCCTTCACCCTCGCCGGCCGCTCCGCCCTCATCACCGGCGGCAGCAAGGGCATCGGCTTTGCCATTGCCGCTCAGTTTGCTCGGGCGGGGGCCGACCTGTTCCTCTGCAGCCGCGGGCAGCAGCGGCTCGATCAGGCGGTTGCCCAACTGCGGACGATCGCACCGGAGGCGAGAATCGACGCGGTTGTTGCCGATATGGCCAAACGGGACGAAGCAAACCGTCTCGCCGATGCGGCAGTCGAGCGGCTCGGAAAGGTCGACATCCTCGTGAACAACGCCGGCTGGAACATTCCGCAGGCAATCGACCAGATCAAGGATGAAGACTGGAACTACTGCGTGGAGCTCAACCTCAGCAGCGTCATGGCCCTGACACGGGCGATCGTGCCCGGAATGAAGCAGCGGGGCTGGGGGCGGGTGATTCACATTTCGTCGATCATGGGGCTGGGAAGTACGCCCAAACGGAACGTCTACTCGGCCACGAAGGCGGCCCTGATCGGCATGTGCCGAGCCAGCGCCATGGACCTGGGACCGCACGGGATTACGGTCAACTGCATTGCGCCGGGGCCGATCGCCACGGAGATGCCGATGTCGATTTTGAGCAAGGAGCAGCAGGACTCCTTCTCCAAACGCACCGCCATCGGCCGCTGGGGCAGACCGGAAGAAGTCGCCGGCCCTGCCCTGCTGCTGGCCAGCGAGGCAGGAAGTTACATTACGGGAACGACGATCGTGGTGGACGGCGGGATCATGGCGAATGTGTTTTGAGCGCTGAGCAGCGGGCAATGAGCATGGGTAGCAGCAAGCGGCTTTCAACCGGGATCGAGGCCTTGGACCGGAGGCTCGGCGGCGGGTTGCTGCCGGGCACATTGACGGTGCTCGTCGGCTCGACGGGCATCGGCAAGACGCAGTTTGGACTGCAGTTCGCCCAGGCAGGGGCGACCCAGGAAGGGCGGCCCGGCATCCTGTTCGACATGAGCAGCCGGGGCGATTCGCAGCACCACGCCGAGTATGCGGCCAGGATGTTCGGCCGTCGGCTCAAGGTCGTTGTGCCTTGCGACCGGGTGGAACTGGACGGATTCTTCCACGCCGATCGGGCCATGGGCTGCTACCGGTACATTTTCGATCAGACGGGGCGGCGGGTTTCGCGGCGGGATCTCGATTTTGACCAATGGCAGGACTGGCAGGCGGAACTGACCAGGCGGCTCAATGCGTCGATCGCCTTCTTCTACGGCAATTTTGTCCGCGGCACCGGCCGAGCGGTGATCGACGGGCTGGAGCCGGTCGACCGGCCGAGCGACTCGATCCAGATCGAATTGTTCGAATACATCTACCACCAGATCCTCCGCAAGGATCCCGAATGGGTCGCCCGTGACCTGTTTCGCGAGCATTACCGGGCCAGCGCCGACACGATCGCCGCCCACCCTTACGATCCACGAACGATCGGCTGCATGCTGCTACTGACCTCGCACGAGACGACGCTTGACGGCCTGATCGAGCGGCCGCTCGACGAAGGGGATGTGCTGTCGAACGCCAACACGATCATCTATCTGGGCAAGATCCGCGAGGGGACACGATTCCGCCGGGCAATGTATGTGGCCAAGCACCGGGGGAGCGTCTGTCCCGACGAAATCCTGCCCTACCGGATCGAGGAGGGGGGGGTGGTCCTGGAGTGACAAGAGCGACCCAGGATATCGACTCTTGGACTACCGGCGGCCTGGGTCGCGTGAGACCGCCAGCACGATCTCTCCCAGATACTCGCAGGCGAGAAACGCCCCGTAGCCCAGGACGGGAAGCGGCACGGCGGCCGCGATCATCAGTAGCGGAGCGTGGAGTTCGGCATCGAGCCAGCGCGGGTCGGGTTCATCCGGGAGGCCGATGTGAACGGCCACATTCATCAGCCCCATGGACCCCAGGAGAATTCCGGCACCCCACGCGACCGCACTCAGCCGCCAGAACAGCTTGCCGAGCAGGCAGAGCTGTGCCCCGGCTTCGCGCCCCGGGGTGGAGGGCGGGCCGACGTCGACCCCAACGGCTCTCGGGTTCCAGGCCACAATCGCGGTGAACTGGCAGACGATGAACGAGGCGACCGAGAGCATCGCAGGCCAGATGGTCGAGGTTGCCATGGCCAGACCGGCCAGGCCGAACAGCAGGGCCAGCCCCAACACCGTCATCACCGCAGCCAGGCTGTCAAGAGGACCGGTGGCCGAGAGCGAGGCCCTGATGCTGCAGTCGAGCGTCTCTGCGGCCGAGTAGATGCGGCTTGCCCCATACTGCATCAGGAGCAAAGCAACCACGCCGGCTGCGGCATAGGGCATGTTGCGGGCCGTGGTGCCGGTTGCCTGGCCGATTGCCACCGCCAGGGCCACCAGGGCCAGGATTGCCAGGACGACTCCCAGTTGGGCGCCCCATCGGAAGAGAACGACGGTCGAACGGACGAACCGGGCGTCGAACTGTCCGCGAGCCAGGTCAGCCAGCGCGTCGAGCGGATGCGGCACGGGCCGCGGTTCGGCTTCCGCTCCCGGAAGCGACTCTTCCTTGACGGCCGAGACCGGTATCTCGGTTTGCAGTGCGAACATCGGTGGCGAAGCCTGGATCGGCAGTTCGGCCGCCGCCGGCGGTGGATTGGGAATGGCCCGGGCCGGCACCTCGCCATTGGCCGGCGACTCAGGCTCGGGCATCTCCGTTTCAGGCGACGGGCCACCTTCCGCGGCGTGTTCGCCGTTGGAGTCAAAAAGCCCCCTGACCTTGGAGGCTGCGATCCACTCCCCCAGTCCTTCGCGCCAGACCAGATCGTCGCCATGGAGTTCGCCTCGCTCGGCGAATCTCTTGAGTTCCGCCGGGGAAACCGGGCCGCAGGGCTGATCGTTCTTGGCGTAAAACCACTCGATCGGGGGCATGAGGAAGCCAACGGAAAAATCGGTTACAGATTGCGTGGCACTTGAGCCATGTGAAGTAGCGGGCAAGGTCGGCAGGCGGCAAGAGACAGGTCGATTGCGAACAAGGTCAGATGCCTGGACTTGCGTTTCCAGTCTGGCCCGCCTTGCCCGCCTTCCGATCGGAAGCCCCGCTACGCCGGACGGCTGAACCATTGCCAACAATTGCCTGTGCGATACCCATGGTGGAATGAAGCGGCGAAAAATGCAAGCGGCCGGCCAAAGTTATTCGGTGTTAAATCGTTGGTGGCCAACGATTTCAGTGCCGCGGCTACGCCGGCAGGATGATTGCGTAGGGACGGGCGGTACCGTATCATGCAATCCTCCTTTCCAAGCCCGGTTTGACGGAAGCACGCAGCCATGTTTCGACGATTCTGGCTCTCTCTCTCTCTGCTGGTTCTGCTGGCCGGCAGCATCTCGGCTGACGATGGCCGCCCCAATATCATCCTCATCATGACCGACGACCAGGGCTATGGAGACCTGGGCGTGCACGGCAACCCGATCATCAAGACGCCCGTCCTCGACCGACTGGCAAGCGAAAGCGTGGAAATCGATCCCTTCTATGTGAGCCCCGTCTGCGCTCCCACACGGGCATCGCTGATGACCGGCCGTTACAACTATCGCACAGGCGTGACGGATACCTGGCTGGGACGGGCGATGATGCACAGCGATGAGACCACGATTGCCGAGATCCTGCGCGATGCCGGCTACCACACGGGGATTTTCGGCAAATGGCACCTGGGCGACAGCTACCCCATGCGGCCCATGGACCAGGGGTTCGAGGAATCGCTCGTCCATCCCGGCGGCGGGCTCTGCCAGCCCGCCGGCCCACCCGACGACAGCTACTTCCATCCTTGGCTGCTGCACAACGGCAAGCACATTCGGGCAGACGGCTATTGCTCCGATGTCTACGTGGACTACCTGCTCGAATTCCTTGAGAAGAACCGGAGTGAGCCGTTCTTCGCTTATCTCCCGTTCAACTGTCCCCACAGCCCGTTGCAGATTGCCGACCGCTACAAGAAGCCTTACGACGACTTGAGTATGAAGCCCGACGATTTTCCCCAGCCCGGTCACCGCCGCCCGAGCGTGCCCCCGGAGACTTCGGCCGTTTACGGGATGGTGGAGAACATCGATGACAATGTGGGACGAGTCCTGACGGCACTGGATCAGTTCGGGCTGACCGAGAACACGATCGTGATCTTCATGACCGACAACGGCCCCAACGGCATGCGTTATGACGCCGGCATGAAGATGTGCAAAGGAAGTGTCTACGAGGGGGGCATCCGCACGGCGTTCTTCATCCGCTGGCCGGCGCGGCTCAAGGGAGGCCGAAAGGTCGCCCAGCCCGCCGCGCACATCGACCTGGTGCCCACGCTGCTCGACGCGTGCCGGGTTGCCTGCCCGGACAAGGTGAAGTTCGACGGCCGGAGTTTCCTGCCGCTGGTGGAAGGCAAGGCCTCGGCGCTGCCCGACAGGACCCTGTTCTTTCAGTGGCATCGGGGCGATGCGCCGGTACGGTATCGGAGTTTTTCGGCACGATCCGATCGATACAAGCTTGTCCAACCGAAGGGGAACACGCCCGAAGACGCCGATCCGGCCCAGTTGAAGTTCGAACTCTACGACATGCGCAGTGATCCGCTGGAGATGACGGACATTGCCGCCGAGAAGCCGCAAATCGTGACCGAACTGCGAGGCCAGTACGAAGCCTGGCTGACCGATGTCGGACGCGATCACGGCTATGAGGCCCCGCGGATCCTGATTGGCTGCGATGCCGAACCGCTCACAGTGCTCACTCGCCAGGACTGGCGTGGCCCGGAGGCAAACTGGGCTCCTACAGGACTCGGCTTCTGGGAACTGGCCGTGCCTGAGGGGGGCAGATTCCGCGCGACGGTCGATCTGGACGGCCCGAAGAAAGCGGCGGTCGTCAGACTGCGGATCCAGACGCATGAAAAAGAGATCGCCCTGGCGGCAGGAGAGAACCCTGCGGCCGAGACTCCAGCCCCCTATGGTTTGCCACAGGGTGGTGTACGCGTTGTGTTTCCGGAAATCGAGTTGCAGGCCAGTCCTGCCGAACGGCTGGAAGCATGGGTTGAGGAGACTGGTGCCGGCAAACCGTACGGTGTCCGGTACGTGTATGTTCAGAGGATCGAGTGAGCCGTCAGGGAGGCTGCTCGGACACCGATGGCATGCAGGGCAAGTGGGCCGCCAGCCAGTACGAGCGGCAGCTCAATTACGAGCGGCAGCTCGGTTGGAGTTTGCCTGCTCTCATTGATCACAAGTCTGCGTGAAAGATTCGAGGGGCTTTGGGTCGGATCCCCTGCCCTGCCCCCAAAAGCTGACGAGTTTCCCGATGCCGACGGTTCCCCCGCTACTATCTGGCGGCGTGATGCTGACCTACCGCTGCACCAACGCGTGCAGGCACTGCGCTTACCGCTGTTCACCCGCCCGCCCGGACCATTTCATGCCTGAGGAGATGATCGATCGGACGTTTGCGGCCCTGGCGAAAGAGGGGGCGCTGCACGGAGTTCACTTGGCGGGTGGTGAAGCGACGCTGGATTGGGACAGGCTGGAATATGCAATCCGATCGGCCGCCCGGCACGGAGTGGCAGTCGATTACCTGGAGACGAACGTCTCTTGGTGCGACGACTTGGAGACCGCCTGCCGAGGGTTTCGGCGGCTGCAACAGGCCGGGCTGGATGCGGTGCTCATCAGTGCCTCGCTGTTTCACAACGAGTTCACGCCGCTGGAGAAGACCAAGACGGGGATCCTGGCAGCGCAGCAGGTCTTCGGGCCCTACGGGGTGATCGTCTGGACGCCCATGGTTCTGCAGATGATGGAGAGCCTGGACGCGAGCCGGCCCCATTCTCTCGAGCAGTCTTGCGAGCTCCTCGGTCTGGCCCCCGGGCAGGGAGACCTCTGGCGAGTCCACAGCTACCTGACCCCAGGTGGGCGGACTACTGAGAGGCTGACCGAGGGGGCAGACCGCTCTCCGGCCCGCTGTTTTGCCGGGCAATCCTGCCGCTCGACCCTGGAAAGCACCAGCCACTTCCACATCGATCCGTACGGCAGCCTGTTCACGGGCCACTGCCCCGGGATCTCTGTGGCCACGATCGACAATCTCCATCCGGACATCACCGAGGAGTCGGCGCCCATCTACGCATATCTCTGGAAAGGAGGCCCCTCTCTGGTCTGGCAGGCGTTGGCTCCCGATTTTGAGCCGGACGGGCTGGGGTACATCAGCCGCTGCCACTTCTGCCTGGATCTGCGGCGATATCTTCGGCAGCAGGGGAGATACGAGGAACTGCGCCCTGACGATTTCTATGCGTGAGGGCCGCTTCGTACGGTGGCGGCCCTTCACGATCGGATCGTGCCAGGGCAGAATGAGGTGAGGTGCGGCAAGGGCCGGGAACGAGAGAAGACAACATGATTCGCGAACAGGCGTTGGAGTATCTGAAGGCACAGGGGGCCAAGGCGGGGGAAACGGTTCATTTTAGCTGGTTCATGTTTCGGCTGACGGAAACCGAGGGCGAACTGGAC
The DNA here is from genome assembly GCA_964563135.1 of uncultured Planctomycetaceae bacterium. GTDB lineage: Bacteria > Planctomycetota > Planctomycetia > Pirellulales > Thermoguttaceae > JAAYAY01. The sequence goes on from CAZLWV010000044.1 coordinate 15,640, forward strand.
ATCGAGACTCTCGATTTCCAGAACCTGGCGTCCTACACCACGGACTTCGAACTGGTCGAACAAATCCACGCGGCCCAGGTGCAGGTGCTTCAGAAACAGCAGGTCGAGCCGGAATTCTGCAACCTCCGCCACTGCGCCATCTGTTCGAAGTCCTATGCGGCCGGATCGCCCAGGGCGTTCATCAGCCGCATCGGTCCGGCCGCCGACACGGAGGCCGGCTGGTACGTGGGCGTGGTCGACGATCCCTTGGATCTGGATGATCGCCGGAATCTGAACGTCAAGAGCCTCTACGAAATCAGCATCCGCGACCGGCGTTTTCTTCCTTACTGGCTCCTGCCCAGCGGATACCGCGTGGCCTTCGGCGGCAGAGAGCCGGAGGTGGTGAGAACGTAGGCCGCTGGTGGCCCGGATGCCCTTGAGCCGAGATTCAAGTCGCAAGTCTGAATGACGAACTTCGAATGACGAAAGAATGACGGATTACAGAGCACGAAGCACGAGACCAACGCCCCTCTGAACCCCGACAACTCACGATGACCGGACGCACACGCTTCCTTGCCGCCCTCTCGCGACGCCAGCCGGCGGACCGCCCCGTATTCGGCACGGGCACATCGATCGTCTGCCGCGAGTTGATGGACCGTGTGGGAGCCTGGTTTCCGGAGGGGCATACCGACGCGGAGAAGATGGCTGCCCTGGCCCTGACGGGGCATACGGTGCTCGGCTTCGACGTGGTCATGCCGCTGTTCTCGGTTTGCCATGAGGCGGCCGCCATGGGCTGCCGTGTCGACTGGGGAGCCACGGATCGCATGCCCGAAAGTGGGCCACCGCTGTGCAAACGGTCGGACGACATCCACATCCCCGGCGACCTGCTCTCGCGGCCGGCCTGTGCCGTGCCGCTGAAGGCGATTGAGCTGCTCAAGAGGCGTCTGGGAGACAATGCGGCCGTCTGCGGCAAGGTGTTTGGCCCCTGGACGCTGGGCTACCACCTGTTCGGTGTAGAGAACTTCCTCATGGGAACGCTCGACGATCCGGACGAAACGCGGCAGATCCTGGAGCGGCTCATACCGGTGACGATCCGGTTCGCCCAGGCCCAGATCGACGCCGGTGCCGACTGCCTGTTGTTGGCCGATCATGCGACGAGCGACCTTTGCAGCCCTAAGGCATATGCCGGATTTCTCAAGGACGTACACTCGCGGCTGGCCGAAGAGATCTCCTGCCCTCTGATCCTCCACATCTGCGGCAACACGAGCGACCGGATCGGCATGATCGCCGGGACGGGTCTGGCGTGTTTTCACTGGGACACGAAGACAGGCTCGCCCAGCCACGTCCGCAGCCTGGCCGGTGAGCGGCTGGCGCTGATGGGCGGCATCAGCAACTTGAAGCTGCTGCAAAGCACGCCTGAGGCGATCCGCGCCGACGCCGAGGCGGCCCGCGCCGCCGGCATCGACGTGGTGGGGCCGGAATGTGCCATATCGCTGCTGACGCCGCTGGCGAATCTGAGGGCGGTGGCGGGGACGTAGATACTCCCATTGAACAGGAGGCTTCCCGATGTTGCGTCTGCTCGGTGCCGCAGGGATCTTCGTTTTCGGATCCGTCGCCACGCTTTGTTCCGCAGAGCCGGAATCGGAGCCGGAGATTACCGGGCGGGTGGTGGCTGTCAAGGGCGTCTGCGCCTGGCCTAACCTCACGCTCATGCCCGACGGCTCGGTGGTGGCCGTCTTTCACAATCAGCCCAGTCACGGCCAGCAGGAGGGGGACTTGGATTGCTGGGCGAGCCGTGACGGGCTCGGCTGGGAGAAGCGGAGTACCGTGACCCGCCACGAGCCGAACACCGTGCGCATGAACCATGCGGCCGGACTGGCAAACAGCGGCGACCTCGTGGTGCTGTGTTCCGGTTGGACCAACGTGAAGCAGCCCGAACGGCCGAAGCAAGGGGCGTTCCGCGACGGCATCTTGCGGCCATGGGTGCTGCGGTCGGCCGATGGCGGCCGCACCTGGGAGCAGTGCGATGTGTTTCCCGAGCCCGAATCGGGCTGGTCGGAGTACGTACCGTTCGGCGACATCTGGACGGGCGAAGACGGCCGGCTCCACACATCCTGCTATCACGGCAAGTACACCGATCCCAAATCCACTCGGACCGGAGGGTGGAGATCCTGGCATTTCCAGAGCGATGACGACGGCCGGACTTGGAAGCCCGTCTCCATCATCGGCCCCCGCCACAACGAGACCGATACCCTTCCACTCGGGGGGAAGAACTGGCTGGCAGTCGCACGCGCGGAACGGATGGAGTTGATCCGCAGCAACGATGACGGCGCCACTTGGCAGGAGCCGCAACCGGTCACCGAGAGGGACGAGATCAACGGGCATCTGCTGCGGCTTGCCGACGGACGTCTGCTGCTGAGCTACGGAGTGCGGGTGGATGGGCGGCGCGGCGTGTGCGCGAAGCTGAGCAGCGACGACGGCCGCAGCTGGGGCCCCCCGCTGCGGCTGGCCCACACGGCGGACGGAGGCGACTGCGGCTATCCATCCAGCGTGCAGATGCCCGGTGGACTCATCGTAACGGCCTGGTATTCCAACAAGACTCCCGATCACATCGGCTACCACATGGCAGCGACCGTCTGGAAAGCCGGCGATGGACGCCAAGAGGGGTCCGGGGGCCTGGGCAACAGGTGATGTCGCGCCTGGGCAAGAGCCGGTCGCCCCCCACTACAGGGCAAGGTTCGAGAGCTTGTAGAGACGGGCGATTCTGGCTTACAATCCGGGGGCGTGAACGAACACCGCAGTTTAGGAGATCGAACATGAGAATCTTCTGGATGATCGGCGGCGTCTGGGGTGTCGTTTTTCTCCTGATCGGAGCTGCGGTGGCCGCGGAGCCGCAGGCACGTGTGTTTGAAATGGAGAAGATCTCGCTCCTGGGAGACGATTCAGGCAAGCCGCAGTCGACGATGGTTTCGCCTGGCGGACGCTATCTGCCTCTTCGAAATACGCCGAATGAAGAGGTCAAGAAGTACCCCCAGTTCAAGTCTCGCCGTCCGTTGTATGGGAGCGTCACCTTCGGCGAGGGTTCCACCATGCCGGCCGGAGTAGAAATGTATGGCGGGCTTCCGGTCATGGGGGGGACCAGGGTCCTCGCTCAAGCTCCCGCCAAATCCGACTCCGGGATTCGTTTCTTCTACGCGCTGGACGAGTCCGGACCGGACGAAGAGGAGAAGGCTGAGAGTGCGGGCGTTCTGGATACGCTTGCGGACGCCGTAGGTGAACCGAGGCGGATCGTGGTCACGGGCAAGTACGACCGGCTGTACTTCGACGCCAACCGGGACCTCGATTTGACAAACGACCCGGTGGTCGAGCCGATGGCGGACCAGTCCAAGCTCGGTACGACCTCGTCGGGCGTCGTCTTCGAGGCAGTCAGCGTGCCGGTGAAGGAAGCTGACGGGCTGGGGCCCAGTCCCCTGGAGGTCCTGCCACGCTTGCGACAACAGTCGTCGGCCCGGTCCTTCATGGCCTTCTCCATCACCACGGCCCGCAGGGGAACGATCGAGTTGGGAGGCGAGAAGTACACGGCCATCTTGACCCAGCCGGCCTCGATCACCGGGCGTTTCGACGGTCCCTGGACCTCGCTGATCCTGATTGCCGGCGACGACTCGTCCTTTCCTGGACGCGTGAACCAGCAGTATCTCTCCTCGCTCATGTGGGACGCGGGGAGCTTCTTTGAATTCTCCGCGACACCCAACGGGGACCGGCTCACGATCGGTCCCTATCGTGGAGAAACGGGTGTGCTCAAGGTCGATTCCGGAGGGCGGCAGGGCCTGGAGAAACTGGGGATCAGCGGCACACTGGTGGCAGGGAGGACCTCGCTCCGGTTCGGGGACATGTCGTACTTTGCGATTGCCGACAAGCTGCCGCAGCACAACATTCCCGTCGGCGACTATATCCCCTCGTCGCTGACGGTGGATGTTGGTGTGTTGCGCGTCAGCCTCTCGCAGAACTACTATTCGCTCGAAGAGCCCTACGCGCGGCTGACCGAGCCTCCCGCGGGGAGCATGACCATTCGCGCGGACAAGCCGTTCGTGCTCGGCTTCTCGGGCACACCGGTGGTCCTGTTCACCAGTCCCGCCAAGGATCTGGTTTTCCAGCCCGGAAGCACCATCAAGTTCGGCGCGAGGCTGATCGACCCGAAGATGAACATGCTCATCCGCGGCCTGAGCGACACGACGCAGAAGACCGCGGAGCGAACCTACAGGATCTCCGGCCAGTCGGTGATGGTTCCCACCTATGCTTCGTTGGCCCCGCTGGTGACGATTACCGATCCGGAGGGTAAACAGGTGGCCGAGGGCACGATGCCCTTTGGATGAGGCGGTTTGTGCGGGTACTCGTGGCGAGTACCAACCGACCTGGAGCCAAACGACCAGCCCCAAATCTTCACCCTGACGCTTACCTGGGATTCCAAGGGACTTTACGACGAGGTCAAAGAAGTCCGCAAGATTACCGTGAATGTTCCCAAGCCTGAGAAGCCTGAGAAGCCTGAGGTTGAGAACTGACGGAGATTCGACGTTGGGGAGACCGGCCCTCAAAAGATTGCGTAGATCCAGGGCAAGGCCGTGGTGCTTGAGAGGAAGACCAGCGCGCCAAACAGGGCCAGCGTGACGAGGATGGGGACCAACCACCACTTCTTGTTGCAGCGGAGGAAGTCGACAAATTCCGCCAGGAGTCCGGGCTGGCTTTCGTCGGCCTGGCGCTGGAACTGACTCGAGGGATCGGCTTGGTGGTGGTGGCTTGTGTCGGACACAGGAACTCTCTGGCGCATGCAGGGCAAAGTCTGCCAGTTTTCAGAACTGGCGCAAGTAGCGGGCCGGCTCGGTCGGGGGTTTGCGCGGGATCCAGTAGGATTCCGCCTCCGGCTCGAACCGTCGCATGAGCGGGTCGTAACCGCGGAGCCTCAGGACCAGACCGACCGGCGTCAGCACGGCATAGTACATGGCGGCAAGCGCGGCATAGGAAACAACGAGACCGATGGGAAAGGCCGTGCAGGCACAGGCCAGATAGACCCATCGGAGGAATCCCGGAACGGCCAACCCGACCGCAGGGACAATCACCGCAACGGTCCAGCAGAGGTCTCGCAGCCTCAAGTCGCCCAGTTCAAGGGGAAACAACCAGCCGATCGCGCCGAGGCTGAGCAGCCAGCCAAGGGCAAAAACGGCGAGTTGGCGCCGCGAAGGTTCTCGGTTGATACGGATCAGGTGCATGGGCTGAAAGGCCGCAAAGCCCGCGAAAGTTGGTGAATCTGACAGGGCCCGAGCGTGTCCAACCTGGAGCGCGTCGTGCTGAGGAATGCCTTGCGAAGGACTTTGCGTTCGGCAGGTCCTCACCCTGCTCGCTGCCACAAAGGATAGCGGCGAACTGGCCTCTGAGTTGCCCCTTGGCCAGTTTAACCTCGGGCGCTCCGTTCGGCCATCCGCCAGTCGCCGCCTGGGGCCGGCCTCTCTGGCGCCGGGAGGACTGCCATGTGCCGAGCGTGCAAGTCTGGTCCGCCCAAAAGGCGTGCCTCTGCCTCGCCCTTGGGGCGGCGTGCACAATCCAGCCGCCGGTGGGGGTAACTGTGCGGCAGAAGTCCGGGAAGTTTGCCGTCCGGCGTTGTTTTCCGGTAGAGCTCGTTCGGCCGCCATGATATAATACAGGGCTCGACGGTTCTGAGAGGGGTCCAAATAGACTTGCACGATTCCAAGAGATCCAGACTCCGCCGCCACCCTTGGGAGGCGGCCTGAAGGAGATGGCCCATTCCTGGAATTGCGCAACCCGATTTAGAGGGCAACTTCCTTAAGCTTCAGGCGGATCCCTGGCGCGACGAGTCGGAACGTTGTCGTCAGTTCCCGCCCACTGTTTGATATGACCATGCGAAATTCACTGGCAAACCTGCGGAATATCGGTATTTCGGCGCACATCGACTCGGGCAAGACGACGCTGAGTGAGCGCATTCTCTACTACACGGGACGGATCCATCGTGTCCAGGAGGTCCGCGGCGAAGGCGCCACCATGGACCACATGGAACTGGAGAAGGAGCGCGGTATCACGATCACCAGTGCAGCCACGTCCGTCCAGTGGAATGATGCCATCATCAACCTGATCGACACGCCGGGGCACGTCGATTTCACGGTCGAAGTCGAACGCAGTCTGCGGGTTCTCGACGGGGCCGTGCTCGTGCTCTGCGCCGTGGGGGGCGTCCAGGCCCAGTCGATCACGATCGATCGGCAGATGCAGCGCTACCACGTTCCACGCCTGGCGTTCATCAACAAGATGGACCGCATAGGGGCCAACCCGGATTCGGTGGTCCGCCAGCTACGGGAGAAACTCGCCTGCGACGCAGTGCTCATGCAACGGCCGATCGGATCGGAAGCCAACTTCGAAGGGGTAGTCGACCTGATCACCCGAAAGGCCTGCTACTTCGACGGGGAGTGCGGGGAAAGCGTGCGCTACGAGGACGTGCCGGAAGCGATGCTGGAAGAGGTGGCCCACGCTCGCCAGGAGTTGCTCGAGGCCCTGGCGATGTTCAGCGATGAGCTCATGGAGATCCTGCTGGCGGAGGAGGAGGTGCCGGAATCGCTGATTCATCAGGTCGTTCGCCAGGCCGTCCAGGAGGAGCAGATGACACCGGTTTTCCTGGGCACGGCCTATCGCAACAAGGGTGTGCAGCCGCTGCTGGACGCGGTGGTCCGCTATCTCCCTTCGCCGCTGGATCGCGAATACTACGCCTTTGCGCACGACGAAGCGGAAACCAGGATCGACCTCAGCGCGTCGGAAGACCTGCCGACGGTGGCCATGGCCTTCAAGATCGTCGAGGATCCCTACGGGGCCCTGACGTTCATGCGGATCTACCAGGGACGGTTCGCCAAGGGCGAGTCGTACTACAACCAGCGTACGGGCCGCAAGGAGCGATTCAGTCGAATCGTCCGCATGCACGCTGACCAACGCGAAGACATCAGCGAAGCCGTGGCGGGGGATATCGTGGCGGTGCTGGGCGTCGACTGCGCCAGTGGCGACACCTACGCTTCGGAGTACCCTTACTGCACGCTCCAGAGCATGTTCGTTCCCGAGCCGGTGATTCAGATGGCCATCGCTCCGGTGGACCGGGACGGCGCGGACCGCTTGTCGAAGGCTCTCCACCGCTTTCGCCGTGAGGACCCAACCCTGCGGATTTCGAGCGATGAGGAGACCGGTGAGATCCTGATTGCCGGCATGGGCGAGCTGCACCTGGAGATCTACGTAGAACGCATCCTCCGCGAACACAAGGTGCGGGTCGAGGTGGGGCAGCCCAAGGTGAATTATCGCGAGGCGCCGACCCAGGAGACGAAGTTCGACGTTCGCCACAAGAAACAGACCGGCGGCTCGGGCCAGTTCGCCCACATCGTCGGGAAGATGCTGCCGCTCGACGAGTCCCACGAAGAGACATTTCTGTTCGAAGATACGGTGACCGGCGGCCGAATCCCCAGGCAATACATTCCGGCGGTGGAAAAGGGTTTTCGCGCCGGGATCGTCAAGGGCCCCGTGGCCGGCTACCCGGTCGTGGGATTGCATGTCATCCTCGAGGACGGCTCGTACCACGAGGTCGACAGCTCGGATCTGGCCTTCCAGACGTGCGCTGCGACCACCATGCGGGAGGTGTTCCCGCGAACGAAACCCGTTCTGCTGGAGCCGGTAATGAACATCGAAATCGAGTGTCCCGGCAGTTTCCAGGGCTCCGTGGTGGGAGACCTGACGGCCCGCCGGGGCATGGTCACTGCCACGTCGATGAGCGGTGCGACGGCAAGAATCGAAGGCGAGGTGCCGCTGGCAGAGACGTTTGGCTATTCGACCGACCTGCGGAGTATGACCCAGGGACAGGGCACGTTCACGCTCGAATTCGCCCGTTACCGGCGTCTCCCGCCCAGTATCGAGCGGGAGGTAATCACCGCCCGGAAGAAGACACCCGTCGGCAGCGGAGTATGAGCCGCCCGACAGAATCGGTCCATCCGAGCCCGTCGCGGCAGGCCGCTCCGCGGCTGGCTGTCTGTCTGTTTGCGAGCGATCCCGGCGTGCGCGAACCCGCACCCTTGTCGGTACGTCTCGGTTGGCAGATAGGTTTTTCGCTATTGCACCCCTTCAACAGCACGCCCTGTCTATGATCGCGATTATTGACTATGGAATGGGCAACCTTCGCAGTGTGCAGAAGGGTTTCGAGAAGGTCGGGTATGGGGCCATCGTTACCAGGGACCCGGCGGAGGTCCGCAGTGCCGACAAGGTTGTGCTCCCAGGTGTCGGGGCCTTCGAGGATGCGATTGCCGAATTGAATCGGCTCGGGTTGACCAATTCGATCCTCCGGGCGATCGACTCGGGCAAGCCGTTTCTGGGGATCTGCCTGGGCCTCCAGTTGCTGTTCGAACGCAGCTATGAGAACGGCGAGCATGCCGGTCTTGGGGTGCTGAAGGGCGAAGTCGTTCGATTCCAGCTTCCCCCGCAGTACAGCGTTCCCCACATGGGCTGGAATCGGGCGATCGTTCGCCGACACGCCCCGGTGCTTGAGGGGATCGAAGATGGGAGCCACTTCTATTTTGTGCACTCGTACTACGTTGTCCCGGAGGACGAAGGAATCGTGGCCGTCCAGGCTGAGTATCACAAGCCGTTCTGCGCCATGGTCTGGCACGACAATCTGTTCGCTACCCAGTTCCACCCCGAGAAGAGCCAAGCCGACGGGCTCAAGGTTCTGAGAAACTTTGCCCGACTGTGAGCGGGCGCGGCTCACTGGCGACTGGTGGAGTCCGCCAGCCGCGTCGTGTCAGGAAGCGAGGTATGTGTGCATCACGGAACGCTGTTCGCCTCGCCCCCCAATGTATGTAACGAAGGGGATTGACCAGAGAACTCTCGGGTGGCAATAATCGAGATTTCGATAACATTCCGGCCAAATGAGGTACAGTTGAAAAGCTCGGCGGTTCGCGATAGCTCGGATGGGCACGGAGACTTTGAGCGACCAGGACGAGTTTTGTTGGCGGCCCAGGATTGCCTGCTTTCTGTCGGCAATCCGGGTACCTGAACGGCTGGATGCGTGGAATGTCGTTGTCCGCGGTCGGGCTCTGGTTCTCTTGTTCGCCCTCTCAGATGGTGTAGGAATGATGCAACGCTTGGTCGCTCTCTTTCTTGGGACGGCAGTGCTCAGCGCGGTTCTTGCCGCCGGGCCCGCGGTCTTCGGGGCCTCGCCCCCCGCTCCGAGTCCGAACTCGTCGACGAGTGCCGTCGAGACAGCAACCTCCCCAACGGCGGGGCACGACCAGACAGCTCCCGACTCGTGGTCCATGGTCTTTGTGCTGCTTCTGGCAACCTTTATCGGCCTTGGGGTGGTCGCCCGGGTTTCGCGGCTGCTTCACACTCCCCTGATGTCGATCACCAATGCCATCTCCGCGATTGCGGTGGTGGGGTCGATCATTGTCACCGGCAGCGATTATCCCCTGCCGATTCGCTGCCTGGGAGCGGTCGCCCTGTTTGCCTCGATGACGAACATCGTCAGCGGCTTCCTGATCACTGACCGGATGCTGAAGATGTTCAAGCAGAATCGCGGGGAGGCCAAATCATGAGCAGTGCTCTGGTGCAACTCGCGTATCTGGTGGCGACGGGGCTGTTTGTTTTTTCGCTCCACTGGATGAACGATCCGAAGACCGCCCGTCGCGCGGTCCTTGCGGGCGTGGTGGCGATGGCGCTGGCAGTGCTGGCCACCTGGTTCCAGCCGGGTATCATCCATCACTGGTGGATCGTGCTGGCGATCGTGGCCGGCTTTGCGGTGGGCGTTCCACTGTCGCGGGTGCCGTTGACGGCGGTACCGCAACGAACGGCTCTTTCCCACGCGTTCGGCGGGCTGGCAGCCGGCCTGGTCGGTACGGCCAAGTACTTCCTCTGGCTCGGGGAAGGACATGAGCAACTGACGGCCTTCCGCATGACTGCCATCGTGGCCGAGGTCATTCTGGGTTTTGTGACCCTCACGGGCAGTCTGATGGCCGCCGGCAAACTCCAAGAAATCCGGTGGATCCCGCAGCGGCCGGTGACCTATCCGTATCAGAATGTGGGGAACATCGGGCTGCTGGTTTCGGCGGTGCTCATCGGGCTGCTGCTGGTGCTCTTCCCGACCGGCGCCCTGGCGCCTGTCGGATTCGTGCTGCTGATTCTCATGGCGTTGACGTTCGGCGTGCTGTTGATCATCCCGATCGGTGGGGCGGACATGCCGACGGTGATCTCGATCCTCAACTCTTACGCGGGCCTTTCGGCCGTGGCCATGGGTTTTGTGCTCGACAACAAACTCTTGATCACCGCCGGTGCCCTGGACGGTTCGAGCGGTTTGATCCTGTCGATCATCATGTGCCGGGCGATGAACCGGTCGTTCACCAACGTTCTCTTTGGGGCCTTCGGCCAGGTCAAGGCCGCCGCGGCCGGCAAGGAAGAGCGAGTCTACAAGGCGGAGACGATCGAGGGCGCCGCCCAGGTACTCGAACAGGCCAACTCGGTCGTCATTATACCGGGTTACGGACTGGCCGTGGCCCAGGCCCAGCACCGTGTTCGCGATCTGTACCACGAGCTGACGAAACGGGGAATCCAGGTGAAATTCGCCATTCATCCCGTCGCCGGGCGAATGCCGGGGCACATGAATGTGCTTCTGGCGGAGGCGGAGATTCCCTACACCGATCTGATCGAGATGGACGAGATCAACCCCGACATGCCGCAGACCGACGTCGCGCTGGTGATCGGGGCCAACGACGTGGTGAACCCTGCCGCCCGTTACGACAAGAGCACGCCGATCTACGGCATGCCGATCATCGACGCCGACAAGGCCCGGGCGGTGTTTGCGATCAAGCGCAGCAAGAACCCGGGCTTCGCAGGGATCGACAACGAGCTTTACTTCCAGGACAAGACGTTCATGCTCTTCGGTGACGCGAAGGCCGTCGTTGGTGACCTGGTCAAGCAGCTTTCCGGTGGCTCGGGGATGCATTAGGGCCGCTGGCGGAGCCGGTGATCGCGTCTGTCCGCATGCCGGCGGGAGATTGCCAGTTTGACAGGGCTTCCTGATCGCCGATTTGCAGGTTGGTGCCTGCTTATCCTCTTGCGGGAACCTGCTTTGTGGTTCCGGGACAGGTTTCGGAGCCTTGCCAACGGCCCCTCCCTGTGTCATATTACGCGTTTCGTCCGTCGTCAGCCTCGGTGTGTCGGAGAGGCCTGGGAGTGGAAATCTGGCCGGCAATCGATCTTCGTGGCGGTAAATGCGTACGCCTCCGTCAGGGTGATTATGCGCAGGAGACGGTGTTTGGCGAAGACCCGGTTGCCATGGCCCGAAAATGGACCGAGCAAGGTGGCAAGTATCTCCATCTGGTCGATCTGGATGCCGCCAGGGCTGGGAGTTCGGCGAATCTGACAACGGTTCGCGCGATTGTCGAGGAGGTGGATGTCCCCTGCGAATTGGGGGGAGGAGTCCGCAGCCGCGAGAAGATTGCAGAGCTCCTCGAAATCGGGCTGGCGAGGCTGGTCGTGGGAACCCGAGCTTTGAAGGAACCCGACTGGTTTCGCCAGGTCTGCCGGGAGTTTCCGAATCGGCTCGTTCTGGGGATCGACGCGCGGGGCGGCATGGTCGCCACAGATGGCTGGCTCGAGACGAGCACGACCTCCGCGCTTGCCCTGGCTCGCCAGTTCGAGGGCGAACCCATTGCGGCCATTGTTTACACGGATATTGCCACGGACGGGATGATGGCCGGTCCGAACATTGAGGCCATGGCAGAGCTGCAGAGGTCGGTCGACCTGCCGGTCGTCGCGTCCGGCGGTGTGACCACGGTGGACGACGTGCGCCGCCTGGCGGAGGCCCGGTTGGCAGGTTGTATCATAGGCCGGGCGCTGTACGAGGCAACGATCGATCTCACGGAGGCATTGCAGGTAGTCGGAGGGTAAGGATCTGTCCGAGAACCACACGAGAGGCCTCCTGCTCGGAACGGCGGGGCGGCCTCGGACATGAAAAACGGCTCTGGCAGCCGTCGTCGCCCCCTGCGTGACGAAGCCACATCAGGACGGAGCGAGACGGTTGTCCTGAAACAACGAAACGGGACTTTCACGCTGCATTAAGAGGAAAACAGTCGATGGCGAAGTACAAAGTCGAGGATATCCGCAATATCGCGCTCTGTGGTCACGGGTCGGCTGGAAAGACAACGCTTGTCGACACCCTCCTCCACAAGACCGGTACCCTCAATCGCCAGGGAAGCGTCGATGAAGGCACGAGCGTCTGCGACTTCGACGAAGAGGAAAAACACCACAAGTACACGATCGAAGCGACGGTGACGCACTTCGAGCACGGCGGCAAGCGATTCAACATGATCGACACGCCGGGTTACCCGGACTTTCTGGGACAGACGATCAGCGCCCTGTACGGTGTCGATACGGCGGCGATCGTGATCAATGCCGCATCCGGGATCGAGGTCAACACCCGCCGCGTGTTTGCCGAGGCCAAGAACCTGGGCCTGGGCCGGATGATCATCATCAACAAGCTCGATTCCGAGAACGTTGATTTTCCCACGCTGGTGGAGTCGATCCAGGAAGTTTTCGGTTCGGAATGCGTGCTGCTCAATATTCCGATCGGCCTCGGCGGCAAGTTCTCGGGCGTGGCCAGCACCCTGACACCCGCCGGCGACAGCTCCGGGGCCGTCGTCGATCCCGCCGAAATCCACGAATCGCTCATCGAGTCCATCGTGATGGCCGACGAGGCGATGATGGAGGCCTACCTGGAAGGCACCATGCCGACCAGCGAGCAGCTTTCGAAGCTCCTGGTTCAGGCCATTACCGAAGGGGGACTGATCCCCATCGTGTGCGCGTCGGGCAAGACCGGCGTGGGGCTCACCGAGCTGCTCGATGCCATGGCCATGTGCGCGCTGCCTCCTGCCGCGCTGCGGCGGAAGGCGAAGAACGCCGAGGGAGAAGAGGTGGAGGTGGTGGCGGATCCCGCCGGGCCGCTGGTTGCCCAGGTCTTCAAGACCCGCGTCGACCCGTTCGTGCAGAAGTTGAGTTTCATCCGCGTGTTGTCGGGCACGCTCAAAAAGGACTCGACCGTGCCGGCCACCGGCGTCCGCAAAGGGCTGAAGATCGCCCAGCTCCTGGAACTCCAGGCCAGCGAGACCTCGCCGGTCGATGATGCGATCGCCGGCTCCATCGTGGCTGTCGTCAAGATGGAGGACCTCCACACCGGCATGACCCTGGGCGAGCTGACGATGCCGGCCCTCAAGTTTCCGACTCCCATGGTGGGGCTGGCGGTTACGCCCAAGAGCCGCAACGACCAGACCAAGCTGTCCGGGGCCCTTCAGAAGCTCGTGGAAGAGGATCCGACGTTCCGTCGCGAACTTGACGCACAGACCAAGGAAACTGTCATCACCGGTATGAGCGAGCTGCACCTGCAGATCCTGCAGGAGCGTCTCAAGCGGCGTGACAAGGTCGAGGTCGATACCAAGCCGCCCAAGATTCCCTATCGTGAAACCGTGCAATCCAAGGCCGAGGGGCACTATCGCCACAAGAAGCAGAGCGGCGGCAGCGGCCAGTTTGCGGAAGTGCACATCCGCATGTTCCCGCTCCCCTCGGGCACGAACATTGAGGAATATGCGACCAAGGAAAACTTCCCCTCGATGAAAGTGCCTCACTACGACGCGGCCAACAACTTCCTCTGGATCGACTCGATCGTTGGCGGCACGATCCCGAGCAACTTCATGCCGGCCGTTGAGAAGGGCTTCCGGGACCGGCTGGAGCGGGGCGTGATCGCCGGCTACCGTGTCCAGAACGTGTGCGTGGAAGTCCACTTCGGCAAGGACCATCCGGTTGACAGCAACGAGCAGGCGTTCAAGACGGCCGCGTCGATGGCCTTCAGGAACGTGTTTCAGCAGGCGAAACCTGCCTTGCTCGAACCGATCGTCAAGATCGAGATCACCGTGCCTGCGGCCAAGGTTGGCGATATCAACAGCGACATGTCGAGCCGCCGCGGCCGTCCGCTGGGCATCACTTCAGCCGGCGGCGGCATGCAGACGGTAATCGCCGAGGTTCCCCTGGCAGAGGTCATGACCTACAACCGCACGCTGGCCAGCGTGACCGGCGGACAGGGAAGCTACACGATCGACTTCAGCCATTACGACATCGTGCCCCCGAACGTCCAGCAGGAAATCATCAAGGCGGCACAGCTCAAGGAAGAGGAAGAGTAGCTGCCGCCGGCTCGCTGCCGATACTGCTGCGAGAGTTGAGCATACGCCACCCAGCCCAGTTGCCTCGTGCAGCCGGGCTGTTGGTGTTCTTGGGGTTGTGCTCGACTGCGAACGAACAGGACGGGTGCAACTGGCTTGTGCTGCTGCCGCCACCGGCTGATCCGGCCGGGAGTATCGACTGACCGCCCCGGTTTTGTCGCAACCGAAGGATCGCAGAAGTCGTTCTCGGAGGGTAGAATGCGGGGCGTTGGACGGACGTGGGAATCACCGAGCGGTGGCGAGGCAGGCGGGAGTAGCGACCGTGAACGATTCAGACAGGAATTCGGACCGGAAGGGGGAGGCGTTTGCCCGGCTTCTCGGGCGTTGCCAACGAAAGGTCTTCCTTTACGTGCTGGGGCTGATTCATAACGCGGCCGATGCGGAGGAGATCCTCCAGGAGACCAACGTCGTTCTCTGGAGGAAGTTTGACGAATACCAGCCGGGCACCTCGTTTGAAAGCTGGGCTTGCCGGGTAGCGTATTTCGAAGTGCTCAAATGCCGGGAGAGAATCGCTCGTGAGCGGCGAATCTTCAGCAGCGAGCTGGTGGAGACTTTGGCGGACGAGGCGGAGACGCTGGCCGACCAATTCGATGATCGTCGCGACGCACTCGAGGGATGCCTCACGAAACTGCGGGAGGTCGACCGGACGCTCGTGCTTCGGCGCTATCAGCCAGGGGCGACCACCCGGCGGCTGGCGGAGGCAAGCGGCAGAAGCGTTCAGGGCACGCGAAAGAGCCTGCACCGCATCCGCATGACCTTGCTGGAATGCATTCAGCGAACCCTGGCCACGGAGGAACGCCGATGAGCCGGCCTGAAGGCGGCATCCCCCAGGATCTCCAGGACCTCGTTGCGGCCGCATGCGATGGGGAGCTGTCCGATCGCGATACGGAGCAGCTCGAGCAGCTTCTGATCGCCTCCCCCGAGGCGCGCCAGTTCTACCTGCTCTACATGCACCTGCACGGCGAATTGCATTGGCATCAAGCCATGGCGGGCGAGATGCCCGAGCTGGCAGCTCCGTCTGCTGAGGGCAAAGGCCTGCGGATTCGCGCACCGGCAGTCGCTCGCCCGCGGCCGGACCAAAGATCGCGGCTGCGCCTGATCGGCTTCTGCATCTCCGCGATTGCCGCGATCACCTTGCTCGTGCTGGCCTATCGCATCATGCCCCAGCGGAAACGGTCCGCCGCCCCTGCCCCACCCGTTGCCGTCGCTGCGGCGAGGCTTACGGGCGGAGTCCAGCCCCGCTGGGGAGCCGGCTCCGCGCCGCCGGCCATCGGCCAGGAAATCCCGATGGGCCGGCTGCTTGTGCTGGAACGGGGCGTGGTCGAAATCTCCCACCCTCGGGAGACTCGAATCCTGGTGGAGGGGCCATCCTCGCTGCGATATTCTCCTGGGGGGCGAATCGAGCTCGACTCGGGACGGATCGCAATCATTGCCTCGGAGAAGCCGGATTTTGTCATCCAGGCCGGGGGTGCGACGATCGAGCCCGCCGGTGGGATGGTCGGAGTCTCTGTCGCCAAAGACGCCGTTGAGATCCACAGCCTCAATGGAACGGCCCAGATCCGGCAGGTCCATCCGCAGAACGGCGTAGTCCAAGAGACGGTGACAGAAGTCAAAAAGGGAGAAGCGGTCCGATGGATGCCGGGTTCACCTCCTCCCCCAGAACCGATTCAGGCTGCTCGCGGGCGATTCGTGCTGGCCCTGCCTGATCGCGACCCAAGTCATTCGGTGGCCCGAATGCGGGAGGTCGTGGCGAATCATCCACGTTTGATCCATCACTACACGTTTGAGGGAACGAGCCGCCTCGAGAAATGCCAGGACAAGCGGGGTGCGGTCCACCTGACGGAGGCCGTGATGGTCGGCGGACGGGGACGCGGATCGATTGATTACACGGCTCGCGGTCTGGATCTGACGACCGAGGCAATTCACGTCCACCGGGAGCCGCAGGGGGGCAATGAGAATGGCACGGCCCTGCAGTCGGAAGCCCAATTCCGTCCTCCCCCGAGTATGACGATGGAACTGCTTCTGCAGTACCGGGTTCCCGACGATGCCGGCGACGAGACCGTGGCTCTGGCCGTGGCAACCCGGGAGGGCAACCGCGAGTGCGGGTTCTATGTGGCGGCCGTGGGCAAAGGCCACTTGAGTCTCCTGCTGGACGGTGAGGCAGACTGGGTGGAGATGGGAACGGTGCTCACCCCGGAGCACTGGTACTATGTGGCCGTAACATTCAAGGCGGGTGGAACGTCAACCGTTGTCAACGCCTTCGTCGCCGACCTGACGGGCGGCGAGGGGGAACTGCATCGAGCGCTCACCGAGTTCGAGGTTCCGGGGGTCCCCCCCACAAGCCGCCTGGGAATCGGAAAAGGGTTTGACTACACCGGCGCGCACGCCTATCCTTGGTCAGGTGAGCTGGACGAGGTGGCCGTTTACGACACGGTGCTTGAAGCGGAGGAACTGCAGAAGCACATGAGTCTGTTGCAGGCTGGCAGTTCGGGTTCAAACTGACGGGTCACCATGCCGAAACAGTTCAACGCCTATCACGCCTGGTTGGGAATCCCGGTGGAGGAGCAGCCACCGAACCATTACCGGCTGCTGGGAATTCCCCTGTTCGAGTCGAGCGACGACGTGATCCAGAACGGGCTCGACCAGCGGATGGCGCACGTGAAGTCGTTCACAATTGGCCCCCATGCGGCGGAGTCGCAGCGATTGCTCAAGGAGCTCTCTCAGGCCGGTGTGTGCCTGCTGCGGCCGGAGAAGAAACAGGCTTATGATGAGAAGTTGAAGTCGGCCCTTGAGGGCACGGAAGCGGGTACAAACGTTTGCCCGTGCCCCGCGTCAGCCCCGCCAAGCAGTGTGCCGGCCAGTTTGCGAGTGGTGCCCAGGCAACCGGCCTCGCTCGGAATGGCCGCCTCACCCACCCCCAGCACTCAGCTTGCGGCCGATGGCGAAGGGCGGCCTGGTCGGCTGTCGCGATCGGGCTTCCCGCTGGGCCCAATTGTCGTCGGCGCTGCGATCGGCCTGGGTGTGGCCTGCCTTGTGCTCCTGATGTTGTCGCGCGGGAAGAATCCACCGCAGGTGGCGACCGATCGTGCCGCGGCAAGCCTGCAAGGTGTTGCCGAGACGTCGAAGAAAAACGGGACTCTCGAAGCCGCGTCGGTTTCCGCAGGCGGCCAGCCCGCCATGGCCGATCTGGATGCCGCACCCGCGACCGCGTCAGGGTCGGCGCCGGTCAACCCGGTTCCCAGCGCGGATGTGCAGCCGCCAGCCGCCTCGCCGGACACCTCCGCCAAGTCGCCCGGGAATCCGCCCAATCCATTCGAAGCGACTGCCTCGCAGCCGGCCACGCCGATGGCTGTGCCGGCTGTTTCAACGCCCGGAGCGGCAGATCCATTCTCGGCGGCGGGCAATCCAACCGCTCCGCCGGTTGCGACGCCTGCAGTTTCAGCACCGGCCACAGAGGCTGCGGGAGCAGCGACGGGGACACCGCCGAGCACGGCGGTTGCGGGCGCGCCAAAATCCATCGTACTGGATCTCGAGCGATCATCGATGTTCATGACCCTTGCCGAGAACGCCGAAGGGAAGGAGATTGTGGCACAGGTTCAGGGCATCACCGATCTTGGCACGCCTTACGACATGCAGCCTGCCGACGGTGCTATCCGCATGGGAAAGCCCGTGGAGATCCTGTTGACGCAATACGCGGGCGTCAAGATCTGCTTGGCTCTGCGCATGAGAGGGAAGAATGCGGATCTGGAAGTCTCTCCCGAGATCGAAACCGGCCAGGGAAAGACGAGCGATTTCTCCAAATCAACGCTGGACGCCCTGAGCATTTCCACGAGGAAACATGCCGTTGCCCTGAGCAAGCAGTTTGCCGGCGCCCAGGGGGAGGCCGTGGAGATCCAAAAATGGCTGGCGGCGCCGGTCGCCAAGACAGTACCGCTGCGCAATGCCCGAGTTCAGCGGCTGAGCGTCCTGACGGGCCAGGTGATTCCCGCCCTGCAGAAGCAGATCACCGATACCCAGGCCCGGATGGACCTGATCCAGCAGCTTTCCCGGCTCGTCGGGCAGGTGAACAAAAAGGCCCGCCTCAATCTGGCCGTGCAGGTGGAACCGGCGGCCAAGGCGAACTGAGGACCGGTCGGATGGGTACCTCAAACCGCTCTTCGGCCGATGCGGGCAGGCCTCGGAGTCGCTTCTCCGGCCGCCTTTTGAAGTCCTCGCCTCCAGCAGCAAGGCTGGTCCTTTCGTGCTGGCAAAGGCGATTCCACTCCTCTTCGCTCACCCTGCGGGTGAGCAGATAACGCCGGCCAGCCCCGCGCGGCACCCACGACGGAGCCGATAGGACATTCGCGGTGTGATGCAGTCTCAACTGCTGCCTGGGGCGTGTGACGAATGTACCGACAGTTCGGATAACGTGGGTTTCTCTGTTCTTGAATCCACGAGAATGCACGTGGCAGCCATGTCTGCCTGTCGTGCCCTTTCCACTCACGGGACTTGCGGCGGGTACCAGACGTGGTAACCCCGGTGTAACGTCTTTAGCGACCCGATCTGGGCACTATTCCGATGGGAGAACTGGCAGCAGTGCGGGCATTACGGCCACCCGGCAGGCGTCTGCCCGGGTGAAATGAATGCTATGCTTTTTTGTGAACCACCTACCCTGAATGGAGCTGACCCGTGAAACAGGCAATTCCAATCTTGCTGCTCGCCTTGTTGGGATCGAGCGGTTGCGAAACTCGTAACGGAAGAGAACTGTCGGCAGGGGATGTCACCGGCGTCTATCAGAACACCTGGTGCAGTTCCGACCGGGAACGCAGCCTCACCTACGAGGAACGAGCGACTCTGTCGCCGAGCGGGAGCATCTCGTTCCACTTCACACTGCGCTGCGAGGACTTCGAGTACGAGACCAACAAATCAGGCACGTACCGTCTTGACGGCGACGCCGTGATTTCCGATGTCGTGTTTGACTGGCGAGACGGGGTAAAATGGTGCGAGCGTCCTGACCAGAACTACTACCAGGCGTCGAGCGACCTGACAAACGCCTACGTCACAGGCGAAGCCCTGGTCTTTCGGCAAGCCGAGGGGGGCAAAGCACTGGAATTGAACGGCAGGAGACTTCTACTGCAG
The DNA here is from genome assembly GCA_964563135.1 of uncultured Planctomycetaceae bacterium. Classification (GTDB taxonomy): domain Bacteria; phylum Planctomycetota; class Planctomycetia; order Pirellulales; family Thermoguttaceae; genus JAAYAY01. Next base: position 35,028 of record CAZLWV010000044.1, read on the forward strand.
TCCCAGGGGGCGCTGGCCTCGCGCTAGCAGAGTGCCGGCAAGATAGCGAGGCCGTGTTGCTTCGCCAGAATGGGCCGCCTCTGGTGACTCCAGGGCAACGGCTCGAGGGGGGGGCACAACGATTCTCGCTGCGGCAAGACCGGCTTCTCGGGCGGCAGATCGGGATCGTCGATGTTGAAGCCGGGATCGAAGGTGGTCGTGCCCCGGGTACCGAGCAGCTGCGGCCGGTCCATGATCCACACCGCCGGCTTCAGGCGGAACCCCACGTGAAGAGTATCCTCGGTCGTCGGCGTTGTGCAACGGCAAAGACTGCGGGGATGGTCACGGTTCAGACGCTCAGTCCCAGGTCATCCGCGCCGGCCAGGAGACATCGAGCCGGGTGTGGAGCCGGCCGGCCGCCAGGATGCAGTTCTCGCGATGCTCGACCAGGCGGGCGGCAACAAGCGGCAGACTGAGATCCTGCACTTCATAGCAGAGAGCCAGTTCGCTCTCGCCGGCCCGCACGAGGGAGAACTCCCCGTTCTCGCAGTGGCAGAGGCCGTCGCGCACCGTCTTTTCGGCGGTCGAGCGCGGAGCCACTACCAGCAACCGTGTCCCGCCACCGCTTTTTGGCAGCAAGGGGACGGCATCGGGGAGAAATTCGCTGATGTTGCCCACGGAGCGGGTGTCGGCGGAGAACATGCGGTTGGGCAGGTCCAGTTCCCGCAGGGCCCCGGAAAGAACGGCCCACGACTTGGCGCGCAAGGCCCGGGCAAACCGGTGCACGTTCGGCGGCTCTTTGGCATCGGCCGACAGGGATGAATCCAGGCGGATCAATTCGCCACCGAGAGCCTGGTCCAGTTGGCCCACCATCTCGGGCATGTGCGATTCGATGAGCCTGCCGATGGACTGCGAGAGCGACCTGGTTTCCGATTCATCTGCGTGCGAGCTGGCGATCGCATCGAGCCACACACTCTGCGAACCGAACTGGCTTGCCACCCGGCTCAGCGAGAACTGGGCGTTCTTCAACTGTTCACGGTAGTCGGACAGATGCGTATTTACCCGTCGCACGAATCGTGCAATACTCTCGACCACGATGATGTGCGTCCGGAGATGGCAGTAATCGATCCATGTTTCCCCGCGGTTCTTCTTGCGACCGAACAGTCCGTTCCCGCCGGCCGTCACCTTTTCGGGAAGCGATTTCTCGAGGGCCGTCAGTCTCTCCTCGATTCGCGTCCACTCGGCACTCGCGGCCCGCTCGAACTGCCGCAGGCGGTCGCATAGCCACTGGGCCGCCTGCTGGGCTCCTGCGATTCGGGCCTGCGGGTTGGAGGTCAATCGCAGGAGCACTTCGCGGATCGATTCGACCGCCAGCACCGCCAGTTCCGCGCTGGTGGCTGCGAGGCTGGTTTCGAGTTCCGAGAGGGGGGCGGTGTTGACGTCGCCGGGGCGGCGGTGCGGTCCCAGCGACCGATCGAGTTCCCTCAAGAACGCCCGTTTCTCGCAGAGGCCTCGGGTCGAGGCCAGCTTGATCCACTTGCGGAACACGTGGACGCCAGCACCACCGAGTTGCTGCTCGATCGCCGACGCCAGCACCTGGTGAAGCGAGTCTGGATCCACGAGATACCGCAGTCCGGTCTTGTGTTCGGTTCCTGTTGACGAGTTGGATCGCTTCCTCCTGGGTTTCCTCTTCTTGCGCTCGCGCAGTTCCTTCAATTCGGGCAACTCGGCTTCCAGGTAGGCATCAACCGTCAGTTCCTGGAAGAAGCCCTCTCCGCCCTGCCATTCGGATACGACGCAGCGGCTCAGTTCCTCCACGGCCAGCGAAGTGATCGCGTTGTGATGGGGATCGAACTGGATCAGGCCGAAGGTCCGCAGCGGCAAGGGCCCCGCGGAAACCGAATCCGGTGACACGTCCGAGCGGCGGGCCGCATCGAAGAACGCACCGACGGGCGAGGCGACATTCAGGTAGAGATATTCGGCCACCTTGGTCACCGCCGCCGTATAGGAGCGGTTCTCCAGGTCGTCTCCCATGTGGACCAGGTAGAGGTGGTCGAAACCGGGCCGGTTCGAAGGCGCCAAGCCGCAGCTAGGGTCCCCCGGATACCCGGCCCGCGCGTAGTACTCCACTTCGCTCAGGCACGCATAACCGTTGGCAATCGCCAGGTCCTGCTGGTCCGGGTTTGCCGTGGTGCCGTGCGTGAGGATCGCGCAGATCTCAGGGGACGAAAAGGTCAATTCGTCGAGAACCTGGCGTATGAGGTACCCAATGTCGGCAACGATGCCGCCTCCGGTCCCTCCGCCGATCGCCGAGACGATCACCACTCGCAGATGTTTTCGAGCGGCGCCGCTGCCGTCCTGGCCGAGCTTGATCTTGTCGGCCGTGGCGACAAGGGCCTCCCGGATCCGCTTCTTGAGGCGTTCGGCGTGGTCGGCAAAGGCAAGCCTTCCAAGGGGGCGCCGCCCCTCGGTTCGCAGCGAACGCGGGATGTTGTAGAGCCATCGTCGGCTGAGCCACTGCAGATGGTCGGTGGGCTGCTCGCGGTACTCGGCCGAGGTTCGCAGCGGCAGGTACAGGGTTTCGCGAAACTCCAGCGAATCCTCGCAGCGATCGCCGCAGGCGGTGTCGATCGTGGTGGAATCGGTATCCAGGAGCAGCAATTCCAGATTCGCCTGGGAGAACGACTTTTCGTCCCTGACGATTCTCTTGCGCAGGTCGCGGAGCACGTCGGCAGCGGTACCGCCGATCCCCAGCACGAGGCTAGGCACCAGGCACTGATCCTCCGGCGCCGTGATCTCGATTGGCAGCAGCCGCGTCGGTTCCGTCGGCGGCGGCAGTTCCAGCGGTGCAAGGCTCGACACACCAGCCTCGTCCTCACCCGCCACCACTTCGCCGAGCACGATTGTCCGAGTCGCGGGCGGGACAGGCTGGCATACAGCATGTGACCGCGACGCCGGGCTGTGGGGATGTGTTTCCTTGTCGCGCAGGGAGCTTGTATCGGTCGAGGGCAACTGTGACTGGGCGCCGACGACGGCCTCCGCGGCCGGGGAACCAGCCCGTTGCCCATGGGCAGCCGACAGCGAGTCGATCATCACCCGGCAGCGAGGGAACCGATCGGCAGGTTTTTTCGAAAGGGCACGAGCCACCACGGCGCGGTCTGCCGGCGGAAGCGGGTTCAATTGCGGCTGGCTGTGCAGATGCTGGTTGGCCAGTTGAGCCGCGGTCCGACCCGGGAAGGGGGGGGTGCCGGTCAGCATCTCCTGGTACACGATCGCCAGGCTGTACTGATCGCTGGTGGGGCTGGGATTTCCGTCGAACAGTTCGGGCGGGGCGTACTGCGGTGTCAGGCCTCCGAGGAGCGAAACATGCTCGTCTTCAAGGCTCTTGACCAGTCCGAAATCAGCCACCTTGACCCGTCCGCTGGTGATGAGCAGGTTTTCGGGTTTTACGTCCAGGTGCTGCAGCCCGTGGCTTTCGCGCATGTAGTCCAGGGCATCAGCCGCGTCGGCCATGTAGATCAGGAGCTCGTCGCGGGGGATCCCGGGCTTGCCTTCGGCCCGGCACTTCTCGAACCGCTCTTTGAGGCTCATATCGGCCAGTTCGGTCACGACGACGAGCTGGCCGTCGATGATCTCGATCCGCTCGAGCGACAGCAGGAAGGGATGCCTGGCTTCTTTGATCCGGCCCAGTGCCTTGCGCTCGCAGGCCGCACGCTGGTCGTCAAAATAGCCGTAAACGAGCTTGACGGCCTTGGCTAGACCGCCGGGTGCCTCCGCCTTCCAGACCTCGCCGTAGCCTCCCGCGCCAATCCGCTCGATGAGCGTATAGCCGGCAATCGAATCGGCGATATGTGGCGAGGCAGGCGACACGGGTTAACCAGATCGAAAGGTTGAAGGTCAAAACGACAAAAGGCACATCTGCAGCGGGCGCCGCGTTCCCTGACGGCGTCCGCACCGCGAGGTTCATCCGGTATTGGCAAGCTCCAGAACAGGGGGGGTGAACTTGACGTCCCTGAAGGCGGTGTTAACCGGCAGGCTTCCAAACACGGGTCCTTCTCCCAAGGTGCAACCGAGTTCCTGACAAGCCTGAACGTCGAGCCGGTCCCGGAGTCCGGTGACGACCATCTGGATTTTCAGGTCCGAGCCCGTATCCACCAGCGACGTGAGGAAACAGCGTCGCTGGCGGTCCTGGCCGATTCCCATCGTCATGGACGGAGCCAGCCTGACGAAATCGGGCGGCTCGATCGACCATTGGCTGAGCTGGGCCGAGCTGGCCTCGAAATGATCGTAGGCCACCTTTGCCCCGATCTCGGCGAGGCGTTTGCGGACCTCGGCAAAATACGAGGTCAGTCCGACAGCCCCCGCCGGCACGGTGACGACCAGTTGGTGACGCCCTGCCAGGATCTCTGCCAGGCTCTCCAACGATTCCAGCAGCCGATCGCCCCCGATCTCCGACTGGTGAAGCCGCAGGAACAGGTTCGTCGACTCCTTCCGGCACAGCGATTCTTCCGCCACGATCAGCCGGTTCAGATAACAGAGCTGCTCGGCAATGCGGCTGTCGGTGGCCAGGAGGGCGCGGGCATCGGCGCTGGATGGTACAGATTCGTCCTGAAACGGATGGCTCGCCTGAAAACCGAACAGGCGTCCCGATTCGAGTTCCATGATCGGGCTGACGCGGCAGCGGACGCCGCGGTGCGTCAGCATCTCATGCACCCGGCGAATCTCCCGCACCAGGCGGTGTCGGGTCTCTCCCGAGCCGTCCTGGGAGATGGCGGCGTCGATCGCCATCGTCACGGTGTCCCGTCGGCTGGCCGGCGAGGCGGCCGAAAAGGTGAACTCGAGATCCGCGATCACCACGATGTCGCCATCGGTCAGCTCCGCCTGCTGGATCCGCTGGCCATTGACGGACGTTCCATTGGTGCTGCCCAGGTCCTCGATCCGGAATCCGCCGCGCGGGCGGGTGATGACCGCATGTTGGCGCGACACTTTGGGGGAATCGATCGGGAAGTCACAATCGCCATTTCGCCCAATCGTGAAGGGAAACGACTCGATGCAAGTCTCTTCCGTGTCCCCGTTGTCCGCAATCCGCCGGAGCCTGGGAACGATCGCTGCCGGATCGTTGATCACTTGGGTTCTCATATTGTCGGTTTACCGAATGGTAGAGCCTCACAGGGCGGTTGGGCCGCCGCTGGCGACGAGCTGCCGCCTGGCCCGAGTGGTCGTTTTCTGCTGGTCGCGAATGGTATGGGGCGACTTCACGTTTTGCGAATCCTTGACTCCTGGAAATCACCCTAAAGTACGAAGAGAGGGACAGGGCTCCCGCTTGCAAGTATAGCATTTCCCCCGACGGCGGGCGGAATCGGTGCCGGTTCCGCCTCCGGGCTCCTGGGCCTGACCTACACTTGTGCTGAGGACAAAAACGCCGATCACCCCGGCGGGGCCCGTCTATGTGCCGGCGCGTCCCGCGAGGGTCGATGTCTGGCCTTGTCGCGAGAATCCGTCGAAGCGGCAGAAAAGGACGCTGCGGGTATCGATTCAGCTCCAGGATGCGGGATCGGATGGGAGAAAGAGGTGTTGCGATGAAGGTATTGATCGTATCGAATGATCGGGCTCTGCTTCGCCATGTGTCGCGATTCCTCGCAACCTTCGGCTACGAAACGACCCAGGTCGCCGACTATGAACGCGCGGTCGAGGTGGCCGATTTTCTCTCGGCCGATCTTCTCCTGGTCGACGCGGCACCGGATCCCAACGTGGCGTTTGAACTCTGCCGGGCCGTCTCGCAACGGCACGGGTCAGGGCGGCACTACACCCTCCTGCTGGTCGACGAGAAGTCGTCAATTCCGCTCCTCGACGCGGTGGAGGCGGGGGCCGACGACTTCCTCACCCGGCCGATCGTCTATGGCGAAGTGCTGATGCGTCTTCATGCCGGGGCGCGTGCCGTCGAATTCCAGCACCGTGTCAGCCAGCAACGGCGCCGCGACCCGGTGACGGGGCTTCTGAGCTATGCCGCTTTCCATGCTCGTCTGCAGGCCGCCGGTTCCAGCCGCAGTTCGCGGGGCGAGAAACTCGCCTGTGCCGCGATCGAGCTCGACTTTCTGGACCGGGTGACCTACCAGTTCGGCACCCAGGCCCAACAGGATGTGCTCCGCCAGTTCGCCGCCCTTCTGAACGAGCTGTGCGAGAACGACCATGCCGACCTGGCCCATGTTGGCCAGGGCCAATTCTGCGTGCTCCTGCCGGGCACCACCATTGCCGATGCCGCCGCCTGGGCCGAGCATGTGAGGACGGAGACTGCCGCCAAGGACTTTCTCATGGGTGACACGCCCGTTTCGCTCACCGTCAGCATCGGCATCAGCGGTGCAGAGCCGCTCACGATCTCGTCGGAGGCGATCCTGGAGAAGTCGAGGCAGGCCCTCCGCGCCGCTAAGGCCTCCGGCCACGACTGCGTGGTGCAGGCCAACCAGTTTGCCGAGGAGGAAACCGCCTGGAAGGAACTGGCGGCCCCAGGGCGTCTGTTCGAGCGCACGGTCGCCCGCGATGTCATGCTTCCCTGCACGGTCAGCGTACTTGTGACCGACTCGATCGGCTCGGCGGAGTCGCTCTTCCTGCAGACGCGGCTCGCCAGCGTGGTGGCCGTCGACCGGAACGAGAAGCTGGCGGGAATCGTGTTTGCGGAAAACGTGGCCGAGTACCTCCAGTCCTCCGGCGATCCGAACCAGCCGGTTTCGAAGGTCATGGTTCATCGGGTGGAGACGTTCAAGGAGAACACACCCTTTGCCGACATGATGCGTGCCTTTGCGGAAAAGGACATCGACATGGTCGTCGTGGTCGACGGAGATTGTCCCACCGGCGTGGTGACGGCCGCCAGCCTGGCATCGCTGAGCCAGGCACCTGAGCAGCCGGCTTTCTGCATGGAAACACCGAGCATGCGGAGCAGCTACCTCCAGCTTGCCGACCCCTTCCCGCTCCAGTCAACCACAGACACGGTTTAGGGCCGATCGAAGCGGCCCCCTCCGCTGTTGGCTCGCTGAGAGGGCTCGTGGCTCTTCGAAGGTCCTCGATCCACCTCTCCTTGCCCTGCTGACGCGATGTGCCCGCGCGGACAGCCGAGCTGCCCTCCCACTGTTGGCCTGCGTCTGGCCCGGAGTGCGTCGCGTCTTGTGCCGGTCGTGGCCAGCGCGATGGGAGTGGTATCACGGGGAATTCGTCCCCGTTACCTGGGCAGCATGTCCTGTCCGCTGCGCGGCCTCCACCTCTTCCCTGCCGCCCGCCACGTCCCCCCTAACGGGCCGAGCGATGGATTTTGCCGGGCCGCCTGTCTAGATTGGCCGGCTGGATTGTGTTTGTCAGGATCGCCGCATGGCCGGCGCGAGAGACGCACCCCACCAGGAGTTGTGTTTGCAGCGCCCCGCAGAATTCTCGATAGGAAAGGGCCCATGCTTATGTTTTCCATCCGCACCGCTGCTGTGCTCCTGCTGCTGTCGACGGTCTGCTTCGCGGCCGCGACGGCGGCCGACCAGGCCGCCTTCACCTACCCGCCCGGACTCTCGCTGGAAGAGGTCCGCCAATGGATCGACAAGGTTCCTGCCGGTCATCCTCGGTTGCTGGCCGACCGGGCGGAACTGGGAGCGTTGCGCCAATCGGTCGCCAGCGACCCGCTTCGCAAGGCGCTTGCCGACGGGGTCGTCGCCCAAGCGAGATTCCTGGCCGATGCGCCCCCCATTGAGCGTGAGCTGGAAGGGCGCCGACTCCTCGGCCAGTCGCGGCGATGCATCAAGCGTACGGTGCTCCTCTCGATGGGCTATCACTTGACCGGCGACGGGCAGCTGGCAGAGCGCTGCGAGAAGGAGATGCTGGCCATCGCCCGGTTCAACGACTGGAATCCCAGCCACTTTCTCGACACGGCCGAAATGACTTTTGGCCTGGCGATTGGCTACGACTGGCTCTACGACCAGCTGGATGAGGCCAGCCGTGCCGAAATCCGCAAGGCGATCGTCGAGAAGGGGGTGTCTCTGCCCTTCAATTCGTCGCACAAAGGCTGGGTCACCGCCCACAACAATTGGGGCCAGGTCTGCCACGCGGGCATCACCGCCGGCGCGCTGGCGGTGCTGGAAGACGAGAAGGACCTGGCCGCGCGAACGGTCCATAGCGCCCTCCACAACGTGACCCGCGCCATGCACGCCTACGAGCCCAACGGAAGCTATCCGGAAGGCCCGGGCTACTGGTCCTATGGCACAAGCTACAACGTCGTGCTCATCGACCTGCTGGAGAGTGTGTTGGGCAGCGATTTCGGACTGACCCAGGCTCCCGGTTTCAGCCTCACCGGCCAGTATCCGGCCCTGATGTGCGGCCCTTCCGGTGAGTTTTTCAACTATGCCGACGGCGGCGCCGGCCGCGATCCCGAGTCGTGTCTGTTCTGGTTTGCCGCACGCTACAACCGCCCCGACTGGCTCCTGGGAGAACGGGCACTGCTGCGGCAGGCGATCGCCCAGGCTGGCGCCGGCGACGCCCTGGGCGGCGGCGACCGGCTCCTGCCGCTGGCGCTTCTGTGGATGGACGGTGCTGAAGACAGTCCCGCCATCCGCATGCCACTCCACTGGCAGAGCAACAGCCGGACGCCCGTCACCGTGCACCGCAGCTCCTGGACGGATCCGAACGCGACGTTTGTGGGCCTCAAGGCCGGTTCCCCCTCCGATCCTCACGGGCAAATGGACATCGGGTCGTTTGTGCTCGATGCCCAGGGCGTCCGCTGGGCCATGGATCTGGGCGCTGAGGGCTACCACCGGATCGAGTCGCGCGGCATGGGACTGTGGAGCAGCGACCAAGGGTCGGACCGCTGGAAGATCTTCCGGCAGAGCAACGAGGGCCATAACACGCTCGTGATCGACGGAGGTTTCCAGAAGGCCCGTGCCAGCGCCCCGATGGTGGAATTCTCCGACGATGATGCCTTGCCGCATTCGATCGCCGACCTGTCGCCCGTTTACGAGGGGCAGGCCGGTTCGGTTCACCGCGGAATCGCGCTGGCCGACACCCGCAACGTGCTCATCCAGGACGAACTGACCGGCCTGAAACCGGGGAGCCGTGTGCGCTGGGGGATGATCACACCTGGAACTCCGGGCAGCGCCGGTGCGTCACGGATCCAGCTCGAGCAGAATAAGGTCCGGCTGGCGATGACGATTCTTGCGCCGGAAACGGCGGCCTGGAAGATCATCGACACCGCCAAACCGCGCAACGAGTGGGATTCGCCCAACCGGGGAACCTGCATGATCGCCTTCGAGGCCATCGCCCCCGATTCCGGCGAGCTCACGCTTGCCGTCCTGGCCGAACCGGGCGCCGAGGCCGGGTCGCCGGCCAAGCCCGTGAAGGTTGTCGGCCTGAAGCAGTGGGGCAAGTAGCGGAAGTCTGGTCCCCCGCGGGCGAGGATGGTATTCTGTGGGAACAGATAGCCGCAGCGAGAAGACAGCGCAGCGCTCTGAGCGTTTGTCGGAGACGACAGAGATCTGGAAGAACCGGCGAGGTCGGGCTGCGTCTGTCCAGGGCAATCCACTGCGGCGCTAGCCGCCTTGACTCACCATGCATCGCACGTTAGAAACCTGTCTGGCCGGTTGGCTTCTGCTGACCAGCGCGGTTGCCGCCCAGGAGCCGTTTGCCCTCAAACGCTGCGAGATCCTGCCGCTGCCGCGGCAGCAGGTTTCGTTTCAGGTGGATGGCCAGGAGAAGGCCGGCTGGCATTTCGGCAGCGAGTATCCCCGGCCGTTTTTCTATCCATTCAACGGCCCCTCGGGCGTCTCGCTGACGCGGATGGGGCATCCCGGGGCGCAGAACCACGATCATCATCGCTCGGTGTGGCTCGCCCACAACAGCGTGGGAGGAGCCGACTTCTGGAGCGACAGCAGCCAGGCCCGTGTGCGTCAGAAGCATTGGTATGCCTACCGCGACGGGGATGACGAGGCGGTCATGGCATCCGCCTGCGGCTGGTACGACGGCAGCGGGAAGGAGATCATGGAGCAGGATCTCGTGGCAGCCTTGATTGCCATGGACGATGGCGAACACGCCCTGGAGATCCAGATCACGCTCCGCCCGCCGACCGGCGCAGCTTCCGTGGAGCTTGGCAAGACGAATTTTGGCTTTCTCGCCATTCGCGTGGCCAAGACGCTCTCGGTCCATTTTGGCGGTGGTCGCCTCGTCAGCAGCGAAGGAGTGGAGGGGGAGGAGGCGATTTTCGGCAAGCCCGCCCGTTGGATGGATTACAGCGGCCCGATCGCGGTGGGCACGGGCGCCCAGCGCCGTGCCGTGGTGGAGGGTATCACCTGCTTCGACCATCCATCCAACCCGCGCTATCCCACGCCGTGGCACGTCCGCCAGGACGGCTGGATGGGTGCCGCCTTCTGTCTCCAGGAGGGCTACACCATCACCACCGGCGGCGCGCTTGTGCTCCGCTATCTCCTCCACGCCCACCGCGGTGCCTACGATGAGGCCAGGGCCCGGGCCGTGCATGCCGCCTTTGCCCAACGTCCCGGTTTTGAGATCAGAAGGTCCTCCCAGCCCCACTCCGAGTACGAGGTGGGAAGAGGGAAATGAAAGGGGCCGAGGAGCGGCAGGAGGAGGTCAGGGGTCAGGAGTCAGGAGGTCAGGGGTCAGGAGTCAGGAGGTCAGGAGTCAGGAGTCAGGAGTCGCGGGGACGGGAGTCGGGGGACAGGGGAGTCTTTTGTGCGGGACTTGACGTTTCTTTTGCGGTTCGTCGTACAGAACCCAGCCTTGAAGAGGACTACTAGCGCTCTGCCACGGCTGAAAATTGGGATTGAGACTGCGGAACAACTCGGCGATTGTCGCGCGATTCTACGCCACTCAACCCAAAACCAAACTGTGACAAAGGACTAGTCTTTCGGCCGTTCGATGACGATGTCTCCCAAGTCGATCGTCGTGCCGGCCTTGGCTTCAAAGGTCTTGGCAAAGTCCCTTTTTCCGTTGCGAGTGGTCACCACGCCGTACGTTGCGCCGGGGATGAGCGCCGGCAGCGTGATCCGGCCTTGTTTGTCGGTCTCGCGGTGTTTCCAGTGATTGGCGCGATCGATATTCGCAATGAAATCGGAATTGGCTGCCAACCGGTCGGAGTTCGATCCCATGGCAGCATAACGCCAGGCACCCGGTGTGAGAATCATCTCCACACTCGGATGGAAGTCAGCCACCGGCTCCTGCTTGGAGTCGACAAATCGAGCCGTGACCTGTCCGCAAGGCTCCAATACGACCCGCACGGGTTCCGCCCCCGCCTTGGCAACGACCGTGGCTCCCATTTGGTGTTTGGGATCCAGGAAGTGGATGGGACACTCTTCGCCCGGCGCAAGTCCCCCGATCTGGAAATGCCCGTCGAGGATCGTTTGCGGAATGGCCCGCCACCTCAACCAGGAAGCCCTGATGTTCAGCCGGGAGATCACGAGCGCTTCGGCAACCGGCGAGCCCTGCTGGTCGACGACTTCGCCTGTGATCATGGGACTTCGCTCGAGCGTGAGTGTCATTTCCACTGGCTTGGAATCGACCTCCGGGTCGAGCTGCTCGATGGCATGGGCGTAGACCCGCTGGCCGCCGGGCTTCCCCCGGGAGAGTTCACGGCTGCTGGACTGGCGGAGCACGTATTCGTTGACGGGGCCGTGCACGAGCAGCCGACCCGGTCCGGGAAGCACTCCGATCTCGAACTGGCCCTGATCGTTCGAGAGCCGGATGTTCTGCCAGCCGGTCACGATATCGTCGGCATCGTGGCTGTTATTGTCCTCTTCGGGGACATATTGAATGGACGCACCGACAACAGGCTTGTCGGTGCCCGACTCAACCACTTTGCCCCGCACGAGCACGCCCCGGGGCAGCGAGAGATCGACCTGCTTGATGGTAGCATCCTTGTCGTCCCAGCGAAGGTCCTGGACCTGGCGGATGAGATAGGGGGTGCCGTCCGGCGGATAGGCCAGAACCCCAAACCAGATCCCCGGATGCGGGCAGATACGGTACTTTCCGTTGGCGTCGGTTTCCCCGGCGACCGAGACCATGGAGCCGTATTTTTGCTGGCTGGCCCAGATCGTGATCCTGGCGTGTGGTACCGCTTCCCGGGTGTCGTCATAGCGCACGACCCCTTCGAAGAACAGACCCGGAGCCAGGGTGAGTAGTGCTTCTTCCCCTGAATCCGTGTTCTTGACCTGGGCACGGTAGGTGCCGTCGTATTTGCCGCGCTCCTCCGGTTCGCCGGTATTCAGGCTGATTCCCTGCGGCGCGAAACGATCGTCGCCACTGATCTGGAAATAGACACCGTGGCCGGCCGGAACACCGCGGATTGTGAATCGGCCATTCTCGTCGGAGCTGACTTCCGGCAGCCAGGCTGCGGGAGGGCGTGGAGAATCGATGTCTGCGCCTTCGACGTACCGCTGATCCTCGACCCTCAGTTGCACCGATCGAACCCAAAACCGCACATCGCTTGCCGGCTTGCCTTCGCGGTCGACAAACCGGCCTCGAATGAACTCCTCCTGGGGAAGCTTGAGTGAAACCTCGGCTTGCGCTGCGTCGAGGTCGAACGGCTGCCAGGCGATTCCCTTTCCGTCGATGCGTGCGATCACCATTCCATGTTCATAGTCCTTCGGCGAGACCCGGGCGAAGCTCAAGCCGTAGTTGCCTTGCGGATCGGTGACCGTTTCGGCAAGCACCTCGCTGTAAGGCGTGAAGTCGCTCCCTTGCCTGGCGCGCTTGTTTCTGGCAATCGCGGATACATGGGCGGCGGCCACCGGCTTGCCGTCACCGTCAAGAACCCGGCCGCGGACCATGAACTCGGCACCCGATGCAGCAGTAGGCGTGCCGGCTTGTGACCCGTCCGTTCTTGCCGGCGTCACGGGCGCGCTCTTTCCTTGCTCTTCCGCGGCCGAAGCTGACCCGAGGCCAAGCAGTCCTGCGGCGATGGTCATGAGCAATCCTCCGGCCATCACCAGGGCCAGCAGCGGCGCGCCCACCCGGGTCGAGAGACCTCGCGATGGATCGGTGATTCGCATAACTCGTCTGGCAAGCACCGACTTGAACGAGACCATGCCGACTGCCGCGGCCGCCACGGGCGCTGCCGACATTGCGGCGATCTGAACGAGCCGGTGGGCGTAATCGCCTCGATCACTGCCCAGTTGCACCACGTAGTCGTCGCAAACCTCTTCGGCGGTCGCACTCATCCGGCGGGAAAGAATCCAGAGGAGCGGCTGGAAGAAGAAGACGGCGATTGCCAGGTGTGCAAGCAGACTCCAGTGGCAGTCGTGGCGGCGTAGATGGGCCAATTCGTGGATCAGTACGTCGCCACGCGACATGGATGCGAAGTCTTCCGGCAGGAGCACGATCGGGCGGAGCAATCCCGCCAGGCAGGGGCTCGGCAGATAGGGGCTATACTTGACCTCGGGCGCCGTGATCTCCAGTCGTGCAGCGATCTGGCGGCAGGTCGTCAGGGTGGCCGGTTCCGCATCGACAGCCGAACTTCGAATTCTCGCGAGTCGGCGCCACGCACCGGCCAAACGCATCAGAAGACTTGCGGCAACGATCAGCCAAACGAGGGTGAAGACCGTTGCGATCAGACCAAAACGGTGAACGACGAGGTCTGGCGACTCGCTGGCGGCCGCTGTCTGCGTGGTTGACGCGGGCGGCGTCTGGCTCTTCGTCAACGGGGCCTGCGCTGACACGGGTGCGTCGCGGCCGGTGAAGCGATCCCCATCGACAGGCCACGGCTGTTCAGCAGCCGGAATGGCCGAATCGAATGCAGGCGTGCTACGGACCTGATTCGTTGGCCTCGCGTCAACAAGCGTGGTCGCTTCGTTCGCGCTGCGAAATGCCCAGGCTGCCGGCAGATCTATGGAGCAACCGGGAATGCCACCCATCGCCAATGTCCAGGCGACCAGCGGACAGACGAGTATGGCAATCAGTGTCGTGCGGTAGACGGCCGACTGGACGGCCGAACCACGCCCTTGCAGCAGCCAGCCGATACAGAATCCGACGGTAAGGAGCAGAGAAGACTGGACTATCCAGTTCACGCCGAACTGGGCAACTTTTGCGACCCCGTCCAAACACTGTGCCTGAAAGAGAACGGTGCTCATAACAACCCCCTGTCTCTCAAAAAGCCGCTCACAGAACCGCCATATTTATACCCCAATGCCTACCGGTGACTCGCCAGTGCTGCTCAGGCTTCTCACTTCCGCTGGTCGATCAGTCGGCGAATCTCACTGAGTTCCTTTGCCGAAACCTTTTCGTTCTTCAGCAGATGGGCAACCAGGTCGGCAACGTTGCCCCCGAAAACCCGCTGGACGAGATCGCTCGTCACGTTCTTGCGATAGTTCGCCTCCTCCACAAGCGGGAAGAAGACAAACGTCCTGCCGTCCGCCTCGTGGCCCACCGCCCCCTTGTCCTCCAGGCCGCGAAGAAGAGTCTGGACCGTGCTGTGCGCGACGGGCTCGGACTGATTGAGCTCGTCGGTGATTTCCCGTGCCGTGACGCGGCCCATTTTCCAGAGCACCTGCATAATCAGGAGCTGCATCCGTCCCAATTGGGGAGCAGTCATACGTACGATCCTCCGCTATCGTTTACTTAACTAAATTTAGCAAAGTAAACGATCGTGTCAAGAAGAATTCGTGGGGTTCTCAGGGAATTCTTCCGGCTCGGCCTCCAAGTCGCGTTGACGCCCCAATCGCCAAGTATGCCGTGTCAGGGAAAATGCCAGGACGGGAGCAGCAATTCGGCCGTCCTCGCTTGAGCGCCGGATCGGTGTGGAAGGACGCTCAAGCGTTGGGTTTCCGTGGAGATCCTATTTTGCCGGAGGGCGGTAGGCGGGTGTTTGGGTCTTGAATGGTCCGTCGCGGAGGGCCTGGATGAGCGGTTCGTTCAGAAGGAGCACGGGGTTGGCCGCCGTGCCGTCGAGCGCGAAGAAGACCGTGCCGCGGGCCTTACGGTCCATGCACATGCCGTGTTGCGTCAGGATCGTCTCGAGGTCGCGCGGCACATACATCTTGTTCCCCTCGGTCTGGGCAAAGATGCCGAGCCCCGGCACGATTCGCTCCAGTTGCGGATCGACCGAGACCCATTCGGCCATTTGTCGGGCCAGAACGTCGTTGTTGGTGGTGTAGGCCATCGGCACCACATAGTCGACGATTCCCTCGCGGATCCAACCGGGCCAGTCCTGATACACGTTTTCGGCCGAGGCCAGCGAGGAGAACACGGCGGCTGTTACTTGCGAGTGGGGCTTCACACGCTTGGCCCGTTCGTAGACATTCCGCACCAGTTCGGTCACGCCGGACTTGCGGTACTCGACCCATTTGGCCTGTTTGCGGCCGAGTTCTGCCAGGTCGATCTCAAGGTCGTCCGCCGGGAGAAGATCGTTCTTTGCGGCCGGCACGACCGCTTCCAGGCGGTTGAAGTATTTGCCCGGCCGCTGCATTCCCACGACACGCTGGATGGCAGGATTGCGGATGGAGAGGACCGGCCCGTCGACGACGATCAGCCGCCCGCCGCCGCGGACGAACTTCTCCAGTGATTCGGCGAACGCGTCGGGGATCAGATAGACGTCGGGTAGAACGACGAGAGCGTCGGCCGGCAGGTGGTCGAGTCGCTCCTCTGTGGCGAGGACCACTTCGTATCCCAGCTTTCGGAAGGCATCGGCGGCTTCAACGGGGCCCTTGTCGCCGTAGCGGGCGCGGTTGGGCTCGGTGTCGACGACGAACACCTTGTCGCGAGGAGCGTCCCATTTCTGCACGCTCCGGCCGATGGTTTCCAAGGCTGGGGCCGGCGATACTCGCAGGGCATGCCAGTTGAACAGGAGGACCTTGCCCTGGCCGAGTTCGTTCGTGGCGATGGCCGGCGAACCGTCGGAGAACTGGGCCAGGACGACGGCGGTCGTGGGCCCGGCCACCGGATTGCCTGAAATCATGGCGGCCAGGGGGAACGCCTTGCGCTGGAGGGGTTCGAACGACCCGCAGCCGTAGCGCGAGGCAAACTCCGTCTGGCAGTGCCGGCAGTAGCACATCGCGGGCCCATTGTAGCGGATGTAGTCGAAGTGGATTCCGTCCAGATCGTATCGGGTGAGGGCCTCGATCATCAGGTCGCTCTGAAACTTGCGGACCTCGGGCTTGCCCAGGTCGTACCAGAGCAGGTCAGGCTTCGGGCCGCTGTCGACGGCCCAATCGGGATGCTGGTCCAGGACGTGGAGCGGCTGCGGGTGGCCGTAGGAACCGTTGACAAACCAGGCATGAACCTCGATCTTGCGCCGGTGGCACTCCTGGATCATGGCCCCCATGGGGTCGTGGCCGGGCTGTACCCCTTCGAGCATCGGGCAATACTCGCTGTGGAATCCGGCCTGCCCTCCCCAGTACCAGACGAGGAGGAATACGGCATTGAAGTTGGCCCGCTGGAGCCTGTCGACACAGTCGGCAGTTTCCGCGGGAGTTCGGATGAAATTGGCATGCATCCAGGCACCGCGGAGCTGAGGCTCGGCGGCGACAAGGGGCGAGCACAGCGCCGCGAGCAGGCCGGCAGCAAACGCCACGGTGCAAAAGAGTCCTGACTGGCCCAGCGGAGATTGGAACTTGTTCACAGGTCGGCCCCCCTATTCTGAGATGGATGCTTGCGGCGGGAGCACTCCCGCTTGCCGCTGCACTTACCACCCAGGATAGCCGTCCTGTGTTTCCCGCGTCAAATCCTTTGGCCAAGGTTTCAGGAGAGCTGTGACGTCCTGATGTGGCAAGAACGGCAGGAGGCACTCTCCGAAAGGGGCCTTGCGGCCAGTTGAGTGTGGACATTGGTCAACGGGGGTTTTTGCAACGCCTTTGCATGTTGCGCGAAAAGTTGGGCGACGGGGAGTGGTGCAA
>CAZLWV010000045.1:0-2248 GCA_964563135.1 uncultured Planctomycetaceae bacterium
TATCTGAAGGACCTCGTTCGCTGCAAGTGGCCATAACCTTGCGCAGTAGAACTAAATCGGGTTGCGTAATTCCCAGAATGGGCCATCTCCTTGAAGCCGCCTCCCGAAGGGTGGCGGCGGAGTCTGGATCTCTTGGAATCGTGCAAGTCTATTTAGACGGCCTTGTGGAATTCCCGGAGGGATTCGTGAGACGGTGATTGCCGCGTGGGCTTGCGCTGCGCTTCGATAACGGCCATGCACGCACCGGAGCGCGGGGCAAGCCCACGCGGTTGTTTCGATCGGAACCGTATTTCCCCGAATCACGCAAGGCCAATGAGACCAACGACCATGATAGCTGCAAAAGGGCCAACAGGCAAAATGTCGTTGTCTCGCCCCTGCGGTGCACGGCAGGGCAAGCACCGGCTTCGCCGGAGGTGACTTGCTTATGTCTAAAATCGGGAGGTCATTTGGCGTCGTTGGGTACCCCGGATTCTGCCGCCTTCCCACGATTGCTGATCAAGATGGTGGCTACCCCAAGAGCCAGCCAGGCTTTTGAGGTGGCAGTACCCTGTTTCTTCAACAGACTCGCTGCAAGATCAAGCTGTCCTGTTTCAGCACAGAACTCTCCGAAGGCAATCCAGCACGTTCCCGGTTCCGAAGCGGTAGAGTGAAGCATTTCTCAACGTCCTTGCCGTGGCCGTTCACGATATCGCCAAGCTGAATGACGAACGCGAGGTCCCGATCCGCGAGGTCGGCAGCGCACTGCTCCAGTTTCTCCCTGGCCGTCCGGTAATGCCGCGCTCCCTGGGTGTCCAGATCGCCATACTGGACGTCGGCCATGACGCCGAAGGCGGGAGGTTCGTCGGCTTGGGCATGGCCGAAAAAGAACCCGGGGCCGAATGCAAGCAGCAGAACGACGATGACACGCAGATTCAGGGATCGCATGGTGGAGACTCGCGAGTTGGAGCGATCTGGAAGAAGCGGCATGAGACCGGGGTGCTTTTTTCGTAATCGGCCCGCTGACCGGTGTCAAGTGTTTTGCCCTAAACCCCCCAGGAAATCAGGGGACAGGAAATCCGGGGGCACGCTGCTGGTTTCGTTGTTTTCCTGCCCGGCCGCGGAAGGAGCGATCCTGGACAGTGCAGCAGGAACCAGATTCGGGACCTCAGCTCCCTGGTCAGGGAAACAAGGTGCGCAGAGGGCGATTCGCTGTATGTCAGTGACAACCCGCTCACGCCAGAATGTCTCAAAGAACAGATCCCGGCGCTAGAGGCGCGTGGAGTGACGGTTGATGTTGAGTAGACTCCGCAGCCTGCTGAGCCGGAGGGACCGCAGCGGGATCACGTGATTTCGCATCCCCCGGCCGCCGTGGCGGACCTGCAGCCAGATGGCGATCCTGTTTCTTCCCGACATTGATGAGGTTGCTTACCGGCCCAGCCAGTTCCCTTTCCTGTCCCCCGCCTCTTTCTTCCTCTGATATCTGATGCCTGTTCATGCCCTCTGCTCCTCCCCCTCGCCAGGCATAACCTCCACCCAAGCTTCGGCGCCTTCCGGCAGAACGCCGGGCGGGTCCAGCATGACAGCCGGCTGAGGACGCGACCACGATAGACTCTGAACCATCACCACACGTCATACCGGCCAGAGAGGGAGAGGTTCCCGGATGCCAAGAGAACGGTGCTGGCTGGCCACTTCCCGCCTCCGGGGCGGTTGTGTAGCATGAAAAGCTGGTCAATCAGCACCTCCAGGGCATGTTTGCCCCTTTCCCCTGTTGGGGCCCCGCTGCCATGATCCGGCCGGAACCAGATCCCGAACTGACCACGGCCGCCGCCGACTGCCGCCGGTTCTTCGACGAATTCCGCAAAGCCTTGGCGGAAGAACTTGTTCTGCCCCCCGAGATCGTCGAGCACGCGCTGGTTGCCCTGCTCGCCGGCGGGCATCTGCTTCTGGAAGGAAGGCCGGGGCTGGGAAAACGGACCCTTGCCGCGGCCATGGCAGGACTGGCGGGTCTGTCGTTCTCCACCGCGGCCTGCACGCCCGATCTGGCGCCGACCGACCTGACCGGCGTGGAATCGCTGCGAGAGGACTGTCAGACCGGGAGACGCGGCTACCAGTTCCTGCCGGGCCCCCTGGTTGCCAATCTCCCCTACGTCGAGGACATCCACCTCGCCCCGCCAAAATGCCTTGCTGTTCTGCTCGGTGCCATGCGCAACCGCCAGGTTGCGCACGGGCGGCACGTCGAGCAGCTCCCTCTGCCTTTCACCCTGGTCGC
>CAZLWV010000045.1:2325-10866 GCA_964563135.1 uncultured Planctomycetaceae bacterium
GGCTTCCGTTACCGACCGTTTCCTGCTGCAGTTGCCGCTGGACTATCCGGGCGGCCACGATGAATGGGAGATCGGACGTCGAGCCGGCGCGGGGCCAAGCCTGCCGGGAAACCCCTTGGTTTCTGCTGGCCAGCTCGCCCAGTGGCAGGCTCTAGTCGCAGCCGTCGAAATGCCCGATGAAGTCCTCGGCTACGCCTGGGCCCTGGTCCGGGCCACCCGGCCGGGCAACGACCTGGCCCCCGACTTCGTCGAGACCTGGGTCCAGCTCGGCATCAGCCCCCAGGGGCTGGTCGCCCTGGTCTCGGCGGCCAAGGCCCGGGCCTTGCTACGGGGGCGGGCGGTCGCCACTCGGCGCGATGTGTACGAACTGGCCCGCCCGGTCTTCCGGCATCGGCTGCGAGGCAGTGAAGAGGCCAAAGCGGCCGGCCTGACGATCGACCGGCTGCTGAGAATGCTCCATGAAAAGATCTCCCCTGAGGGAGAGTATCGGCCGCTGCCCCCGCAGTGATGTCCGGGGCCGCTCGCTGCCTTCTCAAGAGAGCCCCTGGAAAAAGCGTGACTCCAGGGGCCTATCGGCCTCCGCCACCCGAATCGTCAAGCCTCTCGGCTATCTCGTCATAAAGCCGGCGGAGGGCGCGACCGGGCCGGCCGTCACGCCCTCCGCCATGTTCTCGAGCTTGCGTCCAATCGGCCGGGCTCAGTGCTCCACGACCTTCGGTTCGTGCACCCGCTCGTGCTCCACCTCTTTCACTTCCCGCACCCAGATGTTGCGGAAGCGAACCGGGTTGCCGTGGTACTGGAGCGTGATCGGCCCCTTGTCGCCATGGGGCGTGTAGCTCGGCGGGCGGTCGAAGGGCGTGTTGCCCTCCAGTTGGAAATGGTTTTGCACCAGCACGCCGTTCTGGAGCACTGTTACAAACGCCGGGCTCACGAGCTTGCCCTCGCTGTCGAATCGCGGGCACGTCCAGATGATGTCGTACGACTGCCACTCGCCGGGCTTGCGGCACGCGTTCACCAGCGGCGGATGCTGCTTGTAGATGGCCCCGCACTGGCCGTCAAAGTAGGTCGTGTTCTCGTAGGAGTCGAGAACCTGGACCTCGTAGGTCCCCATCAGAAACACACCGCTGTTGCTCCGTCCCTGCCCCTGCCCCTCCGCTTCAGGGGCCGACGCCCATTCGATATGGAGCTGGCAGTCGCCAAACTCGCTCTTGCTCCGCAGCGTGCCTGGCCCCGCCGTGATTGCCCCATCGGCAACCGTCCACTTCTCGCCGCCGTCCCAGGCCGAAAGATCTTTGCCGTCGAAAAGCACGACGGCATCCGAGGGGGCCTTGTCCGGTCCGCCCGGATCGATGACGGCCGGCTCGGCCCACTGGACACCACTGAGATACTCACCGGCCGACGCGCCGCTGGCGGCCATGGCCATGGCCACGAAAGCGGCAATCGCTGTTGTCGACTTGCTCACGGATTGTCTCCTGCAAAGGCGCGATCGAAACGAAGTACGAATCTTTCCATGATAGTCGCCCGAGGAACCGCAAAAAAGATGCCTCTTTGCAGGCTGCGCTGCCAGGGTGAGGGCATCCCCCCCGTTCCTGCAACGCTCGCACTTCCCCCTTCGCCGTGGTACCCTGGAACACGACCGCACAAGAGCGGAGGCGGAGGCGGAGACCGGATCTCCTGGAATCGTGCAGGTCGATCTGGATGCACCCAGCCCGTTCGATCCCAAGCACCATTTCCCGAAATCCCGATCGCAACACATCCTTCTTCAGAACACGGGTATCACCATGCGAACTGTCTTCACCAGGCCCCCCTTTCCGCGTTCCACCTTTCTTTCCGCCGCGCTGCTGGCCCTTGGCGTGGCCCTGGCGGCGTCGGCCCAGGAAGAAGCAGGCTGGCTCCAGCTCTTCGATGGCCGCGGCCTCGAAGGGTGGAAGGCCTCGGAACATGCCGCGACCTGGCGAGTCGAGGACGGCTGTCTCGTCGCCGACGGCCAGCGGAGTCATCTCTTCTATCTGGGGCCCGTCGGCAACCACGACTTCCGCAATTTCGAACTCACTGCCGAGGTCCGAACGGAGAAGAACTGCAATTCGGGCATCTACTTCCACACCCAGTACCAGGAGAGCGGGTGGCCCGAGAAAGGCTATGAGGTGCAGATCAACAACAGCTACCTCGGCGCCGGGAAGTACACCGAGCTCAAACGGACGGGGAGTCTCTACTCCGTCCGCAATATCTACGAAAGCCCCGTGACTGACGGCCAGTGGTTCACGGTGCGGATCTGCGTGACGGGCAGTCGCGTTCGTGTCTGGGTCAACGGTGTTCAGACGGTCGACTACCTGGAGCCCGTGGCCCCGGCCCGGCCCCCGAGGTTGGCCGGGAGCGTGCTGGCCCACGGAACGCTGGCTCTTCAAGGGCACGATGCCGGCAGCCGCGTGGCCTTTCGCAAAATTGCCCTGCGCGTGCTGCCCGACGATGCCGACCCGGCCGCCTCGCCCCGCGCCTCGGACGAGGGATACGGGGTGAAAGCCAATCTCCTGGTCCGCTACGCCGCCATGGACCTGCCGGTGATCGACTTCCATGTCCATCTGCGGGGCGGGATGACCGTACAGAAAGCCGTCGAACGTCAGGCGGTTACCGGCGTGAACATGGGCGTGCTCGACAATCTTGGGGTCGGATGGCCCATCGAAACCGACGAGCACCTGCAGAAGTTCCTTGATTTGGCGGCAGGGTATCCGGTGTTCGTCGGCCTCCAGGTCAACGATCGCGACTGGATGACAAAACACTCCAAGCAGTTGCTCGACCGGCTCGACTACGTCCTCGCCGATACCATGATCATGCCCATGCCCAACGACGACAGCCGGCCCGTCAAGCTCTGGATCCCTGAGGGCTACACGATCGACGATCCTGAGGCGTGGATGGAGCGCTACATCCGTCACAACCTTCGAGTCCTGGCGGAGCCGATCACGATTCTGGCCAACCCGACCTATCTGCCGCCACCCGTCGAGAAGCTCTACGACGAACTCTGGACCGACCAGCGCATGGAAACGATCGTCGATGCGGCGATCAAGAACAATGTCGCCCTGGAGATCAACGCCGGCGGCCTGCCCCACGATCGCTTCATCCGCATCGCCAAAAAGAAGGGGGCCAGGTTCTCCTTCGGCACCAACAACTTCAACGACAAGCCGATCGATATGGCCCGCTGCTTCGAGGTGATCGATCGCTACGGCCTGCAGAAAGCCGACATCTACGTCCCCTCGCTGCGGCCGTGACCGCCTTGCTGGCAGTGACAGCAGCGAGCATTGCGCGTTTGAACCTCGGCAATGTTTCCGCCGTAGAATACCTGAAGGGAGGCCGAGGATTTGCTGGCATTCTTGGGGGTATCCGTTCAGCCATCGGCAGTACCAGGCCTTGCCGCCGGACGGCGGGCAGAGCGTCTCGCCGGGCAGAGTCTTCTTGCCGGACAAGGCGTCCCATGGACGAACCGCTTCTTCCCCCCCTTCCGACTTTGACAGCAACTTCGCCTGGCTGGAGTGTTCCTTTTTTGGGGGAGGGCCGCCTATCCGGAAAACGTGACCTAGACTTTCCATACGATGAAACGGACTGGCGGCGCCGGTGCCCAAGGTCGCCGTCAAACTTGCCGGGACCTGCGGAATTGCTGCAACCCATACAGGTTGACGTAATCGGCAGCCCCAAAGGAGAGCCCAAAGCGACTAAACGTTTCGTCCGAGCAGGGATGCTTCTTGACAAAATGATGGAACTGAAGTCTGTTGAATTTCGGTCCTGGTCGTTTCCTGCGGAGTCGAAAAATGAAACTCAAGAAATCACGCGTTGTTGTCGCAATGGCCGCCATGTCGGCCGCCGTGCTCTGCCCGGGCATGTGCCAGGCGGGGCTGTTTGACTGCCTGAATCCTCCGGCTGCGGCCCCCCTCACGCCCGCGCCGCTCTATCAGGCTCAGTATGCCGCCTATATGCCCACCTGCGATCCCTGCGCGGTGCCGCAGGTGAACTATGTCCCCGAGGTGAAGTATCGCTGGAAGTACTCGCGCATCGAGCGGACGGAGTATCAACCGGTCGCGTCGGCGGATCCGTGCACGGGATGCCCGGTAACGACCTATCGTCCCGTCGTCAAGAAGTCGCTGCTTCCCTGGCTGCATCGCGAAGCCTACACGACCTACACTCCCGTCGCCTACGGTGGTGCCACCCCCGTGAGTTTCATGCAGCCCACGTTCCAGCCGAGTTGCTCCAGTCCGTGCGATCCCTGCGGATCCACGTGCGATCCTTGCGGCGGCGCCAGCATGGCAGCCCCCTCGCTCAACTCCGGCTGCTCGAGCTGTGCGCCCGCTACGACGACCTACACGGAGAGTGCCGCGGCGGATCCCGGCTACCCCTCGTCCAGCCAGCGGACTTTCCAGGCGGGGGAAGCGACCGACTGGACCCCGCTGGAATCGACACCCAAGACCGAGCGGACCCTGAAGCCCCAGACCGATCCGCAGGCCGATACTCCGAGCTCGGCGACGACACCCAACCATGAAACCTCGATGCCGCGGCTCGAGATCCCCGTCATTCCGGCCGATAAGACGGCCAGCATCAGCCGGGTCCGCACGGTTTCCTATGAGGAGCCCGCCCTGTTCAGCTCCGATGGCAACCTCTACCAGGCTGCCACGCTGGTGATCCCGCTGCGGCTCGTGCCCGTCGAATAAGAGGTTGTCCAAAGCCGGTCCTTTTGTGACCGGCTCTGAGACCGCGATCGGCTACGAAACAGGAAACGATGCGTTCGACACGCCGCCCAGCGACCGACTGGGCGGCGTGTTGCTTTTCTTGCCGGGATCAGACAGCCCAGCCTTCGCGATACTCGCGCCGCAGGAGACGATCGGCTTCGGGACAATTCGGGAATTGCATGGCCGCCGAATCCCACTGCAGGCTCGTGCTCATGCGGTAGGCAATGTTGCCCAGTAGCAGGGTCTCGGTGACCGCCCCCGAGTAGTCGAAACCGCAACTGGTGGGACTGCCTGTCTTGCAGGCATCGATCCACTCGCGATGATGGCCCACCGAGGGCGGCAGGCTCGGCTCCGGCGGTTTGAACCCTGCGAACTTCTTCTCGGGCCAGAGCAGGTGCTTGTCGTAGTTGACCAGCAGCATTCCATCCGTGCCCACAAATACCCCCCAGGCCCAGTTGGGCAAGTCGTGCTCGGCAAAGACCGCCATCTTCTGGGGCCCGTGTGTCCACGTGAGCAAGGCCGGCGGCAGGTCGCCTCGGGCGTCGAACCGATAGCGGACATGTTGCCAGGCGGGCGTGCTCTCCCGATGAGGCGGCGGGCCCTCGGCCTCGATGGTCCTCGGGCTCCGCAGCTCGAGCGCCCAGAATGCCAGGTCGAGGTAATGGCAGCCCATGTTTCCAAACTCGCCCCCCCCAAAGTCCCACCAGTAGTGCCAGTCGTGAGGCACGTAGCATGGATGATAGGGACGTTCGGGGGCCGGACCGAGCCAGAGGTCCCAGTCGAGACCTGCAGGGATCGGCGGCGTGTCCGTCGGCCGGTCGCCGGCACTTCCGCCACCGCGGAGCCAGCAATGGCACTGGCTGACCTTGCCGATCGCCCCGCCGCGGATCAGTTCCACGATCCGTCGGTAGTTTTCCGTCGCGTGGATCTGCGTGCCCATCTGGGTGGCGACACCTTTCTCGGCTGCCACTTTGGCCGCCAGGCGCGCCTCATACACCGAGTGGGCGAGCGGCTTCTCGCAATACACATGCTTGCCCATCCGCATGGCCTTCACGCTCGCCGGCACATGAATGTGGTTGGGCGCGCTCACCACCACCGCATCGAGCCGCTGGTCCATCTCGTCCAGCAGCTTGCGGTAGTCGGCATACTTCTTCACATCCGGATACTTGGCATACGTGTCCGCCGCCCGCCGCTCGTCAACATCGCAGAACGCAACCAGGTTCTCCTCCTTCACGCCCTGCAGGTTCGCCGCGCCGCGGCCGCCGGCCCCGACGAGCGCGATGGCGAGCTTCTCGTTCGCCTGGTAGCCCCAAACAGATCGGCTGTTTCTGAGGATCGTCAGTCCCGCCGCAGTGGCGGCGGCCGTGGTGAGGAAACGTCGACGGGTAGTGCGGCCAGGCATGGTTGTCTCCCAGCGAGGGGTGAAGAAATGCTCGGTTGGCAGGATGCGATCAGCATCCGTTCTCCCCGACGCGTTGTCAAGTTTCGGCGGCCTGCCTCCAATTCGGCTGCGGCTGCTTCGAACGGGGGGATCTCGCTTCCTGCCGGCTTGCTTTCGGGGCCGCCGTGGGAGATGATTTCCTTAGTTGCCTGCGTCGACCGCTCCGGTGCCGCTTCCCATCCGCACCGGATTATCATACTATACGTCTGAGCATTTTTCGGCCCATCTTCCGCCGGCTTTCACCCTTACCCGTGCTGCTGCTGCCGTGACCGACCCCGATCTCAAGGACGAAATCATCGCGGGGCTGAATCCCCAGCAGCGGGAGGCCGTCTGTCACGGGGATGGGCCTTTGCTGATTGTGGCCGGAGCGGGGACCGGCAAAACCGCCACCCTTGTCCATCGGGTTGCCCATCTGATTGCCCGGGGTGTCGATCCGCGGCGGATCCTGCTGCTCACATTCACCCGCCGGGCCGCTGCCGAGATGCTCCGGCGGGTCGAGGGGCTCCTGCTCCAGTTGGAGGGTGCCGCAGCCGGTCGCTCGAAGGCGGGGGGGGGCCGCGTCTGGGGCGGCACCTTCCACGCCATTTCCACGCGCCTCCTGCGCCAATATGGCAAATCCATCGGGCTTCCTCCCGAGTTCTCGATCCACGACCGGAGCGACTCGGAAGACCTGCTGAACATCGTCCGCACCGAACTGGGCCTTGCCAAAACCGACAAACGCTTCCCCAGAAAAGGAACGTGCACGACCATCTACAGCCGTTGCGTCAACTCGCGCCAGCGGCTCGCTGCGGTCCTCCAACAGTTCTTTCCCTGGTGCCAGGAGTGGGAGGACGAACTGAAGAAGCTCTTCGACCAGTACGTCGATCGCAAGGAATCGGCCGGCGTGCTCGACTACGATGACCTCCTCCTCTATTGGGACGCCCTCCTTGCCGATGAACAGGCGGGCGACCGTGTCCGCAGCCGTTTTGACTGTGTGCTGGTCGACGAGTACCAGGACACCAATTGCCTTCAGGCCTCGATATTGGCCCATCTCTCGCCCAGCGGCAAAGGGGTGACGGTTGTCGGCGACGATGCCCAGTCGATCTACGCCTTTCGGGCCGCCACGGTGCGGAACATCCTCGACTTTCCCAGGCAGTTCCCCGACACGACGGTCATCCGGCTGGAGCAGAATTATCGCAGCACCCAGCCCATCCTGGCGGCCACGAACGCGGTGATCGGCCTGGCCCAGGAACGCTACAAGAAGGATCTGTGGTCCGATCGCGATCAGGGGGAGAAACCGGCCCTGGTCACGTGCGAGAGCGAAGAGGATCAGACCGAGTTCGTGATCCGAACCATTCTCGAACATCGCGAGGCGGGGATCGACCTGCGACGGCAGGCCGTATTGTTCCGGGCCTCGCACCACAGCATCATGCTTGAGGCGGAGCTCTCTCGCCGCAACATTCCGTTCCACAAGTACGGCGGACTCAAGTTCGTCGAAACGGCGCACGTCAAGGATCTGATGGCCTTTCTGCGACTGGTCGAGAATCCTCGCGACGTCGTTTCCGGGAGCCGGCTGCTTGTCCTTCTGCCCGGAATCGGTCCATCGCGGGCCCGCGAACTCATGGAGATGCTCGTTGACAGCGGCGGCAGCCTTGCCCCCTGGCAAGACTGGAAGCCGCCCGGCGCGGCAGCCAAGCACTGGCCAAAACTGATCGAAATGCTCGAAAAGCTCACCTCGGGCAGCCTGGATCTTCCCTCGCAGGTCAACGTGGTCCGCCGCTTCTACGCACCCCTTCTCCTGGAAAAGTACGACAACCCCGTCCCGCGGAACCGCGATCTGGAACAGGTGGAGCAGATCGCGTCGCGCTATCGCGACCGGCAGACGATGCTGGCCGAGTTGACCCTCGATCCGCCGAGTTCGACCCAGGATCTCGCCGGTCCGCCCCTCCTCGACGAGGACTACCTCGTTCTCAGCACGATCCATTCGGCCAAGGGCCTGGAATGGGATGCGGTCTACGTGATTCACGCGGCCGACGGAAACATCCCGTCCGACATGGCGACCGGCACTCCCGAGGAGGTGGAAGAGGAGCGGCGGCTTCTCTACGTGGCTCTCACACGGGCAAAGAACTGGCTCTATGTCACCTGTCCACTGCGCTACTACTACTCCCCCGGGCGCACCAGCGACGCGTACGGCTATGCCCAGATGTCGCGCTTTCTGCCCAAGAGCATCCGTGTGCACTTCCACGAAACGGTGACTTCCCCCTTTGCCGGCGACGACGAAGGCGAGGAGAGCGTGGAGACCGGACTATCCAGCCAGGCCGTCCGCCGCCGTACCAAGGATCTCTGGTCGTGATGCGAGAGCTTGGATTCTCGCTGGCGCAGAAGGAAATACGCGTCGTTCTCAGCAGG
>CAZLWV010000045.1:10876-51055 GCA_964563135.1 uncultured Planctomycetaceae bacterium
CGCGGTATGGTTACCCTGCCGGCACCGGCTGCGATCTTCGCGGGCGGCACTTTGCCCCGGCCAGATCGCCGATTCCGTGCTCCCGGCCATTGGCGGTGGTGCAACGGGTCCCTCCACGGAAAGGTACCGATATGCCAGATCTGCAAGACGGTGAGAGTATTGAAATCAAGGGCTCGGCTGCCAGACCCTACGTGATCAAGAACGTTGGCGGCGTCTACTCCTGCAGCTGCCCGGCCTGGCGGAACCAGTCGCTGGCCATCGAGCAGCGGACCTGCAAGCATATCCGCAAACTCCGCGGCGAGGCGGCGGAGAAAGAGCGGGTGGGCAGCGCTTTGGCTC
The DNA here is from genome assembly GCA_964563135.1 of uncultured Planctomycetaceae bacterium. Taxonomy (GTDB): domain Bacteria; phylum Planctomycetota; class Planctomycetia; order Pirellulales; family Thermoguttaceae; genus JAAYAY01. The sequence continues at coordinate 11,216 of CAZLWV010000045.1, forward strand.
CTGCTCGGGCCGGCAAGGTGGAAAAGGCAGGGCCGCCGCTGCTGCTGGCCGAGCCGTGGGACAACGCCACGGACCTTTCCGACTGGTGGATGAGCGAAAAGCTCGACGGGGTTCGCGCCTATTGGAACGGCCAGCAGCTCCTTTCCCGCCAGGGCAACGTCTACCACGCCCCCGACTGGTTTCTCAAAGGGCTCCCGTCGACGGCGCTGGATGGGGAACTCTGGATGGATCGCAAGAGCTTTCAGAAGACGGTCAGCATCGTCCGGCGGCAAGACAAGAGCGATCACTGGAAGCAGATCCGCTTTCTGCTCTTCGACGCCCCGGAGGCCAGCGGCGATTTCGAGAGCCGCCTGGAGTTCCTGAAGGAAGCCATCCGCCCCAAGACCGCGCCGCACGCCGAAGTGCTCCAGCACCAGGTCTGTGAAGGACTGGCACACCTCAAGCGGGAACTCGCCCGCGTCGAGTCCCTCGGGGGCGAGGGCCTGATGCTCCGCCAGCCTCGATCGGCCTACGCGGTGGGACGTTCCTCCACGCTCCTGAAGGTGAAAACGTTCCACGACGCCGAAGCAACCGTGCTCGACCACCAGGCGGGCAAGGGAAGACACAAAGGACGTCTCGGTGCGCTGCTCGTCCAACTCGACGACGGCACGGAGTTTGCCGTCGGCACCGGTTTCTCGGATGCCCAGCGCCAGGATCCGCCTCCCATCGGCAGCACGATCACCTTTCGCTACCAGGAACTCTCCGACGGCGGTGTGCCCCGTTTTCCCTCGTTTGTCCGCGTCTGCCGGCTCGCCTCCGACTTGTCGAGGCCGAAGACGGTCAGCAGCAGCCCCGCCGCATCCCGACCGGCAGCCCCTGTCGAAACATCGCCCGCCGCCACCCGGAGGTTCGAGTTCAGCGAGGGCAAGTCGAACAAGTTCTGGGAAATCACGGTCGACGGCGCCAACGTCGCCGTCCGCTACGGCCGGATCAATTCCAATGGGCAGGCCAACACCAAATCGTTTGCCGATGCCCACGCAGCGGCTGCCCACGCCGAGAAGCTGATCGAGGAGAAGACCGGAAAAGGGTACCGGGAGGTGTAGCGCGGACGCGGGCAAGTCCGCGTCTACGTTTTGTCTCAGTCAGAAGAATGGGATCGAGACTGCGGAACCACTCGGCGATTGTCGCATGATTCTACGCCCTTGATCCCAAAGCCAAGCTGTGACAGAGCACCTAGGGCCGGGGCGTCCCCGCTAGCTGCGGCAGCCCGCGAATCGCCGACAGCAGGGCGTGGAGAATCGTGAGCGGATGGGGAGGGCAGCCGGGAACGAACACGTCGACCGGCACCACCGATGCGGCCCCGTTGCAGGTTTCCGCATGGTCGAGATAGGGCCCCCCGGAAATGGCGCACGCCCCCACGGCAATCACGATTTTCGGTGAGGGAACCGCCGCATACGTCTTCTCCAGGGCCAGACGCATGTTGGCTGTCACGGGCCCCGTGATCAGCAGGCCGTCCGCGTGGCGAGGAGAAGCCACGAACTGGATGCCAAAACGCCCCAGGTCCCAAGCCAGGGTATTCAGCACGTTCGTATCGGCCTCGCAGGCGTTGCAGCCCCCCGCACTCACCTGGCGAAGATGGAGCGATCGACCCAGAACACGGTACACCGAGTCTTCGAGCCGGACCGAAGGAAGCGGCGAACCGTCGGTGACGACCAGCTCCTCGCGCCGGCTCGAAGCCATGCGAAACTCGCGCGAAAACTGCACGGCTCCCGACGGGCAGGCTTGCATGCACTCCCGGCAGAACAGGCAACGGCCCGTGTCGAGCGACACCTGCCGCGCCGACACATCCACGTCCATCGCCTCCGTCGGGCACGCCTGGGCACACTGGCGGCAATCTCGTTGGCACTTGCTGCTGTCGATCACCGGCAACCCCGCATAGTGCCGTGGCAATTCGGGCGGCGGCCCGTCCGGATAGGCCATGGTGCGGTAACGCTGCTGGAGTCTTGCCTTGATTACCTTGAGCATGCTCGTCTCCGCGTTACAGGTCGTGGCCGCAGTAGGAAAGGTTGAAGCTCTTGTTGCAGAGCGGGAAGTCGGAGATTTGCTGATTCCGCAGCGCCATCGCCAGGCCAAACCAGTTGTGGAACGACGGATCGACAATCTTGTACCAGTCGAGGCGCCCGTCGACACCGGTCGACACGAGATGGCAGATTTCCCCGCGCCATCCCTCGGCGAGTGTGACCGACATCCGTCCCGCCGCCAGCGGCCCGATCGGCGACCGGACCGGCCCCGGGGGCAAGGCTTCGAGTTGTTCCCGGATGAAGGCCAGCGACCGCTGGATCTCCAGCCAGCGCACGTACGCCCTGCCAAACACATCTCCCGATTCCCAGGTCGAGACCGGAATCTGGGCAAAACGGAAGATCCCAAATGGGAAGTCCTGTCGGACGTCCCGAGGCATACCGCAGGCTCGAGCTGCCACGCCAACCAGCCCGATCTCGTTGCAGAGTTCGGCCGGCACGGCGCCCGTCCGGTCGAACCGGGCCATGACCGAAGGGCTTTCCCACAGCAGTTCGACGGCCACCCGCACGTCCTTGGCCACGAGCTTCGCACGCCGGGTCAACTCCCGCACCGCCTCCTCGTCCAGATCGAAGGCCACGCCGCCGGGCCGGACGAGTCCGCGTCCAAAACGGTTCCCGCAGAGAAGGGCCGTCATGTTCAGAACATCGCCTCGGATTCTGCCGCAGTAGGACATGGTCGGCAGGTAGCCGACATCGCCCGCCAGCGCGCCCAGGTCGCCTATGTGGTTGGCCACGCGCTCCAGCTCCAACGCGATCCCGCGAATCACCTGGGCACGGGGGGCCACACGGCACTCGGCGAGCGATTCCAGGGCCCGGCAGCAGGCGATCGCATGGCCGATCGACGTGTCGCCCGCCGCGGTCTCGATATAATGCATCGTTCTTGCGCCCGGACCGCCGACCAGGGCCCTTTCGATGCCGCGGTGCTGATAGCCAAGCGAAATCTCCAGGTGGTAGACCGACTCACCGTGGCACTGGAAGCGGAAATGCCCCGGTTCGATAATCCCCGCATGGACAGGCCCCACGGCCACTTCGTGGACCTCCTCGCCGGCCATGACGAAGAAGTCGGTGACCCCACAGGTCACGGCCGCACCGTCGGTGCCGGAAGTATTCCGCGCTCCCGAGAAACGGATGGGCTTGAGCCACGGATGGCCGAGCGGCACGATACCGGTCTGCTCCCGGATCTCGCGTTCGAACCAGTGGGCCTGCGGGCACTCGGCGGTGATCGACGGGTATTCCGTCCCGACCGGCGCCGACAGCACCTGCAGAACGCCCTCGGCATCAAAGGCCGTGACGGCAACCACTTCAAAGCCGTGCTGCCCCGAGGGCCGGGCCGAAAGCGCCGCAATCCTGCCCCCGCCGGCCACTGCTTCCAGCAGGGCCTGACGAAAGCGCTCGATATCGGCCAGGGCCGATTGCCCAACATCAAAGGCCTGGCCGTTGTGGACCGTCATACTTACGTCAGAAGACATCATTCGGCTCCCAGGGCATTCGCTGCGTCGTGGAGAAGGCGGCTGAGTTCCTGGGGAACATAGAGCCCCAGCAGCGTTACCGCAAGTCCCAGCAGCACAGGCGGCAGCACCGACCACAGCGGTTCCGATCGTGCAGCTTGACGCTGCGGCACGGCTGGATTGCCGGACTCGCCGGCTGCGGGTGCCGGCGACTGCAGGTCCGCCGGCTTGCCGTAAACCATGGCGATCACGATTGCCGACATGCTGATGAGCACCGTTGCCAGGGCGAGCAGGTAGAAGACCGCCACGAGAATGCGGTCGCCGTCGATCATGCCCTTAAGGATCACCAGCTCGCTCAGAAACGGTCCAAACGGCGGAGAGCCGGTGATGGCCAGCATTCCCACCATCCACAGGAAGGCCGTCACGGGCAGCACGTGAAACAGCCCCCGGACCTCCTTGGTCGATTTTGTATGGAAGTGGTGCAGGGTATTGCCGGCCACCATGAACAGCATGGCCTTGGTCAGCGAGTGGTTCACCGCATGCAGCAGGCTGCCAAAACCGCCGATACCGCCCACGCCTACCCCGAGAACGAGAATGCCCATGTGTTCGACGCTCGAATAGGCCAGGAGACGTTTGTAGTCGCCCTGCCGGATCACGAACACCGCGGCGAATGCCATCGACATCAGGCCGAACAGCACCAGCAAGTCCCGGCTGAACTCCCCCTCGCCGGCCTTCACGAGCAGGCTGTGACCGCGCAGCACGGCCAGGAAGGCGCAGTTGAGCAGGACGCCCGACAACAGGGCCGAGACCATCGACGGGGCCTCGCTGTGCGCGTCGGGAAGCCATGTGTGCATGGGGGCCAGGCCCATCTTGGTTCCGTAGCCGATCAGCAGCAGCAGGAAGGCCGCCCGCAGCCAAAGATGGTCGAGTTGGGCAGCATGCCCTTCCAGCCCGGCCACCGTCAGGTGGATCACCCCGCCAGGACACGCCTTGGCGGATACGGCCAGAAAGAAGTTCCCCAGCAGGGCCAGCGCGATACCCACCGAGCAGATCAGCAGGTACTTCCACGTCGCTTCCAGGGATCGTGGCTGGCGGTGGAAGTAGATCAGCGGCGCGCTGGCCAGGGTCGTGGCCTCCACAGCCACCCACATCAGGCCCCAGTGGTGGCTGATCACGACGAGTGTCATGGCCGCAAAGAAGAGCAGCAGGCAGCCCGTGAAAACGGCTTCCGGATAGTTCACAAACCGGACCGCCTCGGGCGGATCCGATTCCGGCGGGTGCTTCTCCTGGGCCAGGTAGCCGACCGCGTACAGGGAAGTGATGAAGAAGATTGCACTGGTGATCGCCAGAAACAGCAGCGATGCGGCGTCGACGGCGATCCAGCCCTCGAGCAAGGGAGCGGGGGGCTGCATCCATGCCGTCACGGTCAGTCCGACGTGCGCCGCCGCCGCCAATACGAGGATCGTCCGGCGGAGCCGGTTCCACGGAAGGGCGAAGCAAATGAGTGCAGCGATCGCCGGTACGGCGACCAGGAGGCCAAGCATGGGACTATTCCTTCAAGGAATCCAGTTCGTCGGTTTCGATCGTGTCGAACTCCCGACTCAGGCGGTAGATCGTGATTCCCATCACAAACACGGCAACGAATACGTCCAGGAGCACACCCATCTCGACAAGCAGCGGCTCCTCGATCGCAAACGCCCAGCCGAACACGTAGATGCCGTTCTCCAGGCAGAGGTAGCCGATGACCTGCATGACGGCCGTGTTGCGGCTGACAATCAGCAGAAACCCGCAGAAAATGGTGAAGATCGCCACCGGAATCAGCAGCGGAGTGACGTGCAGCATCGTCTGGGGCAGGCTCCGGGATATGTGCATGGCCAGACCCCACAGCACGATGCCCAGCAGCAGTGAGGTGGTGAACCCGATCAGGGGTTGCACTTCGTAGCGGACGTTGGCCTCCCGCGCAGCACGGCGCAGCATGGCCGGCAATACCAGCGCCTTGACGATCATGCTCAGCGCGGCAACGCCGGCCAGCCGAAACGTGATCGTCGGGGAGCAGAGCAGCGGCAAGAGTCCCAGCAGGATCCCCTGGAAGGCCACGGCCTGGATGCAGGCCCGGAGCCGACTGGAGCCGAGCAGCCAGAGACTGGTCAAGATCAGCAACACCAGCAGTATGTCGAGCCAAAGTGCCACGGTCTCACCTGATCACGAGAAAGAGAGCCACGATGGAGAGAATGGAGGCGGCAATCAGGAACTGGGGCACGCGGACCAGCCGCAGACGCGCCATGCTCGATTCCACGATGCCGACGGCCACCGCGACCAGCCCCAGCCCCAACAATCCCACAAGCAGGTCCAGCCAGATCGATCCCGATCGCAGCGGCACCGCCACACCCAGCAGCAAGCTGCCCAGGAGCCACATCTTCAGTTCCGCGCCGTATTGAATCAGGGCCAGATCGGGGCCGCTGTGATCGAGAACCATCACCTCGTGGATCATGGTCAGTTCGAGGTGCGTGTTCGGGTCATCGACGGGGATGCGGGCATTCTCGGCCAGGAAGACGACGAAAAGCGCGCCGGTGATCAGGAAGATCGCCGGCCCCGCGGTCGTCGCCAGGACTCCGTAGTCGACCGCCGCGTAGATTCCCGACAGAGACGCCGAATGCGACATGGCCGCCAGCGCTATCAGCGACAGGAGCAAGGCCGGTTCTGCCAGGGCAGAGAACAGCACCTCGCGGCTCGCCCCCATCCCTTCGAAGCTCGACCCGGTATCGAGGGCCGCCGAAACGAGGAAGAATCGGCCAACACCCAGCAGGTAGGCCACCAGCAGGAAATCGCCGGGAAACGACACCAGGGCCGGCGCGCCGCCGATGGGCACCAGCACGAGGGCCAGACCCGTGGCCGCGATGCCCACGATCGGACCGGCGACGAACAGGCCCGTGGTGGTGCGACTGTAAACCGTCCCCTTCTGCACGAGCTTCCAGAGATCGCGGTACGGCTGCAGCCAGGGCCGGCCACGACGGCCGGCATACACCGCCTTCGTACGGTTGATGATGCTCTGGAGGAACGGAGCCAGAGCCATCGCCAGCACGATCTGGACGATACCCGATAATGCCAACATCACTTACCCTGCAGTTTCCAGATCAGGAGAACAAGAACCGTCAAGGCGATGTAGAGCACGTAGAGCTGAATCCTCCCGTGCTGGAAACGCCGCAGTTTCGACGCGACCCAGGCGATTGCCGCGAAAATCGGACCAAACACGTACTGGCCGAAGAGATCCGGAGTCTCTGACTCAAAACCGGCGTTCTTGGGGAACAGACCTGTCGGTGGGTGCAACACGATCCGCGATCGCAGGAACAAGTGAAACAGATTCAGCAGAGGGCTCGCAAATGACGATGCCGTGTACTGCATGCGGGGTGTGGGGGCGGCGTAGCCGCAGTCCCATGTCGGCACGCTGTTCACCCTGGCAGCAGACCGCAGCCTCCGCCGACCCCATGACAAAAAGCCTATCGCGACCAGCAGAACCCAGAAGACCAGGCAAACACCCGCGAGCGGCCCCAACGATTGCGGCAGGACCGCAGCAACCGATTCCCGAGAGGCCGGAGGAACGATCGTCAACACGGCAGGGCGAAAGAGGTAAAGAAAAACAGGCGCGGTCACGGCAACGGCGAGGCACGCGGCGGCCAGAGTCACCATTGCCCCACGCATCGCCAGTCCCGCTTCGTGGCCGTGTCGTGCCTGGTCGCTCCGCGGTTCCCCCAGAAACATGCAACCGAAAGCCTTGGTGAAACACGCCGCCGCCAGGCCGCCGATCAATGCCAGGCCTCCGACGACGAGCACACAAAGCGGGGCCCATGCTACTCCGGAATCGCGCGCCGGATCCGCCACACTCAGCAACACGCCGAGATAGATCATCCACTCGCTCACAAAACCATTCAGCGGCGGCAATCCGGAGATGGCGCACGCGCCGACGAAGAAAGCTCCGCCCGTGATCGGCATCGTCTTGAGCAGACCGCCAAGTCGATCGATATCACGAGTTCCGGTGCTGTGCTGCACCGCGCCGGCTCCCATGAACAGCAGACTCTTGAACAGAGCATGATTCAAGACGTGAAGAAGCGCGCCGGCAAATCCCAGAAAGGCCATCGCGGGGATCTGATAGCTTATTCCCAAGAGTCCCACTCCCGCACCGATCGCGATGATCCCGATGTTCTCGACGCTGTGGTAGGCGAGCAAGCTCTTGATGTCATGCTGGGCCAGCGCGAAGAGAACACCGCCGATCCCCGACAGCACCCCCACGGCCAGCAGTGTCCAGCCACACCATGACGGCAGATCCGGCAGAAAGGTGATGGTGCGGAGGAGTCCATAGATCCCCGTCTTGATCATCACACCGCTCATCACCGCGGAAACGTGCGAAGGCGCGGCCGGATGGGCCTCCGGCAGCCACACGTGGAGCGGCATGAAACCGGCCTTCGTCCCAAACCCGATAAGCCCCAGGATGAACAAAGTACCCGCAAGTTCGGGATGTACCGCGAACAGGTCGAATTCCAGGCTTCCGGAAGATCGTCCCAGCAGGAGAAACAACACGAGCAGGCACGCCGTTCCCAGGTGCATGGCGACCAGATAGACCCAGCCTGCACGGCGGACCGACTTCTGCCCGTGATCGGTCAGCACCAGGAAGAACGAAGCCAGCGACATGCCTTCCCAGCAGACAAGGAACAGCAGCCCGTTTCGCGCCGCCACGACGAGAAACATGCTTGCCGCCAGCAGATTGAAGAAGAACCAGGAAGGCCCGATGCTGGAAGAAGTATACGAACCTTGCATGTAGGAAGCGCCATACACTGCCGCGATCGCAACGATGAGGGCAATCGGAAGGATGAACACCGCCGAAAGCGGATCGACACCCAACGCAAGGCTCCCTAGCGGAACCTCCCAGGCGAGAGTCGATTCAAGTGTTTGTCCCGACCAGAGGACCGCGGCCGCAGCAGCGAGGATCGACAGGCATCCGGCGACAGCACTGGCGGAGCCCGTCCACGATGCGAGCCTGGGAGCTCTCGACAGCAGCAGAGACAACAATGCCCCAACCGACAAGATCATCAACCCGGCAGCAAACAGCCACATGGCGAGCACTCACAAGGCAGCAGATGGAGAGGTGGGGATGCTGCGGTCGATCGTCTCGCAGGCTGCGAGGATCTCGTCGCGAGAACCGCGGCGCGATATGACATCCGCGAATTGAGGCCGCTGAAGGGCATGGGAAAGACGCGCCAGCGTGTGCAGATGGGCCCGCACCGTGGGGCTCAGCATGGTGAATAGCGTGGTCACCGGTTCTCCATCCAGCGCACCGAACTCGACCGGTTGCTTCAGAAAACACAGCGTGACCATCGGGCAAGGCACATGCATGACCACCGGATTCCTGGCGTGCGGCATCGCGATTCCCCGCCCGATCGCGGTCGACCCGAGAGACTCGCGGGCCAGGAGCAACTGGAGCACGAACTCTCGATCCACCTCTCGCGGCAGGGGCATGACCGATACGGCCGAATGAAGGGCCTCGGTCTTTCCGGTCCCTTCGACCCCGTGATAAACGCCTCCTGCCCGAATCGCGTCGGCCAGACTCACCGGCGCGATCCCGCTGCAGGACTCGGCGAACATCTCGGCCGAGAGGTTGATGCCTCGAGAGGTTGCCCATTCGAGAAGCTCCGCCCGGTTGAATCGATACTGGTCGTTCACCCGGCACGCCGGCAGATCACCCTGTTTGACCCAGCGATAAACGGTCTTCTCCGACACGTTCAACAGCTTTGCCGAATCCCGAACACTCAATTCCATCGCAGAATCACCAAACGAGCCGAACCGTGGACAAACATTTAAGGTTAGTGATTCGCGGCAGAATACGCAATAGACCTATTTCGGGTGGGAAGTATCGATTACGGGGAGGCTTCCGTCGCAGGCGGCAGGTGAGAACCGGCGGCTCTCCGGGTGGCGGCGGAGAACTCCTTGAGCTCCCCAAGATTCACATGCACGTAGGGTTCGTCGCAAGCAACGCTGTCTCGCCCCGCGTCGGCCGCCCACATGTCGAGCGACTCGGGCGTGAAAATGGCATTGTGGAGGTTGCTGTTCATGGCCACAGGACGCTTGATGATCTCGATCATCCGCGCCGCGTCGATCTTCCCGTAGGCCTCGTGTAGGCGCTCGCTCAAGGCTTTCGCCCGCTCGCCCGCCGAGAAGTACACCACGTCCTCCGGAACTGGGGCAAGTTCCGGGTGCTGCTCGCCCGGGCGGAGGACCAGCAATTCCTCCGGCGTCGCCTTGACCCCCGCCAGGTTCCGCGACCGGTCGCTCAGCACGTAGTAGTACTCGCACGTTCGCGGGGTAGCACGCAGGATCTCGAGGGCCTCTTCGACATTGTCCGCCCGTTCCATGATGTCGCGCAGCAGGAAGCTCATCGGCATGCCGTCCCACTTTCCCTCGCCCCTGCCACCCATCTCGCCCACGGCCAGTCCTTTCTCATTCATGGCCGTGACGGTGCCGATGAAGCCCGCGTAGCCGAGCGTCATCCAGGCGTTGTGGTCCCGGGGCAGGAAGACGCCGATAATCGCCGACTCCTGCAGGCCGATATCCCGCATGTAGTCGAGCACTCGGGCGTGCACCACTCGCCCGTCCGGACTCGCCTTGCCCCTGACGGCCACGCCGGAGCAGTGGAACTTCTCGGGAAACAGGTTGCCATAGCGCCCGTCGCGCCGCGAAATGCCCGCCGCCGCGGCCATGCTGTCGCATTCCGCCAGGAATCTCGCGGGGAGGTGCGGCGTGGTCCGCCGCTCGATCTCGGCCATGTCGTCGAAGAACCACTTGCCGGACTCGGCGGTCGACGCGCCGCCCACGAGATACACGACCCGCTCGATCGTCGTATGCACCTCGTTCTTCAGCAGGGCACCATGGGCGGCTCCCATCTCCTCCGGCGAGCCGGAAACGATGAGCACCCGCTTTCCCTCCAGCCGGCCGAGCAGGCCGCAGCCGTTGGGGGCTTGGGCCACGATCTCGGGAACGGTGGCCCAAGCGGCGGAACACGCCCAAGCGAGCGCAAGGCCCGCCACACATCGAATGCCTCTGGCGATCATATCAACCTCCCAATGCCGGTGCCGGGCGAGTCCTGCAGGTACCCGGTACCGCCCGGTGCTTGCTGCTCCCGATCGTTCTCCGCTGTTTAACCAACTGCTTCGCGGTTCCCTATCTGGGCTCCGCTGCGCGGGCCGGGGCCGCGGCGGGTTCCGGCCAGCGGTCCTTCCAGACGTCGGCGGCCGCTTTGCGGAGGCTTTCCCTGGTCCAGGGCGCAAGGGACGGGTCTGGGAGTTGCCCGCAATCAGGGCTGCGGACGAGGAAGAAGAACTCCGTCTTCTCCTTGGCCTTCAGGTCGAGGACGAACCTGACATTGCCCGGCTTGTAGAAAAGCTGGTCGTTCTCTCCTCCCACGTCCACATAGCGCCGAGCCTGGCCGTTGAGCTCGCCGGCAATCAGCTTCTTCTCGTCGATCGGCGTCTTCGCGTCGAAGACCCAGATCGCATTGAGGATCGTGTTGCGATCGGAGGCCTCGGGGTGGGGCGCAACGGCCACTTCGAGCCGGCCATCGCCGTTGCTGTCGGCCGCGTCAAACCGCTCGACGCCCGGCACATGGCGGCCCCAGCGGGCGATCGGATCGACCGATCGCTCCTTGGCCCCCTCGACCTGGGCCAGGAGCGGACGCAGGCCGGCACTGGGGTGATAGCTCTCGCAAAAGCCCAACCCGACGGTCCACTTCGATCCGGGTTCAACGGCAAATCGGTAACGGATGGGAACGCCCCCCATGCCGGCCGAAATGTTCTTGAACGCTGGGTCGCAGGGCACGCTCGGCCTGGCCCAGCCCGGCAGCGCCGAAACGGCTTCCAGGTAGCCCCACTCCCGCTCCTGGCGAATGGGCGCCAGATTGTGCGGCAGAACCAGGGAAGGCTGCTTCTCGATCGCGCCGGTCGACTCGCCAATCTGCATCCCTTCGGGAACTACCAGTTCCAGTTCCACCCTGGCCGCCTCCTGGCCCGAATTGGCCACGACGGCCTCCAGCACGTCGACCCCGGAAGGCCAAACCGGGGCCCGGTACGCCGATTCGGTCAGCGTGACCGGCCCCGCCTCGAACGACGTGACCGCCACCGGCATCGGCGCCTCTTCGGCGCGGTGGCCCGTGAGCCGGGCGCCTTCCGGCTGGATGATCTGGAGACGCACGGCCCCCCAGGGTTCGACCAGGGTTCCGTCGCCGGTGACCTTCGATGCGGGAGAACCAGGGGAGCGGATCTCCACCTCGGCACCCACGGCGGCAGCCGCGAGAATCGCGGTCGCGACCATGGCCGGGACTCTGCTGAAACAAGTCATGCCTTCTCCTCCCGTGGGGCTTTCTCCGGTGAATTGACGACCTTGATGCCCCACATCTGGCAGAAGCTCTCCACATCGCGACGGTGGTTGCCGGCAAAGACGACCTGATGAAAACCCTTCACATCACGGGCATCTTCCATCCGGTCCATCCTGATCTTCACATCGGTGCGGCAGCCGCCGGCCGGCGGTGTCTCCTGGTTGCCGACGACCACGCCCGTGTCGAGGATCAATTCGTTCGGGTTGCTGAACCTGACCAGGGTCACGGGGCGGCCTTCTTTCCAGAGAACCTGGAGCGCCACTCCGAGATTGGATTCGGAGTGGGATCGCAGCCGGTGGCGCTCCGCGGGCTTGTCAAAGCCGTCGATCCGCGTGCCGCAGACGCAGTGGGCCGCCAGGAGCAGGTTGTCGACCGTTTCCGGTACCGGGTCGTTCATGAAGCCCGGCTTGTCGAACAGGTAACTGGAAAACATCAGCGACATGGCACCGAATACGTCGGCCTCGCAGCCAAACGTGGAACCTCCGTCCTGGAACATCGACGCGGCCATGCAGGGCGGGGTCGGCATGACCCGTGACGAAACCATGCCCAGGCAGTCCGAGGTCAGGGCGTTGGACTTCTCGTCCCGGCACAGCCGCTTGGCGGTCAGAAACGCCCGGGCGGCATTGTGCAGATCCTGTTCCGTGGGCTCGAGGATCTTCTCGGCGTTGGCCGCGGCGGTCTTGGCGATCTGGCGGGCTTCGTCGGTCAGCGGCATGCGCTCGAATAGCTTGGAGAAGTCGTCGCGCGGGATGTAACGCACCTTCGTGCCCAGACGCTCGAGAACCGCTTCCTTGCGCTCCGTCCCCCGGATCACGAGCAGGCGGGTCTCTTCAAACTGCCGCTTGGCCCGGACCATGCGGAAGGCCTGCTCGATCGCGCGCGTATCGAGCGAAGAGATCACGTGGACCTTGGGCAAGCGGGAGACCCGCAGCACGTGCTGGGTGAAGGCCGTGCCGATCGGCGCCCAGACGATCAGCGGAATCCCGGCCTCGATGATCGGCGTCAGCCACGACCAGCAGTGAATTTCCTGGAGGTGAACGAGTACGGCGTCGACCTGGTCGGCCATGGCCTTTGCGACCCAGGGGGCAACATTCTCTTCCTTCTCGATCGGCGAGGCTTCCAGCTCCAGGCTCACCTTCGTGCTGTCGGCCGTCGACTGGAAGGCCGCCTCATATTCCTTGCGGTGGCCGTCGAGATCGTACGACGTGCCGGGCCAGCCGAGCCAGTAGGGTGGCGGGAGACGGAAGACCACCTCGCGAATCCGCACCTTGGGGGCCGGTCGCAACGATCCCAGATCGATCGGTTCGTCAAGTGGAGCTTCCGAGGAACCTTCCTCCGCCCCAACTGCGAAAAACGAAGTGGCGGCAAAGGCGGCGATGGACGAGGCGACGAAGCAGCGTCGCGATACCGAACAGCAGTTGCACCCGTGGTACGGAAGATGGGGGAAGTCAGCCATGGCAATCACAACCTGAGTAAGGGTTCGTTGATGGTGGCCAGAGGATGACAGCCGGGCCCAGGGGCTCGGATCAACCCGCACCAGCAGTGCCGTCCCCAAGCCAGCCCGCCCGTCAGTCGACAGTCTGACGAAGACGCCCTTTCAAGTCAACTCTCTGAACCGGAATTCATCCCCTCCGGCACAGCTTGTGGTGCACCCACCCTCCGGTGCCCTACAATAGGAGGCGACATCCCGCGGCCCGGATCGCGGGGGCCGCCTGCCGGAAGCAGCTCTCCATCGCGCAAGGGGGGGGCACCCGACATCCGTAACCCATCGTGGTTCGCTCCTGTCGGGCAGAAGCCGCGTGCGGGCCGCAGGGCCCTGCGCAACTCGTGTCCGCGGCAGCCTGCGGATGGCAGGAAAACCCCGTCTCCAACAAGGCGTTTCGCTATGTTCTCCCAGCCACACGGCGGCACCTTCTGGTTCCAGCTCCTTCTGGTCTGCCTGCCGGTGCCGGCACTTGCCGCCGCTCCGGCGGTCGAGCCGGCCGGTGCACGGATCGAGCTGGTCGACTATCAGGGACCGGCCACGCTGGCCGTTCGCTCGCCGGAGAAATTCAGACTCGAGATCGACGTGCTGCCCGGCACGCAGCAGGGGCCGCTGACACTGCAGATCGAACTGGCCGCCTCGGGACGGGAGACGTGGCCCTTCCAGGACGTGGAGGTCCGCGATTCGGCCGGCCAAGCCATGCCCGTGCGGCGCGCGGGGATCCAGTGGCAGCGGCTGTTTCTCACGGTTCCGGCAAAGCCCGCCACTTACATCGTTCAGGCAGTCGCCCCGCCCGGCGGGTATGCGCGCGTTTTTCCGGAGGAACGCCGCCAGGCGGCTGAGCCCCTCACGGGCCTTCGTGCCGCCGTTTGCAGCTGGCGCGGGGGTCGACGGGCGGCGCTCAGCATCCGCTTCGACGATTCTCACCCCACGCATCTCTCCACGGCGATCCCGATCCTGCGCGAGTACGGCTTCCGCGGCACCTTCATGGTCAACCCAGGCAAATACCCTCCAGGGAGCCGGCAGCGATCGGACTTCCAGGAGCGACTCGCTGAGTGGACGGCGATCACCCGGCGAGGAGACCAGGAACTGGCCAACCACACCGCGCACCATCGCGGGGCCGCGGACGACGAAGATATGGAACGCGAGCTTCGCGAAGCCTCGGAAGCCATCTGGAGTCTTTCTCCCGAGAACAGCAGGCTCCTGGCCCTGAACCTGGGAGGCGGCACCTGGTGGACGACCACCAGGCCCCTGCGCTACTACCTCGACAAGTACCACCTGTTCGATGTCTCGGGTTCACTCGGCATGGATGATACCTACGGCAATCGCGTTGCCGCCTTCCGCGAACATCTCCAGCGGCACATCGAGCGAGCCGGATGGTGCAGAATCCACTTCCATTCGATCGGCGATGGCCAGGCGTCCAGCCAGGCCAATTTCCGCGCCGCCCTCCAGCTCGTCAGGCAACACCAGTCCGAACTCTGGATTGCGGGCATGGCCGATATCCACAAGTACCAGACCGAACGTGCCGGAGCAACTCTGGCACTGGAGGGCAAGGCAACCGGCCACGCGGTTCTCCATCTTGCCTGTTCCACCGATGCGCAGCTCTTCGACCAGCCGCTCACACTCGAGGTCCGCTTGCCCGAGTCGTGGCCGGCCGATACGGTCACGGTCACAGGGCCAGGCGGCCAGGCACTGCCGATCGCACGCCAGAGCACAACCGAGGGCGTTGCCCTTCAATTCGATGTAACGCCTCAGACAGGCCAGTTTCAGATCCGTCGATAGACAACATGCCGTCGGATCCGTATACTCGCACACGGACACAGCGCGACCCATGCAGGTGGGGAGCGGGTGGAACCCAGAGGCACGTTCCTGATGCGATCAACCGTGTCTCCGCGGTTTGCCGACGCTGCACAAATCGAAGCGGCGCAAACGCGTTTCAGGTGCACCTTCTCATTTTGCGTTCAGTACGGCCGGAGTGTGATACTCGAGTGGAGGGAGAATTGCCATGCGATTGTCTGCGGCGTTGTCATCGATTCTGATCCTGTCCTTCGTTGTCGCCGCCTCTGCGGCCGACGATCGTTTCGTCACCGAGGACATCGCCTTCACGGCCGGTTGCGACGGCACCACCCAGCATTATGTCCGTCTCCTTCCGCAGGGTTTCGATGCGAAGGCCCGGCACCACCTGCTGATCGCCCTGCACGGGCACGGATCAGATCGCTGGCAGTTTGCCGACTGCAAGACCCCCACCGGTGTGGCTGCCCGCGATGTGGCGGCCCAGCGCGGCATGATCCTCGTGCTGCCCGATTACCGGGCAAAAACCTCCTGGATGGGACCGGCGGCCGAGTCGGACGTCTGCCAGATCATTGCTGAAGTGAAGAAACAGTACCTGATCGACAAGGTCTTCATCTGCGGAGGCTCGATGGGCGGATCGTCGGCCCTGACGTTCACCGCACTCCATCCCGAACTGATCGCCGGGGTGGTTTCCATGAACGGCACGGCCAACCACCTCGAGTATGAGAACTTCCAGGACGCCATCATCGCCTCCTACGGCGGTACGAAGCAGCAGATTCCCGAGGAGTACAAGCGGCGCAGCGCCGAGTATTGGCCGGAGCGACTGACCATGCCCGTGGGAATTACGGCCTCGGGACAGGACAAGAGCGTTCCGCCCGAGAGCACCATGCGCCTCGCCAAGGTCCTCGAGAAGCTCGGACGCCCGGTTCTGCTGATCTATCGCGAAGAGATGGGGCACACGTCGAAACCGGAAGACGCCCGCCAGGTTCTCGATTTCATCCTCGACCAGGCGTTGTCGCCGCACTGATGGCGGTTGCCTTTGGAAGCACACGAACCGGCATGGACTCTGCACGACAGGCTCGCGGTTGACCATCCAGTCGAGCACCGTCACGGCCGTGCCGGGTAGCTGCATGGGAGTCCCCCACTTGAGACAGTCCTCCGCCTTGCTCCTCTCGGCCAGTGCGTCGATTGTGGCCGCCGGCTTCGTCTCAGGCGCGGCGTTTCTGCTCGGCGGCCGCCTGGGAGCCTGGCAGTGGGTGTTCTATCTCGGCGCCCTGCTCGCCCTTGCCGGAGGCTTGTACCCCTTCCGCCAGGCAACCTGGGGATCGCGTCTGTGGATGCGGAGCCTCCTGCTGCGCAAGCTCTTTCCCGGCGATTCGGCGGCGGAAACGCAAGACATCCCCGCACTGCCCGGCAAGCTGGCGGCCATGTTCGAGCAGCGCCTCGAACAGGTCGAACGCCGGGAGCGGGAACTGGCCGAGCGATTGGGCGCCTACCAGCAGTGGTTCGAGTTTCCCCCGCCGCTGACCCTGGCCGACGCCCGTCCCGCAAGCCCGCAGATCCTCGAGCGCGACCGCGCCCTCGACAAACTCCTGGAGCAGAAGACGCAGTTCCTGTTCGAACGCATTCGCAAGAACGAGTACTCCCCGGAAGGCACTTTCCAGTTCGCCCTCGTCCGCGACGATGTCTACCAGTTTGTCGCCCAGATCGCGGCCCTCTATGACAACGATCCCCGGCAGCTTCTCACGGGCGTCAGCAGCGAACGTGTGCTCCGGGCGGCCGGCCGCTGCTGCGTGAAATTCCTCGTTGAACTCGACAAGCTCCCGCTCGATATCCACACCTACGACCTGGTCGACGTCTACACGTATATCCGCGGGGCGGTCAAGGTCTATGGCCTGTACCGGTCGGCTCGCCCTTATATGCCCTGGTTTCGCAGCGCCTACTATGGAACCTGGCTGGCCATGGGATCCAATCCGCTGACCATGGGAGCATGGTGGTTCGTCAGTTCGCTTGGCACGCGAGGCGCAACCACCCTGGCCACGAACATCGCCAACCGCTGGGCCTTGAGCTTTCTCCACGATATCGTCCGTGTCATCGGCTACGAAGTGGCCGCCATCTATGATCGCAACCTCCGCTACCGCGACCCCAACTGGTGTCTTGCCGCCGAGCTGGCCGAGATGGTCCAGTACTTTCCAAACTCGGAGCGGTCGCTCCGCCGGGCGTTGAGCCTGATCGGATCCCTTCAGTTTCGCAACGAATACGATCGGATCTTCTTCTTCCGCTTGATGGTCGAAGGCAAGCGACCGGGCCTGAACCGCGCCCAGGCAAGCGACCTCTTGCCGTCCCAACGCCGCGAAATCGCCAACCGGCTGGAAGGATTCCTCGAGTCCTATGTGACCGGCGCCAGCCCCAAGATGATCCATCGTTGGCGGGCGGGCCTGGAGGAACGTCTCGACATCGTCCTCACCCGCGAAGAACCCAGCGCTGCCGGACCGGCAGGCCAGCAGCGTCGAGATCTCATCCGCTCGCTGGCGGGCTATCTTCTCGAAATCAAACAGGTCGAGCCGGAGACGCTCCAGCCGTTGCTCCAGCAGACTTCGCTTGTTCTGGCCGTGCCCCGGGAAGACCTGCCCGGACTCTGGCAGGGCCTGCAAGACGATCCCCCGTTCTTCTTTCAGGCGCCCGCCATCCTGCCGGCCGAACCGCTGCTGCGGGCGTTCGTCAAGGACCTGGTGGATCTGGCCGTGCGGGTGGCGCCGCGTTACGCCGTGGCCGACGAGATCGTCATCTCCACCGCGGTGCGGCTCGGCGGCAACTCTCGTACCGTCAAACAGCAGCTCGATGCCCGTTATGTCGACCACCTGGCGCATCTCCTGCCCAAAGACGCACCGAACCGGCGCCTGCCCCCCGAGGTGGCGCGAGCCGTGCTGGATCTCGTCCAGCAGGGAGAGCCGCTGCGACTGGTGTATGGCGACGTCCAGCCCGTCGAGGTCCAGCCGAGCGATATGGCCCGCATCGATCGCTCGAGCACGTGGCTTGTTGGCACAGGCGAGCGGCTCGTCGCCTTCGCGCTGCGCGACACGCCGCTGCTCCTCTGGGAAGGCACGTCCCAGGTTTCGATCGAGCTAATCCCGGGACGGCTTCGGGGAGGCTGCCGCATTCATGGCGGCAGATGGGCGAGCCAGGAGATTGCCTCGACGCCGGTTCTTCTCCTGCGGAGCCCGTTCCTGACCAGTATCCGGCGGTACTTCGCTCCGCTGCAGCAGTTCTGCATGATGCGGGCGAGCGAAGCAGAAGAAGAGCTGCCCCGCAATCGATAGCGCAGCCAATGCAGTGCTACAACCGCCGCCCGTGCTCGGCTACACTGAATGGATAACGCCCATCACCGAAGGATCCTCATGCAACATACTCCCTACACGGCTGCCGACTTCGGACGCAATCCGCTGATGTTCTACTACGAGATCACCCAGGCCTGCGATCTGGTCTGCAAGCACTGCCGTGCGTCGGCGCAGGAGAAGGCGGCTCCCGACGAACTGGCCACCGAACAGTCCAAGCAGCTTCTCGATCAGGTTGCTTCCTTCCCCCGCAAGCCGACCCTGGTGCTCACCGGCGGTGATCCGCTCAAACGGGTGGATCTGTTCGAACTGGTCGGCCATGCCCGCAGCCTGGGGCTGCAGGTGGCGCTGACCCCTTCGGCCACCCCCCTGGCCACTCGGGATGCCTTCGAGCGGGCCAGGCAGGCCGGTGTGAGCGCCCTGGGGATCAGTCTCGATGGGGCCGACGCCCAGACCCACGACGCTTTCCGCGGCTGGGAAGGAAGCTTCGAGCGGACCCTGAGGATGCTGGCCGACGCCCGCCGCCTGCAGCTCCCCGTCCAGGTCAACACATCGATCACCCGCCGCAACTTCCACCAGATCGACGCCATCGCCGAGCTGCTCGCCGACCAGGGTATTGCCATGTGGTCGGTGTTCTTCCTGGTCCCCGTCGGGCGCGGCGTTGAAGAGGTGCGCATCTCCGCGGCCGAGTACGAAGTGGCCTTCGAGAAGCTCTACTGCCAGGCCCAGACCCGTCCCTACAGCGTGAAGACCACGGAGGCCCCCCACTATCGCCGCTGGGTCCTTCAGCACGGAGGCAATCCGCTCGCGGGGCCGCAGTCGGCCGGCGGCCACGGGCGCAAGGTCCATCGCGCTCCACTGGGCGTCACCGACGGGCGGGGCGTGATGTTCGTGAGCCACAACGGCGAGATTTTTCCGGCCGGTTTCCTACCGCTGGTCTGCGGGCGGTTTCCTGAAGTCTCGGTCGTCGAGACGTACCAGTCACACCCCGTCTTCCGGGCCCTTCAGGATCCGGACCGCTACAAAGGCATCTGCGGCGCATGCGAGTACCGCCACGTCTGCGGCGGCAGCCGTGCCCGCGCCTACGCGGTCACTGGCGACTATCTGGAAGCCGAGCCTGACTGCACGCATATCCCCGGCAGCGATCCGGAGCCTCGTCGAGACTGAAACAGCAGCGGCAATTGGCCTACCTCAGGTCGAGGCATACCAGTTCGGCGTCGCTGCGGACGTAGAGACGCCCGTCCGCGAGGGCCGGAACGATCCAGGTGATGCAGTCGAAGAGCTGGATCTTGCTGAGCTCCCGGTATTCTTCGGGCGTGGCCTCGGCGAGAGCCAGTTCGCCCCGTTCGCCCAGGATGATGAGCCGTTTGTCGGCGGCGATGAGGGACCCCTTGTTGAAACCGGACTGGCGCCAGCGGGCCTCGCCCGACTGGAGATCCAGGCAGGTAAGGCGGGTGGCGTTGAACCCGTAGAGATACCCGTCGACGAGCACACAGGTGGAGAGGTAGTTCTTCATGTCGCGGCTTTCCCACAGGGGTTCAGCCTTCAGTGTGCCGGCGTCGAAGGAGAACTGGAACAGGGTGCTCCCCGTCGAATTGCGCGAAGAGACGAAGACCTTACCGTCCTGACAGACGGGGGTGGCCACGTTCTGATCCATGGTCGTCTCCCAGGGATGACGCCAGAGCTCACGGCCATCCTCCAGCCTGACGGCAACCAGGGCCTTGGCCGTAAAAACGGCGAGCACCGGAGTGCCTCCAACGTCGAAAACGACAGGCGTTGCGTAGCCGGCCTTGTCGTCCAGAGCGGTCCAGACGGCCTCGCCCGTGTTCTTGTCCAGACACACGAGCGATTTGCCCTGGCTCTTGCCCGCTACGACGATCAGCTTGTCGCCGGCGATGACCGGCGACGCCGAGGCACCAAACTCCGCATTCTCCGTGCCGAACTTCTCGACGAGATTGAACCCCCAAAGCTGCTGGCCCGTCTTGACGTCCAGGCATGCCAGCGCGCCGCTGCCGCCCATGGCGTAGACCCGCCCGTCGGCGATCGTCGGAGTCGCGCGGGGACCGCTGCCGTACTCCTCGTCCACGAACAGGTTGCCGATGCGGGTCTTCCAAAGGACCGAACCTTCCTCGCAGCCAACGGCCACCACGAACTCCCCCTCCTCGGTCCCGTGAATCGTGCAGGCCACGTTGCCCGCCACGACCACCGACGAGAACCCCCCGGCCAGCGGCAATCGCCACAGCACTTTCGGTCCGCCTTGCGGCCAGGACTGGGCCAGATCGGTTTCCCGGGAGATGCCGTCCTGGTTGGGGCCTCGCCACTGCGGCCAGTCGGCGCCGGCCAAGAGGACTGGGGCGATGGCAAGTAGGTAAGCCATGGCGTTGAGTTTGTGTCGCATGGTCCAGACTCCTGCTGATGGGAATGATTATGGCCCCGATGGCGGCTGCTGCCGAGGGGGAATCTTGCATGGGGCACCGGGGTCTGCCGACGAGCTTCCTGGATCCTCGATCGACAACAAGATATGCCTGCCGTCTCGGGCCAACACCCCTCGCGCCACGGGCTGAACGACTCCGCCAGGCCGGCGCCGCCGTCTGCCTACTCGACCTTCGTCAATTCGATCTGCTGGTCCGCCACCCCCACATAGTCGTATTGGTGGATCGGCGCCCCGTCGTTGCGGCTGGCCACCTGCACGCATACCGACCGGCCGCTGTGACGGGCAACCAGAACGATCGCGCCCCCTTCGCGCTTCTCAAACGTGAATTGCTGATACGCCTTCCCTTCGTAGGGAGCCTGCCGCATGAGCGCGTTGTTGGCTTCCGATCCGTCGGACACGGTCAGTGCAAGGCCGCTGTGGGCATTCACGATCTTAAAACAACCCGGCTCGATCATCCCGATCTGCCAGAGCTGGCTCCGGGCATCGCTCGGCGACTCCTGCTGCACCTGGGCCCCGGCCTCGGTCGAACTGCCGGCCACTCCCCAGGGTTTTCTGGTGTGCATCGCGGCGATCCGGTACACGCCCGACTTCGGCTCCAGGAACTGGGCCGTCATCTGGGGATCCTCGGCGATCCAGACCTGGGACCAGCCGCCGCGGTTGAGCCGGGCGAAATTCGGGATCGCCACGAGTTCGGCCGGCGCGATCCCGGCGGGCCTGTTCTCTACGGCCGTCGCCTCGAGCACCATGACGCCGCCCAGCAGATCCGGCTTCCACACCGCCTGGATCTGCGACTCCTTCGGGAGAAACAAGGACCGGATGTCGTGCTTGTGGTCCACGCTTTCAACACTGTAGACGATCGGACCGCGCTGGAGCGCCACTCGGCCTCGGTCGCTCTCCACCCGCTCATCGGCATGCACCCTCTGCACGGGCATCGGCAGGACCAGTTCGATCGTGTCGCCAGGCTTCCAGGCCCGCGTGAGGCTCACGTAACCGCTCGTGGCCCCGACCGGCTGGACCTGCCCGTTCACTCGCACCTCAAACGGGCCGTTGGCGGGCGTCGGATGGTACAGAGGAGTCTCCCCGCGGTTCGGGATCCGCAGCCTCACGGTGAAGTCGGCTGCCTGTTCGGGCTCGAGTGTCAGGGAGACCTCGCCCTTCCAAGGATAGTCGGTCTTCTGCTCGATACGCAGCCGGCGGCCGGCTACGTTGGCGATTGTGCCCGAACTGGATACATAATGGTTCACCAGCAAGACGTCCCTTGCGGGGTTGAGGGCTTAGATCATGTCCTTGATCCCAATCAGGGCCCGGGGGATATTGCCCACACAGCAGGGACAGCCGTGCCAGGGATAACGCCGGTTGCCGGAGGCCAGCGGGTTCTGATAGAAGAAGTTTTTGCCCGACAGTTCGATGGCGCCGAGCACGTTGTTGTAGAGCACCCGTTCCTGGACATCGATACACGTTCCCTCGGCGTGGAGCCGGTTCATGCGGTCGGCCCAGAACGAAAGCCCGCAGCCGGCACAAGACTCGCAGTAGGCCGATTCGTTGGGTAGCTCGTAGTCCTGGCCAAAAGCCTCCCCCTCATGGGTCGAGCCGACGCCGCCGGTCAGATACATGCGGCGGCCCACAGCATTCTCCCAGATCTTGTCGACGGCGGTCCTGTAGGCGCCGTCGCCGGTAAGCATGGCCAGATCGGCGATCCCCGCGAAGAAGTAGGTCGCCCGGACGGCATGCCCCACAGCCTCGTGTTGTTCCACGACCGGCAGGTGCGACTGCCGGTAGCTGCTGCGATGCTCGGGGATCTCGTGGCGATGATCCAGGAAGAACTTCGCCAGGTCCGAGTACTTGTTGCCGGCAGGCGAGCCCTCCACCTGATTGACCAGCCGTGCGAGGCGGCAAAGGGCGATCTCCATGCCCGGATGGCCGTAAACCCAGTTGCGTTTCGGAGCTGGGCCAAACGTCGCGCAGAGCTGGTCGGCGCAGCGCCGCGCTGCGTCGTAGAGCCGGTGGTCCTTCCCGCCGGTGGCCAGCCAGTGGGCTACCCCCGCCTCCAGAAAGTAGCCCTGCACGTAGAACTCGTGGGCGTTGATGTTCGTGTAGCGGTCGAACTTGTTGACGATGTGGTAGGAATGGATGTAGCCGTCTTCCGTCTGGGCCGCCAGCACGATTGGAATCCACTCATCGAGCTTCTTTCGCAGGAAGGCCTGCGCCGCAGCCAGTTCCGTGTCACCTTCCGGATCGATCGCCAGGGCCAGGCAGGCCGCCTCGATCGTATTGTAGATGTAGGCGTCGCTCCACGGGGCGCCGGTGAACTTGCCCGTTGCCTCTCCTCGGAGGACCTTGGCCGTATTGACCAGATTCAGCAGTTCCTGCCCCTCCCCCCCTGCTTCCATCTGGGCCATGCAGTGGGGTATCCACTGCTCCGCGAGACGCTTGATCTGGTCTTTCCAGAAGCCGTGGATCTGGATCTGCTGGAAGTACACAGGGGTGATGGCCTCCGAGGGTGGCTCGGCCGCTGCCCCTCGGGGTTCTCCCATCGCAATTGCGCCGGCCAACATGAGGGCAAGACAAGTGCTGTTCATTTCTCGACTTCCCTGAACGAAACGTTCACGTCCGAAACCGCATCCCGGTGCGCAGATACTCCTGCCACCGCCGCAACACGGGCCATTCGAGCCCGCGCTGCCCACACGATAGAAGCCGGCCGCTGCCGCAGCAAGCAAACATCGCGCAGAAGAATATCGGTTTTGCGCACGGCGGGCGGCGAACCGAAAGCCGCCCCTGCTCCTGCGCATCTCCAGCCTGGGACGCCTGCCCGCCGTCTCGCTCCGGCCCCAGACCTCGGCCGGTCTATCGGCATCAGCCGAAGCACTCGTGCTGGCTGTCACCCATCAATCCGCTGTTCGCGGCGATCTGGTATCGGTCACATTCCAGCGCGACTGCCGCGCCGGATCTCACAATCCCTTCAGATAGCGCATGCTCTGGCCGATGCTGGCGATCGGGTCGGGGGACTGGTCCTGTTCCACGTGGCACTGCGCCACCCCGATGGTCTCGGCCGCTTCAAGGACTCCGTTCCAGTCGACCACGCCGTCCCCCACCTCCTGGAAGGCATCGGGGGCGACCTTCGATTCGTCAAAAACGGTGCCGGCGCCGGCCTTCAGGTCTTTCAGGTGAAGCTGGGTGATCCGCCCCTTGAGCGAGCGCATCGTCTCAAGCGGGTCCTTGCCGCCGATCGCCGCCCAGAAGATGTCGAGCTCAAACGACACGAGTTTCGTATCGAACTCCTGCACAAACACGTCCCAGCCGGTCGTGCCCCCGGGCAGTTGTCCGAATTCGAAGGAATGGTTGTGGTAGCAGAACTCCACGCCCGCAGCCTTGCACTTCTCGCCCGCCCGGTTCGCCCGTTCCGCCAGGAGCTTGAACTGGTCGGCCGTTTCGCGATGCCCCTTTCCCACGTACCCGAAAACGAGGTAGCGCAACCGGGCCTTGACGGCAGCCTCGAGGATGCTGTCCATCGCAGGCACGCCCGCGGCATCGGGCGTGGCGATGGCCCGCCAGTCGAAGAAGCCCGACGTGACCTTGAGGCCGGCGTCGCCGGCCGCCTTCAGGATTTCGGCGGCACTTGTCACGTCCCCAATCTCCACCTGCTGGTAGCCGGCGCTGGCCACCGCCTTCAGGGTCCCCGGCACATCGGTCTTGAGCTGGTTGCGGACCGTATAGAGCTGCAGGCCCATGGTCTCCTTGTAGCCGCGGAACCGGGGCGAGAGCGCCCACAGAGGCCGTGCCAGAACTGTCGCCAAACCGGTCGCCCCCGCCGCCTTCAGAAACGCTCTGCGTCGCATCGACATCACCTCGCGTCAAAAAAATGCTCGTTCTTGGTGGTTGTCACCAGTTCTGCCCATTTTCCACATTCTCCGGCAGAAGATCAACGTCGCCGGCCCTTGGGTGGGGTTGCCCGCGCCAGGACGGCTTCTTTTCTGCCGGCCCTCACCCAATCGAGTTGCTCGGTTCCCAGAATGGGCCATCTCCCGGAACCCGCCTCCCGCAGGGGTGGCGGCGGAGTCCGGATCTGTTGAAGTCGTGCCAGTCCGTCCCAATCGAGCTGCGCGGTTCCCACGATGGACCATCTCCCGGAAGCCGCCTCCCGCAGGGTGGCGGCGGAGTCTGGATCTGGTGAAATCGTATAAGCCCGTCTAAAATGGCCCCAGCGTCGCTTTGCCGCAAATTGTGTTCAGAACACCCTGGGGAGAATCAGAACCATGAGCTTCACCGGATCTGCCCGTCGCGTTTGTCTTGCCTTGGCCGGCATCGCCCTCCTGGCCATCGACCATGCCCCGGCAGCCGCACCGGCCACGGCCCCGATCGGGGTGGCCAAAGTCGACATCACTCCGGACACGCCCGTCTGCATGTACGGCTATGCCTCGCGGAAGAAAGAGTCGGAAGGCGTGGCCGGTCGGCTGACCGCCTCCGCCCTGGTGATCGGGGGGAGCGAGGGGGAAGGGCCGGCGGTCATCCTTTCGGTCGACTGCGGCGCCGTCCCCGGCGAGCTCCGCGACGCCGTCTACGCCCGTGTCAACGAAAAGAACCCGATCGCCCCGGCTCGCTTCGTGCTCTGCAACACCCACTGCCACTCCGGACCGAACCTCAAGGGCATGGATTCGCTGGAAGGCGAGCAGCGAAAACACCTGGAACGCTACGCAGAACAGCTTGCCGATCGCCTTGTGGAGGTCGTCCAGAAGGCCCTTCAGAACCGGCAGCCGGCCCGGCTGGAGATCGCCCGCGGCTCGGTCCCCTTCGCCGCCAACCGCCGCGTGCTCAAAGACGGCAAGTGGTCGGGGTTCGGCGCCGTCCCGGAGGGACCCGCCGACCATGAACTGGCCGTTCTCAGGGCCACCAGCGCCGACGGAAAGCTCCTGGCGGTGGTCTGCAACTATGCCTGCCACAACACGACCCTGCGCGGCAGCTTCATGCAGATCCACGGTGACTGGGCCGGTTCGGCACGCAGCTTCATCGAGGCAGACCAGCCCGGTACGATCCCGCTCATTACCCTCGGCTGCGGCGCCGACTCCGATCCCTGCCCCCACGGCACCACGGAGCTCTGCGACCAGCACGGCCGCGCCTTGGCCGACGAGGTCAAGCGGCTCCTGGCCGGCCGTTGGACACCTGTCAGCCCGGTGATCGCCGCCCAGCAGAAGGTCCTCGAGATACCCTGGAAAAAAGACGTCGATATGGAAGCGGCCCGCAAGACGGCCGAAAACTCCTGGGCCGTCAAGTCCCTTCTGGAGACGATCGACAAAGGGGGCAAGCTGCCGGATGCTCCCACCTATCAGCTCAATACCTGGATCTTTGGCGACGACCTGGCCATGGTCTTCTTGTCCAACGAGATGGTCGTCGATTACGTGATCCGCCTCAGGGAGGAGTTCGCTCCCGGCCGACTCTGGGTCACCGCCTACACCAACGATGTCTCCACCTATGTTGCCTCCCCCCGCATCATTGCCGAAGGCGGCTACGAAGCCCGCAACTGCCTCAGTTCTCTCGTCACCTTCGGCCAGCCGGAGCAGCTTGATCCCCCGCTGATAGAGCGGATCGTTGCAGCCGTGAAGAGCATGGTGCCGGAATCGTTCCGGCAGAAGTGATTCCCGCCTGCCGCCGTGGTCGCCAGGTGGAATCCTGCTTACGGCTTCAGCTTGGCGTTGAGAATCGCCACCAACTGGCGTTCGTCGACCGGTTTCTGCAACACACCCGACAGGCCGAGGCTCGTGTAGTCGGTGGTCATGTGGAGGTTGTTTCCCACGCTGCTGAGCATGTAGACCGGGGCCCTGTTGCCCAGGAGCTTCAGCTCCTTGACCAGGCGGGTCCCGGCGTCCACCTCCTCCATCATCAGATCCACGATCAGGAAGTCGGGGGGAGTGGCCCTGAACAGCCGCAGCCCTTCCTCGCCGGTGTTGGCGGTCAGGACCCGATAGCCTTCCGCCTCGAGGACGGTCTGGAGAAAGAAAAGGACGTCGTTGTCATCGTCGATGCACAAGATCACGTGCTTTCCGTCTTGCATGGCAGCTCCTTTTGGGCGGTGAGCGGTCGGCCATGAGCGATGAGGTTGGATTTCGACAGGAAACGGTTGTTGAGTCGTGTTGTGGTGCGATGCCTGTTTGGCGAGCCAGCGAAGGCTCTTCTTTCTCAGGGTCTGGTCTTCCGGTCCACGACGGTCCCCGCAGCATCCAGCAGGACCACCTCCAGCCACATCCGGCCGAGGGCGTGCGTGGCGCACGACAGGCAGGGATCGTAGGCGCGGATTGCCACCTCCACATGGTTGAGTAGCGCCTCGGTGATCTCGCGCCTCGCCGACAGGTGGTCTTCGGCCACCTTGCGGACGGCGCGGTTCATGGGCTCGTTGTTGCTGGTCGTGGACACGATCAGATTCGCCATCACCACCTGGTCGTTCGAATCGACGCAGTAGTGGTGGAAGAGCGTTCCCCGCGGGGCCTCCAGGATCGCCACGGCCTCCTCGCGGCGATGGCCCCGGACCACCAGATCGTCGCCCTGCAGGTCCCGATCGTTCAGCAGGATCTCGATCTTCTCCATCGCATGCAGAAGCTCGATCATCCGCGCCCAGTGATAGGCCATCGTCGCCTGGCACGGCGGGCCGCCCAGCGTCTGGAAAAAGTCCCTTCTCGCGGCGTCGGCTCGGGGCGTATCGATCCGGTCGCAGGTGTTGAGCCGGGCCAGCGGTCCCACGCGGTACCATCCTTCTTCGGGGCCGAGGCTGCGGATGAAGGGAAACTTCATATACGACCACGGCCGTACCTCTTCGGCGATCTGCTCGTGATAATCCTGCGGATCCACCTGGTCGAAGATCCGCTCGCCGCGGGAATCGATGGCCCGCAGGTTGCCGTGATACAAATCGAGCGAACCGTCCTCCGCCACGATCGACAGGTGGTTGGACGGAAAAGAGCCAAACGGGGCGAGCATGGGCAACCGTTCGGTCGTGTAGTCGGCCGCAATCCGTACCGCGGACTCCGACCAGGCGGTCATCTGCTCCACCTGGCGCAGCAGCTCGTCGCGCCGACTGATCGGGAGATTCTGGTTCACTCCGCCGGGAATGGCGCCGGTGCCGTGGATCCTCTTGCCGGCCGTTGCCTCGATGATCTCCTGGCCGAACTTCCGCATGAGGATGCCCTGCCTGGCCAGTTCCGGATACCTCGCTGCCACTCCGAACACGTTCCGCTTGCCCGGATCGGCATCGAACCCGAACAGCAGGTCCGGCGAGGCGAGGTGGAAGAAATGAAGGGCGTGCGACTGGAAGATCTGCCCGAAATGCATCAACCGCCGGATCTTCTCGGCGGTCGGCGTGAGACGTTCGCCGCCGACGATCCGGTCCATGGCCTTGGCGGCGCACAGATGATGGCTCACCGGGCAGATTCCGCACAGCCGCTCGACGAGCACCGGAACCTCCCAGTAAAGCCGCCCCTGGATGAACCGTTCGAACCCCCGAAACTCGACGATATGAAGCCGTGTCTGCACCACGCGATTCTCGTCATCCAGCAGGATGGAGACCTTGCCGTGCCCCTCAACGCGAGTCACCGGCTCGATCACCAGGCGTTTCGCGCTCGTGGTCATCATGCTCACCCTATGGGCGGAGATTCGGGAAACTCGGTATCGAAATCGCAGATCCGAAGCCCAGCACGCCAAACCGGATTCCTGGCACGTAACCCGGACAATCCAGATACCGCAGCGGCCTGGCCGGCACCCGCGCAGTCAATACACGAACGCCTCCGGCGCAAACCCGCCGTCTTGCGGTCTCCCGTCGAGGGGCCATAGGCACTTCTCCCGGAGACATCAACAGGCCAATCGCGGTCTCGCATTCAGCCCGCCAGCCAATGCTGCTTCGTATTCCCTGTCTTCTTGGTTAGTCGTACTTGATCAACTCCCGGGGCAGTTCCGGCTCCTTTCCGGCCAGGAGGGCCGTCAGAACCTGCCAGAAAGCCTCCGCGGGGGGAGGGCAACCGGGGAGGTAGTAGTCGATCTTCACGACCTCGTGGCACATGTAGACGCGGTCGAGGAGCCGCGGAATCTCCGCATCATCCGGAATGCGCCCCGAGGGGTTGTGCACCGTCGGCCCCTTGCGGAAGGCCTCGTCAAGGCATTCCTGCAGCGGAATGTTGTTTCGCATTGCCGGTATTCCTCCCATGGTCGCACAGTCCCCCATCGCGATCAGCACGTCGCAGTGCTGGCGAAAATCGTTGAGAACCTGCACGTTCTCTTCGTTGCAGCATCCTCCTTCCACCAGGCCGATGGCGACCCGCCCGTCGAACCCCTTCTTGTCGTTGATAGGGGACCTGTCGAAATCAACCAGCCGGGCAAGACCGAGGATCCGCTCGTCGAGATCCAGAAGCGACATGTGGCATCCAAAACAACCCGCTAGCGAGACGGTTGCGATTCTGGGTTTGGCCATGGCTATCCCCCGTCGGCTTTCGGATCCTGGGGTTGAATGTCGGAACCGATCGGTGCGATGTCGTAGAGTCGCTTGCCGATCGGCACTCGAAAGCCCACCCGTTTGGGGATCAACGCCCCGACGGGACAGGCCTCCATGGCCCGATCGCCCGCGGCGGCCGCCGTATCGGCCAGGTCCGCCTCGGCATTGACCGCGATTCGCCGCGAAGCACCCCGGCCGGCGAAATCGAACACATGCTTGCCGTCGAGGTCGCGCGAGGCGCGAACGCACCGCCCGCAGAGGATGCACCGATTGCGATCCAGGAACACGTCCCCGTGGCTCGCGTCGAGCTGCCGGTCGGGCCAGAGATACGGGTACTTGGGAACCGTGATACCGAGCCGATAAGCCAACGCCTGGAGTTCGCAACTGCCGCTCTTCTCGCAGAACATGCAGAAGTGATTCCCTTCCACCAGCAGCATCTCCAGAATGTCCCGCCGGATCGATCGCAGTCTTTCCGTATCGTTCTCTACCAGCATGCCGTCGACGGCCGGCTGGGTGCAGGCCGCCTGAAACCGCCCGTTCGCAATCACCGTACACACCCGGCAACTGCCAAAAGGTTCCAGACCCTGCATCGCGCACAGCCGGGGGATGTAGATCCCCGCCCCGTCGGCCGCCTGGAGAATCGTCTGACCGCGGCCGGCCTCAATCTCGACTCCGTCGATCGTCAGGCGGATCAAGTCAGCCATGTGTGCCCAGTCCCTTTCACTGCCGAGGGTATGCCGTTTGACGCTGGGTGATGCTCTCGGCCTGGCCGAGGGCCGCTCGAAGGTCGAACGCCGGCTGCAACCCGGAATCGATCGGGTGGATCTTGTCCCGGCAGGCGCCGGGAAATCCCTTGAGCACCGATAGCACGGGATTGGGCGACGTTTGCCCGAGCCCGCAGCGGCTTCCGCTCTTGATGGTCCGCGCCAGTTGCTCCAGGTAGTCGAAGTCCTGCACCACGCCCTGGCCGGACAGCAACCGCGCCACACGTTCTTTCATCAGAACCGTGCCCACACGGCACGGAGTGCAGTAGCCGCAACTCTCGTCGACAAAGAAATCGAGGAACTGGTCGATGATCTCCCACAGGTCCCGCGTGGAATCGAAAACCATCACCGAGCCGCCAGTGGCCAGATGGTCGTAGCAGACGGGGCGATCGAAATCCACCGGCCCGACGAGTTGTCCGCTGGGGCCCCCCATCTGCACCGCCCCGACATCCGTTGCCCCGCACCTTTCCAGGACTTCCGCCAGCCGGATTCCGAACGGCACCTCGAAAACGCCCGGCTTCGAACAGTCGCCCGAAATACTCAGCAGCTTGGTCCCCTTCGAACCGGGGCTCCCCATCTTGGCAAACCAGCCGGAGCCTCGCTCCAGGATCCGGGCGACGTTGCAGAATGTCTCGACATTGTTGACCGTCGTCGGACAATTGCGATAGCCCTTCTGGGCCGGAAACGGCGGGCGGGTCTTCGGATCGCCCCGCCGCCCCTCGCAACTGCGAATCATGGCCGTCTCTTCACCGCAAACGTAGGCCCCGGCGCCCATACGGATTTCCACGTCAAAGCTGAATCCCTGCCGGCCCAGGATCGATTCGCCCAGGAGCCCTCGGTTCCCAAGGTCCGCGATCGTCTGTTCCAGAAATCGTCGCAGGTAGGCGTATTCGGCTCGCAGGTAGAGGATCCCGTTCCGGGCGCCCACGGCATAGCCGGCTATGGCCATCCCCTCCAGAAACAACTCCGGCTGTTCGGTCAGGATCACCCGGTCCTTGAACGTGCCCGGTTCCCCTTCATCGGCATTGCAGAGGATGTATTTCTGATCTCCGTCGGCGGCCCGGGTGAATTCCCACTTCAGCCCCGTCGGAAATCCGGCTCCGCCCCGTCCCCTGAGCCGCGAGGTCTTCACTTCGTTGATCACTTCCACCGGGCTCATCGCCAGGGCGTTCTTCAGCCCGGCCCCGGGGTCCATCGGTGCCAGAACCACGTCCCCGACCTGGCGGATGTTGTTCTGCACCATCGCACGCACCAGGTCGTGGGCGTTGTTGCCGTCGCCCAGTCGTGTCACCAGCTTCGAGGGATCGGGATCCTTGAGCAGACGCTGCACGATCATCCGCGGCTGGTCGCTTCCCAGGCTTGTCACGACCGTATCGTTCACAAGCGCCGCCGGGGCCTGATCCGACATGCCGATGCAGGGGACCTGCTGGAGCGTGAAACGGCCATCGGGGGAGGTCTGGCCGAAATCGATTCCCAGCTCCTTGCGAAACGCCGCGGCAACCTCATCGGCCCCTTTCATGCGGTCGATCACATCCCTGCACAGGCGGATGACGACCTTCCCCAGAGACCGTTCCGATAGAAACGCATAGAACGACACCACCCCTTCCACCTCGACCCGCTTGACACCCATCTCGCGGGCAATGACATCCATAGCCGCTGAATCGACGCAGCCGAACTCGCGCTGCACCGCCTCGGCTGCATCGAGGACCCGATAGCCGGCCCCCCCCAGCCCACGGCACAGATCGCGGATCCTCTCTTCGGTCGATTCGCTCATGAAAACCTGATCCCTCCGCAGCGCGTCGAAGCGAGTCTTGCCCCCCTGAAGATGCACTACCGACAGTTTGTCGCTTTCGCCACGGCAGGTCAAGGGTAGCCCTTCAGCCAGACAACCGGCAACTCGCCTTCGCCAGCAGCCCGTCCGCCTCTCCAGCGGCCAGGAAGGGGTCGACAGGTCCGGTCCAAGTCGTTACTTTGACGGGCGGATCAACACGGCCGCCGAAGCACTGCGCTCAAGCGCCACGCCCCGGCCCTGCAGCCGTGGATCGGAGCACTGCCAGGATGCGGCACTGCCACAATAAGGACTTGGCATGGAATCCAGTTTCTTCACCCCCCGCAAAGGCATCGTCTTGGCCGGCGGCTCCGGAACGCGGCTCCATCCCATCACCCGCGCCCTCAGCAAACAGCTCCTCCCGGTTTACGACAAACCCATGGTCTACTACCCCCTGGCGACGCTCATGCTCGCAGGGATTCGCCAGATCCTGCTGATCACCTCCCCCGAACATCGGCACAGCTTCGAGACGCTCCTCGGCGACGGCCATCTCCTGGGAATCTCCATTCAATATGCCGTTCAGCCCAACCCCGAGGGGATCGCCCAGGCCTTGCTCATCGGCCGCTCATTCATCGGCCAGGGCAGTGTGGCCCTCGTTCTGGGGGACAATATCTTCTATGGAGGCGGCCTCCACGCCATTCTGAAGACCACCGCGCTCGAGCCCGAGGGGGCAACCATCTTTGCCTATCCCGTCAAGGATCCGCAGCGTTACGGGGTCATCGAGTTCGATTCAAACGGCTCGCCGCTGCGGATCGTCGAGAAACCCGAACGGCCGCGTTCCAACCACGTGGTGACCGGTCTTTACTTCTACGACAACCGCTGCCTCGAAATCGCCGCCGGCCTCCGCCCCTCGGCCCGTGGCGAACTGGAAATCACCGACGTCAACCAGGCCTATCTCCAGGCGGGAATGCTTCGCGTGCAGCGCTTGAGCCGCGGCACTGCCTGGCTCGACACCGGCACACACCAGTCGCTGCTCCAGGCGGCCAATTTTGTGGAAACACTCGAACACAGGCAGGGGCTCAAGATCGCCTGCCTTGAGGAAATCGCTCTCCGCAAGGGGTTCATTTCCATCGACGAATTCCGCGCCCTGGCAACCGGCCAGCCCGGCAGCTACGGGCAGTACCTGCGCTCGATTCTCGAGCGACCCGATGATCCGCTCGTTCCGGAAAACACCTGATCTACCGATTCCAGTCACCGGATGCCGATTCCCATCGATGCCAAATCCTGAACTGCACATCTTTTCGCCCACGCTGGCGGTGCCCACCATGTACCAGAATGGGCCGATCGACGGCCTGATCGTTCGCCAACTCGACTTTCACCACGATCGCCGGGGTTGGCTCACCGAGCTGTTTCGCTCCGACGAGCTTCCGCGAGGCTTTCAGCCGGCCATGGCCTACGCCAGCCAGACGCTGCCCGGAGCCAGCCGGGGACCCCACGAGCACCGTTACCAGACCGATCTGTTTGCCTGCTTCGGACCCGGCAACCTGCGGCTGGTCGTATGGGATGCCCGTCCTGATTCCCCCACCTGCGGAAATCGAATGACGCTGATCATGGGAACTGCCAGCCCGCTGATCGTTCTCATTCCGCCGGGGGTCGTCCATGGCTATCGCAACGAAGGCCTGGAGCCCGCCCTCGTCTTCAACGCTCCAGATCGGCTGTTCGCCGGCGTCGGACGCGGGGAAGAGGTCGACGAGATCCGGCACGAAGACGATCCCAATAGCCCGTTCGGTTTCGATGAGGTCTGAACCGCCGTGCCCCAATGCCGAATCCTCGTTACCGGTTCGGGAGGCCAGCTCGGGACCGAACTCTGCCGGCAATTGGGTTCCGAGGCCGTCGGTCTCGACCTGCCCTGCCTGGATCTCACCAGGCGGGATGTGGTTCTTGCCGCCATCCACCAGTACCGCCCCGAAATCGTGGTCAACACGGCTGCCTACACCCAAGTGGACCGGGCGGAACTCGAACCCGCCCTCTGCCGGGCGGTCAATCTCGGGGGCGTGGAAAACCTGATCGCAGCTTGCCGGCCGCTGGGATCGCTGCTTGTGCAACTCAGCACCGATTATGTCTTCGACGGCGAAAAAGGCACCCCCTACTCCGAAACCGACCCCCCCCGCCCGCTGAACACGTACGGGCAGTCGAAATGGGAAGCGGAACAGGTGGTCGCCCAGTACCCTCGCCATCTGATCGTTCGTACGGCCGGGCTGTTCGGCGTTCAGGGCCCCACGGCAGGCGGCAATTTCGTCGCCACCATGCTCCGCCTGGCTCGGACCGGCCGGTCGCTTCGGATTGTCAGCGACCAGTTCACATCTCTGACCGGCACGGCCGATCTGGCGGTGGCGGTCCGCTCGCTCCTTGCCGCAGAGACCACCGGCCTGGTCCACCTTTCGAGCGCCGGATATGCCAGTTGGCATCAGTTTGCCGTCGAGATCTTCCGCATCGCCGGGCTCCAGCCCAGCGTTGAACCGATTCCCATGGCCGAGTTTGACTGCCGTGCCAGAAGGCCTCGGTTCAGCGTGTTGAGCACGGCCGGCTACAACGCGATCCCAGGCCGGTATCCGATGCCGACCTGGAAACAGGCCCTGGCCGATTACCTGGCCGGCTGCCGCGACGCATCTTCTCAATGCCAAACAGGTTAACGCAATTCGGCCGGTCTCGGACCTGTGTCTGGCTCTTCCCTCAGGCCTCTGCTAAGCTGGAGGCCCAAGACCGCACGTTATCCAATCCTCCCAGGGCTCCCTGTCGGATTTTTCAGCCCGCCAGCTACAGGCTTCGTAATACGATGCAATGACGCAATCCTTATTGTTCCCGCAGTTTACGTCGACAACTAGGTATGGGAGAATGTGTTCCGCACGCGGAACAAACGGCCATTGCAGTAGATGACATCAGGCACAACACCCTGGCAGTTCGGGGATCGAGCGGATAGGTGCCTTTGCCGCTCCAGATGCTAAAGCGCGCCCGTCCCCTCCCTGGCAAGTTGTGCATGCGCCATCAGGCTTGGCCTGTTGGTGGCACCTGAGTCGGAGCCGGTGCAGTATGGGTACGGATTCTCCGGGCAAGACTGAGCGAGCAGCAGGGGAGGGCGGTTCCGCCGGGCGATAGCCCGGTCCAGGCTCCCGGCCCCTCCACCCCGACAGGAGTCGAACGTGAGCATTCAGAATCTCAACAAGATCTTCGATCCCCACCGTGTTGCCGTGATCGGAGCCAGCGACACCCCGACCAGTGTCGGCTACACCGTGCTGCGGAATCTGGTCGGCTCGGGGTTTCGCGGAGTCGTCTATCCGGTCAACGCCAAACGGGAATCGGTGCAGGGCATCCACGCCTACAAAGATATCCAGAGCCTGCCGCACGCTCCCGACCTGGCCGTGATCTGCACCCCCTCGCCGACAGTCCCCGAGCTGGTTCGTTCCCTCGGCGAGGTTGGCACCCGCGGCGTCGTCATCATCTCGGCCGGCTTCCGCGAAATCGGAGCCGAAGGCCGCAAGCTCGAACAACAGGTCCTGGCGGAGAAGGCCAGGTTTCCCGGCATGCGGATCCTCGGCCCCAACTGCCTGGGGATCATCGTTCCCGGGATCAGCCTCAACGCCAGCTTCGCCGCTGCCACTCCGCAGAAAGGCCACATCGGGTTCATCTCCCAGTCCGGTGCCCTGTGCACCTCGGTGCTCGACTGGGCCATCGACGAAGGCATCGGCTTTTCGTACTTCGTCTCGGTGGGCAACATGCTCGACGTGAGCATGGCCGACCTGATCGACTATTTCGGCTCCGCCACCGAAACCCGGTCCATTATTCTCTACATCGAATCGCTGGCCCACGCCCGAGAGTTCATGTCGGCCACGCGGGCCTTCTCCCGCACCAAGCCGATCGTGGCCTACAAGGCGGGCCGTTTCTCCCAATCCGCTGCGGCCGCCGCCTCCCACACCGGGGCCATGGCCGGTGTGGATGCCGTCTATGAGGCTGCCTTCCAGCGCGCAGGGATCGTGCGGATCTTCGAGGTCGACGACATGTTCGACTGCGCTGAACTCCTGGCACGCCAGCAGCCCCCCAAGGGCGACCGCCTCGCCATCATCACCAACGCCGGCGGCCCCGGCGTGATGACGACCGATGCGCTCATCGCACTCGACGGCGAATTGGCCAAAATCTCCGACGATACGATCCAGAAACTCAACGAGTGCCTGCCTCCCTTCTGGTCCCACGGAAACCCGGTCGATGTCCTGGGCGACGCGCCTCCGGATCGCTTCGGCAAGGCGCTGGAAATCGTCATCAAGGATGAAGGCGTCGATGCGGTGCTCGTGATCCTCACGCCCCAGGCCATGACCGATCCGGCCGCCACGGCCGACACCATCGGCAAGGTCGCCGCCAAGGCTCACAAACCGGTCCTTGCCGCCTGGATGGGCGGGCATATGGTCGCCGAAGGCCTCCAGATCCTCAACGAGGCCGGAATTCCTTCTTACACCGCTCCCGAAAAGGCGATCCGCGCCTTCATGCACCTGGTCTCCTACGCCCGCAACCTCGAGATCCTCCACGAGACGCCCCGCGATCTGCCCGTCTCCTTCAGCCTCGACCGCCAACGGCTCCGGGGCGTCTTCAACACGATCCTCACCGAAGGCAGCGAGATCCTCTCCGAAAACGTCTCCAAGTCGTTTCTCGAGGCCTACGAAATCCCGGTCACCAAGCCCCACCTGGCCCGCACCGCCGACGAGGCGGTCGAAATTGCCGAGGCCGAGGGCTATCCCGTTGTCCTCAAAATCCACTCCCCGCAGATTACCCACAAGACCGATGTCGGCGGCGTACGCCTCAACCTCAGCAACGAGCAGGCCGTCCGCGCCGCATTCGACAAAATGATCGCCGACGCCGCCAGCAAACGACCCGATGCCGATCTGGTCGGCGCCACCGTCCAGAAGATGGTCAGCTATCCCAACAGTTTCGAACTCATCCTCGGAACCAAACGGGATCCAATCTTCGGTTCGGTCATCCTGGTGGGAATGGGCGGAATCGCGGCCGAAGTGTTCCAGGACAGGGCCCTGGCCTTGCCCCCGCTCAACGAATCGCTCACCCGCCGCATGCTCAGGTCCCTCAAGTCGTGGCCGCTTCTGAAAGGCTACCGCGGCAAGCCCGGCGCCAACCTCGACCGGCTCATCGAAGTCATCATGCGCTTCTCCTACCTCGTGGCCGACTATCCCCAAATCAAGGAACTCGACGTCAACCCGTTGCTGGTCACGCCGGAAGAGGTCATCGCCCTCGACGCCCGAGTCGTTGTCGACCGCGACGCCATGTCGCACAGCGTCCGCCCCTTCGCCCATCTGGCCATCCGCCCCTACCCCGAAGAGTTCGTCGCCACCCGCAACCTGAAAGACGGTACCGAGGTCATTCTCCGACCCATCAAGCCCGAAGACGAACCCCTCTGGCACGAACTGCTTGGCAGTTGCTCCACCCAGTCGCTCTGGTTCCGCTTCAGCTACCTGTTCAAGGAAACAACCCACGAAATGGCCGCCCGCTACTGCTTCGTCGACTACGACCGCGAAATCGGTATCGTCGCCGAAGTCGAAGAAGAGGGCCAACGCAGACTCATCGGCGTCGGACGCCTCGTGGCCGACGTCAATCACCATGCCGCCGAATACGCCGTGATCGTCGTCGATCGCTGGCACGGCCACGGCCTCGGCGGGCTCCTCACCGGCTATTGCGAAGAGGTCGCCAAGAAGTGGGGCGTCAAGAGGATCGTCGCAGAAACCTCCAAAGACAACGCTCGCATGATCGCCACCTTTCGAAACCGCGGCTTCGAACTCAACGACGACCAGGAAGAAGACGTCGTCATCGTCAGCAAGGAAATCGTCTGACCCATTGCCGCCCCATGGGCTGCCCGGCCTGAATAACCCCACCCGAGTTAGGGAGATTCGGTGCGGGTTCGCCTCCCATCGCTCGTGCCCTGGGGTCAATACATACTTTTTCGGCGATTTCTTGTCCTCGCCTGTTGATATCTTCCCCTCCCATGCTTAAGATCTGGGGTAATCTGGATCTCTTGAGTTCCAGATCTCGGGTTGGGTGTGAGGGCAGGCGGTGGTGAGCTCCTGTCAAGCGGCCTTGGAACTTGCTTCGCAGCCCCCACCCCGCCCTGAGCATGATCTGTAAAGGCGGTAGCAGCTCTGGTTCAAGCGGCCCGGTGGCCAGTGCTCCTGCCGCGCGCTTCCTGATTGGGGGATCGGATCGATGGGCGGCACGCACGCGCTGGCCACTGGTAAAACCGTGTTCGCCGGACATCTGGCCACAATCGCCTTTCCACACGGGATCCGGTGGTCGATCGCGGCCCTCCTCTTCCTTCTCGCGGGGCTGCTCCATCAGGCCGTCGCGGCCGATCCGCCCCCGGCCCGCAGCGACGGGCCTCCACCGGTTTCTCAGCGGATTCAGGGCAAGGTCACCGCAATCGTCGATGGCGACACCCTGCACCTGACGGCCGATGGCGTCGTCTACCTCGTCGATCTTGCCGGCATCGATGCTCCGGAGAAGGGGCAGCCCTCCGGAGACATGGCAGCCCAGGTGCTTCATCTGAAGGTCATGCAGAAAGATGCCCAACTGCTCGTACTCCCCCAACTCTCGTCGTCGCCGGCAGTCCAACCGATCGTGCCGGCGCCGGAGAAATCGGCTCAGTCGGGTCGCAATCCGCCCGGCGGTCGTCTGCGTGCTCGCGTTCGCGGCATCCTCTACTACGACGGCTGCGTGAACCGGCAGCTCGTTCACGAGGGGGTCGCCTGGCACGATCCGACGGGCTGCCCGTCGGCCGCGCTGGCACGGGAGCAGGAGTCCGCCCGTGGCGCCCGCCGCGGTCTCTGGCAGGCGGAGTCGCCTCCCGTGCCTCCATGGCAGTGGCGTCAGCAGCAGAGCAAGATGGCCGCGGACGGGGCTTCAGCGCTCCAGGCCGAGCCGATCAAGGACCTGTCTCGTTTCTTCGAGGCCGACTCGCCGCCGGCTGTCGCCGAGGCCGGATTTGCCATCCCGCCGGAACCGGCATCTCCGGCGGCCGCCGCGGCGCCGACACTCCCGGCCAGTCCGTCGGCCGGCGACTACTGGCTCACCGAAAGCAGCGGCATCCGCCACAACAGTGCCTGCCGCTACTACAAGAAAAGCAAGGGGCGTCCCTGTGCCGCTGGCGAGGGACAGCCCTGCAAGAAATGCGGTGGATAACCATCTCCCTTGATGTGTCTTCAATGAAGGAAATCAGCATGGCAAAGAAACCGGTCCACGAAGTCCGATTCGGCCGAATCCGGGCCGCAATCTGGGAAAACGAGACTCAAAATGGCTTGCTCTACAACGTCACCGTATCGCGCAGCTATCGCGACGGCGACCAGTGGAAAGACTCCACCAGTTTCAGCCGCGACGACCTCCCCCTCGTCGCCAAGGTGGCCGACCTCTGCCACACCTGGATCTTCCAGCACAAGCCCGACGAAAACGGCAACGAACCCGCCCGCGGCAAGTCCTGAGAACAGGGTCCCGCACGGGTGTTGGGGCCCTTCTTGAGTCGGGACGCGTCAAGAGGCATGCTCCGACTCCGAAGGGCTTGAACCGAGAGGCCTGAAACCGGCCGCGCGAAACCCGTATTGGCCCCGGTGACGACCCGCCTGAGGGCCGGCGATTTCGCCCAGCTTCCTCAAAAGTCGGCCCCGCATCCGTCAAGAGTCGGGCCCCAACCGACCCCGCGTCGAACTCAGCGAACGTCCGCGCAAGCTACCCCGCACCCCCGAATGCCTTGCGCCAACTATTCGCCCGCGCAGACCCTCATTCCTCGGGCAGATTCTCCAGGTCGATCTGGTCCTGAAGACGTCCGGCGG
>CAZLWV010000046.1:0-8555 GCA_964563135.1 uncultured Planctomycetaceae bacterium
CCTCGTCGACGGCCGCAATTTCCAGCAGCACCGTGGCTTCGGAGGAGGTGGCCGTTGCGTCGCTGACGGTGTAGGTGAAAGTATCTGTCCCGTGGAAATCGGCATCCGGCGTGTAGGTGAACGAACCGTCGGAGTTCAAGGAGAGGGTCCCGTTGGTGGTCGTCTCGTCCAGGGTCACGGTGAGCGCATCGCCATCGGCATCCGAATCGTTGAGCAGGACACCGCCGGCCGCCGATACGGTCAGCTCACCATTGACAGCGACGGCATAGACGTCGTCGTCGGCCACGGGAGCATCGGCGACCGCCGCCACCGTGATGGTCACGGTCGCTTCCGCGGAGTCGGCAGTACCGTCGTTGGCCGTGTAGGTGAAGCTGTCGGTGCCATGGTAGTTCGCGTCGGGCGTGTAGGTAAACGAACCGTCCTGACCGAGGGTCACCGTGCCGTGGTCAGGCAGATCGACAACGGCGGCGGTTAAGGTGTCGCCGTCGAGATCGCTGTCGTTGCTCAAGACCCCTTCTGCAGAATCGACGGTCAGGACGCCGTCTTCATCCACCGAGCACGCATCGTCGACCGCGGAAGCCGGGACATTCACTTCGATCGTGACTGTCGCTTCCGCGGAGTCGGCGAAGCCGTCGTTGGCCACGTAGGTGAAGGTATCGGTACCGTAGAAGCTGGCATCGGGCACGTAAGTGAACGATCCGTCGGCATTGAGGGTCAGTGTGCCGTTGGCGGGCTCCGCAACAACCGTCACGGTGAGTTCGTCGCCGTCGGAATCGGTGTCGTTCATCAGCAGGCCAGATGCGATCTCAACCTCGAGGGTGGCGTTCCGGCTGACCGAATAGCTGTCGTCGACGACGTCGGCAGGGGAGTTGACGGTGATGGTCGCCGTTGTCTCGGCGGAATCGCTCGTGCCGTCGTTGGCAACGTAGCTGAAGGTATCAATACCGTGAAACTCCGTATCCGGCGCGTAGGTGAACGAACCGTCGGAGGCCAGAACCAGCGTGCCATGAGACGGTTCCGCCACAACCGCAGCCGTGATCGCATCGCCATCCATGTCACTGTCGTTCGCCAGAACGCCGAGTTCCTCGGCGACTGCGAGCTCGCCATTGGCGGCAACGGTGTACGAATCAGCAGCGGTATCCGGGATATCATCGATGGGTTCGATCGTGATGGTGACGGTCGTCTCATCCGACGCATACGTTCCGTCGCTGGCCAGGTAGGTGAAGGTATCGACGCCGTGGAAGTCGGCGATCGAAGTGTAGGTGAACGACCCGTCCGAACCGAGCGACAGTGTCCCGTGGGTAGGGGAGAGGACGACGGTGACCGTGAGCGAGTCGCCGTCGGCATCCGTGTCGTTGGCGAGAACCCCGCCATCGGTACCCACGGTCAACTCACCGCCTTCGTCGACCGAGTAGGAATCGTCGGCGGCTTCCGGCACCGAGTACACGGTGATCGTGACGGTGGCCTCGTCAGAATCGTCGGTGCCGTCGCTGGCTGTGTAAGTGAAGGAGTCTGTGCCGTAGAAACCACTCTCGGGCACGTAAGTGAACGATCCGTCGCTGTTGAGTGTCAGGGCACCGTTGGCGGGTTCGTCGACCACGACGACCGTGAGCGGATCGCTGTCGGCATCGGTGTCGTTGGCCAGAACTCCCTCATCGGCGTCGATGGCCAGCGTGCCGTCGCCCTCGAGGGTGTACGGATCGTCGACAACTTGGGGCACATCGTTGACCGGGTCAACCGTGATCGTGACCGTGGCCTCGTCCGACTGATGGATTCCGTCGCTGGCAATGTACGTGAAGGTATCGGTGCCAGAGAAGTCGTCGTCGGGAGTGTAGACGAAGGCCCCGCTCGAACTGAGGGTGACCGTGCCGTGCACGGGGTCGTCGACGATTGCAGCGGCAAGGGAGTCGCCATCGCCGTCGGTGTCGTTGTCGAGCACACCGGACGACGACGAGATCGTGAGCGTTTCTTCCTCATCGACGGAGTAGGAGTCGTCGACCGCGACGGGAATGGCGTTCACCGTGATCGTGACGGTTGCCACCGCGGACTGGTCGGTGCCGTCGCTGGCGGTGTAAGTGAAGGTATCGGTGCCGTAAAATCCGCTATCCGGCTCGTAGGTGAACGAACCGTCCGATTCGAGAGTGAGAGTGCCGCTGCTGACGTCGCTGACCAGCGTGACGCTGAGATCGTCATCGTCGGCATCCGTATCGTTGTCGAGCACGCCCGATGCGGATGCGACCGTGAGGGCCGTATCCTCCGCAACGGTGTAGGAGTCATCCTCGGCAACCGGTGTGTCGTTGACCGCCTCGACGGTAATGGTCACGGTAGCCGTGCCGGAATCCGCGGTGCCGTCGCCTGCGGTGTAGGTGAAGGAGTCGGTGCCGGAGAAGTCGGCGTCGGGCACGTAGCTGAACGAACCATCGGAGTTGAGGGTGAGCGTACCGCTACTGACGTCGCTGACCAGAGTGACGGTGAGCGAGTCCTCGTCGGCATCGGTGTCGTTGGCCAGCAGCCCCGAGTCGGAATCGACCGTCAGGGTCTCGCCTTCACCGACAGAATACGAGTCGTTGACGGCCACGGGAGCGTCATTTCCGCTGCTGTCGAACGAGGTGCCGCCCTCACGGATCGCGGCGGCAAGATCGCTGTTTCCCGTGTCCTCCTCGGCGTCCGCCACAACGTCCCTGAGGTATTCCGACAGCGACGAGCTGGATGCGAGGAACATGCGGATGGAGATGTAATGGGCAGAGAGGCCCGCCTCCCCGAAGTTGTTGTCGACAAGCACGTCGGAGCTGCTGACCTCGAGGCTGGAGATTGCGTCATCCTCCGTCTCGGCGCCGGAGGCGCTGGTTGTCTCCGTCCCGTCCGAGAAGGCGGCCGGCTGCTGTTCGGCAAGCTGGTAGGTACCGGACCAGAGCCCTTCAAAGGTGTAGAAGCCGTCGTCGTCGGTCAGAGAGGTCTTGCTGACGGAATTGCCGTAATTGTCGGTGCCGGTCAGGGTGATGAGTACGCCCGGAATGCCGATCTCGTCTTCGTCAAACGCTCCATCTTCATCGGAGTCGACGTAGACGTACCCGGAGAGGGTGTTGTCGCCGGCAGCCGAAACCGTGACGGCAACGGTGGCCGTGGCGGTCAGGCCGTCCGCATCGGTGATCGTGTAGGTAAAGGTCTCCTCCCCTTCCGTCCCTTCGGCGGCGGTGTAGACGATTTCGCCGTCGTCAAACGTTACGGTTCCGCCAAGCGAGCCCTGGGTGACCGCGGTGATCGTGAGCGTCTGGTCATCGTCGGGATCGGAGCTGTCGTTGTCGAGCACGTCGATCGTCACCGACGTTCCGTCGTTCGGCGCTTCGGCCGTATCGTCGGCAGCGGTCGGGGCGTCTGCAACCGGCTCGACCGTGATCGTTACGGTCGTCGTCGACGTATCGT
This sequence comes from uncultured Planctomycetaceae bacterium, assembly GCA_964563135.1. Taxonomy (GTDB): domain Bacteria; phylum Planctomycetota; class Planctomycetia; order Pirellulales; family Thermoguttaceae; genus JAAYAY01. The sequence continues at coordinate 3,424 of CAZLWV010000046.1, forward strand.
CGCCGTCGGTTGCCCTGTAGGTGAACGTGTCGGTGCCGTTGAAATCGTCGTCGGGCGTGTAGACGAACGAGCCGTCGCTCCCGAGAGAAATCTCGCCGTAGGCGGGCTCGGTGACGATCTCGGCGGTGAGAGTATCATCTTCGGTATCTGAGTCATTGGCCAGCACGCCGTCATCCTCGGTGACGGTGAGGGTGCCATCCTCGTCGACACTATAAGAGTCGGCAACAGCCGCGGGCCCGTCGTTGGCGGCAGTTACCGTGATCGACACGGCGATTTCGCCCGTTTCGACGGTTCCGTCGCTGACCGTGTAGGTGAACGAATCCTGACCGTAGTAGTCGGCGTCGGGTACGTAGGTGAACGAACCGTCGGAGTTGAAGGTCACCGTACCGTTTTCCGGCTCGCTGACAAGCGAGGCGGTCAGTTCATCGTCGTCGGGATCGGTGTCGTTGGCCAGCACGCCCGTCGACGCCGTGCTGGTGAGCGTTGAGTCTTCGGCAACCGTGTAGGAGTCGGCGTTGCCGACCGGCGAGTCGTTGGTGGCAACCACCGTGATCGTGACCAGGGCGATGTTCGACTCGTTGCCCTCTTCGTTGGTGGCCTGATAGGAGAACGTGTCGGTGCCCGAGAAGTCGGCAGTGGGGGTATAGGTGAACGAGCCGTCGGATCCCAGGATCACCGTGCCGTAATCCGGAAGGTCGTAGACGGCGACGGAGAGGGCGCCCGATCCGGTATCGTCGTTGCTGAGCACGCCATCGGCCGCATCCACCGTCAGCGACGAGTCTTCACGGGCCGTGTACTCGTCCGGATATGCGGGAATCTCTCCCAGGACGGTCAGCGAAACGGACTCGGAGGTCGCATTTCCGGCATCGTCGGTGATCACGATGCTGAAGGTCTGCGGCTCCTCCTGATCGGTCGCGGGAGTCCAGGCGATTTCGCCGGTAGAGGAATCGATCGACATTCCGTCGGGAGCGCCGTCGAGAGAGTAGACCACATCGCCTTCTTCCGCACACTGGGCGTCGAAGGAGAAAGCCGCTCCAACCTGGACGGTTTCGGGGGCGTCGTTGGTCAAGCCGCCGGGAGCGGTCGTGTCGATGGTGAGGACCAGCGCGTCGGACGCCTCGGTCGTGATTCCGAGGACCTGCACCGCAGTGATGCTGTAGCTTCCGTCGGCCAGCATCTCCAGTCCGTCGGTGGTAACGGTAGCGGTGTCGCCGGCGGCAACCTGGCTTCCGATGAGTGTGCTGCCGGCATAGATCTCAACGACGGCGCCTTCGGTCACGCCGCTGACAACGAATTGCAGAACGGAGGAGGAATCGGCATTGTTGAATCGAGTCAGGTTGTCGTCGTCGGCGGTGCCGGTATCGCAGGCGGCAATCAGATCGACACCGGTCGGGGCGGAAAGGTCGATCTCGCCGAAATCGAGGTCGGCCGTTTCCAGGCCGATCTGGACGGTGGCGGTGTAGCTGTCGGAATCGAGGGTGGAGGTGGCGCCAGCGCTGACTGCAGCGCGGACAACATAGCTGCCGGGTTCCACCTGGAAGAAATAGGAACCGTCGCTGCCGGTAACGGTCCAGGTCTCGTCGGAATCGAGAACTCCGTCGTCATCGGCATCAAGATAGACCGTCACGCCGGACAGGAGTTCTTCGCTGTCGTCGCAGGAGCCGTCGCCATCGGCATCGAGATACTTGACGCCGGAGATTTCGCCCAGGCCGGTGATGCTCTCGATGACAACGAGCTGGTTGACGTTGCCGTCTTCATCCTCGCCGAGGGGCAGTTCGGCGAAGGGGGAGGAGTTGGAGGTGTCGACCGTGAGAGCGGCAATCTCGTCGACGGTGGCCATATCGAGTACCTGCCCGAAGACGGTGAACAGGCCGTAGGTCTCCGTGTCGAGAAAGGTATTGTCGTCGCTGAGGTTCACGAAGAACTGGCTGGTGGCACTGTCGACGTCGCCGCTGAGCTTGGCCATGGCGATCGTGCCGCGCAGGTTGGAGATGCCCGGTTCGTTCGTGATCGGATCGTCTTCGGATACTTCCTCGAACTGGCTGACGGCGGTGAAGGTGGTCGAGGGGGTCGTGTAGCCGCCACCCTGGAGGACGAAATCGGCGTCGAGCCGGTGAAAGAACGAATTGATGTAGTCGCCATCGTTGACGTAGTCGAGGAAGTTCCCCACCGTGCCGGGCGTATCGGCCTCGAAGAGCTCGATGACGATCGGACCGTAGTTTGTGTTGAGAGAAATGACCGGATTGTCGCCGTAGATGAGGACGATCTCGTCGCCATCCTGGACAACGTAGTCCTCGAAGTCGGTCGAGATCTCGCCGTTGACAAACATCTGCACGGTGCTCTGCCCCTCCTCGACGTAGCTGAGGAGTTGATCCTCGCTGAGCACGGCATCGGAGTTGTTGCCGGCAAGGCCCGCGTTGGTCTGCCAGATGTCGAAGAACTCGCCGAGGGTCAGATCGCTGGTGGAGTCGAGGTAGATGTCGCCGCTTTCGTCGATGGTGAACATCGACTCGGTGCTGTCGTCGGACTGGACTCCTATCTCGGCGGGGATCTCGATGGCAGTGCTGTCGGCATAGATGGCCAGACGAAAGCTCTCGCCGGTTGCCGTGGCCGACAGAAGTGTTCTGGACTCCAGAGGTTCCAGATGGAGACTTCGGGTTCGACCGTGGAGAAAGCTCCCCAGACGCTCGTTTCGTCGCACGCTCATGGGTGTCCGTTGACTCCGGTGAGAGGGGTGGGTTGGCGCAGGCGGTGCACTCTCCATTTCTGGGGAGAAACGGAGGCCCCTCGAGCACGAAAAAAAACGTCTCGGCGGAGAAATCCCCGATCCATGGAGAAGATTTTTCGCTGGCACCGGATTTGAGAGGCAAGAACAGCCCGTCTTACCCCTCTAGAGGGCGGACTGCAGTATGACTGCGACCCTCCGCGGATAACCAGAGCGCTGGAGCAGGGAAGAGAATTTCGAGACGATTGAGAGATCGCCGCTTGGGCCCGGAAGGAGAGACGCGAGTGGCGTTTCCTGCGGACTGGAGATGCAGGGAAACGTTTTTGGCGGGTGAGTTGCCGCGGCGGGAAACCGTGCCCCGGCAGGACGGAAAGCCGAAGTGGCTGAGGGGGCAGAGCATGCCCGGCCTCAGCCACCGGCTTTCTGCAGCGATGTCACTGGGAGACGGCGCTCCTCAGCTCCCCCTTCATCAGGTCCAGTCTTCTTCCCCCGCAAGTGCCTCGTCGACGGCCGCAATTTCCAGCAGCACCGTGGCTTCGGAGGAGGTGGCCGTGCCATCGCTGACCGTATAGGTGAAGCTGTCGGAGCCCGTGTAGTCCGTCGCAGGGGTGAAGGTGAAGGAGCCGTCGGGATTGAGCAGGAGTGTTCCGTGGGCCGGTCCGGCCAGGAGGGTGACCGTCAGGGAATCCCCGTCGGCATCGGCGTCGTTGGCGAGGAGCCCCGAGGCCGTATTCACCGTGAGGACGGTGTTGAGGATCGCGTCGTAGGAATCGTCGGTGGCGGCCGGAGCATCGTTGATCGGTGCCACGGTGATCGTAACGGTCGTCTCGGCCGAATCGCCGAAACCATCGTTGGCCTTGTAGGTAAACGTATCGGTGCCGTGGAAGTTGGCGGCCGGCGTGTAGACGAAGGAACCATCGGACTGGAGGGTGACCGTACCGTGGGACGGCAGGGTTACCACGGCAGCGACGAGGGAGTCGGCGTCGACGTCGGTGTCGTTCTTGAGCACACCGGTTGCCGCATCGACGGTGAGGGTGCCATCTTCGTCGACCGAGTAGGCGTCTTGCACCGTGCTTGCCAGCGTGTTGGCATGGATCGTCACCGTGGCCTCCGTCGAATCGGCGGTGCCGTCGTCAGCCACGTAGGTAAACGTGTCGGTACCGTGAAAACCGGCAACCGGCGTGTAGGTGAAGGAGCCGTCGGGATTGAGGCTGAGCGTGCCGTGCAGGGGAGCGGCGGAAACGCTCACCGTGAACGAATCGCCGTCAACATCGTCGTCGTTGGCAGCTACCCCGGCGGCTGCATCCACGGTCAGCGAGCCGTTCACAGGAACGCTGTAGGTATCGTTCGCAACTGCCGGGGCGTCGTTGACGGCAGTGACCGTGATCGTGACGGTCGTCTCGGCCGATTTGGCGGTTCCGTCGGTGGCCTTGTAGGTAAACGTGTCGGTGCCGTGATAGTTGGCCGCGGGGGTGTAGGTGAAGGTGCCGTCGTCATTGAGCGTCACCGTGCCGTGGCTGGGCAGACTGACGACCTCAGCGGCGAGGGCATTGTTGTCGGCGTCGGTGTCGTTGACCAGCAGTCCGTTGGCCGTGGTGGTGGTCAGACTCCCGTCTTCGTCGACCAGGAAGGCATCGGCCACCGCCACCGGCGCGTCGTTGACCGCGGCAATCGTGATGGTCACTGTGGCCGGTGCGGAATCAGCGCTGCCGTCGTTGGCCTCGTAGGTGAACGTATCGGTGCCGTGGTAGTTGGCCTCGGGCGTGTAGGTGAACGAACCGTTCGGGTTCAACGTCACACTGCCGTGGGCCGGCTGGGTAACGTCGGTAGCGGTCAGGGTGTCGCCGTCCAGATCGGTGTCGTTGGCCAGCACGCCGGTGGCAACAGGCACGGTCAGCGCCGTGTCTTCATTGGTCGAGTACTCATTGTTGACCGCGGTCGGAGGGGCATTGACCTTGATGGTGACGGTCACGGTGCCGGAATCGGCCGATCCGTCGTTGGCCTTGTAGGTGAAGGTGTCGGTGCCGCGGTAGGAGCTTTCAGGAGTGTAGGTGAAGCTGCCGTTCGGATTGGGAACCAATGTGCCGTGGGTCGGGTTCGCGACGACGACGGCGGTCAATGAGTAGCCCGTGTCCGCATCGGTGTCGTTGGCCAGCACGCCATTGGTGGTGGTCGTGGTGAGCACGCCACCAACATTCACCGTGTAGGAATCGGCAACGGCCACCGGGGCGTCATTGACGGGATTGACGGTGACGGTGAATTCGCGGGAGAACGACTTGTCGTCGCTGGTGCCGGCAGTGCCATCCGGCCCCGCATCGCGAACCGTGACGGTGATCTTCGCCGTGCCGCTCTTGTTGGCGACGGGGGTGTACTTGAGCGTGCCGGTCGTATTGGGCGACACGTAGGT
>CAZLWV010000046.1:8655-11557 GCA_964563135.1 uncultured Planctomycetaceae bacterium
GACGCTCGGAGTGGGAATCAGCGATGTGTTGCTGCTGCTGGCGCTGACGGTGAGCGCCTGCGACTCGCTGCCGCCGGCCGTGATCCCCGACAAGGTGATGGTCTGCTGCGGCGAGTCTTCGCTGATCGCCGCGGGGTTGGCGATCGCATTGAGGGTCGGCGCGACATTCGCGGGATTGACCGTGACGGTGAATTCGCGGGAGAACGACTTGTCGTCGCTGTTGCCGGCAACGCCGTCCGGCCCCGCATCGCGAACCGTAACGGTGATCTTCGCCGTGCCGCTCTTGTTGGCAACGGGGGTGTACTTGAGCGTGCCGGTCGTATTGGGCGACACGTAGGTGACGCTCGGAGTGGGAATCAGCGATGTGTTGCTGCTGCTGGCGCTGACGGTGAGCTTCTGCGACTCGCTGCCGCCGGCCGTGATTCCGGAAAGGTTGATCGTCTGCTGCGACGCATTCTCGCTGATCGCCGCGGGGTTGGCGATCGCGCTCAGGGTTGGCGCCGCATTGGTGGAACTGGCATTGACCGTGATGGTGACCGTGACCGGAGTGGAGGCCAGGATGCCGTCGCTGGCGCGATAGGTGAAGGTATCGGTTCCGCTGTAGTCCTTGGTGGGCGTGTAGACGAAGGAGCCGTCGGTTTTCAGGGTGACTTTGCCGTGAGCCGGCTCGGTAGCGATCAGGGCGCTGAGCTTGTCCTTGTCGGCATCCGTGTCGTTCTTGAGGACGCCGTTGGCAGCGGTGACGGTGAGGGTGGCGTCCTCGTTGACGGAGTAGGTGTCGGCCGTTGCCACGGGGTAGTGGAGGCCGGTGTCGTCGAGGTCGGTGTCGCCATTGGCGATCGCTGCCGCCAGGCTGGCATAGCCGGCCCTGGCTTCAGCCCAGGATATCATGTCCCGAAGGCATTCGGCCATCGGCGGGGCCGAGGCCAGGAACATTCTGAGGGAGACGTAGGAGGGGAGGAGACCCGCTTCACCGAAATTGTTGTCGCCGAAGGTCTTATTGCCGGTGATCACGATGTTGCTGATCACGTCGTTGCCGGCCGTGGCGCCGGAAACTCCCGTCTTCTCCTTGCCGTCCTTCATGGCGGTCGGCTGCCGCTCCGAGACCTGGTAGGTTCCGGCGGTGAGATCCTCGAACTTGTAGCTGCCGTCGCTGCCGGTGAGCGCCGTGCGGCGAACGGAGCTGTTGGCCGAATCGGTGCCGACAAGGGTGACCAGGACGCCGGGCACTCCCATCTCACCCGAATCGCGAACGCCGTCGCCGTCACGATCGATGTAGACGACGCCGGAAACCGTGTTGTCGGCCGGGGCCGAAACGGTGACGGTTACCGTGGCCGTATCCTCCGCTCCGGCACTGTCTTTGACCGTGTAGGTGAAGGTTTCCTGCCCGAGTTTGCCGGTAGCGGCCTTGTAGCGGATCTTGCCGTCTTCGATGGTTACCGTTCCGCCGGCCGACCCCTGGGTGACCGACTTGAGGCTCAGGGTCTTGCCGGTATCGGGAGTGGTATCGTTGGCCAGAACGTCGATGAGAACCGAAGTGCCGTCGTTCAGGGCGGTGGCGGTGTCGTCGACGGCGCTCGGCGGATCGTCCTTGGGGTTGACCGTGACGGTCACGGTGGTCGCTGCGGACTTGCCCGTTCCGTCGGACACCTTGTAGGTGAACGTATCGGTGCCGGCGTAGTTGGCGGCCGGCTTGTAGGTGAACGAACCGTTCGGGTTCAACGTCACACTGCCGTGGGCCGGCTGGGTGACGTCGGTAGCGGTGAGGCTGGTACTGTCGGGATCGGTGTCGTTCTTGAGGACGCCGTTGGCGGCATTGACGGTGAGGGTGCCATCTTCATCGACGCTGTAGGCATCGGCCACCCCCGTGGGTAGATCATTGGCTGCGGTGATGGTCAGGGTGACCGTGATTTCGCCCGTTTCGACGGTGCCGTCGCTGATCTTGTAGGTGAAGGTGTCGGTGCCGGTGTAGTTGGCGTTGGGCGTGTATTCGAAAGAGCCGTCCTCGTTCAGATCGATCGTGCCATGGGCCGGCGAGTCCACGAGAATGGCCTCGAGGTCGTCGTCATCCGGATCGCTGTCGTTCGCCAGCACTCCGGTTGCGGCCGTCTTGGTGAGCTTGGTATCTTCGGCAGTGGTGTAGTTATCGGCGCTGCCGACCGGCGGATCGTTGACCGGATTGACCGTGATCGTCACCAGCGCGTCGTTCGATTGCTGGCTGGTCGAGTTGGTGGCCCGGTAGGTGAAGCTGTCGGTGCCGGAGAAACCCGCATGCGGAGTGTACGTGAAGGAACCGTCGGAATGGAGCACCACAATGCCGTTATCCGGCAGGTCGACGGTGGCAACCGTCAGCGTGCCCGAGGTGGTGTCGTCGTTCTTGAGCACACCGTCGGCGGCATTGACGGTCAACACCGCATCCTCGTTGACCGAGTAATTGTCGGGATAGGCGGGAATGGGCCCCAGAACCGTGATCGAGGCGGACTTGGAGGTCGCGTTCCCGGCGTTGTCGGCAAGGACGATACTGAACGTATGCGGCCCTGTCTGCCCGCTGGTCGGAGTCCAGGAAATCACGCCGGTCGACGCGTTGATCGTCATACCGGTGGGGGCGTCTTCCAGGGAGTAGACGGCCTGTCCCTCGCTCGGGCTCGCGGGATCGAACGTGTAGGCCACGCCGATCTGGGCGGTTTCAGGGACCTGGTTCGTGATGGCGGCGGGAGCCGTCGCATCGACGGTGATCTGGAGGGCCGGGGAGGCATCGGTGGTCGTGCCCAGCACCTGAACCGCGGTAATCTCGTGGCTCCCATCCGTCAGCGCGTGATTGCCGTCGGTGGTGATGGTCACCGTACTGCCCGTGGCGATCTCGCTGCCAATGAGCGTGGTGCCGGCATAGACTTGGACCTCG
>CAZLWV010000046.1:11567-14039 GCA_964563135.1 uncultured Planctomycetaceae bacterium
GATGGAGCGGCCGAGCAGGGCGTGGAGCGCGGCGACGAGCGCCGGTGGGGATGCCGGGTCGTCGGCCTCGGCGACCGCTCGATCGATCAGCGTGAGGTAGGGCTCCACCGCCTGCGCGTCGACCGCCTCCGTTTCGATGGCGGCGACGAGATCGACCGCGGTGGGAGCGGCCAGGTTGATCTCGCCGAAGTCGTTATCCGCAGATTCGACTCCGATCCCCACGGTGACGGTGTAGCTGCCCGGATCGAGCGGATCGGTGAGGGTGCGGCCCGGAACGGCATCGGCTCGGACCACATAGGTGCCGGCCTCGACCTGGAAGACGTATGAGCCATCGGTGCCGGTGACGGTCCAGGTTTCACCCGAGTCGAGAACGCCGTCGTCGTCGGCATCGAGGTAGATGGTCTCGCCGGCCAGCATGGTTTCGCCGGTATCGAAGGCGCCGTTGCCGTTGGCATCAAGGTATTTCTTGCCAGAGATTTCGCCTTGGCCGGCGATCGTCTGAATCACGGCGAGCTGGTTGCCGGTTCCCAGGGGCAGTTCCTTGTAGGTACTATCGGCAACCGTGATGGGAAGATCTGCAATCTCATCGGCGGTGGTCATATCGAGGACATGGCCGAAGACGGTGAAGCCGCCGTTCTGGTTGTCGAGATCCGGATAGGGGTCGGGTTCGACGTTCTTGTCGCTCAAGTTCACGAAGAACTGATTTGTGGCGCTGTTCGGATCTCCTGCCTTCTTCGCCATCGCCAGCGTTCCGCGGAGGTTGGAGATTCCCGGCTCATTCTGAACTGTCCCGTCGACTTCGGCGTTGTAGGGAACGTCTGAGAACTGGTCGGTGTCTGTGAACGTCGTCGAGTTGGTTCTGAACCCACCGCTCTGGATGACGAAGTCCTCCCCCGTGGAAAGCTTTGCCGACCGATGGAAGAAGGAGTTGATGTAGTCTCCATCGTTCACGTACTTGAGGAAGTTGCTGACCGTCAGTGGCGTTGCGTCGGAAAACAATTCGACGACGATCGGGCCGTAGTTCGTGTTGAGGGAGAGAACGGGATTGTCGCCATAGACGAGAACGATCTGGTCCCCGTCGTCGATCGTGTAGTCGTCGAACTCGGTGGAAACCTGGCCATTGACAAACATCTGAACCGTCTTCCGACCGGTTTCGATGTTGCCCATGAGTTGGTCTTCGCTGAGGATCGCGTCAGTGCGATTGCCGGCCTCACCTGCGTTGTTCTGCCAGATGTCGAAGAAGTCGCCCAGCTTGTGGCTGCCCGTCTCCATGTAGATCTTGCCGGTGGCATCCAGCGTGAACAGCGACTCGGTGCTGTCGTCCGACTGAACCCCCACTTCCGCGGGGACATCAATCTCCGTGCCGTTTGCGAAGATGACCAGCCGGAAACTGTCGTCGGTGGGGGTCGCCGAGAGCAGCGTGCGGGACTCGAGAGGCTCGAGACGAAGACCTCGGGGGCGGCGGTGCAGGAGATTTCGCAAACGCTGGTTAAGTCGCGGGCTCATGGGATGCAGAATTCCTGGATGATGGGGAGAAGAGGCACAGGGCGGCTCGGCTGCCGGTGGGCACCAACCTGGTGCTCCGTCACAGCCTGGTTCTGGGATCAGTGGCGTAGAATCATGCGACAGTCGCCGAGTCGTTCCGCGGTCTCGATCCCGATTTCTTGGATGTGGCAAAGCCCTGGGGTTGGACCCGAGCTACTGCTCGGTTACCGGTGGCCTGCTGCCGCCCCTGGCGAGTTCTTGTGGAGAACTCAACAAGTTCTTTGAGGTCAGTCGCACAGAAGGGGGCTTTCCTACGATTCTTGGCAGGAAATGTCACAGTTAGGAGACGGAAAAAAAGGTCCAGGTGGGAAATTTTCGCTGGTTGGTGCCAGATTTGCGGGCGATTCCCGTCCTAAGGGCACCTCTGCGGGAATTCCCGTCCCCCCCCACAACGGCTAAAGTGGGTACGCCCGTCAGATTTAGACGTAAGTCATGGCCCGAGAGTTCAGAGAAAAATATCGAGACGGGCGAAGATGCAGCCGGAGAGTGGGCGGCTGGGAAGCCGAACCCGGGCGAGGAATCCCCCCTGCCGGCGCGAGGCCAGGAATCGCTGTGGTGGTGCCCGACAACCGCAGGGGGCATCGCCAAGCCGACCCAGGCGCCGCCGAGCAGGGGACAAGCCTGCGCGGCGGCCCTGGCAAGGAACACTAGGCCCTGCGAGCCCCTCGGGGAGCAGGCTACCGTCAGAGACCTTGGGACCGGAGGTAGGCGGCACTCCGTTTGAGGATGTCTTCCGAGCCGACGATTTCGAGGGTGGAGGCGCGGATGTTTGAGTCTTTCAGTACCCGGCAGACGCCGGCAATGTCGACCACGCCGTCGCCGAGGGCGATCGTGGAGAAACCGCAGCCGTACATCGTGCCGCGTTTCTCCACCCACTCCTGGCCGAGATCCTTCCAGTGCACGTGGTGGATCTTGTCTTTGAACACC
>CAZLWV010000046.1:14049-43703 GCA_964563135.1 uncultured Planctomycetaceae bacterium
GGGCCATCTCCACCGGGTCTGCGCCTCCAAGCCAGGAGTTGCCGGTGTCGAGGTTCACGCCCAGCGAGTCGGGATTTCCCAGCATGTCCATCACGTCGCGGATCCCCTGAATGGTGTCGGTGACGGGGCCATGGGGTTCCAGGAGGAGATGCACCCCGTAGTCGGCGGCCATGCGAACGGGCGTGTAGAGTTTCTCGGCGATCGTGAAGATCCTCTGGTCGTAGGACAGTCTCAAAGCCCAGTCGGAACGAGGGTCGGTCTCGGTGGTCACGACATCCTGGATTCCGATGGCAGCAGCGAACTTGATCGCCTTCATGATCTCCGCGGTACCGAACAGGCCGGGATTGGACGGTTCCAGCAGCATGGCGTGGGCGCAGACCGTGGAGGGCTGGATTCCGAACTTTTCGAAGAGCCGCTTCACTTCAAACGGGTTTTCGTCGAGGCTCACGGTGGGTGAAAACCCCGCCGATCCCAGCATGCTGCCGCCGGCGTTGGTGTCGGTAATGTCGGCACACTCAAACCCCATTTCCTTGGCTCGCCGGAGCTGCACTTCCACACTGGCAAACGGTTCGATGAGCAAGAAGACACCAATTTTCATGAGAAACCTTCCTTCCTGGCGGTCCCAAACTGCGGGACAGGATTGCATCAACGCCCAACGGTCGTGAAGCCGATCCCAGGACTGCTGCCGGCTCTGTGGTCTTCCGCAAGCGGGAGACCTTCCTGGTCGTTCCGGGATGGACAGGCTGCAAACCTGTCCTGCGGCAGTTTCCTGTCCGGACAACTTCGAATCCGACCTGCGACAATCATTGACTGGGCAGTCGCTACGACATGCGGATGGACTGGGTGGCCTCGTCGAAGAGGGCGACCTTGCTTTCGCGATGGGAGAGGATACCCATGGAGAGCGGCGCCTGGACGCGGACGGCCATGCCGATATTGCACTTGGGCTGCTTTCGCGTCTTCACGCAGTCGAGCAGATCGGCCCAGAGCTTGCTTGTATCGCCTTGCCCTTTCCAGGGCATGAGGATTTCCTTCTTGTCCTTGGCGAAGGGAACGATCCGCACGCCTTCGCCCGTGCCGCCCTGGAGCATGGCCCAGCTAATGATGCCGTCGGTGCCGCGAATGACCGTGTCGGCCGGCACGTGGTTCGAAAGGGAGTTGGTCATGACCACACTGGGCCCGTCGGGATAGTCGGCAATGATATTGCACTGGTCGGGCACTTCGCGATCGTACTGGAAGGTGCCTCCGCCGCCGAAGACCCGCTGGGGGAAATCGAGTTGGAGGATGCAGAAGATCGGGGTGAAGGTGTGGACGAGCAGATCGGTTGCCGGGCCGCCGGCGTAGTCCCAGTACATTCGCCACTGGAAGAAACGGGAGACCGTGAAATCGACCTTGGGCGCATCGCCCAGGAACCGCTCCCAGTTGAGGTCGGCACCCGGGGTGGCGTTGGGATCGTCGATCTTCATCCGCTCGCCCCAGTCGCCGCGGCGGTAGTAGCTGCACTCGACGTGGACCGGTTTGCCGATGATGCCGTCGTGGATCAGGCGGATGATTTCCGGGTAGTTGTCGTCGGCCATGTGCTGGGTGCCGACCTGGACCAGCTTGCCGGTTTTCTTGGAGGTTTCTTCGATCTTCTTGGCCAGTTCGAACTGGGCCCAGTGGGTGAGGGGTTTTTCGCAGTAGACGTCCTTGCCGGCGCTGAGGGCGTCGATCGTCTGCGGCCCGTGCAGGCGGTCGGGGGAGGCGATGCAGACCACGTCGACATTGGCATCGGCAAGAAGCGCCTCGTGCTCGTCGTACATCTTGGCTCCGCCGGTGTTCTTGCTGGCGGCCTGGAGACGGGGGCGGTAGACGTCGCAGACCGCGACGGGCTCGGCAATGCCTTGCTGCTTGAAATCGTTGATGATCTTCAGATGCGCACCGCAGCGTCCGCCCGTACCGATGAAACCGACGCCCAATCGTTCGTTGGCGCCCTTGGCGGTTTCGGCAATCACGGTCGGGGCCGTGATCGCTCCAGCGGCAAACATGCTGGCCGCCACACTCGTCTGCACAAATTCACGACGCGTCGCTGTCTTCATGGGTTCGTTCCCTTCCAATGCTTCTGGCAATCAAACGAGCCGGTGGGAAATAGTGGAAAACTCGAAATTCAAAACGACCTGGCAAAAGGTCCGGAACCAGGGCAGATTCCCGCGTCCCGGGGCGTTCTTCCATGCCTGGTCACTCCAACCTCAGCTCCTTCAGTTTCTCGAGCCTCTCCAGCGCCTGGCGGGATTGTCCTGTCAGCCCGGTGTTGCCGCGGAGGTCGAGGCGGACCAGGTGCGGGGCAACCTCCGGGAGGCAGGCGACGGCGGCGTCGCCAAAGAAGGCGTTTGTGACCACGAGCGTTTCCAGCGGCAACGGTCCGGCGCCGGAATCTCTCAGAGCCGGCAGAAACTTGCCGGTCACCAGGATGTCGTGCAGGGAGAGCGATTCCAGACTGGAGAACTTGTCGAGAGGCTCCAGGGCGCTGTCGGTCACTCCGTAGCAGCGGGCGAAGGCCAGTGCCTGGATTCTCCGGGCCGCTGCCGCAGCGGAGGCCAGCTTCTGCAGAAATGCGGGAGTGATCTCGGCGTCTTCAATCGTCAGCGATTTCAGGCGAGGCAGGCCGACGAGCACACCGGCAATCTCGTCATTGATCGCCGGCCCGCCGAGTTTGATCTCCTCGAGGCTTCCGATGACCGACAGGCGTTGGAGATCGCCGGTGGAGAGACGACCGCAATGACGCAGGTCCAACGACCGCAACCGCGTGCATCCCGTCAGCGGTTCCAGGCCGGCGCCGGTGATCTGGTTCATTTCGATCAAGGCCAGAACCTCAATCACGGCACAGGCGGCCACGTCCACCAGTGCCCTATCGGTCACGGCGGCAAGACGCCGCAGGGTCAGACGCTTCAGGCTGGGCATGGCCCGAAGCAATCGCCCCAGACCGGCATCGTCGAACGATGCATCCTGCAGGAACAGCTCTTCCAGACGGGTCAGGGTTGCCAGCTCGGCAAGGGTTGCATCCGGCACCGAACTGACGGCCACGCGAAGCGATTTGAGGTTCGGGAACCTCAAGGCAGCGCGCAGAAGGGTCTCGTCGGCGAAAACGCGCTGGCTTGCCAGGTCAATCCGCAGGGGGAAGCCGGCCTGGTCCGTCTCGATTTCACCGCCGGCAGCGGTGATTGCCTGGATTGCGGCATTCTGCTCGTCAGACAGCGTGGCGGGCGCCGGCGGAGATTCGTCAGGGGGTAGGTGGGGCGATTCTGCGGCCGGTTCCTGGCGGCGGCAACCGCCTGCGACGGCGACGCAAAAGAAGATGCCGATGATTGTGCGGCGAACGAATCGCATGACAGGCTGCGTGCTGACTCGAGAGTTCCTGGGGCGTTGCTCCGGGCTGCGGTGGGAAACAGGCCTTCGGCCAGTCATAACGTCCAGGGCCCGCGCATGGTCCGCGAGAACAAGGCCTGTGCTTCGGTGCTGGGGTTGACGAGTTCCTTCTTGGCGGGATCCCAGGTGATCTTCTGGCCGGTCCGCACGGCAATGTCGCAGAGCAGGCTGATCACGTCGCTGCGGACGGCGTCGCGAATACTCGAGACCGGAGGCTTTCGCGATTTGATGGCGGCGGCAAAATTTCCGGACTGGGATTGGCTCACCTGGAGACTGTCGGCTGTTGGGGCGAGGGGCTCGGCTGGGTTGGTGGGTGTGAGGGCAGGGTCGCTGGCGGCGTTGCGGTTGGGATCGCGCGAGACCTGGATCCAACCGTCGCTGCCGATGAACTTCGTCCGATCACCACCGGGACGGAAGATCAGGTCGACCTGGCCCAGTTTGATCTTCATGTCCCATCCGTAGACCACGTCATAGAGGCCCTCGGTGGGAATCACGCCGGTTCCCTCGACGGTGACCAGGCCGCTCAGATCGGCATCACTGCCCCAAACCATGATGTCGAGCGGATGGGCCCCCCAGCCGCCCAGGTAACCGATCGAGTAGTCGTAAACCCAGTAGGTTCCGTTCGGCTTGCAGAGGTCGGTCGTGTAGGCCCGTCTGGGCGCCGGGCCGCACCACATGTCAAAGTCAAAACCTTCAGGAACGGGAGCTTCGGCGGTGGAACCGCCGGCGGCTCCATCGGGCGCATCGACTTCGATCGTGTGCACCTTGCCGATGGCGCCGCGGCGAACCAGTTCGCATCCCTTCCAGCAATGAGCGAGGCTGCGCTGCTGGGTACCGTACTGGAAAATCCGTCCGGTCTCGGCAAGGACCTTCTCGATGGCCAGGTCCTGTTCCAGCGCGACCCCCAAGGGCTTTTCGATGTAGACGTCCTTGCCGGCCTTGGCAGCAAGGATGCCGATGGGTACGTGCCAGTGATCGGGAGTGGCGATGTAGACAGCGTCGATATCGCCGCGGGCAAGCAGGTCACGAAAATCGGCGTAGGCCTTCCCTTGGCAGATACCAGCGAAGCCCTCGCGGCGATTCGCATAGCAATCGGCGGTGGCTACGCTCTGGAAGTCGGCAACCTGCTGCACCTCGCGGAAGAGCTGGCCGCCGCGATTGCCGACTCCGATGTGGCCGACCGTAATCCGCTCGCTGGCCGGCGGCTTTCCCTCCGCCCCCAAGGCACTGCCGGGGACAAGAAGGGGGGCCGCACATCCGACGGCCGCAAGTCGCTTGAGGACATCTCGCCGATGCAGGGTAGATTGCGGATTGAACTTCATGAGGGGTCTCTCCCGTCTGGCCAAACAATCCGAACCGATGCCTGAAGCCGATCGACAAACCATCGACCGGCGTGCCGATGGCTCGCCGGGGACGCCATTTCTGCCGCCTGCTTCAAGCTCACTGGTTTTGCACACCGACGCCCGTTGGGAAGGCCCGCGGATCTCACGGGACTCCCTCCTGTCGAAATATTCCGAATTCTCCCTTTGTGGGCATTTGGTGGGTCTCAGTATACTGAACCGACAAGGCATGCGAACTACAAAATGGTTCAGTGAAAGATTTTGAACTCTTCACCAGGTCGCATCCTGTGGCGGCAGGACCGAGCGCAGCTCCTGTCGCAGCGAGGCAACGAACTCCCACCGGTGGCTTCCATGAGTCAACGGATTCCGATCTACACCAACCAGGACGAAACCTACCGGGCCGATACGTGCCGGCCGTTGTTGCTGGCGGCCGATTCCGGCGCGATCCGGCTGGAGACGCTGGTGCACGGGCATTACCCGGGACGGCCGTTACCGCGGACCGCTCTGCCGGGATTGAAGACGGTGGGATTCTGGGACACCAACGAGCCGCAGACCTGGGGCCTGGACTGGCACCAGAATGAAGGGATCGAGCTCACCCTACTGGAAAGGGGAAGCCTCGATTTTGCCGCCGAGGGGAGGCAGTGCCGGCTCAAACCGAACGATCTGACGGTCACCCGGCCCTGGCAGCGGCATCGGCTGGGGGCTCCGCATATCGATCCCGGGCGGCTTCACTGGGTGATTGTCGACGTGGGTGTTCGCCGTCCGCACCAGACATGGCGTTGGCCATCGTGGATCATGTTGAACAAGGCGGATCTGGACGAGTTGACCCATATTCTGCGGCACAACGAGCAGCCGGTCTGGCACGGGGCCGGGCAGGTCTGCGAGTGTTTTGTGAGAATCTCGCAGGCCATCGAACGGGACCGGGAGGGATCGAGCGTTTCCTGGCTGACGGTTCTGCTGAACGAGCTTTTTCTCCAAACGCTGGAGCTTTTCCGGAGCCACGAAGTGGCCCTCGACGAGACACTCTCGGACACGCAGCGGACCGTCGAACTGTTTCTCGAAGACCTCCGCTCGGATCATCGGCAACTTGCCGGAGAATGGACGGTTCGCCGTATGGCCCAATGCTGCGGGCTCGGTGTTACCCGATTCACCGACTACTGCCGCCGCCTGACCAACACCACGCCCATGCAGCAGCTCAACCGGATGCGGCTGGAGGCGGCCGGTCAACTGCTTCGCCAGCAACGGGAGCTCACCAATGCGCAGGTTGCCGAGCAGTGCGGTTTCAATTCGGCGCAGTACTTTGCGACCGCGTTTCGGCGGCATTTCGGCTGCACGCCGCGGCAGTACGCGGTATAGAGCGAGGCGGGATGGTTCTTCACCCGCCCGTGAGCAGCAGGCGGCAGGCATTGCTGGCGACTCGGTCCGCAAGTATCGTGAAACGCAACAGGCCGAGGCAAAGGCCGCGATGGGCACTTGTGGCGAATCAGCCGCGCCCATCGCTGCCGAGGGCATGCCACCCGCCCAATGGCCGCCCCAGCAATCCCCCCCCCCGTGGGAAACCTTTTCTCGAGTCCTGAGATAGGTTCTCAGCTTGTGGGGCCGCGTTTGCTCTGATAGCCTCATGGGGGAAGCGAAGGAGTCAATCGCAATTCCAGATCAGGGGAGGAACGATCATGTCCAGCCACGACAACCGGCCGCTTTCGCGGCGGCGGTTTTTGGAACAGAGCTCCGCGGCGACTTTGGGGGCCGCACTGGGGAGTTGCTCGGCAGGTGCGATGGCGGCCTCGGCCAAGAGCGGAATGAAGTATCGCCGCTTCGGCAGAACCGATCTGATGATTTCCGAAGTCGGCCTGGGCTGTGCGACCGGGCTGAAATCTCGGACCCTCGGCCCGGAGCGGTTCAATCGCTATCGCGAGGAGTTGCCGGCCGTATTGCACAAGTTGCTCGAGCTGGGAGGCAACTTTGTGGCCACCGGCCTGGGCTACCACGATACCGAGGAGATTCTCGGTGGCGCCATGCGCGGCCGCCGGCAGGAAGTGATCATCTTCACGGCACCGGACCCGCCCAAGGACAACGTTCCCACCATCATGGAAAGGTGCGAGCTGAGCCTGAAGCATTTCCACACCGACTATATCGACTGCTACTTTTCCCACGGCCGTTGGAGCGAGGCTTTCTATGAAGCCGCCCTGAAACTCCGGGAGCAGGGCAAGATCCGCTTCATCGGGCTGAGCGGTCACGTGCCCGCCGAGCACCAGGCCCGCGTCGACGCCAACGAGGTCGACTTCGTCTTCCAGCCGTACAACTACATGGCACTGGCCAAGTGGACCGAGCGGTTCAACCGCAACGACGTGGAGGGGCTGTTCGCTGCCTGCAAGCAGAAGGACGTGGGTGTGCTCTGCATGAAGCCGATGACGGGGCACTTCATTCCCAACTGGGCCGAGGACAGGTCCAACCCGATGGTGGTCCGGCTCCTGGACGAACTCGAGCAGTTCGGCAAGTCGAATCTGTACCAGGCGATGCTGATGTGGGTGTTGCGAAATCCCAACGTCTGCGCCGCGGCGGTGGGGATGAGCGCGGTCGACGAAGTGACGGAGAACTGTGCCGCGGTCAGTGGGCAGCTCACCCAACGACACGAACACTTGCTCGACCTCTACGCGGAACTGGCCAGCGACGACTACTGCCGGTTGTGCGAGACGTGTGTACCGCATTGCCCGGTGGGGATTCGCGTGCCCGACCTGCTTCGGTACCGCATGTACTACAAGAATTACGGCCACCGCGAGGACGCCCGGGAGCTTTACGCGGCGTTGCCGCCGGAGCGGCAGGTGCCCGCCTGCACGCAGTGCGGCGCCTGCCAGAGGGCCTGCCCCAATCGGCTCGCGATCATGGAAAAGCTTCAAGAGGCGCACGGGCTTCTGGCCTAGTGCTCGGTCACAGCCAGAGATTGGGATCGAGACTGCGGAACGACTCGGCGATTGTCGCATGATTCTACGCCATTGATCCCAAAACCAAGCTGTGACAAAGCACCAGCATCGTGTCCTGGCGGCGATAGGGTTGAGGTTGTACGTCCGACCGCTGCCGTGCAACCGGCGGTGGAAAGCAAGACTGAACAGGGAGATCTTGTCATGAGACCGTACTTGATGCTTCTGACGGCATGGACGCTCTTGTTGGCCGCGAGCAGTGCCACGGCCCAGTCGGTCGTCTACCTGGGGCCGGACGAGTCGTCGGGGGCATCCCAGGCAGTCGCCGTGGAGGGACAGGCCTTGGTGCACACGTGCCAACTGCTGCCGCTGGACAAGGACGGTACGCTGGTCGGCGGCGATGCTGCCGATGCCCAGTTGGCACATCTGCTCTTCAACTTGGAGACGGCACTGGCGGCCGCCGGTTCGAGCACCGAGCACCTGGTGAAGCTGAACGTCTACGTCGACAGCCCGAGTACTGCCGGCAAGATTCGCGGCCTGTTTTCCAAGCGATTCCCAGGGCCGGTGCGGCCCGCCATGTCGTGGGTCTGCACGCGGCTGGCCCACCCCGAGGCCGTGGTGGCCCTGGACGCGGTGGCGGCCGTGCCGGGCAAGGGTTCTGCCGCCGTAGCCAGGAATCGCTGCGAGGCCCTGGCGGGCGACGCCCGTCTGGCCGACGTGGCGGTACTGCCACGCGGTGAGACGGTTTACGTCTCGGGGATCTCCGGCAAAGGCGACCTGGCTTCCGCCGCGGCGGAGACGATGAAGAACCTGCTGGAGACGATCCGGCCGCTCGGCCTCGACGGAAGCCATGTCGTGCAGGTGAAGGCCTTCATCGAGCCAATGGGGAAGGCAGACGTCGTGAAGAACGCAATTGCAGATGTCTTTTCCAAGGGACCGGCGCCGCCGGTTGTGCTGGTCGAGTGGACCGCAAAAGCCCCGATCGAGCTCGAGCTGATCGCATTCGTGCCGCCGGAAAAACGCGCCACGCCGGCAAGCCAGACGGTGGAGTATTTCACGCCGCCCGGCGTGGAGGCTTCGCCGGTGTACAGCAGGGTGGTGAGAGTGCCCGGGCAGAAACGGGTCTACATTTCCGGCCTGTATGCCGCGGAGCTGGGGGACGGGCGGGCCCAGGTCCGCAGCATTTTCGGCACGTTGGAGCGGATCACCAAGGAGGCCGGCACCGACCTGCGGCACCTGGTCAAGGCGACCTACTACGTGTCGGACGAGAACGCCGGCGTGGCGCTCAACAAGCTGCGGCCGGAATACTACGATCCGGCGCGGCCGCCGGCGGCTTCCCAGATCACGGTGGAGAATGTGGGGATGGCAAAGCGGTCGATCACGATGGACGTGATTGGGGCGGGGGTGGAGTGAGGGGAAAAGGGGGAATGAGGAAGGACGAGAGATTCCGGAAGAGCAACGCCTGAGGTCGGCGTCACGAGGTGCGAGCGGCCTGCATGCGATTGTTGTGTGTCCCCTTCTGCCCTTGGATCAGAAGAGTCTTTCGGCCAGTTCTACTGTCTCGCTGACCTCGTCTTCGGTGCCGAATCCAATCGAGATCGCATCGTCAGGCTTGGCATTCTGCGCTATGAACGAGAGACCGTCCTCAGGAGGGATCCGACCCGCCCCGAGCGTCTTGATGAGAATGAAAGGCTTGGGGACGCTCCGAACGATGTTGATTCGCTCCTGCACGCTCTCTGTCCCTTTGTAGCCGGGATAGACGAATCCGGACAGGTTCAGCGGGAACAGGTACGTATCGATCCCATAGCCTCGCTTCTCGCACAGTTCGATGGTTTCGACCCGGTGCGTGGAGATGCCAGCCAGGAGGCCGGCATCGTGAATCTTGCCAACCAAACGGTCGAGACCCTCGATGGCATCCCTCTTCGTCGGACGGTCAACGTACTGGGCATGGACTACGCAGATATCCGCTCGTTGCTGGATCAGGAACCCGAGCCTCTCGTGGTGACTTTTCAGGGGAGAAGTCTCGTCAATCCGCGTGCTGCCGACGAAACGAATCGGCTCAGGATTCCGGTCACGCACTCGTGACAGGATCGAGAGTATGCGCTCGTTTGCACTGGACTCAACTGTGTTGACCCCAAGGCTCACGCAGCGCTGTATCGTCCTCTCAATCATCTCGTCGTTGAAACGGGCCGCGTACTCGGCCGTCCGGGCCCGGCTGAAGTGGGAGTGGGCGTAGAACGTGTTGGTCCCGCAGAGGATCTTGCTGAAGACGACGTTTCCGATAGTCACTTGTTTCATGCGTGGTTCTCTCTTCCAGATGCAGCGGCAAGGCTCACCGAGGCGGGCGATCGTCGTAGGTGGACGGCCTTGATCGTAGGCTTGCCCGTCCAATCGTAACCCGAAGCGTGAGCGAGGAGGGTAACACCTTGCCTCGCTTACGCTTCGGGTTACGAAGATGTGACAGCAGTCGGCAAGGTCACGATCAAGGCCTAAATGGAATTCCAGCCGGCATGGGTGCGATTGTCACGCCCTGTTCGGCGCGATGGGCTGTTCCAGCCTGGCGAGTAGCGGGCTGGGAAGGCAAGCCATCGGCGGGGCTCCGGACGCCCCGACCGCCGCGGTTTACAGCGTGCGTGCAAATCACGGTCAATTGAGGGAAGAACTCACGGGTGCTGTTTTGCCCAGTCTTGAGGTGTATCGGCATCGAGGAGCGTTTGACCATTGCAGTGGAGCTTTGTCGCGCCGATCGCTACGGCGCGAAGGACGGTTCCGTCGCCGGCCATCTCCACGGCCGCGACTTCTGCGTCGGTTTCGAGGCGGTCGCAGCGAAGGAGGCCGTCGGCACTGGCCTTGCGGGACAGGACCAGGTGAGTACGATCGCCCACGCGGATACAAATGCCGTGGGCGCCCGTCGCCTCCACCGGCTCGATCAGCGCCTCGGCATCGGGCTCCTCGCCCAGCCGCTGGATCTGCATGACGGCCAGGAATTCTTGCTGCGAGGCCGGCTGCCGGGGGGTCGCGTAGAGATGCCATTCCGGAGCGTATTTTTCCGGCGGCACGGGCCGGGTGCTGTAGCCATCGACCGGTTCCACGGGGAAGCCGGTGGTGACTTTGAGGGCGACACTGGCGGGCGAGAGGAATCGGCCCCGGAGTGATGCGTTTGGGCAGGAGATTGTGAACGTGCTCTTGGCATCGTCCGTCTCGATCGGTGCCACGGCGTGAAGCATCCAGTCATAACGTGGGGCTTCCGCGGTAGAAGCGACCAGATCGTGGACCACGGCGAAGCCGGGTTTGATGCAGAGCAGCCTGCGGTCGAAGCGAGAAAGCTTCCCGCCGTAGACCGCCGGATTGGAGGCATCGCCGACGGTGTAACCGTAGCCGGGCGAGTCGAAGTAGCGGGCAATCCGGCCGTCGGCGCCGGACTTGCAGACGGCCTGGCCGGCGCCGTCGACCAGCAGCGTGTTGTGTGCCAGGGTGGTCATCGAATAGGCCTTGAAGTGCGGGCTGCCATACCAGTCGTAGTAGCCGCCGTCGATCGCCAGCTTCTCGCCGTTGGCATGGATCACAAAACTGTTCTGGTCGGGGTGTTGATGCCCGGCGAAGTAACGGCCGCTGTGCAGGGCCACCGTCGCACCCTGAAGCCCGTCGACCAGGGAGGTGTTGAAGATCACCCAGCCCAAGTCTTCGTAGTGAATCGACGGCGTCAAGTCGGTGGGGGGCTTGGGGACCAAGCCGCCGACTGGCTCGCGCTCGCCGGAATACCACAATGCGTAGGGATCGCCGGTGCGGAGGGCCAGGTCGCGGACCCAGCGGGTCTCGGCGGGCCCGCGGATGGAATGATTGGGTTTACCCGTGTCGGCGAACGAGACGGCCCAGGCGTTGGGCGGGGCACAGTACATGGGAAAGCGGGCGGTCTCGTGCAGCCAGGGGTGCTGGTAAAGGTCGATGCGGCAAACAACCTGCATCATGTCGGCATAGCCGATGATGAAACCCAGGCCGTAGCCCCAATAGGAGATTCCCTCATTGTTCTCGCCTTGCCAGCCCAGGCAGCAAAGAAACCGCCCCAGGTAGAGTTGGCGGACCAGTTCGGCCCACTCGGCGGCGCCCTCGTGCTCGCCGGCCAGCACAATCCCCGACTCGGCCAGTCCAAAGGCCTGGAGCCAGGAGTGGTTGTTGGCCTCGCTGCCGCGGAAGGGATTGAGCCGCTCGTGAAACTGTTCCGCCCGGCGCACGATCGTCTCCCGCAGCAACGTCTCGTCCTCGACCGACATCGTGTCGCGGCAGGCGTCGTAGCACCAGTTCAGGCCGCGGAGAAGGTGGTGGGCGCCGATGTCGCCGTGTCGCATGGCACTGCCCCCTTCCGGATCCCAGCGGCAGGCCTCCAGGGCGAGTTCCTTCGCCCACTGGATCACCTGAGGATCGCCCGTGAGCATGGCGTAGCCGCCGATCCGCTCCAACCTTCGGCCGGTGCCGCCGGTGATGCCGCCGGCAACCTTTCCATACCAATCGATCCAGGTTGGCCAGCGGGGATCGCCGGGCACGTGCACGCCGGGGTGCTCGGGCACGCCCTGACGGTACAGTTTCTCGGCATTCTTGACCAATTGCGCCTTTCGCGTCTCGGTCAGGTCCGGCTCGGCCAGTCGGGCGACCGGCAGGAGGCGTGGCCGTGGCCGGCTCGCCAGCCAGTCCAGCGGCAATGGCGGTGTCGTGAACCGGTGGGCTTCGGGCAAGACCTCGATCCGCTCGATATCAGACCAACCTTCAACCAACTCGCCGCTGCTCAAGACTCGCCAGTACCAGCAGCCCGGCTCCAAGGGCTCGGCTGGAGTGAAGTAATTCCACTTTGTGTCCACGCTGACCGTCGTGTCGCCCGCAAAGCCGGGATCCTGGGAATACTGGAGCCGTTTCGTGGAAGCAGCGAGCGGCGGAGACCAATCGAACATGGGTGGATTGGAGGTTGACTGGCGCACACGTTCCGTCAATACGGACGGCGGCGGGGAAACGTTGATTTGGATGTTGTCCAGGCACACGGTCATGCGGGCGGTGGTCTCACCGCGGACCGGAGTCTTCTCCTTGACACGGCCGTAAAGTTGAATGGCCGAGAATACCAGGCCGGGGCGGACCTCGTGATCTTGCCAGGCGGGCAGGTTTCCCAAGGGCACCTCGGCATGGCGCCACTGATCGGAAAAGGCATCGCTGTGCCAGAACCACTGCTGGCCATCGACATAGAAGCTCATGCCGAGATAAGCCCCTTCGAAGCCCGGTTCGATCTCGGTGCGGTAGTCGAACGACAGCAAGAGGTTCTTCGTCAACGCTATGGGGCCTTTGAGCCGCAGGCCGCAGGCGGTTGCCGGCGTGGCGTTCTGAAGCCGGAGGCAATGTCCCCTGCCATCGGCTCCGCCCGGCACCACGGCCGCCTCGAGTGAGCCCCAGTCGAGACGCTCATAGCGCGAGAGGTTCTCGCCTTGTTCGAAATCGATTCTTGGCAGTTCTGCAGCACTTGCGAAGTAATCGGGCTGGAGTGTCAGGATGGCTGATACGAGGAGCCACGCCGCCAGACGGTGCACATTCTCGGCCCGAAATCTCGCCATCTGTCTGCTCCTCTTGAGATCGTGCGAACGGTTCTCTCACGGTTTCGGCGGCTGCAATCCGGAGGTAAATTCCTCGAAGTAGCCGGCTTCCTTCACCTCGGGCAGGTAGGGTTGGAGCGTTTCCCAGGTGAAGATCGACGCGCCGTGGACGCCATGGCGGCGGCCGATATCGAGATAGTCTTTGATTTCCTTTGCTTCCCGGATCTTGCCATGGCTGGTAGAGATTCCCACGCAGATGGTCAGCTCCACCGGGTTGCCGATCTCCTGAAGGACCTCTGCCGCGGCGCGGAACCGTTCGTCGAGAACGGTGAGGTACTTTTCGCCATACTGCTCGCGATAGGAGTAACCGGTGTGGTTGAGCATGTCGAGGTATCCGCGTTCCGCCCACGTCCGCCAGTCGCGGGTGTTCTTGAGCTCATGGGCGCCCCACATGTAAACGGCGATCCGCGGGGCAGGCTTGAGCGCCCGCAACTCGCCGCTGATCTGCCCCACCAACTCGGTGAGACACTCGCGTTTGAACTTCACAAACTCATCGTTGTACTGGGTGCTGCCCCTGGGAAACTGATCGACCGGATGGGAGCCATCGAAACGCCCCTGCGCCACTGGGTCCATCCCCGTGCCTGGATAACGGCAATAGTCGAGCAGGATTCCATCGGGCTGGTAGGTGGTCGCAATCTCCTTGAGCATCGAAACGACCCAGGCCCGGGCCTCAGGATGCCCGGGAGAGATGAATCCCAGGGGCCGGCCCTCCTTGTCGCGCAGGGCCCACTCGGGATGCGTCTTGAGAATGCCCCCGGGCTGATTGTGCCCGCAGGCCAGCACGCACACTGCCGGGTAGATCTGCAGACCGCGCCCGCGGGCCTCCCGGACGATGACGGCCAGCGGATCCCAGGTTCCCAGCACCCGATCGGGGATCACTTGGCTGGAATACGCGGCCTGGCCGCTGGTGGTGGTGACGAAGGGTATCAAGACCCGCAGTCCGGAGTCGCGAAAGCGATCCAGGTTTTCCACGATGGCACGCTCGCGGTCTGCGTCGCTTGTCTTGCCGCGGAACCACTCGGACATGTGGATGTAGGCGCCCATGAACGGCTCACGAGCAGGAGGCTCGGCCCCACGGCTGGCCGTACGGGCAGTTGCCAGAACGAAGAAGGCCAGCAGCAAACACCTGGCGTATCTCATATCAGCGCTCCTTGGGACAAGAGAACCGGAACCGTGCTGGATTGTCCCACGGCCGGGAGCGACGATCAAGGTGCATCGGCGGCCTGCGATGGCCCACCGAGATCTGGAGCCGATGGCCCCGCGAGAAGAGCGAGCACCGCAACCGAAATGCCCCGGAGGAAGAACTGCCGCTGCGACCCTATCAGGTCTCACCCCCTCGACGAGCGAATCCGCAGGATCTGGACACTCGGCAGGGGATAGCGGCGATTCTGTTCCGGGGCAAGTATCAAAAGGATTCGATCAGAAAGGCAGCAAGGCGCAGGGTCATCTACCGGGTGAAGGGCCAGAAGCCGGTGCTCTTGCGGGCCTGGGTGGTCTTGCTCGATGACCGGGTCTGCTGCTGGCTGCTTTGGGTCCTGGCCGTCGGGGTCGATTGAGTTCGCGTCCGCTGCGCCGCTGGAACCTGAGCACGCCGGGCCGGGGTTGGCTGGGCCTGATTGGACTGTGCCTGCGGCGCCGGCACATGAACGGTGGTTGCCTGAATCTGGGCCTGGGCGCCAAGAAGGATCTGCTCGACCCGCTTCTGATAGTCGATGACCACCTGCTTTTCGATCTTCTCGATGCGGGCCAGTTCTTTCTGATCCTGCTTGTCGATTGCCGCGCTTCGCAGTTTCTCGATCTGGGCGAACTGCGACTGGAGACGGCGTTCCTCGGCCTGAATCATCTGCTGGGTGGCGCTCACCTGGCGGTCGAGCTGGGGATCGGGATCGTGGACGGCGGCAGGGGCGGCCTTTCCGGCCAGTCTTTGGGCGTGGGGAGCGTTCCGTAGCATCATCGGCTCGGGAGCGGGAGCCGGCATGAACTCGCTCGTCTGGGCAAAAACTGGGCTGGTCATGAAGGCAATACCACAGAGCAGAATGGCCAATCTCATCGAATTCTCCCCCAGAATTGACCGGGCAGGCGGGAATGCCTGTCAGGTCGGGTACTTCTTGTGTTCGATCGGGTATCCAAAGCGGCGCCAGTTGCGGCCGGAAGATCAGCCGAACCGGCAACGGGATTGCGGGTCTTGCGATGGGCCAGGCATCCGCCGGCGCAGGCCCCTCTCCTCTGCCTCCCACGGTTGGAACGTTACGGTTATTCGAACAGTTCCATTACTAACATCGGAGCCGATCGGGACCATCGCAAGACTTGCTACAGACATTCCGTCTGTATCGGTTGCGGGAACGCTAAGGGTGAGAAGAGATCGATCTCGCGAGCCAGTTCTGCGGCGAATCCCGGAAGACACCCACCTTTCAAGGGGCATCGCGATCAGCAAACGGCGGCAGTGTATTCATCCAGCAGACGGCGGTAAACGCCGTATTCTTCAAGTGTTACGTGCGGCGGCGTCTGGTGGTCGACACTCGGAATGAAGCCTCCGGATCGCATGAGCGGCAGCAGCCGTTCGAACTCCGCACGCATGGCCGCTTCGCCCCGGTTCATCACCATCTTGTCAAAGTGCCCGACCAGGCAGACCTCCGGATACGCGCGGCGCAGAGCCATGCCGTCGACTCCCGCCTGGCGTTCCAGGGGGAGCACACCCCGGATCCCCTCGCGCATCAGCCAGGGGACCATGAGAGTCACGTCGCCATCGGTGTCGACGAGAGCGGCGGCCTCCATCTCCTGAAGCCGGGGGACGATCTGACGGTAGTACGGGGCGATGAACTCGTCAAAACAGCGTTCGGAGATCATCGGACCGTTGTTGTACGACATGTCTTCGGCGATCGTGGCAAAAGTGGGAGCGCAGGCCTTCTCGACCTGGTCCAGGATCCGCAGGTTGAAATCGGCCAGATCCTGGTTGATCTGATGGATCAGTTCCGGCTGGTCGTAGAAAGCCAGGCTGATCTTGGTGAATCCCATGAGCGTGCGTGGGAACCAGAAGAAACCTTCGAGCGTGATCCAGACGACCGCCTCACCGCTGGCCTGGCGGGCGGCCCAGGGACGCATCGCTTCGATTGCACGCGTGTGGTCCGGAAAGAACTTGGGACGCAGACGGAGGTAATCGTCCATGTTGGAGACGATGCCCTCCACGTGATGCTGGATGGCTTCGATCGTGTTGTCCGTGGTGGAGAACCAGAACTGCTGGTAGGGATCCAGCGCGAAGTGTTCGGCGATTTCGAAGACGCTGTCGAGGTTCTGGGGCAGGCCCTGCTGTTTCCAGTTGGCGATCGTCTGGTCCCACCACATGGCCCACTCCCAGCGAGGCATGCGGTCCACGGGCTGAAAGCCCATCACGGATCGGAAGCGTTCCACGTGGTTCATGCCAGTCACTTCTCCGGCGGTGTCCACCGCGTCAGGCAGATGTGGGTGATGTTGTCGATCCCGTTGAAGTAATAGATCGTCGCCAGGGTCCCGTCGGCAAGGCGCTGGGTGATCGGGTATCCCAAGTCACTGCCGCTGCCAAAACCGTCCGCTCGCAGGACAATCTCGCCGTCGGCATCCCAGGTCTTCCCGCCATCGCGGCTCAGACAGGCCCGAATTCCCATCGGCGCGCGCCGCACCCCGTAGGTGACCACCAGGCGATCGTCAGGCAGACGGAGGAGGTGGCCCGGATATCCCCAGATGCCCGTATTGACCGGCTCGGACCATGTCTTGCCCTGATCGGCAGACGTGACCTGGTAGAGATATCCGGCCCGCGCGGCATCGGACGATTCGGCAGTGCGAACGAGGGCAATCACGTGGCCATCGGCGCTTGCGCCCAAGGCCGTCTCGTTGTAGCTCATCTGTTCGTCGCCGAGTGCCATCGGCAGGCAGGTCCAAGTGTCGCCGTCGTCGTCGCTGCGAAGCACGTAGGCACTTCGCCGGTTCTCGGGGCCGGTTCCGTAGATGGCCACCAATCGCAGACCGCCGCCAAGATTGAGGGTCGAGGCCTGGTGAAAGGTCATCATTCCACCGCCCGGCGGGACCTCGATCTCGGTCCACGGCCGGATCGTTTCGCCCTGAATGCTGCGGACCGTGGAGCGAGCGCCGCTGAGGTAGGCCACGGTCCCCGGGCGGACCGATAGCACGGTGCGTCCTTCGGCCTTCAGACGGTCGGTCTGGCCTTCGTCGACGTAACGCCAGCCAATGGCGCCGGCGATTGCCAGGTTGCCGTCGGCACGAATCGTCTGGGGATCGTAGCTGGGCACGTCGGCTCCGGCAGCCTCCCAGGTGATACCTCCGTCGCGGCTCAGCATCCGCGTGGAACCGCCCGTGTTGTCGATATGGCTGCGCCGCACACGGGTTCCAAAACTGGTGACGAGCAGGCCGTCGTCATACTGGTGGAGGCTGGGAAAACAGGCGTAGACGTCTTCCTGTTTGTAGACGATGTGGTGCTGGGCATTCGGCCAGACTTCGACCTTGGGCTGTTCGGCCGTCCAGGTAACAGAGTCCCACCAGGCCTCCCCCGTGGCGGCGGAACTCAGACTGCCGAATCCCACGATGTTTCGGCCGGAGTGGGCGTCCCAGGTGGACTTGCCGGCCAGGTCGATGAGCGTTTTGCCGTCCAGTTTCACGAGGGCGTCGTCGCCGATCATCTCGATCCGCACCAGGTGGAAATCACCGGCCAGGTCGGCTTCCGCCCGAACGTCGAGCCGGTGGATCTCGATTCGATCGGGAAAGAGCGTCAGACCAATCTCGCGGACACCGTCGGCGGCAAGCAGGGTCACCCCCGCCGGCCCGGAACAGCTTGCGACCTTGACGCGAGCTTCCACGGAGTGCGGCCGATCGGCAATCGCTCCCCAGGGGAAGCTGATGAACTGGAGCTCTCCCTGCGACGTGCCGTTATCCTGGACGTGCAAGACGCCGTCTTCGACCGAGACGGAGCAGTTTGCGATCTCTTGACACGACCACGGCGGCCGAGCCTCGCCCGGCAATATGGAGCCGTCGTAGGTGAAGGTATGTCCCACGACCAGGGCGGCAATCATCACAAGCGATCCCATGTATTACTCCACTACAGTGTTTCAAGTCGTGTGAAACAGATTAGGCGCGTCGATCGGAGCATCGTCCCCTTCCCTGGCCTTCCCCCAGGCTGCGCGGGCGGGAGGGAAGTTCAGATCTCGGTCCACTGGCGCGGAGCTGTCGTACTGGAGATCGTCGACATCGGAGACGAACTCGAAATCCGAGACCATGGCCTGCTCCCAAGCCCCCCAGATTATAACCGCTGGCCCCAACAGAATCACGCTCTTCCAGAAACAGCAGCCGGGCACGCAGGTCCCAACTGCCGTACGTGACCTGAACCGCTCAAAAGCGTTCGACATCCCGGACCCGCGGGGCACCCAGGACCTGGACACGTTCAGGCCCACAACGTCGCGGGGCAGAGAATCACGTCGGGAAAAGTGAGGGGACGGAGTTCGTCCTGATCGCGATAGACGGCCACGCTGCGATAGCCGTCGGGCTGGGGATCGCGGTGGACCTCCACAACGCGATCGCGAATATTCACGATCCAATAGTCGGCGATTCCCGCCTGGGCGTACATGGCGGCCTTGTCGCCGCGATCGTAGGACAGGCTGCTGTCGGCGACCTCGATGATGAGAAAGACGTCGGCTGCCTGGGGACGTCCCGCTGCATAGCGGCGCGGCGAGACCCAGGCGATGTCGGGCTCCGGGGCACAGTCGATTTCCAGAAGCCCGATCGACTGTTGTACGCGAACACGGGCCTTTCTCGGCGAGACGCTCTCGATACTCCACAAATTCAATTGGTCCAAGACATCTTCGTGCTCCGGTCCGATCGGCGTCATTTCCCGAATCTCCCCTCGAATCAGTTCCAAACGCCGTCGATCGAAGGCACCGCTTTCCACAATGCGATCGTATTCGGCGAGTGAGAAACGCGCAATCGTGCTCATGGTCGTGTCCTGCATAGCTTGTGGAACGAGGGCGACCAACGGGAGACCAGCTTCCCAGGAGAGAACGGGTCGGACCTTTCCACAATCAACAACGGAACCAATAGAACTCTCACAACCAGACTTCCACCCGCTTGGGGGAACAACTCGCCGTGATCTTCCCCGCCACTGATTATAGCGAAAGGCGGACCAGAACTCCAAGCAGCGTCGGAGATTCTTTCGCCCGCGATGGGCCGACCTGCTGCACTCTCGGAAAAGGCCCTCTTCGAGAAACGCTGGCGATGGCCGGCTTCAGATCAGTAGTCGACGAGAGTGAACGCCGGGTACAGCAGAAACGGCCGCACTTGTCGGCCGGACAAATCAGGCCCAATCGGGACAGTTCTGTACTACTGACCTCAAAGATCGTAAAGTTCATCACAAAGACTCGCGACCATCGGGAGCAGACCATCTCAGTTCGAGCGGTAGCTCGTATTGGTTGGCGGCCCTGCCGCCCTGTGACACGAACTTGTCCATGGCCGCGAGGTCTTTCTGGCTCTTGTTCCACTCCTGCCACTCTTGCCGTAGCCTCCCGAAGTACTCGCAGGGGGCGTCGACGGCCCAGTCCTTGTACTCGGTCTCTGATTCCTTCTCGAAAACGTAGAGCCCCTTGAGGATGCCCATACAGTACAACTTGGCTTCTCGCCGCATGGAAAGCTGCATGTACCTTTCCATTTCTTCCCGAAACGGCTGGAGTGCTTCTTCGAACATCTCCCACGCCGCCTCGCCGGAATCGACATATCCGTCCCTTTTGGTTCCGCATCGGTCCCAAACATCCTCAACGTCCAATGATTCGAGTTCCGACTGCACGTCCCGGGCGATGCCTTCGACGTCCGGATCGACGTTGCAGAGGCACTCCATCGCTACGTCTGCGATGCGTTGGGCCATCTTCTCATCCTGCTCCGCCAGGTGCCGGAGAATCGTCAACGCGTCCGCCGCCGTTATCGTATCCAGGATCTTTGCCTGCATATGCTGCGATCGCTTCATGCCGGACTTGCGGCTTTTCTGGGCCATGGCACTCTCCTTCGGTATCTTTTCTACGCAGAATAGCCGATCCGCGGAATGCCGGCAATCCAAACGTGGCCTTGCTGCGGAGGCAAGGCCGACGGTTTGCTGAGGAGATGCTGCCGGAGGGAGATGTGATTCGGGACTTCATTGGGGGGGTAATGCTGCGGCGTCGGGGGAGTCCCGAGGGATTCCCAGAAAAGACCGGAAAGCACAGAATATCCCTTGTCGGAAGCGTCTGCCTTTCATGTCAAGGTCGAGCAAGGCGAGCATTCGAGGCAAGTATGAGCGAGTACCAGTATGTGGCGTTTCGGGCGATCGATGGTCCGGTGAGCAAGAAGAACCTGGCGTTCATGGAGCGGCAGTCGACTCGCGCGGAAATCACGCAATGGTCGTTCGAGAACGAATACAGCTTCGGAGATTTTCACGGCAACGCGGAAGAGATGCTCCGCCGCGGGTACGATATCCATTTGCACTATGCCAATTTTGGCCTCCGGACGCTGTTGATTCGGTTGCCGGGCGGTTTTCCGAACAGCAAGGCGGCCCAACCGTACCTGGACGGCAAGTCCGTTCGATTCATGAAAGACAAGAAGGGTCGCAGCGGCATCCTCTCGATCAGCCCGTTCTACGAGTCGGATGCTATCGAAGACCTTTGGGATCTGGGGGACCTGCTCGACCGCCTGGTTCCGCTGCGAGCAGAGATTCTGGAAGGGGACTTGCGTCCGCTCTACCTTGCCCATCTGGCGGCGGCGTGCGACAGCAGTCATGATCCGGAAGAAACGATCGAGGCACCGGTGCCCGCCGGGCTGGGCAAGTTGACCGATGCTCAACTCGCACTCACAGAACTCTATGGACTCAGCAGTGCGTTGATCGAGGCGGCGGCTCAGGATGGCCCTGAGAAGGCGCCAACGATGGACCGGCAGTCCCAACTCAAGAGCTGGATTGGCGCCCAATCTCAAACGGTGAAGGACCAATGGCTTGCTGGGCTGCTGGAAGGCGCCAGTTCGGCCGTTCGAGCCGAGATTCTGGTGAAGTTCCGGGATGAGTCGGGCACCTCGACGTGGCCCGTCGTGAGGTTGAACCGGACGGTCGCTCAACTACGGAAGTCTGCCGAGGCGATCCATCAGAAGGAGAAGGCCAAGGCTGCGGCCAAGGCCGCTCGGCAGCAAGCTGCCAAACTCAAGAAGATGGCAGCAGATCCCACACCGTTCCTCAAGGAAGCGGAGCGGCTCGCGGCCGAGCGGAGTACGGACTCCTACAAGAAGGCCAGCCAACTGCTGGCCGAGTTGCGCACGGCTCTTGCCGGAACCAGGCAAGCCGGGTTGGCGGAAAAACAGGCGGTGAACTTGAAGACCAAGTATCCGACTCTCCGTCACCTAACCGCCGCGCTGCGGCAAGAGGGGTTTCTTCCGAAGTGAAGGAGGACGATTCATGCCTCCTGGCGAGAGCGAATGGAATCGTAGACACAGACGCCGAGGAGGGCGGCGCCGAGGGTCAGCCACAGCCCTGTTCCCTCAGGCAACCAGAGGGATGCGGCCTGATGGAAGTGGGGCGTTTTATGGGAGACCTGCTCCTGGCCGGGCAGAATCGGGCCGGGGCCGTAGGGAAGGGCCATATCGCCCCGCTCGATGGCAAGAACCTCGTCGGGCTGCAGGCGGCGGCCACAGAGTTCCGAAGTGATCATGCGGACCATCAACTGGTCGAGGTGTTCGACGAGATACTGCGACGTGTGGGGTTGGGCGTGGGGATTGCCGATGCCCGAATGGTCGGTGAGGAACAGGTACTGGCCCATGGTGAGAAAGGCGGCCGAGCGCATGACAAACTCGGCCTTCAGGTCAATGCCGCTGGAGGCTACCGGGTAGAGCCGCACGCCGCCGGCCCGCAGGCCGCTCGTGGCCTCGAAGGCGGCGAGTATGTCGCGGTCGTGCGGCGGGGCGTCGCCGACGAGAAAGGCGACGCGGGCCACGTTGCCCGGCCGCCAGTCCAGGCTTGCTGCCTGCTCCAGCGCGATGTGAACCGCCTCGGGCATGTCGCCGCCACCGGCAGCCTGCTGCCCCGACAGTTCGCCGCGGAGATCGTCGAGGGATTCTGTGAAATCGAAACATCGCGAGACGTACTGGTCCCCTTGATCGCGATAGACGATCAGGGCAAACCGCTGATCCACGTTGGGAAACGTCTCCCGCAACCGGGCGACGATGTCGTCGATCTCCGTCTTGAGGTATTCGAGTTCATCCCCCATGCTGCCGGTCGTGTCGATGATCAACGCCAGGTCGAGCTGCGTGGGCCGCTGGGCGTCGAAATCATCGACAACGATCCGGCAGACGTCATTCTCAAGCGACAGTTCCCTGCGGAGCGGCCGGCTCCCGTCCGGCGGGCGAACCGTGACACCACAGCGTTGCGTCTGCACGTCCAGATCGGAGGCGGTCAGCATGGCCCGGCCATCGCTGCCGGTGGTCAACCGCAACGGGCCGCATTGTGCTCCGGACGAGTCGATCGTCAGCTCGGCACCGCCCACCGGAAGCCCACCCGATGTCGTTACCTGAAGCATGACCCTCGGCCGAGCGTCTTTCACCGGCCTGGCAAACATGCCGGACTTGATCGTCCGGCCGAAGAATTGGCAGAACTCGTCGGACCGTTCCACGTCGTCGATGCTGCCGGCCGTGAGCACGCCCGATCCGCGGAGTTGGCGACGTTCCACCGACTTCTCCCGGGGAGGTTCCGGATCGGCAGATGCGAGCGGCGTGGAACTCGGAGCTTCGACGCGGCTGAACTCCGCGGCCGGGCCGCCCGATTCGGCCACCTCGGCCGCAGACACACTCGGTGCATTATCGAAGGCCGGCTCGGTGTGCCCCCAAGCTGGGCAGGAAACCGAATCCGGCGTGCAGGCGGCCGTCGGTTCGGGAGCGGCCGTTCCACAGCCCGTTGCCAGCAGACACAGGCCGATCATGGCAAGAAGAAGACTAGTGAATCGGCGCATACCGGTAGCTCCTGGTGGAAAATGGGCAAGCTACTGAGACGGTTCTCGGGAGACGTGGGCACGCCAGCCCGGAAGAGTGGCCGGTTGTCTTCGCAGAAGGGGAGGCGTATTCCGCAACGTTTTCGAAGGGTTGACGAACGAGCGTGCGGCTTCGTTACAGCAAATACTGCTATCAATATGGATCCGCCGTCGAGCCGGATTATTCCCTCGTCACCCGCGAACCCGGCTGATCAGGCCTTCGCCGGCCGTGTCGATACCTTTCATGCGCGACTGCAGGGCCTCGCGATTCGGGGCATAGTCGAGGGCCACCTCATGGCTGATCCAGGACTTCTCGGACAATTCGAAAAGCGACTGGGTGAAGTCCCGCATGCCTTCTCCGCGGCAGGCGTGCAGAATCGCCGGCATATCCTCATCCTCTTCGCGGACAATCTTGTCTTTGACAATCGCGTTGTTCAACAGGACTTCCGTCGCCGGAAACCGCGAGCCTTCCTTCACCCCGGGCAGCAGTCGCTGCACCAGGATGGCTCTCAGGCTGTTGGCCAGCGAGGAGCGGATGAAGGCGTGATCCTCCCGCTTGAAGAACTCGAGGATACGCGAGAAAGTCTGTTCGGCGTTGTTGCAGTGAATCGATCCCAGCACCAGGTGCCCCGTTTCGGCCGCCTGGATGGCCGCGAGCATCGTCTCCCTGTCGCGAAGCTCACCAATCATGATGCAATCGGGATCCTGGCGGACGACGAACCGAAGGGCATCGGGGAAATCGATCACGTCGATGCCGATTTCGCGTTGCGAGATGATGCACTTGTCGGGTTGAAAGATGTACTCGATGGGATCCTCGATCGTAATCACGTGCATGGTGCGATGGGCATTGATGTGCTTGAGCATAGCCGCCAAGGTCGAACTCTTCCCGCTGCCCGTCACTCCGCTGACCAGAATCAGCCCCTCGAGGCTGTTCATGATGATCTTCTCGTAAACCGGCGGCAGATGCAGGTCTTCAAAACTCGGAATCCGGCTCTGCACGCGTCTGAGGGCAGCGTGCATCTGGCCATCCGCGCGAAACACATTGATGCGAAATCGGTCTCCGCTTTGCGAACGTGCCGCAAAGTCCACACTGCCGCGCTCCTCGTACTGCTGGCGTTTGGCGGGCGGCATAAGGACGCCCATCATCTTCTCGACGTATTCGGAACTGGGAATGTTCGGCGAATCGACGCGTCGCAAGTGCCCGCCGATACGCACCGTGGGCGGATAGCCGACCTTCAGATGCAGGTCGGAGGCTTCGTTGGCACTCACAAACGCCAAGAGCTTGAGGATCTGTTCCTCGGGCGGGAGAAGTGGCATCGTTGATCTCCTGTAATCGCGGTTCGAAACTGGAACTCACTTCACGAACGCAGGCAATCCGCCGGCGCTGGCCCGGCGGACGATCACAAGCAGAGAATCACTTGCCGTGGAAGAAGAAGATCGAGATCGAGAATGCACAGCCACTCTTCGCAGCGTCATTCTAACGCCGCAGGTTACCGCCCGAAACAGCCGGTTCCCTGGGGGGGATCAGCCTGATGCAAGCCGGCAAGAAGCCCCCGTGACGACTGCCATGGCCCGATCGTGCGTGACGGAAGATCGCGGTGGTGGCTTTGTGCAGGCTGAAGCCTGAACTCCAACTCCTACCCGACTTCGGCAATCACGTAGGGGCCCTTGGGGATGACCGCGATGGTGGCGCTGGAGCCGTAGCGACTCAGACATTCGGCCACGGCGTCTTCCACAGACGGTGCCGACTCGACAAACAGCTTCTGCAGCGTTTCCTGTGGCAGGCCGTCCGTGACGACAACCACCCGCGCCTTGCGGCGAATCTTGGCCAGCTCTTCAAGCTGCCACTGGTCCATGACAAAATAGTCGCTGCCCAGGATACGATCCATGAACTGGTCGATCGAAGAATTCTCCTGGAAGAGCCGCTGGAAGGGCTCGCTGCCGATGCCCTGGCTCATGCTGGCGGCGAGAATGACCGTGCCACCCGGTTTGACGATGTCGGCGGCGGCCACCATGCCCTTGACCGACTGGTAGAAGGTCGTGTCGAGCGGATAGCCGGCGGAACTGGTGACGACGACGTCGACCGGTTCGGGAACCCTGTCGACGACGAGGGAGCGAACGAAGTCGACCCCCTCATGAAAGGCCGCTTCCATATCGCCGGCCACGACCTTCAGGATCCGGCGGTCGGCATCGATCACCGTGTTGGCAATGAAATCGCAACCGGCGCGACGGGCGATCCAGGTATTCTCTTCGTGGACGGGGTTCTGATCCAGCACCCCAACACAGGCCTTTGGGTGTTCAAGGAGTCTTGGTCCGTGCCAGACTCGGACCGTTTCGAGGGCAGCCAGGCCCGGACAGACGAGTTTTCGTCCGCCCGAAAAACCGGCCATGAAATGCGGCTCGATCAGACCAGTCGCAATCTTCAGCTCGGCCTGGATGTATCGCGAATCGATCGAGACCGGCACACCGCGCGGACTTTCGCCCAGATAGGTGTGGGCCTGGCCATTGAGCCCGTCATGGTTCTCGATTCGATAGGTCCGCGCGATCTCCGGCCCGACCATCTCCTCGAGCTCCTTGCCCAGGTTGGGGCGGTGGAGTCCGGTTGCCACGAGAATGAGGATCTCCTGGCGAGAAATACCGGCCGATTCGAGCGTTTCCAGAATCGGGGGAAGAAGAACGGCGTTGGGGACCGGGCGAGTCACATCGCAGATGACAACGCATGCGCTCTTCCGTCCACGGGCCAGGTCGGCAAGAGGTGCGGACCCGCTGGGAGCGGCCAAAACCTCGCCAGTTGCACTCCCCGGATCGGGAATCGGCTTGGCCGCTCGATATCCGAGACATTTGACAATGTTGGCATCGGGCAGCGAAACGTCGAGCCCCTCGCGTCCGTATTCCAGGGTCACGCGCATAGGAGACGCCTCCCCGATCACGCCGGCCAAGGCACGGCCGGCGCGAAGTCACAGCGGAGCAGAAACAAGGGGCCGCGGCAATTACTTCTTCTTGGCCGCCTCGTCCGCCCCCTCGCCTTCCTCTTCCTTCTTCTTCTTCTTCTTCTTCAGACTGAGCTTGTAAACACGGACCTTGCTCAGCCCCAAGGGAGAATCGCCTTCCTGCCAACGATCCGCAGTCTTCAAACGTTCGATCCGTTCCGCGCGGGTCAAAACGCTCCGGGCCCGAATGAGACCTTTGCTCACTCGGAGGCTCTTGTCCATTGTCATCTCTGGGGTCCTTCTCGTGGAATATGTTATTCGTCCCATCCATCCCCCGGGAGGGGATGAACCCGGACCATCGAATTGCCGTCTGGTGGCAGGTCGTCCGTGGGAATCATATCGGCGCCCGACTGGCCGATCCTTCGCTGTTCCGTCAGAAAGGCTGCCAAACTCACGACTTGCATCAGGCCCGCCGGCGCTCTCGCTGCGGACATGAAACCAATCAGTATAGGGGGCGTTCGAGTCCGGATCAAGGAGCGCCTTGGGTTCCTTGCACGCAGGCGCACCGGCTGACCGCGGATTCCTCTGCCGATGGCACCCGGCAGGTGTCACCCACTACGGCTCTGGCACAGCTTGGCTTTGGGATCCATGACGTAGAATCGTGCGACAATCGCCGAGTTGTCCCGCAGTCTCGATCCCAATTCTTAGCTGAGACGAAGGACTAGGAGGCATCCTCGCACCGAACGACTTCGATCGACCTGAGAAACGCCTCCATCGAGGGGCACCGTTTGGCGGGGTCGGCGACGAGGCAGCGCAGGCCGTCCAAACGCTCGCACAGGTCGGCGCCCAGACGGAGCTGCCGCTGTTGATCGGACTGTTGGACAGCAGCGACCCGGATCAGCGGGCCACCGCGGCCGCAGCCATCCTGCGCATCGGCCGGCGCACGCCGCACCACCTGGTGGCCTTGGACTGGATCGTGATCGGGCTCTATGCCCTGGGAATGCTCTCGGTCGGCTGGTACTACTGGCGGCGCACCAGGACCAGGGAAGACTACCTGCTGGGCGGACGCCGCATGCGCCCCTGGAGCGTGGGCGTGTCGCTGTTCGCCTCACTGATCAGCACAATCTCTTACCTGGCGTGGCCGGGCGAGATGATCAAGAACGGTCCCATGATGCTCGGCGCCATCCTGGCCTATCCGCTGATCGCTCTGGCCGTCGGCTGGTTCATGATTCCGTTCATCATGCGCCTGAAGGTCACCAGCGCCTACGAGATTCTCGAACTACGATTGGGAGCCGGCGTGCGCACGCTGGGATCGCTCTTGTTCCTCTCGTTGCGGCTGTTGTGGATGTCGGTGATCATCTACGCGACGACCAGCAAGGTGCTGGTTCCGCTGTTGGGGTTGGATCCCAGCACCACGCCGCTGGTGTGCGTGGTGCTGGGAGCGGTGACCGTGATGTATACCGCCATGGGCGGCCTGCGCGCCGTGGTGCTGACCGACGTGATCCA
This sequence comes from uncultured Planctomycetaceae bacterium, assembly GCA_964563135.1. Classification (GTDB taxonomy): domain Bacteria; phylum Planctomycetota; class Planctomycetia; order Pirellulales; family Thermoguttaceae; genus JAAYAY01. Next base: position 41,786 of record CAZLWV010000046.1, read on the forward strand.
GAGCGCCATCCTTTTCGGCTCGGCCATCATCACCGTGGTGGTGGCGACGATCGCCGTGGGCGGAGTGGACGCCTGGTGGCCTACCCAGTGGGCGCCCCACTGGCAGGAGCCGGTCTACGGCTACGATTCGGAAGCGCGGGTCACGTTGTTCGGCGCGGTGCTGGCCATGTTCACCTGGTACGTTTGCACGTCGGGCTCGGACCAGATCGCCATCCAGCGCTACCTGGCCACGCGCGACGCCAAGGCGGCGCGCACCGTCTTGAACATCTCGCTGGTGGCCGACGCGCTGGTGCAGTTGATTCTGGCGGGCGTCGGCTTCGCGCTTTTGGCTTACTTCCGTACACGCCCGCAACTGCTCGCTGACGGACAGACGATCATCACTGATGCCGACAAGTTGTTCCCGCAGTTCATCGTGGTCGGATTGCCCGTGGGCTTGAGCGGGCTGGTAGTGGCTGGGCTGTTGGCGGCCGCCATGTCGGCCTTGTCGGCAGGCGTGAACTCCACCTGTTCCGTGATCACCGTCGACTTCCTCGATCGTTTTGGCAGGCGTGGCCCTGCCGCGAGCGAATCGAGCGGCGTGCGGCGGGTCAAGCTCGTGTCCGTGGCGGTCGGAACGCTGGTGGTCTGCCTGAGCTTGTTCGTCAACATGGTTCATGGCAATTTGCTGGAGATTTGTTACAAGGTGGTCAACCTGTTGACCGCGCCGCTGTTCGGCCTGTTCTTCATGGCCATGTTCGTGCGTTGGGCCACGGGATTCGGGACTCTCGTCGGGGCTGCTTGCGGCGTGGCCACGGCGATCGCCATCTGCTACTGGGAGGAGTTCACGGGCAACAAGGGGATCAGTTTCCTCTGGGCCTTGCCGCTGAGCTTCCTGGTGGAGGTCGGCGTGGCGTCGTTGGTGAGTCTGTTGCCGATAGGCGCCGGGGCCAGGCCGCTCGAGGAGATCGCTGATGCTGGACCTCAATGACGTGGATCGCCGCATCTGGGCGGAGGAACTCGACCCGTTCGTGCCGCAGCGCGTGTTCGACGTCCACACCCACGTCTACCGCTGGCGGTTCAACACCGATCGGGCGCTCTTGAACGCCTGGGACGCAGCGCTCCTGCCCGGCCGGCAGGTGGAGCGGCTCTCGTTCGGCTTTCCGTTCACTCCGAGCTGCGACTTCGAGGCGTCGAATCGCCATGCCGCGGCGCAGGCCGCGGGCGACGGCCGTTCGGGCGCCTTGATGCTCGTGCATCCGACCATGAGCCCGCAGTATCTGGAAGAGCAGATCAAGACGCATGGCTTTCTCGGCTTCAAGCCGTACCGTTTCTACAGCCGCACGGGCGACGCGGTCCAGTGCCGCATCACCGACTTCCTGCCCGAGGAGCAGATCGCTGTGGCCGACCGCCGCGGGCTGATTGTCATGCTGCACCTGGCCAAGCGTGATGCGATCGCGGACCGCGAGAACGCCGAGGATCTCGTGCGACTGACGGCCAAATATCCGCGCGCCAAATGGATCCTCGCCCACTGCGCGCGCAGCTACGCGGCCTGGCCCATCCAGCGCGCGATAGGCAAGTTGGCCGGGCTACCCAACGTCTGGTACGACACGTCCTCGGTCTGCGAATCCGACGCCATCGAGGCCCTGCTGGCGGGCGTGGGACCGGATCGGGTGATGTATGGCAGCGACGATCTGCCCGTGGGCGTGCTGCGCGGCAAGTATGTCACGTTCGGCTACGCCTGGGCCTTCTTGTCCCAGAAGAACCATACGCTGGATCTGTCCCATTGCGACGGGCGCATGACGTTTGTGCGTTACGAGCAATTGCGGGCCATGCGCCGGGCCGCGCTGCGCCTGGGGCACACCCGGTCGCTGCCCGAGCTCTTTGCCGCCGCCGGCGGCGCGTTCGCCTTTGATCGCCGGCTGGTCGGCCGACTAATGCG
>CAZLWV010000046.1:43713-45938 GCA_964563135.1 uncultured Planctomycetaceae bacterium
GCTCCAGATCGAGAACGTCTTCTATCACACGGCATGCCGGCTGATTCAGTCTGTGCGCGACCCTCATGCCAACCGCGCGAAGCCGCTGTGACGGATGGGACCGCCGATCCGACTGGCGGCGTCGTTGTTCCGGATGGCGTCGGCAAGTTCCGCAAATGCCTCGTCTGCCGCCGCCAGGTACTGATCGATGTGCTGGTTGGTGTGGGCCGGGCTGGGGTAGAAGCCAGCGCCCGCGAGGATGCCGTGCCGCAGCATGCGCACGGTCAACAACGTTTGCAGCGCCAGCGCGTGGGGATGATCGAAGCCGAGATAGGTCATGGCCGGATAGCCCGACAGCTTCAACGGCACGGAATAGCGGGCGGCGATTTCCGCCAGCCCCGCGCGGAAGCGTTGGCCGATCGCGGCGATATGGGCGGGCACATCCACTCGCTGCATCTTACGAATGGTGGCCAGGGCGGCCACGGGACCAACGCTCTCTGTCCAGTAGGTGCTGGAGATGAATGATTCCTGGGCGGCCTGCATGGCGTCGGCCCGGCCGACGACGGCCGCCATGGGATGGCCGTTGCCCATGGCCTTGGCAAACACGGCGATGTCCGGCTCCACGCCCAATCGCAGATGGGCCCCGCCGAGCGTGAGACGCCAGCCAATGCTGATCTCATCGAATACCAGAACGGCTCCCGCCTTATGGCAGAGTTCCTTTACGCCGGCCAGGAAACCGGGCGCCGGCTCGGAGTGGCGAGTCGGTTCCATGACCACGGCCGCCACCTTGGCGCAGTGGATGCGCAGGATGTCGGACAGTTGATCCAGATTGTTGTAGGCGAAGGGCAGGGCGGTGCCAGCCAATTGGGAGGGCACGCCGCGCGGCGCCAGACCGGGCAGCAAATGCCCTTCAAGCGCATCGCCGCCCGTTTGCCTTGTCCGGTTGGCCGCCAGATACCAGTCATGCCATCCATGGTAGCCGCAGAACGCGACCAGGTCGCGGTCCGTGCGCGCTCGGGCAATGCGGACGGCCATGGCCATGGCTTCGCCGCCCGTTCGCGCGTAGCGCACGTTCTGCGCCCAGGGATGAATGGTCAGGAGCAGTTGGGCCAGCTCGACTTCTTCCGGCGCGTTGAGCGTGCACATGGAGCCCGACTGCACGCGGCGGACCACGGCCGCCGTCACGTCCGCATCATTGAAGCCCAGCAGGCAGGCGCCGATTCCCATGTACGACATGTCGAGGTAGCTGCGCCCGTCAAGATCGACTACTTGGCAGCCGGCCGCTTCCCGGTAATAGCCGGGCCACTGGTCCGGGGCAAACATCTCCGGCCGCTTGCTCAACAGTTGTGTTCCGCCGGGAATCAGCGTCTTGGCCAGGCGATACAACTCCTGACATTTCGAGGTGCTCTGCGGCTCTGAGGGGGGCTGCATGGTACGTATCTCCACGCGATTGCAGAAAAGGGGAATCCGCTCGATCCTACGGCCACTGTCCACTCGATCAACAATCATCCGGAATTCTCTGGGCGGGCACAAGAGCGGTTGCTACAATCGTGGGAGAAAAGAGGGCACGCGATAGGGGTGTATTGAAACACCTGACGTATCGCGCAATCGCCCTCATCCCGGCCCCTCTCCCGCGGTCGACCTCCGGTCGCTGCGCGGGCGAGGGGAGTGCTCACCGAGGACCAGAACATGTTGAGATTCCCGCGCCAGACTGTCTCGATTGTCATACTCTTGTGGGGCGCAACTGGCTACGGCTGGGCTGCGGAATCGGTGCTGCCCGAGGGCGCGGCTCCGGAGCCGGTGGTGAGCCGGCATTTTCCCGATCGGGTGGCGGCGTTCGTTTGGCGCAATTGGAACGCGGTGGAGCCGGCCAAACTGGCGGCGATCCTGGGAACGTCGGTCGAGAATGTGCAGGCGATTGCGGACTCGATGGGCCTGCCGCCGACAACGGCTGTTCCGCCCGAAATGAAGACTCGCGGCTATATCACCCTTCTGCGCCGCAACTGGCACCTGCTGCCTTATGATCAATTGCTGCAACTCGTGGAGATGACGCCGGAACGTCTGGCCAACTCCCTGCGTGAAGACGATTTCCTGTGGATCAAGCTGGGCTCGCTCAAGCCGGCGTGTGCGCCCCCATAACCCGCCAGGTTTGCGCCATCATCCACAACAACCTTGACCCGCGCAAAGCAGTGCGCTCATTGATGGAGCGCGAAGCTCGCCCCGAACGCGACGATACCGAACCCAAA
>CAZLWV010000046.1:45948-47315 GCA_964563135.1 uncultured Planctomycetaceae bacterium
GCTTGAAGCCCAAGTGCGAGCCGCTCCGCTACCAGGCGCCGGATGACGCGGCGCGCCGTCGCGCGGCGGAGATTCGCCGCGTGGTGGAAACCGATTTCGGCGCCGAGATCCGGCGTCCCATGGAACCGCGTTTCGACTTCGTGCGCCAGCTCAGCACGCCGCTGCCGAAGTCCGCCCAGCGCGATCCGGCCGAGTGGCAGCCGCTGCGCCTTGTCCACTCCTATGTGGCGCTCTACGGCGATCCGCTGGTGAATTCGAAGTTGAACCCCTATCCCGATGGTTTTCTGCAGCGGCTCTCGGCCGTGGGCGTGACCGGCGTCTGGTTGCATGCCGTCCTCAGGGACCTGGCGCCGGGCGGCGCGGCGTTTCCTGAGTTCGGAGCGGATCATCAACAGCGCCTGGCCAACCTGCGGACTCTTGTCCAGCGCGCCAAGAAGTACGGCATCGGCGTGTATCTCTACATGAACGAGCCACGCGCCATGCCGGATTCCTTCTTCAAGAATCGGCGCGAGATGGCCGGTGTGACGCGGGACGGGCTGACCGCCATGTGCACTTCCCATCCGGCCGTGCGCGAGTGGATGGAGTCGGCCCTGGCGTACGTGTTTCGGGAAGTGCCGGGCCTGGGCGGAATTTATGCCATCAGCGCCTCGGAGAACTTGACCAGTTGCGCGTCGCTCGGCGCGTGGAAATCCTGTCTGCGCTGCAAGACACGGAGCGACGCCGAGATCATCGCCGAGGTCGTGGCCGTGTTGGAGAGAGGCGTCCATCGCGGCGATCCCCAGGCCAATGTGGTGGTGTCGGACTGGGGCTGGCGCGGCCACGGCGATGCGCGGGAAATCATTGCCCGGCTGCCCAAGGCGGTTTGGCTCATGTCCGTGAGCGAATGGGCGCTGCCGATCGAACGCGGCGGCATCAAGAGCAAGGTGGGCGAGTACGCCATCTCTGCGATCGGTCCAGGCCCACGGGCTCTCGAACATTGGACAGCCGCCAAACAAGCCGGGCTTAAGATCGCGGCCGAGATCCAGTTCAACAACACGTGCGAGATCGCCAGTCTTCCCTATCTGCCGGTGATGGATCTCGTGGCCGAGCATTGCCGCAACCTGGCTCCGTCCAAGCTCGACGGAATGCTGATCGGCTGGACCATGGGCGGCTACCCGTCGCCCAACTTCGAGCTGGCCCGGCAACTGGGACGCCGGCCAACGCCGGACGCCGGCGCCGTGCTGGATGGCATCGCTCGCGAGCGGTTTGGACCCGAAGGAGCTGCCCATGCGCGCAAAGCCTGGACGCTGATGAGCGACGCCTATCGTCAGTATCCGTTCCACATCAGCGTGGTTTACAGGTCGCCGGTGCAGTGCGGCCCGGCCAAC
>CAZLWV010000046.1:47325-47552 GCA_964563135.1 uncultured Planctomycetaceae bacterium
GGCTATTCGTCGACCATGTGGGGCATCCCCTACGACGATCTGAAGGGCTGGCGCGGCCCGTACCCGCCGGAGGTCTTCGCAGCACAGTTCGCGAAGATGGCCGACGGCTGGCGTTTGGGAATTGCCGAACTCGAGGCGGCCGTTGCCAAGACGCCGGCCGACCGGCGCGGCGACGCGCAGGCCGACCTGCGATTGGCGCACGCGGCGGGGATTCACTTCCAGTCGGT
>CAZLWV010000046.1:47562-48587 GCA_964563135.1 uncultured Planctomycetaceae bacterium
GCGCTTCGTGCTGGCCCGCGACGCCCTGGCGGACCGCGCCGCAACAAACAAGCCTGAAAGGCGGCGGCTGTTGCGCGCAGAAATCCAGCGGATCCTGGAATCCGAGATCGACCTGGCCCGGCAGCTTTACACGCTGGCCGGCGAAGACTCGCGCATCGGTTTCGAGCCTTCCTGCCAGTACTTCTACTTGCCGCTGGATCTCGTGGAAAAAGTGGTCAATTGCCGTTGGCTGCTGAAACAGTTCGCCGAATAGGGCGTCCCGTGGGCTGGGACCAGCTACTATCAAGGTTGACGATCGCTCGAACCATCTGCGGGAGGAGTCATGCTCAATCGCGATAAGCAGTATGGCGTACAAACACGGGCCGTCCACGCCGGCGAAGGTCCCGATCCGACCACCGGCGCTTCGGCTCCCAACCTCGTCATGTCCACCACGTTCGTGCTCGACGAGGCGGGCGGTTCGTTCTCCGGCCTGTGTTCCGGCGAGAACGAGCGTTACGTGTACACGCGTTGGGCCAATCCCACCGTTCACCAGCTTGAGGTCAAGCTGGCAAGCCTGGAGGGCGCGGAGGCCGGCGTGGCTTTCAGCACCGGCTTGGGAGCGGCCACGGCGCTGTTGCTTCACATTCTGTCGGCGGGCGACCATTTGGTCGTCAGCGACATCGCCTACGCGGGCCTGGCGGAACTGGTGCGCGATACGCTTACGAAGCTCGGCGTCGAGGTAACGCCCGCCGACCTGTCGGATCCGGACGATCTGCGTCGGAGCTTACGCCCTAACACGCGACTGGTCTGGGCGGAGACCCCGGCCAATCCGATCTTGCGCCTGACCGATATCCGCGCGGTGGCCGAGATTGCACACGCAGCGGGCGCATCCTTGGTCGTAGATTCCACGTTCGCCACGCCGATCGCCACGCGGCCGATCGAACTGGGAGCCGACTTCGTCCTCCATTCGTTGACCAAGTACATCGGCGGCCACGGCGACGCTCTAGGCGGGGCGATCCTGGGACGGGCGGAACCGCTGGCCAGGC
>CAZLWV010000046.1:48732-50262 GCA_964563135.1 uncultured Planctomycetaceae bacterium
AGGCTGCGCCAGGACACCGCGATTCATCTGGGCGCCTCGCTCAGTCCCTTCAACGCCTGGCTCATCCTGCGCGGCATGGCCACGCTGCCGATTCGCATGGCGGCCCACGCGCGCAACGCCCTCGAAGTGGCCCAGTTCCTCCAGTCGCATCCCCAGGTGACGCGCGTCATTTATCCGGGCCTCCCTTCGCACCCGCAGGCCGAACTGGCCCGGTGCCAGATGGCGAACTTCTCCGGCATGATCGCCTTTCAGACGCACGATGCCCCGCGGATGGCGCAACAGTTCGCCGAGCGTCTGGAGGTGTTCCATTACGCCGTGTCGTTGGGACATCATCGCAGCCTGATCTTCTATCTCACGACCGACGATCTCCAGAAGAACTCGTTCCGGCTGGACGCAGACCATCTGGCTCGTTACCGAGCCTTCGCCGGCGACGGCCTGTTCCGCGTTTCGGTGGGGCTGGAGGACGCGGAAGATCTTTGCGCGGATCTGAACCAGGCCATGCAGTGATCGCGGCGTCTCGCCTCGCGGGGTGAATAACGACCGTGTTCGGAGTGACGCATATGAGCATTCCTAGTCATGAGGACCGATGCATCGGCTGCCTGCTGGGCGTCGCCTGCGGCGATATCCTAGGGGCAGGTATCGAGGGATGGAGAGCTTCTGAGATACGCGAAATCTATGGCCAGCTGCGCAACGATACCCAGATGACCCTGGCCCTGGTCGTCAGCCTCCTGGAACAGGGACGAGTCGAGGCTGGAGCCGTCTCGACAAAGTATGCCGAGTTCTACGAACCGTGGCGCGGATATGGTGGCGGTGCCCAGGTCGTCATGCACGCTCTCACTCGTTGGGGACAACGCACGGGTAGGCAAGCTGCCCGTGGCGTCGTACCCCATCGCACTCACGGTTTCCTGGGCCGCAAGCTGAAGTGCTTGCCCCACGGATTCACCTCCGACATCCCCGATTGCGCGATCAACTCACCGAGGCGGTTCCGCCAGGCGTAGACCGCCGCCGGATCACGCGAGTAGTCGGTCATGCTCTTCACCAGAGATTGGGGCACCGTGAGGGCCGCCTGGGCCTCGGCCAGCCACTTCTTCTGTTGGGCACTGAGCGACGCGGCCTTCTCTCGCTCGCGCACGATGGCTTCCAGGATGATCGCATAGGCGTAGTCCTCCAATCCGTCGCGGAAGTTCTCCAGGCGGATCGTGGGGAGGGGCGTTCCGTCCGGCCCCACGCAGGTCCACGAGCCGTCGCCGTGGTAGGTGGTCCAACTGCGCGGATCCCAGTCGGTGAACGGCCCGGAACTGATCGGCCGGCGTGAGTTCCAGATGCTGATCTGATAGTAGAGGAATGCGTCGGGACGCTGCTTGGCGGTCATGGCGCCCATCAGCAGGCGGCCCTCGATCGCCGGGTACTCGATAAACATGTTTGCGTGCGGATGATGCGGTCCGCAGCAGATGTACCACCACACCAGCTTGCCGGCCGCGCGGGCTTGGGCGGCTTTGGCCGGGTCGAACTTGGGCGTGAGCGGGCAGA
>CAZLWV010000046.1:50331-50731 GCA_964563135.1 uncultured Planctomycetaceae bacterium
TGGTCGTCGTGATGGGAACGTCCGGGAACTCCGCCTTCAAAATCGAGGCCGCCTGCTGCACCTTGCCGAACAACTCGGGATTCGCTTCGTCCGATCCGTAGATATAAGCGTGATCCAGGAGCCCTAGTTCCCGCGCTTTGGCATAAGCCTCGCGCAGACGCGGCAGGTGCTTGGCCTTCCAGGCGTCGACGTCGCCGGGCTTGGAGCCGACGTCCGTATAGTAGCCCAGGTTGAATGCCCCCAGTCGTCCCTGCCGGTGCAAGTGTCCGAGCACCTCGTAGTCCGGAATGCCGCGGTGGTAGAGGCTGTCGTAGGAAATGTAGTAGTCGGCCAGCATGTCGGCCCAGCGCAGCTTGTGCTTCTTCCACGCGTTGATGGGATAGTCGGGCGACTTGCGCCA
>CAZLWV010000047.1:0-49533 GCA_964563135.1 uncultured Planctomycetaceae bacterium
GCGGCGGGCTGCTCCCCAACAAGCAGCAGATCGAACTGGTCGAACAGGCCGGCCTCGTCTGGCTGGGCAGCGGGTTGTGCGATCCCGACATCTCCCTGGCGGCCAGCCTGGCCCTCTACGGCGCCTTCGGGCTCAAGACGCCGGCCGCCTTGAACGGCCCCCAGTACCTGGGCGCCGACGTCCTCGCCGATCCGATGCGCGTCGTGGACGGCAAGATCAAGGTGCCCACCAGACCGGGGCTGGGTGTGGAAGTCGACGAAGAGAAGGTGAGCGGGCTGGTGGAAAAAACCCAGTCGGTGCGGAAGAAGGAGTGATCACGGACTGGCCGAGCCAGGCGTTGAACGCGGAAAGGCATTGTCCGAGCGCCTTATTTCAGCGGCTCGACCTCCACCCGGTATGCTTCACCCGGCTGGAGGGTGACCGTGGCGGGGCCGGCGAGTTTGTAGCCTGGCGGGGCGACCAGTTGGTGGGCTGCTGCGGTGTCGGCGCGAAGGACGGCCTGGGTGAGGCGGCCGTTTTGCCACTCCAGATCGACCTCCAGGCCGCCCCGGGCGCGGAGGCCGTGAATCTTGCCGCTGGGCCAGGCCTTGGGCAGCGCCGGTAGGAGGCGAATCTTGCCCAGGTGGCTCTGCAGCAGCATCTCGGCGATGCCGGAACTTGCGCCCAGATTGGCTTCGATCTGGAACGTGTCGGGTCGGTTCTCCCAGATGCGATCCATGAGGTTCGCGGCCGAGTTGCGGGCGATCAAGCGGACCAGCCGGTCATGAGCCGTTTCGGCGTCGCCCAGCCGGGCGAACAGGTGGACCTGCCAGGCCCGGCTCCAGCCGATCGGCCCGTCGCCGCGCCACTGGATTGACTTGAGGGCGGCCGCGGCCAGGTCGGGCGTCGCCTCGCGATCGATGTCGTCGCCGGGAAACACGCCCCACATGTGCGAGAAGTGGCGGTGATGGTTCTCGGGCGAATCGACGTCTTCCAGCCACTCCTGCAATTGCCCCTGGCTGCCGATCTGGTTGGGGGCGATCCGCGAGCGCACCTGGGCCAGTTCCTTGCGAAGCTCCGCGTCCACGTCCAGGATCTCGGCGGCCTCGATCGTCCACCCGAGCAGGGAGCGGATGATCTGGTGGTCCATGGTGGGGCCCATCACCAGGCCGCCCTGTTCGGGCGAATTGGAGGGGCCGGAGATCAGCCAGCCCTTGTCGTTTCGCGGGTCCTGGACGAGCGTGTCGAGGAAGAACAGGGAGGCATCGCGAAGGATCGGATAGGCCCGGTCGCGGAGGAAGGCCTTGTCCAGATGGTACTGATAGTGCCACCAGAGATGCTGGCAGAGCCAGGCCCCGCCGACGGGCCAGATGCCATGGTTGGAGTTGTTGATCGGGGCGGTGCCTCGCCACAGGTCGAAGTTGTGGTGCAGCACCCAGCCCCGGGCGCCGTAGTGGACCTTGGCGGTGCGGCGGCCCGACTGGACCACTTCGTCGAGCGCGTCGAACAGGGCCTGGTGGCACTCGCTCAGGTTGCAGACCTCGGCGGGCCAGTAGTTCATCTCCGTGTTGATGTTGACCGTGTATTTGCTCTCCCAGGAGGGCGAGAGGCTGTCGTTCCACAGCCCTTGCAGGTTGGCCGGCTGCGTGCCCGGCCGGCTGCAGGCGATGAGCAGATAGCGGCCGTACTGGAAGTAGAGTGCGGCCAGTTGGGGATCGGTGCCCTCGGCAAACCGGGCGAGTCGCTCATTGGTGGGCAACTGCGACGCTTGGGTCGCTCCCAGATCCAGCGACACGCGGCGGTACAACTGCTGGTGATCCTGGCAGTGCCGCTGGCGTACCGCCTCGAAAGACTTCCCGGCAAGCGGCTGCAGCACGGCATCGCACCTGGCGGCCGGGTCGCCGCTGACGTTGCCATAGTCCTGGTAGCTCGTCGCGGCCGCCAGGTAGAAGCAGACCTGGTCGGCCTTGCGGATCTGCAGCACGTCCTGGCCGGCCGAAACCTGCCCGCCGAGAACCTGGGCCTTGAGCTTTGCGCAGAAGGTCAACTCGCCCTCGACGGTTTGGCCGCCGCTTCCGGGGAATTCGTAGGGGCCGACCTTTCCGCTGAGCGTGAGCGTGGCATCGATGCCGTTGGCGGTGCTTTTCGAGTCTGTCTGGAGGGTTGTGAAGCGGACGTTGCAGTCGATCGAGCCGCTGCGGCTGGCTTGAATCCGCAGGGCGATCACCTGGTCGGGATAGCTGGCCAGGGCCTCGCGGGTGTAGGTCACCCCGTCGTGCTCGTATTGCGTGGTGGCCACTGCGGAGTCGAGGTCGAGCTGGCGGCGATAGCCGCTGGCCTCCTGGTGGCCGGGAAACTCGAGCCGCAGGTCGCCGAAGGCCTGGTAGGCGACCTGGCGGAGCGGCACGCTCATGAACTTTTCCATGGCGAGCTGCTCCGCCTGGCGCTGTTTGCCTTCGAAGAGAAGCCGGCGGATTTCGGGGAGGGCGTCGGCGGCGCCGGGGTGGGAATAATCGCGAGGCCCGCCGGCCCAGAGGGTGTCTTCGTTGAACTGGATGCGTTCGTGGACAGTTCCGCCGAACACCATGGCGCCGAGACGGCCGTTGCCGATTGGGAGCGCCTCGAGCCACTGGTCTGCCGGACGGTCATACCAGAGTCCGGTGGTTCCGGCAACGCCCGACTGGTGTGCGGCGGTGAGAGAGCCCGTGGCCACCAGGGAAGCCGCCACGGAGAGGACTACGAGCATGCGGTTCATGGTCAGGAACTCCAGACGGGACTTGTTGAACGGGCCTGTTTGGCTGCCGAGGCCCCGGTTCCCGGCAGGCAACAGGCGTAGTTCTCTGCACCCTGGCCGAACGATTCACGTGTTTTCAGAGGTTGAGGTTGTCGCGAATCGCCTGGGTCAGATCGTGGGCATCGGTGCGATCCAGCCGGATGAGAACCTGCTCCCAGCGATAGGCGAAGCTGCCGTTGGGATCGCGTTGCCGGTACTTGAAGAGCGTGTCGAACGCCCGCCGGCGGCGGCGATAGTCGGCCTGGATGCGGCGGAACCGCTTCAGGAAGGCATCGATGTAGACCTGGGCGAACTCCACCGTGTCGTACACGGTGCCGCGCCGGCGGTTGACCGGCTCGGCGTAAGCCCGGGCCATGTCCGTCAGATCGTGGTCGAAGTTGTGGAACGTGCCGGTCGGGTCGGCAACAACGATTTCCTGGGGTTGCCCTTCGGCGTTTTCGACGATGACTTCATCGCCGTCGTCGAAGAGCACCCTGCCGTGCCTGTCGCAGCGGCCGACGATGATGTTGACGGCCGCCGCGCGGCCGAGCAGGCGGGCCAGATTGGCGGCGTATTGGTTGTCTTCGAGGAGATGCTTGGGGACCTTGTCGGTGGCGACACCGCGGATGTAGTCGCGTTCGATGTAGGGGGACCAGATGATGACCCCGTTGGGGCCGGTCCAGTCGGCGAAATACCGTTCCCACACTTTGTGGGCCGTCACGTGCCGGGGGAGGTTCATGCCGAGTTGCCGGCATCCGAGGCGGCGATCCAGCACGTATTCGGTGTATTCATCGGAATCCATCATTGCGTCGCGGAGCGGTTTGCGGTCGTCGAGGTGCTCCCGGACGCCCCACTTCTGCATGCGGATGATAGTGACGATTTCCTTGGGTACGCCCATCCGTTTGACTTCCGCAATGTAGACTCCCCGGCGGCGTTCGGCATCCTGCCGGCGGGAAAGGCTGTTCTCCACGCGGCCGATGTTCATGTATTCCAGGTCGGCGTGTTCGCGGACGAAGTTGAAGATGAATCCCCGCGCCCGTTCATCGCAGAGCTGCTGCAACTGCCGATTGTTCGGGTTTTCGTCGGCCAGGTCGTAGGTGGGATCGAAGATCAGCTCCCCGCGATCGATCCGGCCGCCGGGCAGCCATTGGATCTGCATGAAGAACTCGGGGCTCAAGCCAAGCAACATATCCTGCGAAATGACTTCGTCCTTCTGGGCAACCAGCGCGTTGAACATGCGGTTGCGCCACTGGAGGTCTTCCTTGTCGTCGAAGCGAAACTCGCGAGGCACGGCGTCCTGGAATTTCTGCCGCAGTTCGGCATGCACGGTCCGCAGAGTGGCCGAATCGAGCTGCCGGAAGTCATAGGGGGCGAGGTCCTTCGACGTGAAGGCGGGTCCCGCCTGGAAGAAATCCAGCTCTGGGAACCCGCTGGCGTTGCGGCGCGCGGAGTGTTCGCGGATTTCGCTGAGATGAAGGCGAAGCTGTTCGTCGTCGAGCCGTTCGAGGGCGGCAAAGCGCTCGCAGGTCAGCCAACGGACGCCGGTCGTCTTGTTGTAGTAGTAGATCTCTTCGCCCGAGATCGCCAGCTTCGAGGCCACGATCATGTCCTGCATCTGCTTCACGGAGGTGGGCAGCGCCGCGATCCGCCAGCACTCGCCGTGCCGCTTGACGGCGTTGCGAACCTGCTTGTTGAGGGCGTAGAGAAACTTGATCTTGTACTTCGGGCAAAGCTGCTGGAGGATCTCGTCGGCCTCGAAGGCCAGGGACATGTTGTCCGGGTTGGGGCGTATCAGGATCCGATCGTCTTCGAAGATCAGGTCGACCGCGTTGTCCCAGTGCTGCAGTTCTTCCTCCCGGCTGAGAGGCGGCTGGCCGGCCTGCATGCGGACCGCGTTGACGTGGTCGACGTAGATGTGCCGCTGCACCGCGTGGATCGTGCGCTGCGTGACGAGACACCTGGCCTGTGGGAAGATCGTCCCGATCTGGGACCTGAGTTTGCCGTTTTCGTCCCTCGCGAACGGCGGGTCGCCGAGAATCTCCAGTTCCATGGCAGCAACAGCCCCTTCGGTTGTCAGCCGTCGTGAGTCGGCAGGTCCAGTTCCGGTCATTCCCTATTTTCACCCCTGACGCCAACCGGACCACCGCAGCCCCCAACCTCCCGCGAGTGCCTTCCAGTGTACTCGCAACCACCCGGCTTGTCTTGCCCAGTTCGGCCAGATCGGCCTCCCGTCGAAGAAGGATGCCCCGCCGCACGACACAATCGCAGTGGTGGCGGGGCAACTGTGTGCGCCGGCCGCGGGCGTCAACTGAGCAGGATTTGCAGGTCTTCCGCCGTGAGGCGCTGCATCACGCTTCCGTCGGCCGAGATGATGGCCTCCGCCAGATTGCGTTTCGACTGCTGGAGTTCAAGGATCTTCTCTTCGACCGTTTCCCGGGCGATGAGGCGATAGGCGAACACGGGCCGGGTCTGGCCGATGCGGTGAGTCCGGTCGACCGCCTGGGCCTCGACGGCGGGATTCCACCACGGGTCGAGGATGAACACGTAGTCGGCGGCGGTGAGATTCAGCCCATGGCCCCCGGCCTTGAGGCTGATCAGGAACAGGCGGCAATCCGGATCGGTCTGGAAGCGGCGGACATGCTCGTCCCGTTTCCGGGTCTGCCCGTCAAGGTATTCGTAGACGATGCCGCGCTGGTCGAGGTGGTGCCTGACGATGCTCTGCAGGCTGGTGAACTGCGAGAAGACGAGGGCCTTGTGGCCTTCCTCGCCGATTTCGGCGACCTGTTCGAGGAGCGAGTCGAGTTTGGCGCTGGAGCCCTTGGCGTGGCTTTTGTCCAGCAGGCCGCGATGGCAGGCCGCCTGGCGGAGCCGCAGCAAGGCTTCCAGCACATGGATCTTCGCGCGTTCCAGTCCTTGTTTTTCGATCTTTTCCTGGAGCGAGTCGCGGTAGTACTTGCGGAGCTGATCGTAGGCCTTTCGTTCCTGGCGGTCGAGTTCGCAGTACAGGGTCTGCTCGGTCTTCCGCGGCAGCTCGGGGAGGACCTGCTCCTTGGTCCGCCGGAGGATGAAGGGCGCCAGGGAGGCGCGCAGGAGCTCGATGTTGTCTGCGTCGGTCTGGCCGTTCTTCCAGCACTTGTGGAAGACCGTGGAGTGTCCCAGCATGCCGGGGTTGAGGAATTCGAACAACGACCATAGTTCCCCGAGGTGGTTTTCGATGGGAGTGCCGGTGAGGGCAAGGCGGTGTCTGGCCTGGAGCAGACGCGCGGCCTTGGCGGCCTGGGAGCCGGAGTTCTTGATGGCCTGCGCCTCGTCGAGGATCACGTAGTCGAAGCGGATATCTTTGAGTTTCACGATATCGCGGCGCATGGTTCCATAGGTCGTCACCAGGATGTCGCCCGGTTCGATCTCGTCGAGCTGTCCGGCCCGCTTGAGGCCCGTGTAGTCGCGGAGTTTGAGACGCGGGGCGAAACGAGCTGCCTCGTCGAGCCAGTTGAACACAAGGGTCCGGGGCACGACGATCATCGACGGCCCTTCGGCCTGGGCGGTTACCCGCTGCTGCTGAAGGTGCGCGAGGAGCTGGATCGTCTTGCCCAGCCCCATGTCGTCGGCCAGGCACCCGCCGAGATTGAACGACTGGAGGAACTGGAGCCAGCCGAGGCCCTGACGCTGGTACTGGCGCAGCTCTCCGACGAAGCCTTTCGGTTCGCGCCCCGGCTTGATTCCGTCAAACGACCTGAGTCTCTGCCGCAGTTCGGAGAACTTGTGGTCCACGTGAACGTTGTCCTGGGCGGCCAGGAGGGCGTCGAGCAGGGCCGCCTGCGAATTGCTGAACCTCAGTTTGCCGTTCCCGGCTTCTCCCAACTCGGCCAACGGGCCGTATTTGGCAAGCCATTTTTCGGGCAGCAGTCCCTGCGAACCGTCGCTGAGCCGCACGTAAGTCTGGCCATGGCGGACCGCATCCAGCAGATCCGGGAGGGAGGCGACCGCCCCATTCCCGTAGTCGAACTGCCCCTCCAGTTCGAACCAGTCGACCCCCGAGCTGACGCCGCCGGAGAATGCTCCCGGCTGGCGAACACGGATTCCCTCGGCTTCCACCACCCAGCCTTCGGCGGTCAGGGCCGAGACCATCTCGCCGAGCCGGCGGGCAAGGAACGAGACATCCTGGCCGTCCTCCCAGCCCCAGGCATTGCGGAGACGCACGTTCCAGGCCGAGAGCCGCAGGACAAGCTCTGCCTCGCGGGCAGGGTCCCGGAAGATGATCCGCTCCGTGTCGCGCAAGACGATGCGGGCGCAGTCATCCCTGAGCCCCACAACCGTGCCGTCGTAGTCGAAAGCGATCGAAGCCTCAAGATCACGGGCCTGGCTGCCGGTCCTCGGCTTGTGGACCCTGAGAATGGGCTGCGGGGGCACGCGGGTTTCGGACAGGTGGAACTCTTCGGGCAGATCGATCTCGGGGGCCGACTCGTGCTGGAGGAAGTTCTGCAGAAACTCCCAGCGCTCGGCGTAGGGGACCGAAAGTTCTGTCTCCCGGCGAAACAGTCTGACCCAGGCAAGCCCCTTGGTGGCATCGAAGCGGGACAGGCGGTCGCGAAATACGGCAATCCCCGAATGCAGGAGGACGATCGGATCGTCGATTGGAACCATCTCCGCATCGCGGCACAACTGGCCGTGCAGAATCCACCGCTTCTTCTGGTCGTCCGTTTCGACGGCGATCCGAAGTCGATAGGGAGGGCCGTCGTCCCACGCCAGAGGGGTTGCCTCGTCGATCTTGTCGGGGCCGGCGTGGAGGATGCGAAGCCGGCCGGTAGCGCACAGCCTCGGCAACACCAGGTCGTGAAGCTGCGACGACAACATGACACGAGGGTTGTCATAGGAAGAATAGCGGCGGTAGGCATAGGGAGAGCCATAGGTGGAGCCATAGGGGCTGGCGCCGAGGAACCCCAGAATCCAGCGGTCTTCGTCGAGCGAGAGGCTCTCGGTCGAATCGATCATGTGCCGGAAGATCTGGGCTTTGCCGAGCTCGCCGTTCTTCTTGGTATCGCGGCGATAGAGTTCGAGGATCAGCTCGTTCTCTTGCTGGGTGTCGCGGAGATTCAGGAGATACCAGAGCTCCCGCCGCTTGCCGGATGCCAGTTCAAGGACTTTCTTGACTCTTTCTGCCCGGTGCTGGTCCGTTCTGGCAACCTCCTGGAGGTGACGTTGCCAGGGCACGGGCCTGGTCGGCGAGGTGCGACCGGTCTGCGAACGGCCGGGGCCTGCAAGCCTGACCAAGGGCGCGAACTGCTCGGCGAAGCCGCCGTCGAGGTAATCGTCGCCGTCATCCGCGTAGTCGTCATCATCGTCATCGTCGCCATCATCGTGGCCGTAGTCACCAAAGCCATAGTCCTCTTCTTCATCTTCGGACAAGACTTCGATTGGCGATCGGTCGCGGGCCGAAATGCCGACCTCGGACGTGTCGACGGAGAGGAGGACTGCCCAGATGTGCTTGCAGAGACCCTCCGTTTCGTAATACGGGCAGGTGCAGGAGGCGATCAGCGTCTGGCTGTCATGGTACTCAACGTCGATCAAGACCTCGTAAGGCTGGGGCGCAGAGCCGGAGACCAGAGCCTCGATCAAGCCAAAGTCGACGCTCAGGTCGAAGACGAATCCGTTCTCAAAATAGGCCTGCCCGCGAGCCCGGACATGGGGGGCAAAACTGTGGGAACAGCGTTCGGCAAGCTTCATTCCAGATGATTCCTTAAAACACGATGCCGGAAGATTCCAATGCCACCGGCAGAACCACCGATCGCGCCCACCGTATCCGTGGGAGATCCCTGCGCGCTCGGACTGGCAAGGACTTCTGGCCGATCCTGGATATCTGCTGCCGGCCTGTCGAAATGGCCCGAGGCGATGGGGCTCTTGCCCCGGGCTGGATCGGGAGGAGACAATCGGGCGCTCAAACACTGTCTCCGCCCGGTCAGGATACGGCAACATCCTCCCGTTTCTCTCACGGATCCGAGGTGATGTCAAGCCTCCTGCGTTGCGGTGCCGCTGCGGTGCAGGAAAACTGCGAAGTCCTGATGTGGCAAGAGAAGCAGCAGGCACTCTCCGAAAGGGCGATTGCGGGAAACAGGGGTTTCTGGCACTTCTGCGGACGGTATTCGGAGAGTTCGGAGAGTGCCGGCTCCGAGCAAGTTCTCCGCCCAGGGGGAGGGGTTTGCCACGGGGACGCCGTACCCGTACCGTGCGGCGGTGCTCAGCCCGAAGATCACCCTGCGCGGCGATCCCGAACGGGGCACTGCCAGGTGAGGGTCTGGCGGAGACTCAGCGGGCGGATGCCTGTTTTTTTGCCTTGCGTTTCTGCCCTGCTGCCTTGGGTTGGGCGACAGTCCTGGGTTCATTGGGGGTGGGCATTGGGGCGCCGATTGCATGGCGCCACGTAACGAGCCGGGAGTGCAGTTCTTTGGCCTTGTCGGGCAGTTGCCCGGCGAGGTTGTTGCTCTCGCCGATGTCGTTTTCCAGATGGTACAGTTCCAGGTGCCCATCTTCGAGGAATTCCAGGAGCTTCCACGGCCCGGCCTGAACGACGGTGACCGGTGTGGTGCGCCAAGTGTTTCCGCTCGAGCCGAGATAACCCGGGAAATGCTGGAAGATGGCTTCGCGGTCGAGCGAGGCGCTGGCATCGCGCAGCAGCGGCGCGAGGCTGGTGCCGTCAAGCGGGTAGTCTTCAGGCGCGTCCGCCCCGGCAATCTCCAGGAAGGTTGGATAGAGATCGACGTGAATTGCCGGTTCGCGGCAGATCGAACCGGGTTTGGCTACTCCCGGCCAGCGAACGATCAAGGGCACGCGAGTGCCGCCTTCGAAGAGACTCCCTTTGCCGCTCCGCAGCGGTGCGTTGTCGGTGATGTCGTTTCCGCCAACTCCCTCGCGCCGGTAGCCTCCGACCCCGCCGTTGTCGCTGGAGAAGATCAGCACCGTGCTATCGGCAAGGCTGAGTTCGTCGAGCGCGTGCATGACGCGGCCGACGCTTTCATCGACGCTGGCGATCATTGCGGCGTAGACCGCGTTGTTGTGTCCGCCCGCCGGCGGCTTGGAGGAGAATCGGTCGATCCACTCCGGTTTTGCCTGGTGCGGCGAATGCACGGCGAAGTGAGGCAGGTAGAGGAAGAAAGGCCTGTCCTTGTGCCGCTGGATGAAATCGACCGCCTTGTCGGTGAGGAAGTCGGCCAGATACTGGCCTTCGGGGTATTCCGTTCTGGGGGAGGTGGCGAAATCGAAGTGTTTGCCCATCGACACGATCGCCTCGTCGAAGCCCCGCCGGGCGGGATGATACTCGCCATCCTGTCCGAGGTGCCACTTGCCGAACATCCCGGTGGCGTACCCGGCCTGTTTGAGGGCCTGGGCGATGGTGATCTTTTCCAGGGGGAGGTTCTCGACGTTGTCGACCGGCCGCAACGGCCGGCTCTGCCAGTTGAACCGGTTGATGCCCCCCACCGTGTAGACCCCGGTGCGCGGCCCGTATTGGCCGCTCATCAGCGCCGCCCGCGTTGGCGCGCAATTCTGGCAGTTGTGATAGCTCGTCAGCCGCATCCCCTGCGATGCCAGCCGGTCGATGTTGGGGGTCTCATAGTACTTGGACCCCTGGACGGCGAGATCTGTCCAGCCGAGATCGTCGGCGAGGATGAAGACGATGTTGGGTGGGCGTTCGGCCGAAACAGCCGGGGCGGCGCCGAGCACGATCAGGAGCAGGACAAACAAACGTTTCATGGATGGCGCCCTTTCGTCAGGAGCTTCGATCGACAACCGCGGTCTGGCAATTCCAGAGCGCGGCCGGGAAGCCGCTTCCACTTCTGGGTCCCTTGCGTGTGCTGGAATGCGTCGACCGCGGAACGTCGGAAACGTCGGATGACAGGCAGGAGTCCCGGTCCGGCGCCCCCCGGACTCCGATTTTTTGTGGTTCCGGTGATCCGGTTCGCAGCGGGAACTCGCCCCTGGGGCGGCTGCTGTTTCACCGGTCCTGTCGCGACCAGCCGTCCGGAACGGACGTTCCTTTGGGCAGGCAGACGATGCCGTCGCGAACCATGCCGTACTCGTCTTCGTCGGAGGTCTCGACTCCCTCGGAATTGATGATGCGCACGCCGGCGCCAATCCGGCAGTTCTTGTCGATGATGGCGCCCTCGATATGGGCCCGCGGGCCGATCCCCAGGGGCGGCTTGGCTTCCAGGCCGTCTCCGTTCAAGCTGTCGGGCACTTCGTAGAAGTCGTTTCCCATCACGATCGAATTGCGGATGACCGTGTCGCGCCCGATGAGGCAGCGCAGGCCGATCACGCTGTTTTCGATCACGGCCCCCTTGTGGATCTGGCAGCCGTCGGCAATCAGGCTTCGCGTGACCGTGGCACCGTCGATCCGCGAGGGGGGAAGGAACCGAGCGCGCGTGTAGATCGGCCGGTGCGGCAGCACCAGATCGAAAGGAGGTTCCACATCGGCAAGGCTCAGGTTCGCCTCGAAGAACGACTTGATCGTGCCGATATCTTCCCAGTAGCCATCGAAGAGGTGCACCTGGACGTGGCGAGTGCGCATCGAGGCGGGAAAAACCTCCTTGCCGAAATCCTGGTAATCCGTCTTGGACAGCACTTCGAGCAACGTCTTGCGATTGAACAGGTAGATCCCCATGCTGGCCAGGCAATCCCGGCCCTTGGACGGGATCCCCTTCGCGTCGATCCACGCCGGGTCGGTCCGCACGAGCGCCAGCTCGTTCTCGGTCCGAGGTTTCTCCAGGAACCCGACGACCCGCCCGCTGTCGTCCAGCCGCATGATTCCCAGGCCGGAGGCGTCGGAGCTGTGAACCGGCACGGCCGAAATGGTCACGTCGGCTTTGGCCTCCGTGTGCGTCTTGAGCATCTCGCGGAAATTCATCCGGTAGAGCTGATCGCCCGACAGAATCAGCACGTGGTCGATCCCGGGCTGCTGCAGATAGCGGAGGTTCTGCCGGACGGCGTCGGCCGTTCCCTGGTACCAGCCCGAATTGTCGAGCGTCTGCTGCGCGGCGAGGATTTCGACAAATCCCTGGGAGAACGGATCGAACGTGTAGGTGGCACGGATATGGCGGTGGAGGCTGACGGAATTGAACTGGGTGAGCACGTAGATCCGTTCCAGGCCGCTGCTGATGCAATTGGAAAGCGGGATATCGATGAGGCGATACTTCCCAGCCACGGGGACGGCCGGTTTCGAACGAACCTGTGTCAAAGGGTAGAGTCGGGTGCCACGTCCACCACCGAGGACCAGGGTCACAACGTTTCGCATAGGGACTCCTCAGGCCTTCTGCTGATTGGCGAAGCGCGATCGTCCAACGTGGGGCCGCCTTGTCGGGCAATGCCCTTGGCCCTGCTGCCGCAATCGTGCCCATTGTAGCGAACGTGGCGGACGGAGGGAATCTCCGGCCCGCTGCCCCGCTGCCCTGGCCCGCCATCGGGTGCGGTCTTCGGGAAACTGCGGCCCCCCAATCCCAGTGGTCCGCTCCTCGCCGCCGGACGGACACCGCCCCGAATCCCGGCAAAAACAGTGGGCTTCACTCGGTTGTATCGGAAATTCGATTCGGGCTGTGACGGGTGGCGCGAGAGACAGGAATGTCGCGATTCTGTGGGAAAATCCCGTGGTTTCCCGATTTCTCCAACTGTCAAGTCTGGGGATGGCAGTGACGATAGCTCCAACAACTGATGGACCGGTTAATTTGGCCGTTGGCGCGACGGGTGAAGGGATCCGAGGGCATTCCGAATCCGCTTCGCGTACCAGTCACGTTTGGGGAGGAAATGATGATGATGAGAACTCTGCAACTCTCGCTTGCGGGATGTCTGTTTCTGGCCGTGCACGCTGCGGCCGGAGAGATCCCCGCGATGACGCCTAACAACGATCAGCTCCTGCAAAGGCTCCAGCAGCTCGAGGCGGAGACCCAGATGCTCCGCGCGGAACTGGGACAGATCCAGGATCGTCCCGTGGCTCTGCCGCCGGTCGACGGGCCGCAGATCAGCACCATCTCGACCGTGGCTGCAAACGCCGAGGTCGACTACATGACACGGGAGGAGGCCCGCAAGGAGATGAAGGAACTCGCCTGGACCAAGGGCGATTTCAAGATCGTGCCCTACGGCATTCTCTGGGGCCAGACGGTCTACGAGACGTCTCGCACCTACATGGGCGATTACACGCTCTGGGCGATCTCTGCCGACGAAGAGGGTGAGGACGCGTACCACGTCAACGCCAAAGGCACCCGACTCGGGCTCGATGTCACCGGTCCGCAGCTCCCCTTCTTCTGCTGTGCGAAGAGCGGCGGCAAGGTCGAGATCGACTTCGAAGGGAACTTCGTCACCGAGAACAAACCCGGAGTGCTGCTGCGCCACGCCTACTGGGAAGTCAAGAACGACGATTTCCGGCTGCTTTTCGGCCAGACGTGGGATGTGGTCTCGCCGCTCTATCCCAGGTGCGTTCTGTACTCGGTGTACTGGGGTGCGGGCAATATCGGCTACCGCCGGCCTCAGATCCGCTATGAACGGTACTTCACCATGACCGACATGTGGAAACTCGAGTTCCAGGGAGCCCTGGCCACGGACGCCGGGCACGACTTCACCAACGGTGCCGCAAGCAACGGCGATCACGCGGGCTGGCCGATTCTGGAGATGCGCGTGGGCACCAAGATCGGCCAGGAATTGCCTATCGCCTTCGGCGTGTCGGGACACGTCGGCAACCAGGAATTCGACCTGGCGTTGCAGGACGATGCTCCCCGGCAAACCTGGTCGGTCAACGCCGACGTCACCGTGCCGATTACGGAACGCCTCGGCTTCCAGGGCGAGTTCTTCACGGGCACCAACCTGAAGACTTTCCTGGGCGGTATCGTCCAAGGCGTCAACGTGGGTGGAACGAACGAAGAAATCCGCTCGACCGGCGGTTGGTTCAACGTCTATTACGACTGGACAAGCCGCCTGCACAGCGCCCTTGGCTACTCGATCGACGACCCCGTCAATTCCGACATCACCACCGCCAACGGGCGGATCTACAACCAGGTGTATTGGGGCAACGTCACCTACGACGTGACCAAGAAGTTCATGCTGGGGCTCGAGGTTGGCCAGTGGAAGACGGAGTTTACGGACCGGAGACCGGGAGAGGCCACCCGTATCGAGTTCGCCGGCAAATACGCGTTCTAAGTGGACTGGCAGGATTCCAGGAGATCCAGCCCTCCGCCGCCACCCTTCGGGAGGCGGCTCCAGGGAGACGGCCAATTCTGGGAATCACGCAAATTCGATTCAGCCGAGAGAACGGAACCGCGGGCCTTCCCCTCGGTATTGCGGGCTGACCCCGTCCGCTGCTTCCGCCGTCAAGCGGGATCGGTCCCCGTCTCTTGCCGAAACACGAACCGGCTGCCGGCCTGTGCGGCGGACCGGTTCGTTTGCCTTTCCAGGACCGGCCTACTCGGGCCGGCCTGCGGACGCCGGCGTTTGCCGAGGCGAACGATCAGAGGCTGCTGGTCCGCCTGACCATCTCGGCCAGGTGGACCTCGATGCAATCGGCCAGGACCGGTGGATTGTATCCTCCCTCGAGCACACTGATGACGCGCCCCGAGGCGTGGACGTCGGCCACATCGAGGACGATGCTCGTGAGCGTGCCGAAATCCTCGGTCTCAAGACTCAGGCCGCCTACGGGATCGGCGTGATGGGCGTCGAAACCCGCGCTGACGAAGACCAGTTGCGGCTTGATCCGAGCTGCGAAACGGTCCAGAGCATCGCCGAACTTCGCGAGATAATCCTCGCGAGGGATCCCGAACTCGACCGGCAGGTTCATCACCGTTCCAGCTCCGCGCCCCCCACCGGTCTCGTCTTGGTGCCCGGTCCCGGGGTAGAACGGGTATCGGTGGATGGAAAGGAAGCCGACGCGAGGCTCCTCCCAGAATGTGTGCTGGGTGCCGTTGCCGTGATGGACGTCCCAGTCGACGATCAGCACCCGGTCGAGATCCAGCTCGTCGGCGGCCGTCACGGCGGCCAGGGCCACATTGTTGAACAGACAGAACCCCATCGCCCGATTCATGAGGGCGTGATGTCCGGGGGGGCGGACAAGGCAGAGGGCCTGACGGTCCTCGCCGCGCAAGACCCGTTCGGTGGCGTCGACCACGCTTCCGGCGGCCAGCAGGGCCACCCCATAGGAGTCGGGGCTCACGACGGTATCGGCATCCAGATCGCCCCCCCCCGACTTGGCCATAGCCCAGACCTCGTCGGCGTAGGCCAGGGAATGAACCCGTGCCAGCCGTTGGCGCGAGAGTTCGGACCAGGAGACTCGGCGGCATTTCTGTTCGAGCCCCGCCTGGGCCAGTCGCTCGTCGATGCCCCGGATTCTTGCCGCCCGTTCGGGATGGGCACCCGTTTCGTGAGCCAGAAACCGCCGGTCTTCATACAGCAACGTCATGCCAGGCGAACCTCGCTACAGTGCCCAGGCCCCGCATTTCCGCCCCTTTTGGCGGCAATATCCGGGCCAGAGTAGGGTCGGTGCCGTCCAGATCACTGTACGCCCTGGGGATACCCTGTGTCAAACATGGGCGGAATAAGGGGGAAACCCGCAGAAAACTTGACATTCCCGAAACGAGGCGACTAGCATATAAGTTGTCTAAGTTCACATTGCCGTTCGGCTTTGGAGCCCCTACGATGCTCTCCCGTTCGTGGAAAAGTCATGTCTCTGGTTGGGCGCGTTTCGTCCCAGTGTTCGCGCTGGGTACGCTGCTGGCGCTGCTCGCCTGCGCGTTCGCGGAAGCTCAAGCTCCACAACCGGCCCAAGCGGCCCCCGCTGCAGTTGGGCCGCCCCCTGGCGCATCAACGCCTGCCGCTGTCGCGCCCACGGCACCTCCGGCGCCGGCAGCAAAAGCGGCTCCGGCGAAGTCGGCTCCGGCGAAAACCGATGCCCCTCCACCGGCCAAACCTGCCACTCCCGCAAAGCCGCCAGCACCCCTTCTGAACCGGGATTATAAGGGAATCGACAAGCTCCCGGAGGGGGAGGAGAAGGCCTATCAGGCAAAGCGGTCGCGAATTCAGCAAATCCTTGGGGCAGATACCTTATCACCCGCCGACGAACAGTTCCTGGTCGACTACTATCGCAGGTATGCGTTGGCTCGGTGGACCTATCCCGACCAGCAGCACGAGGTGGCCACTCGGCGGCGAGAGCTCAAGAGCGAACTGGCGAAGGCCTACAAGCCCAACCGCAGCAATCCGGCCCACGACAAGCTCACGGAAGTGGTTCTTCAGTATATGAGGACCCTTTCCGACCCGAAGACGCTCGCCGACCCGAAGTACAACTTCGCCCCCACGGCCCGCGTCAGTGCCGTCCTGATGCTTGGCGAACTCAATGAAGTGGAACCGAGCGGTTCGCGGGCGGCGAAACCGCTGGCTGCAGCGCTGCCGGACTTGCTGCAGCGCGCCACCGACCCAAGGCAGATCGACGCCGTCCGCCTGGCGGCCTTGATCGGAATCCGCCGCCACTGCCGGCTCATGGATCCCAGTGCCCCGGTGCCCAACAGTATTGCCAAGCCCCTGGTGGATCTGATCCGAGCCAAAGAACCGGAGCGGGTGCGTACTGAAGAGGGACATGCGTGGTTGCGGCTCCAGGCCGTCCAGATGTTTGCCGACTTGCAGGGAAGGCCAAGGCCGGTTGACGTGGCGAAATTGCTCCTGACTGTGCTGGCCGAGACGGATAGCCCGGAGTTCCTCCGCTATGCAGCAGCCGAAGCCCTCGGAAGCCTGGATTATCGGAATCCTGCGGGACTGGATATGAACTCCATGCTGCAAGCTCTCGGACTACTGGCTATTGAGGTCTGCGATCAGGAGCGTCAGCGTCTTCGCGATGAGTTGGAGTCGAAGAAGATGCCCAACGCCGGCGGATTCAGCGGCTCCGGAGGCGACATGGCGGGCATGCCGATGATGGGCAGCGAAGGGATGGGCAGCGGCATGGAGATGGGCATGTCGGCGGAGGGCAGTGAGATGTACGGCTCGGGAGGGATGGGCCCCAGGCCGACGACCACGAAGGAGGATCGCCAGATCGAGCGTGCCCGCCGCCGCCTGAAGGACGGCATGACCGCCGCGCTGGTCGGAATGGGCAAGAAACGCAAGACGCTCGCCCGAGATGAGAAACCGAGCGGCATCAGCGCCATGGCGGGAACCGACCCCCTCAAGACGCAGAACATCGACGCGTTTTCCAACGCGATCCATGCCTTCTTCGTGAAGATCGACACGAAGGAAAACGACAAGCAGATTGACCTGAGGGCGCTCGATACAGCGATCGCGGAGGTGCGAAAAGAGCTGGAGACGGCCATGACCCAGGCAGGAGGGACCGCGCCCCCGTCTCCCGAATTCGACCCTCTTCCCGTTTCGCGTCCGGGCGAGATGTTCGGCAGCGGCTCGATGATGTCGTACTGAGTGAAAGAACCGGCTCCTCAAGGAGTGCGGACCAGGTAGACACGTTGTCCGGACAGGTCGGAGACCTGTTCCACGCGAACTGAAAGACCGCTGGCCTGTCGAGAATCCGTGCGAGTCCCGGCTCTCGATGGACGTGGTCCGGCAAATGGATTTGCCCCGATATGCCGAGTCATTCCCCAGTCCGGTTCCTGGTTGTCCTCTGCACGGTTGGAGTGGCCGTTGCTGCAGGCTGCAGATCGACCGTTTTGCCCGCCGGCAGCGATCTGATCCCGCTGGATCGAGTTGAAAAGGGCTCGTCGTCTGCCTCGGGCAAGCTCGACGGGTCGGCCGCTCAAAGTGCGGCAGTCCCGGGCGACGACTCCGCTTTGCGGGGCATTCTGGCCGAGCCCCACTGGATCCGTTCCACCCCGCGGGACGGGAAGGAGCCGGCCTGGCGATGGATTTACCCGGCGCTGGACGGCATCCTTGCCGAATCGGCATCGGCGTGCGGGCAATTGCCGTCATACCTGGCAGACGCCGATCCGATCGTGGCCGCCAATGCGGCTGTCGGTCTGGGCCGATCGGGCAACCAGTCTCAGAAGGTCGAAGAGGCCCTGGCCAGGGCCGTCCGCAGCGCGGAGCTGGAAACTCCGATCCGATGCGCCGCCACGGAATCGCTTGGCCGGATTTCTGCGCCATCGGCCGTGTCTCTTCTGAGGGAGCTGCTGGACGATCAGGCCGCACGGGCGGATCGGGCGGGAGGCGGCTATCCGGTCGCGGTTCACGGCGAACTGATCCGGGCTCTGGGGCGCCAGGTCCGCGCGGAGGGGGAACCGCGGCTGGCAGCAGCACTCAACGCTGCGGCCGACGAGGTGAAACTTGCCGCGCTTGAGGTCTGGCAGCAGGCGCCCGGCGGTTCGTTTCCGGCGGAGGGGCTGGCGCTGTTGAACCACCACGATCCCCGGATGCGCACCCGGCTCCTGCCGGTGCTCGCCCGGCACCCATCCGGCGACACTCTTGACCACCTGCTGTCTGCCCTCAAGGACCCGGACCTGCAAGTACGTTCGGCCGCCATCGCGGCTCTCGGAACGCTTGGGGATCCGCGCGCCACGGCCAGGCTGGAACCGCTCCTGGCCGGGGGCACCGAGGCCGAACGAATTGCGGCAGTCCGGGCGCTTGCCGATCTTGGAAGAGGCGAACTGGTTGTCGTGGGGGCCCGCGACAAGCAGTGGCGGGTCCGGCTCGCTGCTGCCGAATCGCTTGGCGAGCTGCCCGGCGAGCCGGAAGTTGCCGCGGCACAGCGGCTTCTGGATGACCCGAGTGCGGAAGTCCAGCTCGCGACGGTGGCGAGGATCGGCTCGTGGCCGCCCGAGAAAGCCGAACCGTTGCTGCTTCAGGCCCTGGAAAGGTGCACCTACCGCTGCCAGAAGCTGGCGGCCGAATCGCTCGCGGCCACCTGGCCGGAGAGCCGCCCTCTGCTGGATGCTTTCCCTTTTGGTCAGACGCCGGCCTTGCGAGCCCCGGCCATGGCCCAGATTCGCCAGGTCTATGCCCAGCGAAGCGGCCCGCCTGGTCGCGTCGCTGCGCCGCCGGAGACGTTCTTCTCCGCGGAACAACTGATGTCGGTTGCCGCGTTGCTGCAGGTTCTGCAGACCAGCGGAGTGGATGCCAACCAGCGTGGGCGAGCCCTTGCCAGTCTCCGGCAGTTGGGGACCGCCGGGGTCGACATGCTTGAGCACCTGGCGATCCATCGGGGCATTGTGCTGCACGATTGCGTTTATTCAGAGCTTCTGGCGGATAGCATGCCCGATTTCGCAGCCGTAGAACGCCTCGGCAGTGGCGACGCCCAGACTCGACGCGAGGCGGCGCGCCAACTGGAGGAGACGTTCTCTCTGCATCCCCCTCGGGCGCTTCTCGTTCGCCGGCTTGCCGATCGGGCGGTTACCGAAACGGATCCCGTCGTGTGGCGTTACCTGCTGGAAGCACTTCGCCAGCAGGATGACCAGTGGACACTGCGTCTGGTGTACGCTGCCGTATGTCACCCGTCTTCCGGCGTACGGCAGGCCGCCTGCGAGCATCTGGGCCGTCACCCCAGCCCGCAACATGCGGCCGTACTGCTTGCAGCGATTGACGAAACCAGCGAGTCGGTGACCTGTGCGGCGCTGGAGGCCCTGGGCTCCTGCCATGGCCGGATCGATCCCCTCCCGATTGTTGAACTCCTGGGATCTCACAGCGAGCTGCTGCAGGTTGCTGCTGCGGAAACACTCACGCGTCTGGATCGGCCGGAAGGTCCGGCCGCGCTGGAGCGGCTGGCCTACAGCCACAACGACGCGACGCGGCTTCGGGTGGCGCAGGTGATGGGTGAGCTTGGGCTGGCTGAGTTTGCCCCCACGCTCATCCGCTTCCTCGACGACCGGCATGGCATCCGCGTGGCGGCTCTCGGCAGCCTGCCCCAGGTCGCCGCCTGCCGGGAAGCCATCGCTGCCGGCCTGGGCGAAAACGATCGTGTCGAAGCCTGGCGGCGGTGGGCAGCGCAGAAAGGGATATGAGGCTGGCTAGGCAGAATAGGCGCCGGCGCAGTAGAATTATGGGGTACCTTCCGCTTCTCCAGCGGTCGGACGGTCGGCATGTCGGATGGCCGTGACCACCGTCCAACGCGACGCTCCCTCACCTGCCGGGGATAGCCTTCCTGGACGATGCCGGCAGAAGATCCAAGGCAGTGCGGGAATAAGGTCTGCGCTCGTAGCTCAGTTGGATAGAGCAACGGACTTCTAATCCGTAGGTCGCTGGTTCGAATCCAGCCGGGCGTGCTCATAAAGCCATATCCAATAATTGGTTATGGCTTTTTCTTTCCTGTGAGTTGTATCAAATTTGCCAGGATACGAAGCTGTATCCAATTCTAGTCGCTGGCAAGTTCTGCCCTCACATTACGGCAGAATCTTCAAAGGCTCCCAGTCTCGCCCTGGCGGATGCCCTCCACTCGGGCTCCAACAATCCCCAATCTTTGGAGTCCAAATCATGCAGTCCAAAGCCCAGCGATTTCTTCACCTGCTCACTCGCAGGCTGCTCAACCGAAGTCGAAGTCTCGACCGAGATTCGTAATCCCTCTGAAACCAAGAAACACGTCAAGAAATTCGACACCAAGACGGGGGCAAGGCTGATCAGCAAGAGCGGGTGAAGCGGACAGAAATGGATACCCTCCAAGGCTACGACTCGCCATCAGGAAGTTGTCGTACAGATATCAGCCTCGGTTAAGCCATTCGTGTGATCCGCACACGCTTGCGAAAGAAGGGCGAACTGGGCGTCGGCAACATCGAAAACTGTGCCACGTAGCTGGGAGGCGAATTCCGCTCCTCCCAGGAAGATCAGGACTCGTTTGAAAGCCATTGAACGGCGAAAGGCTGAGTTGATGAAGGAACTCGGTGGGTGACCAGACGCCTTACCGAACAAGATCGCATTTGCGACAATGAAACTGGTATGTCGGGCTACCTGACCCAGGACGACCGTCGTTAGTCCAGAAGTGTGGGTTTCTGGAATCCTGGAAATCTGGAAAAATGGAATCGACGAGATTTCCTACAGAAATTCTGTGAGCAAGACTGCCCGATCTACATGAGGGCGAGTCGGAAAACGGCGATTGGAGCACATCACTTCCACGGAGTAAGGACGATGGCGAAGAAGGCAAAGATTTCCCGGTAGGCGGCGATTGTCCCTTCTGTCTTTGGTGGAAGGGAAAAAGAGGGAGTGGGGCTCAGGAGTGAGTGGGATGAACGTGACGTTCGACGAAGGTAAGCTCTTCTACGACTTGTATGCGGTCCTCCTGTCTTTCGTGAATCGGAAGCTGAAGGTCTCATCGGAGCAGTTTTCCGATTCTCGGGAGTACACATCCACACCACCTCAGGCTAGGGCGGCAATTCGGGACGCCCTGTTCGTCCACCGGGAACTCATCGACCAATTCGTCCATGAGAACCCGGCATACCTGAAAATGGATGAACTGGAGATCGTCGGCAATTGGAAATACGCTGTCGTCGGCAGATTCTGTGTCCTCCGCTATCTCAAGAATTACACGATCTTTCTGACCAACGGTGGCTCCCCGAACAAAGCCTATGGCGTCCTCGGCTTAGCCGATCCCTTGGAGGAAGTCATCGGCCCGTCCCTGCCCAGGCTGGTCACGGCGGTCCTGCTGCCCTTCAAAGGCAAGATCATCTACGACGGTCTGGTCTCCGGGTACAATATCACGTTTGGCGGCGGCATCAAAAAGACGCTCAATGAAGAGTACAAGCAGGCGAAGGAGGCGTTCGGGATCATCATGTCTCTGCCGTTCGAGGGCAGAAAGCCGGTGGTCCCATTACCTGAGAAGCCGAACAAATCCAAGCAGCGGTCTCAGAAGGCGATGTCGGTCGTTCGTGGCCTCACATCACCCACGGAAATCCAGACCATCTTGGCAACACTGATTGAGATGACGGATTCCTTCTGCAAGGAGTTCCTCAACGAGGAATACGCTGAACTGTGCCGCAAACTGGCGACGGCCTTGGCGAGAAAGCGTCCGTCACCATTACTTCGAGGACGACTGGAGACCTGGGCCAGTGGGATCGTGCGAACCATTGGGTGGGCCAACTTTCTCCACGACCCAAGCCAGCGCCCGCACCTGGCACTTCTGTCCATCGATGAAGCGTTCGGCATAGCGGAAAGCACCGGGGCAGCCAAGCTGAAGACGATTCGGACGATGCTCAGGATTCGTCAGTTCGATCCCAAGTGGACGTTGCCGAGCAAGATGGACGACAATCCGATGGTTTGGATGCTGGAGGTAAACGGCTTTCTAATGGACATTCGCAGTGCTCCTCGGGAGCTTCAGGAAGTTGCCTTTCAGAAGGGACTGATCCCATACGTCCCGGCAGACCGGGCAGGAAGAAGCGATGAGGATTGACAAATGAAAGTTGGCGAGTGGGTATTCTTCAAAACCCGAGACTGGCCCAAGGGTGTGCAAGTCACGCATGTTAATCCGGCCACGGGCGAACAAAAGGACGTTACCGGCCAAGGGCTTTACCAGGGGCGTGGCAAGATCATCGGGATTGCTGGCAACAACATCACGGTGCGGGAGGAAAAATCGAATCGTCTTGTGGAGGTTGGACCGCATCCCGAGGACGTAATCCGCTCGCTCGGCTACGAGTATTCCACCCTGACGCTCGGTGTCCTGCGTGCCTTCTTGGACAAGCATAAAGACGCCCCGGATGAAATCCCAGTAACGATTGCTCTGCCGCTGGGGTTCTTTGGTGACGAGGACGACCTACCCTTGGATCACCCAGAATTCAAGGCGATAAGTGCGTTTGAGTCGGTGGACGCCAGTGGCATTGCCTTCATGGCCTACTCGGAAAGCGGAGAAATGACCGAAGGGTACATTTCCCCCGAGAAACGAGGCGGCGAGAAGTGGGACTTCTGCATCGAGATTTCGCCTAACGACGAACAATGCTACGAAGCAATGCGGGAACGAGAGGATGAATGATGTCGGTCAGGCATTGCGACAAGCCAGGATGGAGGAATAGAACATGAGATGGGGAAGACAATGGTCCGAGCGGGAGCCTCGCCCGAAATTGCGACGACTGACCGAAACCGAGCGGGCAGGAATCGTGCGGAGCCTGGAAAAGGGCATCTCGGCATCGCCGGTACTGTCTGCCTTCGGCATCATGGTTCAGGTTGCCCGTGGCCGTTTCTATATCGAACGTCAACGACATTATGAAGATTCCCAGCCCTATACGGAGGTCTGGGGCAGGATCACGCCGGTGCCCGGTGCCAAGAAGGAACTACTCTTGGAGAAACCGCACCGAAAAGGAACTTGGTCCGAGGTTGCCAGGGGGCAGGCAGCCAAACTTATCAAGGCCATCGCCAGCGACACCAAAGGGACATTTCACGGTCTAGGCTCCCTGGACAAGAGCCTCCGCAAATCCGGCAAGGGCTTGGAACGGCTCCCAGTGAAGATGCGTGGCAAAGCCACATTCGTTTATGTTGGCACTGGCGACAAATGCACCGTGCAAGAGGCATTGTTCCACTATTTCGGCCTGCCCCTCGAAGTCGCTGCCGAGCCATCGGTATGGTATGGATATCACCGGACGCCAAAGATCGTCGAGGCGAGCAAGGACCGGACACGGGTGCTGGTGCGGTTTGCGGCAGAGAGCATGTCCGGTGAAGCGTTTGGCGGAACCTGCCTGTACGTTTTGCAGGAAGGACTGTGGGGTGCGTACACGATCAGGCCCAGCGAGAGCGAGACCATCGCCCAGGCCGAAGCGTGGTTGGTGAAAAGGAAGTGGCGGGCGTGGTGATGCCGAGTCAGCAATAAGAGTTCAGCCGATACGGAGATTGTCATGGGTCAAATCAGCAAGAAGCTGGCTCGCCGTTTCACCAGATGGAGTGGTCAGTTCCGGCAGCAGGCTAAAACCATCCCCATCCCGAAGGACGTGCATGACGTGGAAACGCTCGTCAAAGACGGCCACGATCCCCTACATGCGATCTACATTTCGGTTCAGAACATCACGTCCGTGTTTTCGGAATGCGTCTCGGTGCTTCCCGAACTGGAGCCCTTCTACGACGTGATCGCCGCTGCCGAGGACGAGTATATGCCCAGCGGTCCACCCATGAGTCCTTTGACGGGCAGCTACTTCACGACCTGGGCCTTCTTTGACTTCCGATTTGGCGGTGGGCAGGAAACCATCGGGTCGTGCCTTCTGGATGTCAGCGATCGTTTGGGACTGAACCCTGGCCTTGTCGAGGCGATTCGTCTGTTCCAAGAGTCTCGGATGGGCGTTTACGAACACGTTGGCACCCAAGGGGGTAGAGTTCGGCTGCGGGAACTGGTGACCGGAAGGGACTTCGACACCTTATGCACCAGCGGCTACGCTGGAAAGCCGGGCGAACTCTGGTACGTGCGGTTGTGCCCTCCCCTTGCGGATCTGGCCGGATATCATGTGACCACTACCACACCCTACGTGCTCACCCAGGCCAGCAAGGCGGACTGGACGGCCTACCTGAACCGTGCCATGCTGCAAATGAAGGGCGGGGACGAGGATCTCCGGCTGCACGATTTGCTGAAGTACGGTCTCAACCTTCATCACTGGAATGAATTCGTTTTTCAGGCGTATCACCACCATCAGTACGATGCGGTCTTCCTTGCGGGCCTGCCAGATGTGAAGGGCAGTTTGCCGCACGCCTAGAAACAGCAGGAGCATCTTCTATGCCGAGCAGAGCCGAAGAGCGATGGGAGCGACTGGTTGCGTTGGGGGCCAAGCGGGAAATTCCCACGCCCGAAGGGGAAGCCAGAATGTCCGCTGTCATTATGGAACTTGCCGAACCCCTGATTAAGCAGCACGGCAAGACTCCCGAGCGCGCCGAGTCGATCATCATGCTGACCATCGCTGGTTGGAACAAGTCGATGTTCCCGCCCGAGAAGCAACCGCTGATCGAGAAGGATCTGATCGACGCTTTCGTGCCGAAGGATGGAAGTGCCGAGGCCGTTGCTGTTGCTATGGAAATCATGGACATGATGGCTGAGAGGCGAGAGAAGCTCTACCCGGATCTCCGCAAAATCATCGTGGACTACGAAGTGGAAATCGGCGGTGGTAGGCTGACGCTCAATGTCTCGTCGGTACCGATCCCAGACTTGGAGTCGGGGCACATCCAAGAAGCGGTGATGACAAACCTGATTGACCCCACTCGGCACAATGCCACCGCCCCAAACGCCGAAGCTCGTGCCGGCATCATTTCTCGCTACAAGCACTTGCGTGCAGTCGGGCGCAACCTCAGCCACAAGTTGGTCGAACGACTCTCCAAAGATGTTCTTCACGAGGGAGGGAAGAAACTGGGAATCCTCCACAGGGGCACTCTGGTCTTTAATTCCGAGGATGAGTCCTCAGTTCTGATGGATTACTGCCTCTACGATGTACCTCGGAAAGGTCGCAACGCCATCGAGCAATATCTTATCGATTCGGCACCCGCCCCAGAATCCGATGAGATGACCTGTCTTCGAGCCATGCAACAGGCAATCTACTCTCTGTTCGTCGTAGAATCGGTCATACGTGGATTCGGAGTCATCGTTCGAGACTTGCTCTCGAATGAGACCATCCTCGTCGTTGATATGGGATTCGGTAGCACCGCCCAGCCGGGACTCCTCTTCGCTTCTCGGTTACTGTTTCATGAAGGTTTTGCCATTACGGGTGGAGCGGCGCTGCCGATCAGCGTACTGCCGGAGGATGAGCGAGACACGATAACAAATGAGCTGGCAAGGACGGTCATAGCGGATACTGAAGGTCGATTCGATCCTGCCCCAATTATCCGTTCGTGTCTCCGCCAGGGTTGCTCGTCACACGTCCAATACCAAGACCCGACAGGAAGGCTGATAGCACAACACAGAGCATCCAAGAGCGTTCGTTCATCAAAAGCGGGAAGAAATGCACCATGTCCGTGTGGAAGCGGTAAGAAGTTCAAGAATTGCTGCATGAAGAAGCTGGAATAATTGCCGACATCCCCAGCCGTACAAACGACAACAGGATCTTACGATGCCCCATAACAAGGTTCCTCGCAATGCCCCCTGCCCGTGCGGCAGCGGCACGAAGTACAAGCACTGCTGCCTCAACAAGGGCTTCGAGTGGCTGGTCGATGACGACGGCAATCTTCTCAAGTCGGTGCCTGTTTCCGACGACGTTGCCGAAATCATTGAAGAGCAGCGGCAGAAGTTCATCGAGAAACACGGACGAGATTTCGGACCCAACGACGAACTGTTTTTCGATATGCCTCCGTTGGAGCATGTCGAACACGAGATCGTTCAAGCCATGAAGCAGGCAGGGCTCGACCCCGCCGTGATCTACGCCTTCGAGAAAACCGGGCTGCTCGTGACGGAGCAAAACGAACACCTGCTATCCGAAAAGAATCTGGCCGAGTGGGAGGCGGCGATTGACGAATACGAAGCTCGGCAGGGGAACGAAGAACTGCCCGAGGACGAGGAGAATGAGTGGTTTTAGGGGCTCTGGGGGGCAT
Organism: uncultured Planctomycetaceae bacterium; assembly: GCA_964563135.1. Classification (GTDB taxonomy): domain Bacteria; phylum Planctomycetota; class Planctomycetia; order Pirellulales; family Thermoguttaceae; genus JAAYAY01. The sequence continues at coordinate 26,177 of CAZLWV010000047.1, forward strand.
TCCGCAAAACCTCCGAAAGTATTCTGAACCAAGGTGGCCGCCGCCCCGATGCCTGAGAACATCAAAGGACTGATCGAACGAGTCACCTACCATAACCCGGAGAACGGCTTTGCCGTGCTCAAGGTCAAGGGACGTCAAGACCCCGTGACGGTCATCGGCTCCACCACCTCGGTGACGGCAGGTGGCTGACGCCTGTCCAGGATGGTTCAGAAATGTCCAAGCGACCGACGAGAAAGCAGCGAAAGGAAGCCGCAAGGAGGCGGAAGGATCGCAAGGATTTGCAGCGGGCCAGCGAGATGGCATCGGTCCTCGCCGCTCTGGGCGTGCTGCAAGAATTTCGCAAGCAACCCGCCAAATTCCGCCAGCAGTTCTCCCGAATGCGATATCCAGCGCCAGAAATCGTATTGGATGCCACCGCCGAGAATGAACCAGAGGGCATCGACATTGCGGAGGACCTGTCCGAGGCGATGCAGGAGGAAAGCCTCATCATTAGAGAGACAGGGAGAACACTCAGCTTGCTCGATTTCTTCTGCATCGGAATTCCGGTCTGGCATACCTTTGGCATGACCAGAGCCGGGACTAGCGGAATCGAAAGAGCAGACCATTTTCTGGGCTGCATGTATACCGCCACCAACAAGCACATCGCCGCCAACCTGGAATGGGCTCTTCAAACCTTCGTTTCCAACTCAGCCTATGCCTTGCTGAAATACTCTCGGATTGACCAAAAGCTTTTCTGGATCTCAGTTGACTTCCCTACCGAAGAAGACCCGACTGCGAGTTACTATTTTCGTCTGGTCATTCATGTTCATCGGGCGGAAGAGCGACGACGGGAGGTAGATGGTGTTCAAAAACGACTTTACCGATGCGGAACCGGATCTGAGACAGGAATCGACTGGATCTCTTGGACTCCAGCGGATCTCGGACTCACGGGATCGGACGAAGCCCTTCCAGTGTTCATTGATGGAGGACACGCACTCCGAAATCTTCGGGATCGGGTGGCGATACACCAGGGCACGGGCATCGTGGATGATTATGTCTGCGCTTCCCTGCGGTCGCCGAAAGTAACATCGATGGAGGGAAGAGACGAGTTTCTTGTCGAGTATCGTCTGGGAATCCACAAACTCGGCTACTTCGTGTTCAAGGCACTCGACGACATGTATGTCGCCAAAACCTTCCTCTTCTTGACTATGGATGGCACGCCGGAAGGTCAGAAGCTCTGGGAAAGGCTTCGATTGACAAAAACGGACAAGCAATACACGGGGCTCGACAGGCTGAGCACGTTTATCCTGTCGGACATCAGGGACGATCCCGTATTGGTGGAAGTATTTGAGGAATGTGAATGTGCGCACTTGTTCGAGATGACCGAAGACGAACTGACCGACAGCCAATTGCCCGGTACTGCCGCAGATGTTCGAAAATACCTAGGAGGTCGGCTCGATCGAGCGGTCACGGAGATTCGACGAAGGGCGACCATGCCAGTCGCCGAGTAAGACCCTGTTGGCAATTCATTTCCGAAGCCCCAGTTTTGGACGTACTGCCCTTCCTGGGCTGCAATGACTACCCTGCTGATCGCCAAATCCGTGGCCTCTTTTTGTCAAGGGCCTGCCCGTTGCTCGGCAATCGAGCAGTCTCCAGCCAGTAATCAGAGATCCGATTCAGCACGCGCTCCAGACTACGAAGAGTGATGGGCTTCGTAATGAAGGTGCTTGCCCCCTTGTCATAGGCTCGATCAACGTCTTCCTGGAGAAGGCTGATCAGGAGAAAGCCGATCTTCAGCAGTAGGTTTTCAGCCCAAGATTGTCAGGACTTCTTGAAGCTGTCGGGGCCCGTACATTGCACCTTGCGGGGGTTTGAGGGGAGCGTGGGGAGCACCGAAAATGCTGCGAAACGGCAGTATCCGGCGCTAGACTGGCTCGGCACAACAGTGCTGGGGGCCAGCTTCAGAATATTGGCCGTTTCATGGACCGTGCAGCTAGGCTGGCTAGCCGGACGATTTCTCTTTCACGTGGTGTGAGTGCGGAGGCCATAGTTGTTTCCTGTGTGAACTAGATGATGTGGCCAACTGAACGGGGCACGTATCATCCGTGTTGGCAGGGTGCCCGAAAGGTGTTCGCCCGCCACACCATCCTCCCTTTGCGTCGAGGTCCACGGCGGTAGACTTCCGTGCTTAGCATGCGTTACCGGGTGCGCTGCTGGAATTAGTTCCTAAAAGAGGAGTTTACCGAGCGCCTTGGCATCCTCCAGGCCCGGGGCGTCGCTCCAGAGCATGTACTGGCCGATTCGGTTCCTGGCGGCATTGAAACGCCACACTTCACCCTCAGCCGGCGTCTTGGCGCCGAAGTCGGAAAACGGGATCCTGAACCACGCCGTCCAGGTTCTTCCGGTCAGAGACCAGGGGCCCTTTTCGCCGCTGGTCTTGAAGGCGAAGTCCCACGAACCGTTCCATTCCACGCCCTCTGTCAGTCGGTTCCTCTGGTCCGGCGCGAAGACCGAATCGTAGCGTGAACCTGCGACCGGGTTGACCGCCAGGCGGTAGACCTTTCCGCCCGAATCCGGCGGCATGATTCCCAACTCGACGTATTCCTGCGTGAAGATGTTCTCGTCGGGCTCTTTTTCGGACATGTCCTCCGGATGTTGCGACGGATTCAGGCTTGCGATACGGACATACAGAGCGCCGCTGTCGCGGAGGATTCTCATACTGGTTCTCACGTTGCGAAACGGCATGCCGTCGCGGTCTTTGAAGAACGAATCGGACGCACGATCCCAGACCTTCGCGTCGATGGCCGGGGGAGCGTCGACCGCGGCAACCATGTACTCGTGTTTGTCCGTGAGGATTCCGGCACGGACGGCCCGCGTGTCCCAGTTGAGGCATGTCTTGTTCCACTGCTGCTGGTACCCCTCGTTCTCGAGTGCCGCATGAAGATAGAAATGCCCGTTGAACGGTCGCATTTCGGGCCAGTCCTCAAGCGGCCGAAAGGTGCTCCGCCCGGTGCCTCCGGCGAGGTGTTCAAGATTGGCGTGCCATTGGTCGATCGCATCGACCAGCGGATCCAGATTCGCCTGCGACGGGTTCATCGTCCAGGCGTTCTGGAGGAAGAAGATCCGCGACATTTCCCGGATGTAGTCGAACTCAATCCGGATGAGGTGGAGCCTCGCATTGACGTCCGGGTCCTTCGCCGCCCTTTCCGCCGAAGCCAGCAGCGCGCCAGCATCGGCGCAGTATTCCGGCGGATACATGCTCATCACATGCCACTTGCTGTCATGGTAGCGGGAACGGGAATATTTGCGGCTCCAAGCGGGCATGAACACGCCGAAGAAGTCGGAATAGATGGCAATCTGCGTATGCAGGAGGTCGAAGAACTGGGTCATCTGCGGCGCCGTGTTGCCGAACGCGGCCGTGCAGAACTCGTGGTAGATGGCCGTCCAGTCCGCCTTGGGGTCGTCCATCATGCGTCCGTAGACGTAGTAGGCCGGCGCCTGCATTCCGCGCACATAGCCCATCGCCCCGTCGCGCATCGACCACTTCACGTTGTTCCTCGCGATGGCCTGCACAACTTCTCCCATGTGCTCGGGCGTGCGTTCAGGCAGATACGGCCCGGCCTGGCCAAATCCGGTAAAGGTCTCTTCGAAGCCGCAGATCCCCGCAGGGAACTCGACACCTTTGAGCTTGTCGAAATCGTACTGCGAGGCGAATTGGATTTTGACGATCACGTTTTCCGGGAAGACCTTGATGACGTCGGTCGAGATGGGCGTGTCCTGGTAGTTGAGCAGGACGATTCTGGCCTCCGGGTGTTTCTCCCGGATGCGTTCCGTAATGCGAAACACAGCTTGCCAAAGCCTGCCCGATCGGCCCCGGGCGTAGATCTGGTCCCAAGACTCCGCCTTCGTGCCGAACAGCTTGTTGCACTCGTCGCAGTTGCACTGGCACAGCCGAAAGCCGTCCATCGTGTTGATCGAAATCGTCTTGTGTCCGGAGGCGATCAGCTTCTCAGCCTCCTGGAACACGAGGTCCTGCGCGAGTTGGTTGGTCACGCAATAGGGCACGTAGGCATCGAAGCCCCACTTCAACTCGGAGGATCGTTTTCCGTCCTTGAGGAGCGCAAAGAACTCCGGATGGCTCTGGGTGTACTGGGCCGTGGGCAAGACCTCATACCAGGGAATTTCGGCCCCTTCGATGTTGCTCAGCCGGGGAAAGAAATTCATGGCGATGTGGTAGAAGGTCTCGTACGAATGGTCGTAGCTGGCCCGCAGCAGCGGCGTCTTCTCGACATCGAGCGTCTCCGGCACGACGATTCTGTCCAACGGAAGAAAGCCGATACTCCGCGTATCGATCTTCAGCGAGCCGTCGGGGTTGAAGGCACCCCGCGAGTCGCTTCGCGGGGCGTACAGGCTGTGGTCCATGTTCATGAACAGGAACCGCACGCCCGCATACTGACGCAGAAAGTCGCAGACGCCCTTGACCGTTCCCAAGAGTGCCAGCGGAGTCTCGGAGCCACGGACAGTGTCCACTGGATCCTGCCTGTCGTTTCCGGCTATGACAAGATCCTTGCCGACGGTCCTGATGTGATACGTCCAGTCGTCGTACTGTTCGACTTGGATGCCGTTCTTCCGGGCGAATTCAGTCGCGCCGAGATAGATGCCTCGCTTGTCCGGTGCCTGCGTACCCTCCTTCACGACTTCGATCGGGATGCCGTTCTTTTCGAACGTCACCTTCATCAGTTCGGCGGAGATGCGCAGCCAGTGGCCAACGATCTCGTCGGGGCACGTATCAGGGATCACAATCTGGTAGTTGGCCGAGCCCTTTTCAGCGATGACAAGGTCGGCGGCGTGCGCCGTTACCGGCGCCAGTGCTGTCAAACAAAGGGGAAGAAGTCCTTTCAACATGGTATCAGCCTCCCGTTGCGTACCGGGAGCATAGCCGAACTGCAAAAGCGATGCAATCGGTTCGTGCATCGTCGCGAGCAGGGCGGGGGCGAGGAGGAGCACAAAGTCGATAGCAGTTCAAGCAGAGGTACTGCAATTCATGCAGGCTCAAGGCTGGAGACCGAAGGCTGACGTAGCATTGTCCACAAGACCTACAGTCGACAACCTCTGGTCTGGCTTGTCCTTGGGGTGCGCCGGACTAGCACGCGAGCCCGCGAAGCTCGTGGGGCCAACGCTGTGCGCTGGCTTCTACTTTAACACATGAGGAGGGGTTGTCTCATGGAGCCCCGGGGCGATCGCGTTTCGTGCCATCGACTTCTGCATCCAGGCGATCTATGATCCCCGGGGCAGGCCGTCGGGCAGCCCTGCCGCCCTGCGGTCATGAAGCACATTGCCACGTGTTCCCCCTCTTTCCCGTGAGATTGTGTATTGCGGCCAGACAGTGATTCTTGGATACTGAGGGCTAGCGAAGAAAGTCGCGTGCAGATGCGTGCGTCTCTCCCATACTTGCCGCCACCATTGTGACCGAAGACACATTGGCGTGTCGACACCATGGACGACAACCCATATCAGTCCCCTCAGACTTCAACGGACGCTTCAGGCGTTGTGGTGCGGAGTCGGTTCCCATTAGACATTGTCGGCGACCGGACGTTGATCACGCGCATCAGTGCGGTCGAGCTATCCAATCGGGTGCATGAAGCAGCCCAATCGGGAGGCTACTCGATTGGGGCACACGATGTCGAGTGTTGGACCTTACGACGTGGCAGCCATTGGGACGCGCTGTACACGTTCAACATCCGAAAGGTGCCGACAACGGTTGTGATTCAAAGGAACTCCATGGAGCGTATCCATATACACCTACACTGCAGGAGCTGTCTCCAAATTTCAATTTCAAAGGCAAGGGATAAACAACGAATTGCTTCGGAACTTGAGTTCCTGGAAAGAACACTTGCATACCATGTGGCCGTTCAAGAAGACAACCAAGCCGGAAACGCAGTTGATTCCTGTTGACAAGATTCGCTTCACGCAGTTGGACATCACCGAGGCGTTTGGAGACAACGAACGACTCGCGCCGGACGAGTGGATTTCGACCGTTCCAGTGAACCAGCTCGATCCGGACGGTCAAGCGGTCGGACTGCCGCCCGTTGATGCCAGCGCCGACGAGGTGTATGCCGTCGCGGCAGCCATGTCACAGATTCGGGAGTCTTTCCCGATTCCGAACGACGGCGTCTACTGCCCACTCTGCCACATCGCAAACACTCAGATCGCGAATCTACGCACACCCTGTCCGAAGTGCGGCAGGCCGTTACTGACGTTTGGATGGGACTGATGGCATGGGAAACGAACGGATGGACGGGACGCCTCGGCGCCATCAGGCTTGGACAGGAACTCCATTCGTTGATCGGACCAACGAACATGGGAAGCCATTTGACGAGCAGGAGGAGCCTGCAATGTCCGGCGGGTCTGACGGTGCGCTTCGGTATTTCCACGAGTGCCGTGTTTGGCTGAGGAGAACGACGTAATGAGTGCTGAAGCAGGCAATTGACGGCATCTGGTTACTAGCGGAAGCCGGCTGCCATGATACAATCCGCCGTTGACGAGGAGCGTTCCCTATCACAGACAGTTTCTGGCTGGACAGGAACATCGCATGCCCGCCGTCTCTGAACCACGCCAGCGACTGCGGCATGCCTCAGCAGAGTCGACTTTCCCACCTGGCGGGGGCCAGGAATCAAGATCACCGGGAACTGCCGGCTGGCGGTTGTGAGCGGCCCGCTGAGAGTTCGCTCGATGTGCATCGCAAACCTCGTCCAATATGCAATGGCGTTGCATTATGGACGATGAATTCCCCTGTTCAAGCCTGCTGTTTGAGCTGTTTTCTCGAAGACCGCGACTTTTCTAGCCCGTTTGAGGGGGGCATTCCCCCGAAAGGAATCCGCGGCAGGCAGGCGTCCAAATTCGACATCCAGCTTCGTTCGATCGACACCATCCGCCCCTGCGAGAACAACCCGCGGCAGAATGACGCCGCCGTGGATGCCGTGGTCGAATCGATCCGCCAGTTCAGCTTCCGCCAGCCGATCGAGGTCGACGCCGACGGCGTGATCAGCGCTGGCCACACCGTCTCGGTGAAGCTTCGTTGGGCTCATTTTCGATCTCAGCGATTTGTGAGGAATGATGTGAACCATTCGAGTTCACGAGGGGTCCTACGACGATAGCCCAACTGCCAGCCGGGAGTCCATGATCTGAAATCCGTGGGTTGTGGGTTCGAGTCCCACCGCCTCCGCTCGACTGTTCAGGGGCGTAGCCCAATTGGGGGAGCAACGTAAGCCTCTGGTCGCAACCTCGTCGGTCAGAATTCTGCGTTCGAATGATGAAGGAACGAGCCATGTGTGTTCGTGCGAATTACGTCGCGATGATGTTTGCGGGTGACGATTGATCGAATCGCGATATTCGTACGTTCCCAACTCATCCCTTCAGCCTTCGAGCGTGAAACCCATGAAAGCTGCTGCACAAACAGCCTTGGAAACAACGGTGGCGGCGCGGATCGCGGGCGAAGACATCGCCTGCGGGGACTTTGTCGCCGTGATGAACGAGATCGTAGAACTGCCATCATTTCTGTGGAACTGCTCTGACGCTTCGCTTGCGGCGGACGAACCCGTTCGCATCCGATACGCAGCCAGCAACGCCGGCCAGCCGTACAAGGTGATCGGAGTCTGCCTTCCCTTCGTGTATGCGAAGACACACCGCGGGCGGGTTGTCGTTATCGACACTCGACAGCGGCAGTTGGTCCGACTTGACCAGGCCTGCGCAAGCGCGGTGTGGGAGAGAATGAAGCCGCCTTCGAAGAAGGCGCGCAAATAACAGCGAACACTCGACTGCCGGCGGGAAATGGTCTGCTTTCGAGTGAGTCCGATTCGTGTCGCACTCGTCGTTGTGTCACGGCCTCTTGCGGCCTGGGATTCCTCCTCGGTATGCTGAATCCACTCAACACCGACTCCAAGGAGAAAGGTCATGACCAATCGCCGTCAGGTATTGCGTCGCTTGGCCGTGGGAGCGGCCTGGATGGGCGTTTCGGGAATTGCCCCGTCGCGGGTTCTGGGGGCCAACGACCGCATCTGTTTCGGCTTGATCGGGGCAGGCGGCCGGGGCCAGGCCATTTTTCGCGCTGCCCTGCGTTGCCCGAACACCGAGGCTGTCGCAAAGAGCCGAACTGTCCCTTCGAGATGGGCTACCGCACGGCCATCGCCTGCCAGATGGCCGTGGCTTCCTACCGGCAACAGCGAGCCGTGCGGTGGGATGCTCAGGCGGAAGATATCGTCTGACCAACGGCCCGACGCGAGTTCTGCCAATCAGCCAGCAGCGAGTGGCTTGAACTGCGGGCGAGCCATGCATCAATACATGGCGGTCGGGTCAAGCCGCACGGAGGTGGAAGGATCCGGCCGTGCGGGGATACCGGTCACGGATACTGATTCACGATGTGCAGAAACAAGGTAGATCTATGAGTTCCAGGCGAAACACGATCCTGCTTGTGCTGCTATCCCTGCTCCATGCCTCGGGAGATAACGATCGACGGGCTGCACGTGGACGACTCGAACCATCCTGAAGACTACCAGGGCATGTACTTTTTCAGCGATCCGGACGCCGGCTACGATGGCGCCAAAAACATCAAACCGGCGGATCGTCCCTACCCGTACGCATTGTGCCGGAAGTTGACGGTCCGGGGCCTGACGACGGCCAGCGGGATGAAGCCACGTGTTTCACCAAATGCCGAGGTCGAGAAGAGTGTAGTCCTTGTAGACGGGGATGGATAGCTCCACATTCCATCTACTGAGCACCCACCTCAGTTCCTGTCCCACTTCGACGAGGATCGACCCTTGTTGCCTGTTCCTTGCGGGAGCGGGTGATCAGCCGTCCGAGGGAGATCACCAGCAGTATCCAGCCCAGAATGCCCACGGGCAGCAGGAACAGCCAGACGATGCCGCCCCCCACGCCCAGCCAGGGCCAGCCGCGGAATTTGGCGGACGTCGCACGCGCCCGCCTGGCGCCGTAGATGGCCGCGGCGGCCATTGCCAGGCTCAGTCCAGCCCATACGACGGCCGTCACCAGGCGATCGATGTCTTCGTGGCGGGCGTGCAGAACAAGGCGAGGATCGCCGTGCAGCTTGCTGAAGTGGTACGGCGTTCCCACAGGAGTGAGGTCGACGTTGAGAGACAGGGAGCCGACACCGAATCCCCCCTGCGGGAGACCTGAGACCGGCTGGCCGCCACCAGGCGGCTCGGCTGCGGGTGCCTGCTCGACGCCGGGCATGCCTGGCTCCTCGGGTTTGCGTTCTTCAGGCGACACAGCAGGCTGCTGTGGCTGACCCTCTGGTTGTTTGACGCGTTCTTTCTCCTTCGTCGTCTGAAGGCGCTCGAGTTGTTCGGCGGCTTGATCTCGCAGTTGGCCTCTTTGTTGCCCGTGGCGCCCAAGTACCTCGTCCTTGGTGTCCTTCCGTGCCTCATCAGGGACGGCCTTGCCTTCGAGCGCAAGGTCTTCCTCGGCGAGCATTTCGAAACGCTCTTGGAGGTTGATGCGAGTCTGCTTGTCGGCCGGACTGGCGGCGGGTTCTCGGAAATAGGCAGACGCATCGCCGTAGCCCGATTGAGGCACGGCCTTCGTCTCCTCCAATCGGTTGATCTCCGCCTCGATCTGTTGCGCCTGCTGCTGGAATTCCGCGGCGTTCGTCGTGTCGACGTGGGCACTTTCCTGAGCATAATCCTGAAGCGAGGAGCCGATCTGTTTGAGGTTCCAGGTCGCCTTCGTACCAGCACCTGAATCCCGCTTGGTGCTGGCCACTTGCACCATCTGCTGCAACTCGTCGAGGAAGGACAGTTTGCGTTCCTGCTGGTGGTACGCGGCGGCTACTTCTTCGACGTTGCTTTCTCGTCCGACCATGCCGACCTGGTACTCGCGGGGTACAAGTACGGTCCACAAGGTGCGTGAGACCGGAATATCACTGACAATCAACGGTGCGGGGGGGCGCAGGCGCGACCAACGCTTCAGAGGTGCGTCCAGATGGCCTGAGTAGATCATCACCACCTTCGAGGAGAAATCTCCGGCCGACGTCTTCTGCAACGGCAACAGGGTGATCGTGCGCCCCTGGCGCTGCTCCCTGGCGGGCCGTACGGGCTGGGCCGAGACATGGACGGACCAAACCTGGGCGTTGGGCGGCAGTTCGAGTTCCAGGAATTGGAGCGTGAAATTGCGGATGTTGTAAGCGGCGCGAGCCCGGTAGCGGCCGTCTTCGTGGATGACGGTCGTCAGGTCCACCAAGTTGATGGTTGCCGCCAGGCCGGTCTCCTGCTCGCGGACACGGCGCTGCCACACCAACTCGGCAGCCTCATCCGTAATGCGATAAGCCCCTACGGCTTGCCGCCGAATACCTTCCTGCAATCCTTCGGCGATGGTGGATACTGAGATCGGCGCAGCGCCGCGAACTGTGGTTTCGCTGACTTCGTCGGCGGTAAGATTCTCAAGTACCACCTGGCTTCGCAGACCTTCTACGTCGAGGGGGCGAATGACGGCGGCCGGGACGGAGCCGTCGTCCGGCAGCGGCAAAGTCTGCATCATTTGCAGGTGGTAGCTTCCCCTCTGGGCTTGTTGCAGCTCGATGCTCCAAACGCGGCCGTGATCGGTAACCTCGGAACGAACCTGCCGGACATTCTCGCCCGACCAGCGAATATCGTCGCCCAGCCATTCCGGCGTCGCCAGTTGGAACTGCGAGCGTCCCGCCTGGCGAATCTCATAATCGACTTGCGTGACATAGGCCACCGACCCCTCCTGGATACTGACGGCCGTAACTACGTCGGCATTCAATCGCGACGGTGCCGATGCAAGCCGCAAACGCAGCCCCTCGGGCGGACTCTGGTAGCTGAAGGCATAGCGGACACGGGCTCCTTCGGTCTTCAAGCTGTTGTCCAGTGCCGCCGGGTCCATGGGCTCACCGCCGTCGCCTCCAGCCAATACGCCTTCCAGATCGTCGTCGAGATAGATTGCCAGTTGGCCCCGCTGGGTCCGGGAACCTCCCACTTTGACGCATGGCACGAGGAACTCGGCATCACCGGATTGGCGGGTGAGCGTCCCGCTCAAGGCGAGATCCACCGGACCGACAACGGGCTCACTCAGAGCCACCTGCAGCTTCTGACCTTGCTCGCCCCGGTCAATGAACCAGTCTGCGCCGGGTGGGGTCTGCACCCGGGCAATCCGCAGCGAGTCGGGCAGCCGCACGGTCAGGGAGAGAACCGCGCCGCCGGACACCTGGGCCGTCAACTGGGTCCGCATGGTGGCCTGGTGTTCCGTCACGGCCACGGCGGTACGATCGGTTACGTCCACTTGGGGTTGATGACGCCCGACGTCCAGACGCAAGTTCCATGGGCGGGAATTGTAGCGGTAGGCCGCGAGCGGCTTCCAGGAGTCGTGCGGTTTTTGCGGAAACTCGAGTCCCGCGTGGTTGATCTGGTCCAATCGATCCGCGTTCTCAACCCGAGCCCGGAATTGGTCGGAACATCCCACGACGATCCGTCCGGTTTCGCGGACCACGCCGAGCGGTTCGAGGGACTCGACGTCGATTGCCCCGCCAGACAGGTCGCGGCGAAAGCACTCGATGTTCAGGTCGGTGGCGGTCGTCAACTCGGATTTCAGCGAGATGCTGAGCCGCTGGGTGCCGGCCTTGGGATCGGTGTCCATCGACCAGTCCGCCACCTCCCGACCCGAGACTCTCCGGACGGCAATGCCTGCCGGAACATTCAACTCTGCCTTGTTGAAAACGCCCTGCTGAATCCGATAGTGGAACGTATTGAGATACTGGACGCCCGAATCGAGGACTTCAACCGTCAGAAACTGCTCGACGCTGACCAGTTGGTCTGCCCTCGCCTCCAGACGCCGAGGCTGCCAGCGGATCGATAGTTCGCCGGCCGTGCCAAGGGGAATACGGACAAACTTGCCTTGCGGACTCGCCCCCGCCCCGGCACCCTCCGAAGTCGAAGGGACTGCCTGCTGACGCCAGCCGCCCGGGCTTCCGGTGACCTCTACGTCGAGATCGTCTGCCGGCAATTGGAGCACGAGCCGGCCCGACGACACGGAGCGCAAAGGCACGGTCAGCCGTCCGGTTGCCCCCAGTTGGCTGACGGGCACGCTGAAGCGCAGGTCGACAACGTGCAGGCCGGGCTTCTTCAGATACATTGCGGGTTGGACCTGTGGGGCAGGAAGAACCCTATCCTCGGCCTGGCCGGCCTTCTTCTCCACAGGTAAGTTCGCACGGTTGGCGGTGCGATCAAGAGCGTCGAGGGCGGCCGGTTCGCCGTTGATCGCAACGCTTTCCAGGGCCACGTCGCCGAGAGGCAACTCGATGCGCACCCAGCGATCGCTTGGGTGATGGACCAGGAGCCGACCGTCGAAGCGTGCTACGTCGCCATCCAGCTTGCCGAAGTACTCTGCATGACTCACGACCACCGGAACAGGCGGTGCAGCCTGCTGCGGCTCGTCGGGATGGGCCTTCTTCCAGAGACGAAGGAACTCGTCGTGCGGCAAGTAGACCTGAGTATTCTGCAGCGGGTTGTCGTCACGGTCATAGGGAACAAACAGTGTCAGGCGCGGTTTCGCCGCTTGTTCGACGGGCACCTGGGCGTCCACGGCTTGGGCCGGTTCGTCGGCCAGAGCCGATTCGGTCATCAGCAGCAGAGCGAGTGCGATCGCGGCAGCGCCCAGTCTGGGGGCGGCCAGATCCGCTCTGGCGGCAGAGAAAATTCGCAGGAGAAGCCACAGGCAGCCTGCCGCCAATGTTCCCAGCAGCACTCCATCCAATAGCGGTGTCCAGGCCAAGGGAACCAGTCCGGCGGCAGCGACGGGAAGGGTGAGACCGGCGATGATCGCAATGGCCCGCCAAGTCGGAGAAATGCGTCTCAGAATCCAGGCAATCAGCAGGGCCAAGGCAATCAGGAACCATCGCAATCCGCCTGCGAGTGTCTTGTCCTGGAACGCAACCACCAGCGTTTTCGGTTTGCCGTCGCGTTGGAATCCGATCGGCTGCTCTCCGTGGGTATCCAGTTCCAGCCGCAAGGAAAGACGTGCCCGCTCACCACGCGGCAATTTTGGAGTCTTTGTTCGGGACTTCTGCACATCGTGCGCGCGTGTTTGTGAAGGCTGGGTTGCGGGCTTGCCCGGCTTTTGGGCCTGGCCGGACAGTTTCTCTTGGATTGCCTCATCAGCGGCCGGTTCCGCTGCCGGCAAGAGGGCCATTTCGTCAACGTGAGCGGCCGATTCTGCAACCTCAGACGCCGGTTGGCCCGCAGCGCCCGACTCGTCCGCCGGTTCCAGCCCGCGGGCCGTGGCCATCTGGCGGAGCGTCTGCAGATCGGTGTCCGAACTGAGGAATTGCACGGATCCGTCGGCGAGCACACAGTTCCCGCCGCCCGGGTGATAGCTCCACGACTTGTTCTTGATCCAATCGTCGATCCGGCGGGCCGTGCCGGAACCGGCGGCGAACCAAGGCCCGCCGTCGGTAACCTCGGCCACCATGATCGTGTTACTGGTCCCGTCCACGATTTCGCCGAGAGCGAGTCCCCTGTCGAAATCGATCACTCCGCGTGGTTCGCCACGCCCATACGACAGATCAGCGCCCGTTACGGCGACATAGCACGTCTTCGGATACCCTTCGGAAGTTGTCGGAGCGGGGTCGGAGGGGCAGAACAAGGCGCCGGGGCCGATCTGGAGCAACCCGGCGTTGAGCGGGTGATCCCAGGGCAGATCCAGGCGGATCTTGTCGTAGAACGCCTGCTGTTCCAGAAAAGGAAGGATGGCCACCATCCAACTGAACTGCCGCTCCACGGGCACGTCATGGGGTCCGATTGCCGCAGGCGGGAATTGCCCGTAGGTGTCGTGGTAGTTGTGCAGAGCCAGACCAATTTGTTTGAGGTTGTTGCTGCACTGGGAGCGCCTGGCGGATTCCCGTGCTGACTGTGTCGCGGGCAGCAGCAGGGCGATCAAGAACCCGATGACGGCCATCACGGTCAACAGTTCAACCAGGGTGAACGAGCCTTTCTTGGTCTTGGCGGGTAGTGCGATGATTCCCGCCACGACGGCGGCGACGACCAGCCCGCCGAACTTCCACGGCAGATGGGCCGTGCTCTGCTGGACGATCGATTCCGCCAGCAGGCTGACAAACGTCGGACGTGAGAGTCGTTCCAGCGGTCGAAGCTCGCCGCCGCTCGAAACGAGTTCCATGCCCTCCGGCGGATGCACGTACCAGGTCGTCCCCAACGTGGTCATGTCGATTTCGGGCGGGCTCTGCACGAATGTCTGGGGAAGCAGACGATCCCACAGACCTTCACCACCAACGGGAGGAGTGGCTGTTTCGTAGAGCAACGTGAGGTCACGAGCTTCTTCCGTGCCATCTGCCTTTCGCGCCGACACGGGAACCACGCAGGCTCCCTGCGTCTGGCGGACCTCCACGGGCTGGCCATCGAATACGGCGGACCACAAATCTGCGCCTTCCGGCAGCTTAACTGACAGGTGTTGAAGGTTGACGCTGCGGACCCAGAACCGGGCCTGGTTGAGCGTGCGCCCCTGCCGCCCGGGAACACTGGTGATTTCGGTGGATTCGCAAAGCCCCGTGAGAACCGACCGGGAGGCGTGGCGCGTGGCCGAGATTGTCAGGCGATAGGGCAATCGAGCGTATTGGTAGGCGGCAACGATTCGCCGGCTCGGAGTGTAGGCGCGCGGTTGGGGCACGTCGGCCGGGTCCAGGTCGCGGAGGTTCTCGGACTGGCAGTCGATCTGCTGATCGCCGGCCGCCTCCAAAGCCACGATCCCGCTTTGACGGGAGACATCCTGCAAGGTCAAGCCCGGAACCGCCACGGGGGAACCGGTCTGTTCGGTCGAGGCAACGTCTCCGCCGCCCGCAGCCTGTGCCGGGAACGCCTGTTCAAAATCGACCGCCAGGGTCAGCTTCTCGGCGACGGGCCGGTCCAGCACAATCCGCCACGAGTACAGTTCGTCTCGCGCACGATCTTCATCGGAGGCCGGCATGCATTCCTGTTCGATGACCCGAGCCGGTGAATCCACGGGCACAACCTGAATCTTGTTTCCCACGGATGCGGGCAGCTTGAATCGAACGTGCCGGGTCTCGCCTTGTGCGATGTGCAGGTCGAGCTGGTAGTGAACGCTGAGCCCTCCGTGATCGAGCCGCACAAAGGCCAAGGTCTCTGCCGATACCTTGGCGGGTTTCATTCGGACCTGAAGCCGGCCGATGACAGATGCGTCGTCCTGGTATCGGTACTGCAGGGCCGTTCCCTCCGTCCGAGCCGCATCGCCTTCTGAACGATCGGCCGCCATGGGCCGCAGGTCTTCCGACAGATCGGATATCAGCAATTCCATCTCGGTGGTCGCCGGATTCAGTACGGTTCCCTCCAATTCATCGGCGTCTGCCAATCTCACTTCCGGCAAGGGCAATTCACTGAAACTGCCATCCTCCGGCAGCCAGTGTGGGGGATAACACTCTGCCGCCAGGACGACCTCGAGCGACTTGCCGGCGGGCAACGGCTCGGCCAAATCGAACTGGATCGTGTGGCGAGCATCACTCTCACGGTCGGTTGGAGTGTGTTGTACCGATTCCCACTCGACGAGATGGCCGGCCGACAAGACGGAAGTGATATTCCAATCGCGAGGCAGTTGCAGGCGAACTGTGAAGACCGGGGCATGCCTCGGTTGCAGCGTCAGACTGCTGCGCAAGGCTACGTTCGACGGCCCGATCTCCACCAACGTTGCGGTGGACACCTGGAGCATGCGTTTCCGCGGAAACACGCGTAAAGGTAGTCGAAAGCCCTCGTCCCAGAAGGCAAACTCCAGGGGTGAGTTGACCGACACCGCCCCGGGCTCGGCATGCCCGCCGGATTCTGCCGCGGCTTCCATCGCGGCGACTTCCGTCTCCGGAATTCGTTCAGGGCGAATGCCGGCGAGGGAACCGGTCTCGACGCGCAGCGAAGGGGATGGGTGAATGACGACTCTGCCCATGTGGGAAGCAGACTCGAGGACTCGGACGGAGGGGAGGTTCCATTCGACGTTTGCGGGCGTTGGTGCCAATCCCAACAGCCGGACCGAGCGTCTGCCGAGAAAGGGCTTGCGGTAGTTCAGGGTGACAAGGGTCTTGTGGTCTGGCTGATCTTCGCTCGTCCATCGGGCCAATTGTGGAGCTTCGACTTCGGCGACCTCTACCGAGTCGGGCAACTGCAGGTGAAAGGTATCGGCAGCTCTGGCATACACATCCAGATCGAGATCAACCTGCCAGCGAAGGCCGGCCGGTTCAATATGGTTGGCCTGGCGGCTGGTCACGAACACCAGTGGTGACCGGTTTCCACCGGCCTGATGATCGGACACCACCAGCGGCACCACTGCTGTGCGATCCACGGCAATTCGGAATACCTGGAGGTTGCCTTCGGTACTGTCCGGCTGCAGAGTGGTTTCTCCCACTTGCAGTTGCTTCTGCTTGTCCAATCGGATCAGTAGTTCGGATGCCGGAACCGGGGGAAGCTTGAGTGTCGCGGCCAGATCACCGCCGTGGGTTGCCAGAGGGGCCGACATCTCCAGTTCCAACTCGCCCCGGCCCTGTTCTTCAAGCAGCAGGAACAGTGTGCCGTCGTCCCTGCGACCGAATCGAGCCGGCCGGCCGTCCAGCAGGGCCGACTCGATGGCCAGCCCTCCCAAGGGAAGGTCGACGGTCTGCCAGTCTCGTTTCAGCTTGGCAATCCTCATCCGGCCGGTAATCTGCAATTCGTGCAGGTTCAGTCGGGCTTCGTAGGTCGCCTGAGTCAGCAAGGCGTCGGCCGGTGGGATCGCCGGCGACGGATCACGGTCCTGCGCCTGCTTCCACAGAGCCATGATTTTCTCGCGCGGCATCATCACGCCCTTGGTGGAGCTGCCGAACAGGATCTCCAATTGATCCGACGGAATGTACACATTCCGGATGCGTGGCGGGCCGCCGGTGACTTGCGCTTCCAGCGGTGAAGCCGCCAGGCAGAGAGCGGAAGTGATCCACAGACAGGCGAGCATACGGAGTTCTGACCGCAATATGGCCTGAGGCGGCCTGTCATTGCTCATTGCTTCCCCTCCCTGATTCACCCGTTTCTTCTTCAGGCTTGGAGGCGTTTGAAGGATCGTGCGGCGCGCTGGGCTTTTTGGATCTGCCGAAGGGGTCTGCTACGGTGTTCCCGGTCTCCGGCGGCTTTCCGCCGGTGCCAGCCGTTTTGGGAGTCGCTTCGCTCGCGCTGCTCGACGTCCCGCTCGCCAGTCCGGGCGAGGGAACTGTCTGCCGGGTGGACGTTGGCTGGAAGCCACCCGTGCGACGGAGGAACAGGAGCCAGACGACGAGCCAGAGCGCGACGACTCCCGCCAGGCCCAGCCTTGCTGCCAGCAGCCAACTATGGACGACCGACGGCGAGAACAGGCCGGCGAACGCCATGGCAAGCACCGCAAGCAGGATGGTGAAGACTTTGACATCCACCGAGAACGGCACGAGCACCAGACCGATCAGCAGGACGCCCAGGCTGGCGATGAGCGTCATCGTGGGAATGTGCCAATAGCCGATCTTCAGTTCTTCAGGGCCGGACAGGCTGCTGAACAGGTAGGTTGTGCCGCCGACCTGGAAATCGAACGACGTGGCGTCTTCGGAAAACCAACTGTCGGGATTCTCGAGGGCACGGTTGATCTTTCGCGAATCCCACAACCCTACTCCGAGATGGCTTATGAATCCTTCCGGGTCACCTGTCAGCCGGTAGTCCGTCGGCACCCAGACCCGCACGTAGACCTGCTGAATCTTCACGCCCTGGTCGAACAGTGGAAGGGGCAGATGCAGCCGATCGGTGACTGCGAGCTGCTTGCGGTCCAAGGGCGTTTCGAAGACCATGGCGATTTGGAACGGCTCGTCCGAGTCAGCCGTCCGTGCCACATTGATCAGGTAGGTCTTGTCGTCGGGGTCGCCGCCCGGTGGTGCGAGCCCCTTCTCGGGGGCGACCGTCTTTCCGGCTACGGCCATGCCGAGAATGCGAGGATTTCGAAGCGTGACGGCAAGGCGTTGCCGCTGGCTCGATTTCAACTCGTACCTCGCCCGTATCGTGGCCGGGCCATCTTCCGTAATGACCGCCTCGACGTATGCGCGACGGACCACGGTTTCGACGACGTCCTGGATCTCGTGCTTGGTAACGCTCAGGGTGAGTCGAGCGGGATGCTCGAAGTAGCGATAGGTCAGGTAGGGTTGCACCGCACCGACCGCCTGGGAGAGTTCCCGAGGATCGATCTCTTCCAGGCCGGCCACCGTGGCGGCGACGGACAGGGCCCGATCCTTTTGAACCGCGAACTCGCCGGATTCACGGTCCACATCCAGAGCTTGAATGGGGCGAAGAACGACTTCCGCTCCTTCATCGGGAATGGAGATTCTCTGATCGTAGCCGGCGACGAAGGTGCACTGACCGATAGCTTCGGAATGCAGCACGATGGTCCATTCGATCGTACCGTCCTGGCTGGGCTTATCGGCTCGGCGGCGCTCCTTGATTCCATCGCCTTCCACGCGCAGCCGATCGGAGACGTCGGCCGGAACGGCCAGGCGAAACGTATCGGTGCCGGCAAACTCGATCTGATAGCGGAAGGTCGTCGTGACTTGTACGATATCCTCTTTGACATTGGCGACCGTGCTCACGACTGCCGCCGTGCGCCGCGGCCGCTCTGCGATTGTCTGCACGATTTCGACGGGGCGGGTAACAAACGAGAACGCCGCCGCCAGTGTCGAACCCTCCGGCACCTGGACGACGAAACCCTTGGAAGCGAGTTCCGCAGGGGTGGCGGCTCGGGCGGCCTGGAGGTTTGCCGTGCCGGTTGAGACCTCCAGCGACTCCGGGGCAATCACAGCGACCAGCCCCTGTTCGCGCGTTACGCCGAGCGGCTCGGCCAGCGGCAGAGTCAATTCGCCGGCGGCCTTATCTCGCGATTGGCTGGCCGTCACCGCCACCGACAGGTCGCCGAGCAGTTTCTTCGTGAAGTAGACCGTCAACGTCTGGGCGTTTTCTTGTTCAGCGACCTCAAACCGCTCCATCGAATCGGCACGAACCTCATCGACCTGGAAGCCGCCGGGCAGGCGAAAAGCCAACGAGAAGACTCCCGACCGCGAGATCTGAACGCGAAACTCAGCCCGCGTGGTCACGCGAGTCTTGTCCAAGAAAACCGATAGATGGCTGTCGACCACAATGCGCGGCGTCAGTTGGGATACGAGCACCGACAACTTGTGATCCGGCGTGAAGAACTTGTAGAACGTGCTGCCCGGTTTCTGCAGCGACTCGGGAGCCTCCGCGCCATCGATACGGGTGATGGATTCTCGGAGCACGTATTCCAGTCCCACGTCTTCGGCGCTGCGAACGGCCAGGATCCCGCTCTCGCCAGCCACGCCCACGGCGCGCAGTTGCCCGACCTGAAATGCCTGCTCGGATATGGGCACCTCGGTGTGCAGCTCCAGCCGTATCTTTTCGGTTGCCGGCGCGTGCAGTCGCACTTCAATCCGCTGGCGGTCTTCCACCTTCTCGGTCCGCCAGTCCCGCATGCCGGGGGCCTGAACGTCGAGCAGGCGTTGATCTGCGGGCACTTCGACAACCAGTTCACTGAAGGCCCCGCGGAGGATCTGATAGTCCAAGACGGCATGGGTGTGTACGACGCCATCGACCACATCAACGGCGATGGTGTCGATTGCGCTGGCCAGCCCCGCTATCTGATCGGTACCGCCCGATTTGGGTTGCCAACTGACCGTGAACTGGCTGGTCGAGCCCAGAACCGCGCGAACGTGGGTGGTGCCCTTCCCGTCCGACCGGAGTTCCGAAGTGCGGCGGGGGGCGACCTGCACAGCCAGGTCGTTCTCGGGTATGTCCAGTTCGAGGTTGGTGACGCCGACGGCGGGACACTGTACGACAAAGCTTCGTCCCTCGGCAGTCGACTTGACGCCAACCACCAGGGTGAGTTTGATCCGGTGCTTGCCTTGCCCCTGTACCAAGAGTTCGTACCGGCCGTCGCCGACACCTCGAAGCAGCACGGCACCGTCTTCCGATTCCGCCGATCCGATGGCGACGTCGCCGAATTCCACGGGCAGCCGCGCCCAATCCGAACTGAGTACCTCGATGTCGAAGGTGCCCTCGAAGCGGACCAACTCGCCCTGGACGGTGCCCACGTAATCTGCCCGGGTGATGACGCCATTGATGGGCGCAGTTTCGATCGGCTGGTCGGGTTTCGTCAGCCGATTCCACATCTCCAGGAACTGCGAGTAGGGCAGCACGATGGACGAGTCTTCGTCCTCGAACACGTCGCGCAGGTTCCGGAAGGGGACGTAGATGACGTGTTCCTGTGGCAAGGATGCATCCGCATCGGCCTTTCCTTTGGCCGGCGCCGTTTTCTCGGGCGGTTGTGCCGGTTCAGGGGTTGCCTCGGTCGGAGGCGGGGGCTGTGGTGTTGTGTCCTGGGCTGGCACAAGACTGCTGACGGCCAGCACGAGAGCGAGGGAGAAGCCGTACACCCGCATGGTGACACCTCCAATAGCGGGGCAAGCCCGCAACCCAATCTCCACAAGAACATGCGCCCACCCTGCGCACAACTCCTGAACAAAGACGGCTTGGTGGGCTGATAAGTCGACGCGCCCGAGGGAGACAAGCCGGTTTTCACGGCCTGGCGATAGGAGCTTTAGCACCCCATCCACACCCCCATACGAGATTCTACCCAGCAACAGTCCGCTGACGCAACCTTTTTGCAGGAAGCACCGTGGTGAAAAATCGGCTTCGTACGCGTCAAGGCCTACCGCGAACAAGGCGACGATACCTACAATATCGGAGAGCATACCATCGATCTGCTGCTCTCCGGGTGGGAGGAGCAGGAGACGATCGAATCCACGTTGCCCACTCGATTCCCTTGTGGCCTGGTTGAGAAGGATGGATATGAGGATGTTCGACAAACACCATGAAGACGGCTACACAAACCCACTTCCAGGAATTCGACAAAAAACACGGGTGTTTGGAGACCGGACGCTGATGACTGAATTCCTTCTGACCAGAGACAGTGTTCTTCCCAGCCATTCACATCCGTATGAGCAAACCGGATACCTGGTCAAGGGACACATCATTCTGAAGATCGGCGAAACGGAGCATGACACGGCGGCCGGTGACGCATGGTGTATTCCATCCAATATGGCTCATGGGGCGACAATCATCGAGGACTCCGTGGCAATCGAGATATTCTCGCCGGCGAGGGAGGACTATCTTCCGAAGGAGAGAAAGAAATGAGGAAGATCATCCGAGCCAACCGGCCATGGGGACTGAGCAATTCGCTTCCCGGCAGGAGGAGCAACAACACGATCGCGAGCGGCGCCAAGTAGGCTACGAGCCCGCACGTGAGGAAGCCGCCCAGGAAGGCCCGGATGGTCGCAACGGTCATGCCGGGAGGTTCCCCCGGTTCCAACGGTGCCTGCGGTGACTGGCAGGGATTGGACATGAGGTGAACCTCAATGACCGCGGCGGCCCAGGAAGCATCCCGCCTACGTCCGCCGCAGGGCGTCGACCACTTTCATCCGTGCGGCGCGGACGGCGGGGAGCACGCCGCCGATGAAGCCCATCAGGAGCGCGAGGAAGGCCGCAGTCATGAGGATTTGCGGAGTGACATGGAACTCGAAAGCCGTCTCCGAAAATGTGGCCCAGTTGGTCATACCCGTCTTCACGCCGTTGAACAGAAGGGAGATGACGCAGCCCAGCACGGCCCCCAGGGCGGCCAGGGCGAGCGATTCGACCATGAAGGCCACCCAGACCGCCTCGGGGGTGAACCCCATCGCCAGCAGGCAGCCGATCTCCCGTTTGCGCTGGCTGACGGCCGCGTACATGGTGTTCATGGCCCCGGCGATCGCCCCAATCGACATGATGGTCGTGAGGATGCCGCCCAGGATCGTGATCAGATCCGACATAAGCTTGGACTGTTTCTCATAGTATTCCTTCTCCGTCAGCGCCTGGACCGTTCGCAGGCGGAGGTCGGTTTCCGTCAGCGCGTTGAGCCGCTCGGCGGCCTGACGGGCACTGCCGGCCGCCCGAAACAATACCGACTGAAAAACAGCGCCGCGGCGGAACGTGCCCTGGAGCAGTTCGCAGTCCATCCACAGCTCCGATTCCAGCGAGCTGCCTCCCGCCTCGAACAGGCCGACGATGCACCACTCGTTGCGGCCGATCACGAGCGTCTGGCCCACCCCCAGGCCCTGGAGCCGGCGTGCCAGCCCGACCCCGAGCACCGCCTCGTTCGACCCCGGCGTGAGCCAGCGCCCCTCGGCAAGGCGAACCTCCGCGTGCACGGCGCGGGCCTGAGGCGGCACGCCGCGGACGCTGATGTTGGCTTCCCCCCCGTCCTGCTTCGGCTGGGTCAGGAGGATTACGCTCTCGAAGACAACGAGTTTGCGCTCTGCTTCCGCGGCCACGATCGGCAGCTCGCTGATGATGCGCGCCGTTTCACGCAGCACCTGGCTCTGGAGCTCCGCGTCGGCGCCCTTGCGGAGGACGATCACGTTGTCGGGGCTCCCCGAGGTCTTCACCGCCCGCTCGAACCCCGCAGCCAGGGAAAGGAGCGTGACCAGGACGACGACGACCAGGGCGATGCCGCCAACCGCCATGGCCGAGGAGCCCTTCCGCACGGCGACGCTGCGGATGCTGTAGAGGAAAGGAATGGCCATCGTCACACGCTGCGGAGCGCCTCCGTGGCCTTGAGCCTCATGCCGGCAATGGCCGGCACGATGCCGCTGAAGAAACCGGTCATCACCGCCAGCCCGACGGCCGCGACCGCCGACTCGCCAGTCAGGTTGATTATTATTTTTCACTCCGCCAGGCTCTAAACGAAAACAGCTCCCTTATTTCAGCTAAGTTAAACAAATTAAGCTTTGCCTCTAAAAAAATTGAAAACGATATCCAGTTTTTTTTACTCAAATTATCAAAAATTAATCCTTCAACTCAAAAACGATTTTTGAACTCTGCCATTTTAAAGCCATATCGTAATTTTTTAAAAAATTTATTTGCTCATGGTAAGCATATTTTATCTAGCAAAGAAGAAAAACTTCTCAATTTAAAAAGCCAAGTATCCTATTCAAATTGGGTCAAAATGACTTCAAGATTATTAAGTCAAAAGCAACAAAAAGTCTTAAATCGAAAAGGTAAACTTCAAACTTTACCTTTTTCAAAAATTGGCAGTCTTGTAGACAACCGTAATTTTAAAATCGCCAAGTCAGCCGGCTTTGCTTTTACTTCAATTGTCAATTCAATTGCTGATGTGGCCGAATCAGAATTAAATTCGATACTGGAAAATAAACTAGTCGAAGATAATATCAGGCACTATAAAAGGCCCGATTCTGC
>CAZLWV010000048.1:0-47181 GCA_964563135.1 uncultured Planctomycetaceae bacterium
ACTTCCTTGCGGTACTTGGCTGCTCCCAGAACAACGCGCTCCTCGGCCTCCAGGCCGCGGCGCACGGTGACAAACTTGCCGTTGGAGGGGCCGGTCTCGATCTCCCGTGCCTGGAAGCCGCGCCCGTCGTAGGTCAGGCAGAACCGCCTTGGCCCCTCCTTGAGCACGGCCTGGAAAGGAACCATCAGTTCCGCGTCGCTCCGTTCGACCTCGATGAAGACTTCGGCGCTCAGGCCCGGACGCAGGGAGACTCCCGCCCGCTTCGCGCTCTCGGTGTCGATCGTGACCAGGGTCTTGAAGACCTTGGTCCCTGGGCCCCACCAGTTGGTCGGCGAGGCGAAGTCATCGACCTTCTTCACCTGTCCCTTCAGTTCGACGTTGGGAAAGGCCTCGCAGCGGACCCGGGCTGGGCTTCCCGGTTTCACGAGGGCCACCTTGTCTTCGGGAATCTGGACCACCACCTGCATTTCGCTCGAGTTGGGCAGGCGGAACAGCAGTTGATGCTCCCAGACCGTCACTCCGGGTTCGAGGACCTTCCGCTCACCGCGACTCTCGTAGTTTGCGTACACCACGTTCCCCGCTGCGGGAGCCGTGATCAGGCACTTCTCGATCTGCTCCCTGATGTGATCCAGCTCCTTGACTGCCAGGTCGTGGACGTGCCGGCAGTAACGGAGGTTCGCCTCGGCGACCGCCAGCGCGGCATTCAGGCTTCCCAGTTGCTTCTTCCGGGTGAACTCTTCCAGCACCGAGAGCTTGGTCTCCGCTTCCTTCAACTGCATTCTGGCCCGCTCCACAGAGTACCGATCGGCCTCGACCGCAATCTGGGTCAGAATCCCCTGGCGATACATCGACATGCTGAAGCCGAGCGTCTGCTCCGCCTTGCGGACCTCCTCCCGGGCCACGTTGAGCTGGTCGCCGAGGAGTTGGTGCTTCTGGGGAAACAGGCCGTTGGTGTACTCGTCGAGCTGGATCCGTGCGGTTTCAAGCGCCGCCTCCGCCTTGACGGCACTCGCCAGCCGCTCGTTGCACTCGATCGTTCGCTGGACGTAAAGCTCTTCCAGAGGGCTCGAATCCAGACGCATCAGGAAATCGCCTGGCTCGACATACGTTCCCTCCGCGACGATCTCGAGTATCGTGGTCGCGTAGAAGCCCTTCGCGTCGGCCTCGTTCTTCACCTCGACGTTGCCGGCGCACTCGATGGTTCCTTTCTCAGACACTTCATGGACAAACGCATCCCGGCGGACCTCGCATGTCATGGGGCCCCTGGCCGGATTGCCGCCGTTCCACCAGCGTTCCAGAAATACCCAGCTTACCAGGGGGAGTACGATCGCCAGCAAGGTGACCGCAGAAAGGACATGCGTCCCGGATCCATGACGCCGATTTGTACGTCGATTGCGGGCCATGGCGGCTGCGTCCAGGCGGGGCAACGGGGACGGTTGCGGTCGTGTGACGGGCGTGAAAATCGGTCGCTCTCTCGGCGGCACAGGGCGTGCCTCCGACAGGCTCCCGGCGGGCGATAGGGCTGTGTCACTTTATAGTAGCAGCCCGACCGGAAATTGCCATACGAACTTGGCACCTATCGCCAGATCAGTTCTGCCAGAACCACCAGTCCCAGAAGGGCGGCCATCGCCAGCGCATCGGTCGCACGGACCGGCTGCGCCGACCTGCCAAGACCGAAATGCCCGCCAAGACCATGCCAGACGTAAAGTCCCGCTGCCACAAGACATAGTCCTGCGGCAACAAGTGTCCAGGCAGGAACCCCGTGCAGAACCAGCTCTCGTCCATCCCCCCCTTGAACGACTGCGTCGCCCGCCAGATACGCGCCATTGCTGACCAGACAGAATCCGAGGAAGAACGCGGCCAGATAGGCGCGGCTCGGGATCCATCTGGCAACCTGCCACCACAGGACCAGGGGGAGTAGCACGCCCCAGATCGGTCCCCCCGCCACCGTCACCAATGGGCAGGGGTTCGCCGCCGGCAGTGTGTGGGAGATTGCCAACGGGTGCAACGTGAGTCGTTCGACCGACCCGCCGGCAGCGAGAAGATGGAGAATGTGCCCCCCTTCGTGCACGACCTGCATCGCCAGCCACGAGAAGGCGACCGTGGCAAGAATCAGCACGCCCTGCCAGAAACCATTGTGCTGACTCAGCAGGGTCTGCTTCATGGAGCACCCGTCTTCGTGACGCTTCCTGGTGCTTCGTCTCAGCCAATAATTGGGATCGAGACTGCGGAACAACTCGGCGATGGTCGCACGATTCTACGCCATTGACTCCAAGAATTCAGCTCTGACAGAGCACTAGGGTTGTTTCGTCGACCAGCCCTGGTTCGCTGTCGAGGGCGCGGGGGTCGGTTTGGCGTCCGACACGCTGAGCGTTTGGGGCTCGGAGGTTTCTTCCACTTTTCCGTCTTCGACAGAGATGATGACCCCTTCGATCTCGACTCCTTCGACCGTCTGGCGAGGCATGATCGGGGCATCGAAATCGCTGCGGCCAAGCTCGCCCGGGAGAGTCGGCTCCGACCGGATCACTGCGTCCTCGTGGTATGCGACCTGGTTCGCCCCGGTCAGAATCGAGCCGGATCGCGGTGCACAAAGGCCGCACGACTCGCCGCACGGGCTGGTCGTCGTGGGGCCACAGTAGTCGAACTTGCTTGCACACATGCGACAACCGGTCGACACGGCCAGCAGGCAGGCAACCGTCAGGGCAAGTCGTAGATGAGTCATCGAATGACCTTCTGTCTTGCGTAAGACCTCGAACCCGCAGGACTCGGACGTCGCCTGCCGGCTGTCTGCCGGGAAGCATCGCCTCCGCTGGCGATCCCTTGCGGCAGTCGTCGGCCGGACAATCCTCGTCTGCTCGTCCAGGCTGCACGGCCGGGCCACCGAATCCTTTCGATGGCCGATATCGGCCGTGGCAACTTTCGGGAGAACGGGCCGGAGCCCTCTTTCTCCTGATTGCCCAGCCTGCCAACGTCCCTGTTGACAGTCCAGGCCGCACCGCTATATTCGGCCACAAAGTCCTCCTAACCCGCATCTTTTTCCATGAAATTGCCACGAATATGCCTGGCACGGATGCTTTGGATCAAGATAGCCTTTCCCAGTTGCCCAGGGTTCGCCACTTTCGTGCACTCCTTCTCCTTCTCCTGCTGGCAACGATCGGCTATCGCAGCCTGGGGATCACACGGCCGTTGGTGGGAAACTTCTCAACCAAGAGTGTGATCTATGGCATGATTGCGAGAAACTGGGCCGAGGGGCGCACTGGGCTCTTCTATCCCACGATGGATGTGCTCGTGGGGGGTAAGCGGTCGCTGCACATGCTGGAATTCTCGGTTTCGGCCCAGTTGACCGCCGCGCTTTGGAAGTGGTTTGGCGGCTCGCTCGACGTCTGGGGCCGGGCAACAAGCATAGGGCTGCTGGCGGCGAGCGTCCTGCTCCTGACCGCCATCGTTCGACGCCGGCACGGCGACCAGGCCGCCCTTGGTGCTGGCCTCATGCTCGCGCTGGCACCGATCAGCGTTGTCTACGGCCAGACCTTCATGCTGGATGCGTCGATCGTGTTCTTCACGGTGGCAGTTTTCGATGGTGTCGACCGTTGGCTATTGACGGGCCGCTCACTCTGGCTGGTTCCACTGACCGTGTGTTTTGCACTGCTTCTTCTCACGAAGGTCTACCTGATCGTGCTCCTGGTGCCGCTGACCGCCGCGGTGCTCTGGCCCGTCGAGTGGGGGCCGATCGACGCAGATCCTCGATCCCCTCTTCCGCAGCGACTCTGGATGGCGTCTGCTTCGGTTCTCATTGCCGCGATTCCCGTTACTCTCTGGTGCCTCCACGCCATTGGCACCGCAGCACCGGGGAGCCCCTATGCGGAACACATCTACTCGAGCCTGCAGGGCAACGCGTCGAGCTACCGCCCGCCGGACCCGCTGCTCCTGACAGGCGATTTCTACCGGCAGGTGCTCGATGAACTGACCGGCGTGATCCTGACCCCGGTCGGCTTTGCCCTGTTTCTTGCCGCGTTTCTGCGCCGCGACTGGCTTCGCTACCTGCCCTGGCTGCTGGCCATGACGCTCCTGGTGCTGGCCTTGCCTCGCAAGTTCCACGAGATGAACTACTACTACATGTCGGTGCTGCCGCCGCTGTGTATCATGGTCGGGCTGGGGTGGCAGCTTGTCTGGGAGCGGATGAGCCCCGGGCGGGTGGCCACTCTTGGGCTGATCCTGCTGGCACTCCTTTTTTCCCTTCGCTATGGCGTCAAGCCGGCCTTCTCCACTCCTGATGAAGATCGTGCAGTCGTAACCGCCGGCCAGGCGATCCAAAGACTCGTGCCGCCGGAAGAACCGGTTGCCACCATGCACGGATCGAGCATCACGCTCCTCTACTACTGCCATCGTCCCGGTTGGTTCATCGAGCCGGACCGGCCGGACCTCGACCAGGCCCTGGACTTGTGCCGTTCGCAGGGCGGCTGTCACCTGGTGGTCGCGGGACCCGAAGGAGAAGACGATCGGCTCGACCGTCGCCTTGGCCGCGCGCCGGTCGAGGTGGGTGACGGATATCGGATCTACACGCTGGGCCCGTAGGGGCGGAATTGGCCGGATCTCTTAGGGTGCGACCATGACGCAACCCGGCAGCACGGCATTGCAGAACGAAGCGCTGCCTCGCGGAAACGCCTCAACGCCACTTGCCAGGTTCTCGCCGACCTGCGAAAAACAAGAGACGGCAAAGGCTTCACCAGGTACGACAAGCAGCACGGCGAGCCAAATCTCGTCCGAATCGCGTGAACCCGCCCGCCTTCTGGGCGTGTCCTCCTCCAGCGATGCCGAACCACCAACTCCATCTTGATATTGCCTGGCTGTCGATCGAGAAGGCGGCGGTCCTCGGCTTGCCGCCCCGATTCCCCGAACTCTCGGAGCTTGGGCCAGCACGCTCGCGGATCAGGCAGCGGCTGGCCCGCAATGCGGCCAGAATCCTCGCCGATACGCCGATCAGTGAGATCCATCGCCGGCTGCTCGGCACAATGCCCGCCTCAGGGGAGGTAACCGTCAACCTGGAACCCCCGGAGCGAGGCAGCGACAGGTGTGTTTTCTCCGCATGGCGGACGACCGCGCCTCTGCGGTTCCACTACGTCTTCTGGGATCACGGTGCTGAGGCCGTTGTGGCCTGCGTACCGGTCCTCGATATCGAGGTGGTCTGCAGAAGACGGGAGGATCTGCCCCGACTTCTGCAGAGCGAGATCCTTTTCGCCTTGCGCCGCAGCGGGCTGGGGATATCGCTCGAGTACGTCTGCCGGCTCGATCGATACAAGTCCATTCGCATCGAACGACTGCCGATGGAAGTCGAGATCAAGACGCCAAAACAGCTTGCCCAGACGGAACGGGATCGGACGAAACGTGTGCTCCCCGAGGTGGCCACCAACCTGTGCCGCGGGGCAGGGGCCCCGGTGGTTGAAGTGGAGCCGCTGCTGGAGAGACTGGGAGACTATCTGGCCGGCAACCAGCGGAGCAGTGTCCTCCTGGTGGGGCCCTCCGGTGTGGGCAAGACGGCCCTTGTCAGCGAGTTGGCCCGGCGCCGGGCACACTTCGGCCTGGCAACACGGCCCTTCTGGTCCACCAGTGGCGCCCGCCTGGTCGCGGGAATGGTCGGATTCTCGATGTGGCAGGACCGCTGCCAAGCCGTGTGTCGGGAAGCGGGCAAGACCGGTTCAGTGGTCCACCTGGGCAACCTCATGGAGCTGGCCGATGTGGGCAAGTGCTCCGCGAGCGACCAGGGGGTGGCCGATTTCCTCCGTCCCTTCATCGAGCGGGGCGAACTGCTGGCGATTGCTGAGTGTACCCCGGAGCAGCAGACGATCCTCCATCGCGACATGCCCGGGCTGCTACAGGCGTTTTCGCAGATCGAGGTCAGGCCCCCCTCGGATCGCCAGGGGCTGGCGATCCTGGAAAAGCTGGCCAGGGTGTGGTCGCGGCCCCGCCGCCTGACCGTCACCGGCGACGCCGTGAACACCTTGGACCGTCTCCACCGCCGCTACGCCACCTACTCGGTCTACCCGGGCCGCCCGCTCCGTTTTCTGCGGGGTCTGCTCGAATCGGCACCGGAAGACAGCACGGTTGACGCGAGCCTCGTCACCGCCGCTTTTTCCCGAGAGACGGGACTTCCCCGGGTCCTGCTCGACCAGCGCCAGCCCCTTGATCCGGACACGGTCCGCGGCTGGCTCGGGGAGCGGTTGATCGGCCAGGACGCCGCAATCGACGTGGTGATCGATCTGCTGGCCAGCGTCAAGGCCAACCTCACCCGGCCCGATCGGCCGATCGCCTCGCTGATGTTCATCGGGCCGACCGGTGTGGGCAAGACGGAGATGGCCAAGTGCCTGGCGGAGTTTCTGTTTCAGGATCGGCAGCGCCTGATCCGCATGGACATGAGCGAGTATGCTGATTCGATTTCCGTGGAAAGGTTGATCGGCGGCGCCTGGGGATCGGAGGGCGTGCTGACTGCACGGGTCCGGCAGCAACCGTTCGCAATCGTGCTGTTCGACGAATTCGAGAAGGCCCATCCGAGTTTCTTCGATCTCTTGCTCCAGGTCCTCGGGGAGGGACGGCTGACCGACGGCAGTGGCCGCCTGGCCGATTTTCGCAGCACCGTGGTGGTGATGACCTCGAACCTGGGCAGCGAGTCGTTCGGCCGGCAGCGGGTCGGGTTCGACGACCGCAACCGCTCCGCCCGTGGCGCCGAGCAGCATTTTCTCCGCCAGGTGGAGCTTTCTGTACGTCCGGAATTCTTCAACCGCATCGACCGCGTCGTTCCGTTCTTGCCGCTGTCGGAAACGGCCCTGGAGAAAATCGCACGGCGGCAACTCGAACTGCTCCACCGCCGCGAGGGCATTTGCCGTCGCGACCTGGAGCTTCACTTCACCGATGCCCTGGTGGGCGAGATCGTCCGGCTCGGGTACGATCCGCGCTACGGGGCCCGCCCGATCCAACGGGCGATCGATCGCCACCTGCTGACCCCGCTGGCCGATGCGGTCAACGCCTATCCGGCCGAGGTGCCCCTTCGTGCGACGATCGATGCTGTGGACCGACAAGTCCGGGTCCGGGCGAAGGCCCTGGCGGAGCGCGACAGCCGTGAACTGACCGACGTCCGCCAGCGAGCCTCCCGACTGGCTTGCTCGGTGGCCGACTTGCGGCGGGAGGCATTCCGGCTCCGCGAAAGCCACGTGATCCTGGGGTTCCAGAATCGCCTTCATCGCAGGGAATCGATCGAAACGCGCCGCAGAAACAAAGCGCGCCGCGCAGCCGCCCTCGGCCGTCATGTCCTGCCTCCCGACCCTGCCCTGATCGTGGAGATCGAGACGCTGCGAAACGAGATCGGCCGCGCCAACCGCCTGGCGGAGTCGTTTGCCGAACTGGAGGAGTGCGCCCTGGTGGAGTACTATGCGGGCCGTTGGACGGCTGTTGCGGAGTTGGAGCACGATCTGTCGCAGCTTCGTTCGAGGCTGGAAGCCACATATCTCGACCTCTTTGCACGGTGCGACCTCGCACCGGACCGGGTGACCATCGTCGTCTATGGCCAGAGCAGCCATCGGATGCTTGAACTGGCCCGCGCCTACTTCGACCTGGCACACGGCCGCCAGTACGAGGTGAGTCTTTACCCGATCCTGCCGCGAGTCGATCCGGTTCCCGCCGAAAGGGGATGGTTTCTGCTTGGCGCTCAGCATTCCAGAATCGAGAAGCCGGGCCGGCAGACCCACGGCACCCGGCTGATGGCCAAAAAGGAGTCCGAGTGGGGATCGCTGCCGGCGGAGTCCAATCGCCGGGTTGTGGGGCTTGGGCTGGAAATCCACGGTCCGCTGGCAAAGCTTCTCCTGGAGCCGGAAAGCGGTCTCCACGTGTTCGGAGCGGGAGCAGGCAGGGTGCGTTGCCTCGTCGACACCACGCCCGTCCCCCTGATCGAGTACCAGCCTCCCTCCAAGATCGATACGCCTGGGGGCCTCCGTGATCGGGCTGTTCGCCGGATCTACTGCGACCAGTCGGAGTCGATCGAAGACAAGAGGCTTGGACGGCGATTGTTCTGGAAGGGCAAACAACTGGCCGGCGCTCTGGAATCGCTGATCGCCGAGTACCTGTTCGTGCGTGCGAAGGAGTGGGCCGGTGAGAACTGAACTCCCCCTGTTCATCCAATCCGGTACGGCGGATTTGCCGAGGGGCGTCACCACCATCCGGCCTCTGTTCTTCGGGGAGCCGTGCGAGAGCGACCGGGAGATTGCCAAGGCGCGAGCCAGGCTGGCTCTCAGCCTGCGGAAGCGGTTCGGCGAGATGGGACGCGACGGCAAGCACCGGGAATTGGCGGGCTACACCTTCTGCCCCAAGCTCCGGCTCCATTCGCTCAAGTTTCGCGTCGACCTGCGGCGCCAGTCGTTCCATGGGAGTTTCCCGGTCGTGGTCTTCCCGCAGTTGTCGCGGCGTATCGCATTCTCTCCCCTCCTGATGGAAACTTGGTTTGAAGTGGGACGCGGGCAGACGCTCCAGTCTCGCGCCCTGGAAGTCTACACGGAGTTCTTTCGCGGCGTCGAAAAGACCGACGAACACGAGTTGGCCGGATTGTTGGAGCGGTTCGCTCCGGCTGGAAAATCGTGGATCGATTACCTCGAGATCGATATCGACGCGGGGCAGAAACCGGATCGGAAAGGCGACGACCTGCTTGCCCTGTTGGGCAGCGTTGAGCACGTCGATGGAGCCAGGGAGCTGGAGCGGGTGGGCACATGCCTCGACCACATGTACCCGGAGCAACTCCGCCGTTTTCACGGGGCAGACTCCCTGCTCGACGAAGTGCAGCGCCATCTCGAAGGTGCCAAACGTCGGGCCGTAATGGTCGCTGGGCCGCCGCTGGTGGGCAAAACCACGCTGGTCCACGAACTCGTCTTCCGGCGCGTGAACCGGCGGCGGTCGCCCTTCCATCGCAACGGCAACGTATGGCATCTTGCACCGCAGCGCCTCATTTCCGGCATGATGTATCTGGGGCAGTGGGAGAATCGGCTTCTTGCCATCCTCAAACATGCCCGCAAACGCGACCACGTGCTGTTCTTTGACGATCTCCTCGGCCTCTACCACGCCGGGCGCACGAGCAACTCCGACCTGTCGGTGGGCGACGTCCTCAAACCCTACGTGGAGCGGGGCGACGTGCGCGTGCTTGCCGAAATGACTCCGGAAGCACTGCGGGTGTTTCGCGAACGCGACCGCAGTTTCGCCGATCTCTTTCATCTCGTCAGCCTGGAGGAACCTCCCCCGGAGAAACTCGTGCCCTCGATGTTGGCAAGAATCCGTAGCCTGGAACTGCGTCACGATTGCCGGTTCGGCATCGAAGTACTGCCGGCCGTTCTGGAACTCACGCGGCGCTACCAACCAGGCCTGTCGTACCCAGGAAAAGCGGCCATTCTGCTGGAGAGGCTGGCCTCGGCGGGAGCCGGCGCCCAGATCGATCGTTCCGCCGTTCTCGACCAGTTTCAGCGGCAGAGCGGCCTGGATGCGCGTTTTCTCGATCGGCACGTCCGCCTGCCACGCCCGGAGATTGCCAAGGCCCTGGAAGGCCAGATCGTCGGCCAGCGCGAAGCGGTCGAAGCCATGGTCGACGTGGTCGGCGTCGCCAAGGCGCGGCTCAACGATCCGCAGAGGCCGCTGGCCTCGATGCTGTTCCTCGGCCCGACCGGCGTGGGCAAAACCGAATGTGCCAAGGCCCTTGCCCGGTTTCTGTTCCACGACGAAGACCGACTCCTGCGGTTCGACATGAACGAGTTCCTCTCCGCCGACGCTGCGGCGCGGCTGACAGGTACGTTCGATCGTCCGGAGGGGCTGCTCACCAGCGCGATTCGCGAGCGACCCGCGGCCGTCGTGCTTCTGGACGAGATCGAGAAAGCCCATCCCAACGTATTCGACCTCTTGCTGCAGATTCTCGGCGACGCCAGGCTGACCGATGCGCTCGGCCGAACGGTCGACTTCAGCAGTGCGGTCGTGATTCTCACCTCCAACCTCGGGACCGGACAGACTTCGATCGCCTCGGGGTTCGGTCCGGCCGACACGGCTTCCCGCGACATGCTCCTGAAGGCGGTACGGGAGTTCTTCCGGCCGGAACTCCTCAACCGCCTGGACCGGATCATCCCCTTCGCCCGCCTTTCCGGCGAAGAACTGGCAGCTATCGCCCGTCGGACCCTCTCCCTGGTCCTGGCTCGCGAGGGATTCCAGCGGCGGCAGTCCGCGCTCGATCTCTCGCCCCAGGCGCTGTCGTGGGTCGTCGAGCAGGGCTGTCATCCGGAACTCGGCGCACGGGCAATGAAGCGGGCTGTCGAGGAGCACGTGGTCCATCCGCTGGCCATCGAACTGGCCGGAGTACCCACAACAGTTCCCACAGTGATCTCTCTGGCTCGGAGCGGCAACTGTCTTGACGTCGAGGTAGCTGCCCTGCGGGAGGCGGAGCCGTGTCCCGGCCGGGAACGCTCCGTTCTGCTGACCGATCGGGCAGACGTCCTCGCACGTGCCCGGCAGATGGTTGATCGCGTGGAACGCGATTGCAGGCCCCACAAGAATCCGCAGAGAAGGGAGGCTGGCCGGTTCGAATTCAACGACTTCTGGTACCTGGCCGTTTCTGAATACCTGGTAGGACTCCAGCAACGTATCCGATGGCTGGACGGGAAGACCAGGAAGAAGCCGGTGCGGGAAATCGCGCCGGCCATGAATAGTCCCCAGCCAAGGAGGCGAACGGCTGGTTTCCACGATCCCGGCATCTCCGCACGCCAGATTCTGAAGGAGATGGTCGCCGCCCAGGATATCCACGACTACCTGGCCGAGTTGCGTCGCGAGGCGCGGACTGCCAATCTCTCCGTAGACCATCTCACGGAAGAGTTGGCGCACCTTTGCGACGAGCTGGCCGTGCTCCACGCATTTCAGCCAACCGAGCAGGGCTGGCCCCACCAGCACGTGGTGGTGATGGTTCGCAGCCTCTCCGACGGGCTCCGGGAAAGGGCATGCCTCGCTGCCGACATTCTTCCCTGCCACGGCTTCCAGGTCCCCTCCAGTTCGGCAGCGGGCGGTGCGGACGGCGCTTCTCTTTTGCACGGTCTCATGGCCGCCCACTGGCCCGGCGAGAAAGACGAAACGACGGCCGCCAAGACCTGGTGGGAGATGTTTCCCGATCTGGAGCTGGATCGTAGGGACTTGCGATCGCACCATCTCGATGTACTCGCCTTCGAAGGACCCCTCGCCTGCTTTCTTCTGAAACAGCACCAGGGAACCTACCTGTTCACCGATCGGGAGGGACGTTTGCGGCCCGTTCAGGTGGTGGTTCTGCCCGCCGAATCCCCGGAGCGGATCGGCCGAGTGCTCGCTGAGTATCTGAAAGGAGAGAATGCGGAAGGCGATACCCACTTTCCGCAACCCGGCCTTGAGGGAAACCAGCGTTTCCGCTGGCAACCGGTGGTGGCTGTCTATGCGTGGCAGACGGCCGCGACTCAGGGCCGCTATCGCCGGATGATCGATTTCCGTCGTGGCCTGAGGGCGACGACCAGCGAAGGAATCGACCCGGTCGCGGCGTTCCGCTCGTCGCTCCCGCTGCCCCCCGAACTGCAGGAGTGATCCCATGGCAACGGTTGGCATTCCGGTCCTGGTCTGGCAAGATCATCACGGCGGATACACGGCCGCCACGTTGGAGTGGGAGTCTGGCGGTATTCCTGCCGCCTACGACACCTCTCGCACCGGCGCCATTGGGCAGCTCAAACGCTACTTTGAGTGGCAGGCCAAGACGGCCGATTTCCTGCCGGAACCCGATTTTCTCGACCCCATACTGTTCCAGACGCGGGTGACGGTACGCCCTGAATACAC
The DNA here is from genome assembly GCA_964563135.1 of uncultured Planctomycetaceae bacterium. Taxonomy (GTDB): domain Bacteria; phylum Planctomycetota; class Planctomycetia; order Pirellulales; family Thermoguttaceae; genus JAAYAY01. Next base: position 11,860 of record CAZLWV010000048.1, read on the forward strand.
GGATCCCGCCAGCAATCGGCGATATCCGTGCGAAGAGACGATCGAGATCCGCGTGCCGTGCGTTCGCGGGACGACGGCTGGTGGCATCGTCTGCTGCTCCCTGCCGACTCTGGGAATCGGCTTCTACTGTCACCAGCCCGATGCTCTCCAGGCGATGATCGTGGAACGAGTCCACCAAGAACTGGCCGGCCGCACGCCCCAGGATCTGTCGCAGTTGCTGCCCCCAGGAAATCCCCAGATCGACAAGGTCCTCGTGCACGTGCGATCCCGCCGCCGAGCTGCAGCAGCAGAGCCCTGTCCGCTTGCGGTGTTGCCGTCGATCGCCCAGGAGATGGCGGTGGCCGGTTCTCGCAAGTCCTGTTCGGCCGCCTTCCGACGCGATGCGGAAATTGCGGCTCTGGCCGACCGGCTCTACCATCGGACCGCAAGCCTTCTCCTGGTTGGGGAAGACGGCGTCGGAAAGACGACGCTGCTGGTCAGCGCGGTGCGATCCGCCCAACGCATGCCTGAACCCAAGCGGGCCGGTTCCTCCGGCCGATGCCAGCCTCGATTCTGGCATACCGCGGCAGCCCGGTTGATCGCCGGCATGCGTTACCTGGGCCAGTGGCAGGAACGATGCGAGCAAGTGATCGACGAGCTCTCCCGGATCGGCGGAGTCCTGTGCGTCGAGAACATGATCGAACTGGTGCGAACCGGCGGAACCGATCCCAGCGCCGGCATCGCCGCCTTCCTCCTTCCCTACTTGCAAAGCGGTCAGCTTCGTCTCGTGACCGAGGCCACTCCGGCAGAACTGGATGCCTGTCGCCGGCTCCTGCCGGGGTTTGCCCAGGCCTTCGAAGTCGTACGCGTCGAGGAACTGACCGGCCTCGCCGCTCAGGAAACGCTCGACGAAATCGCCAGGGCTGCGGCGCGCGATGCACGGGTCGATGTGGAGGACGGAGTCTCCCGAACCGTTCTCCAGCTCTACCGCCGCTTCATGCCCTACTACCCGCTCCCCGGCCGTGCCGGGATGTTCCTCCGCCAGCTCGCCGACGAGGCCCGGCAGCAGAAGCGCGATCGCGTCGAGAGCGCCCATGCCGTCCAACGCTTCGTCCGCCAGACCGGTCTCGCCCAGCGGTTGCTCGACGACAATTGTCCGCTCCCGCTGGACCACGTGTTTCAGGCCTTGAGGCAGCAGGTCATCGGCCAGGACGATGCCTGCCGGGCCGCCGCACGGCTCGTATGCACCTTCAAGGCCGGCCTGAATGATCCCCGGCGACCCATCGGCTCGCTCCTGTTCTGCGGACCGACCGGCGTCGGAAAGACCCAACTGGCCAAGACACTGGCCGACTATCTCTTCGGCCACGCGCGCCAGATCCTCCCCGACCGCGATCAGAACCTGCCGCAGCCAGGCGGCACCCAGGCCAATGGAGGCATCCGGATCGGCACCCAGACCGACCGGCTGCTGCGGCTCGACATGAGCGAGTACTCGGCCCCCTGGGCATCGCAGCGGCTGGTGACCCGTTCCGACGGCATGCCGAGCGATTTCATCGCCAGGATGCGAAGACAGCCGCTGGCGGTTGTGCTCCTCGACGAAATCGAGAAGGCCGCCCCCGAAGTGTTCGACATGCTCCTTGGCCTGCTCGACGAGGGGCGGCTCACCGACCGCTACGGACGAACGACCTGGTTTCGCACGGCGATCGTGATCATGACCTCGAATCTCGGAGCCAGCAACGCCAAGGCCATTGGCTTCGGTGACGAGCCGTCGTGCGTGTACGAGCGGGCGGTCCGCCTGTTCTTCCGCCCGGAATTCTTCAATCGGATCGACAGCGTAGTGGCCTTCTCCCCCTTGAACCGCACGACCTGCACCCAGGTCGTCAGGAAGGAGCTGAATGAGCTTGCCGGCCGGGAGGGGGTTGTCCAACGGGGACTGACGCTGCGATTTGAAGAATCCCTCGTCGCGCACCTTGTGGCCGAGGGGTTCGATCCCCAATACGGTGCACGCCCCCTGCAACGGACGATCGAGCAGAAGGTCGTGTCGCGGTTGGCCCGCTTCCTCATCGAGAACCGTACGATCCGCGGAGGCTGCCTGGAAATCGATTGTAGCCAGGAAACAAACGAAATTCGCGTGCGGCATCTCCCGGCCGGTTAGCACCCAAGAAGCCAACCGGCACGTTCCGAGGCTGCCACGGGCCTGTTCGCCCTCGCCAACCTCCGAACGTGCCGGCCGGTCGTGAACCATCTGGGGAACCGATACCGGGAGCCCTGCATTCCCGGCCGTTCCACGTCCGTGGGAGTCCTTGCTGGTGGTTCCCGGAAAAAGACCTCAGATCTTCTTTCCGGTCTTCTCCACAAAGTCCTTGAGCAGGAAATCCTCAGGGAATTCCTTGCCGCGCAACTCCAGCACCTTTCGATAAGTCGCGATCGTCTCGCTGATCTGCTGGGTCACGATCGGATCCGACCCGACGAGCAGGCTCGGATAGCGATCCAGCAGGGCTCGCCACTGCTTCAGGCTCTCCTCGAGCACCGTCTGGGCCTCGGGGTACTTGCTGTCCTTGGTGTGCCGGTCGGCCTCAGCCACGAGTCTGCCGGCTTCTGCCACCTCCGGAGTATGAGTCATCTGCAAGTGGAAGAACTGCGCCAAGGCGTAGTCCGACTGAATGGTCTTGTTCTCCTTGCCCAGGGCGGCCGCATAACCTTCCACGGCGGCGAGGATCTCGTTGCCGACCCCGCGATCGATCAACAGGGCCAGGGCCCGGTGGGTCTTGATCGCATCAAACCACGCCGTCACAGCAGTCTCATATCCCTGGACCGCCTTGGCAGCATCGCCCTTGGCCAGGGCTGCCGCTGCATACTGGCCGGCCCCTCGCGCCTTGGCAACGTCGCTGTCGGCATCCTTGGAGGCCATCCCGGCGTAGAACGAAGCCAGCGGGAAGTTCTCCGGGAACAGCTCGTCTCGCTGCTCCAGCAGACCAACGTAGCTGTCGACGATCTCCTTCAGATCGTCGTTGGTGTCGCGGTCATCGAGCAGCTTCTTGCAGTCGTCGCGGGCCAGCAGCTTGCCCCACGCTTCCAGGCCGCGGCGGAAGTAATCCTGCGCCTCCGGAAGGAGACCGTCGGCGAGGGCTTCGCGCCCCTTGAAAACGTACTCACGGGCGGTGAGCGTCTCCGGCAATTGCTCGTAGCGCGATCGGAACTCCCACTCCTCGTAGTTCACCGTGCCGCGGTAGCTGCCGATGATCTTCTGCTTGTGCTCCAACTCGTTGATCTGCTCGACGAGCCGGAACGCTTCCTGGCGGGACTTGCCCTTGAGCTGCCGGGCGACGTCCTCCGGTCGGATGAGCATGGTGTCGTGGGCCCGCAGTGCGGCGTTGCCGATCGTCTGCAGAGCCAGATTCACCAGGTCGTTCTCGCGGCTGGATCGCATGGCACGAGGCATCTCGAGTGCCGCTGCCTGCTGCTTGGTGATCATGTCCGCCACCAGTTCGATGCTGTCGCTTCGCCAGTCGGACACGACCTTGTCGATCTTGCTGGCAAGTGACTTCATCTCATCGCCCCCTTCGCCGGTCCCGACCAGGTAGCGGAACGCGTCGCGGTCGGCCTTCTCCAGCCTTTCCCAGCGTTCCAGGAGCAGCTTGTCGCGCAGCCCCTCCTGCAATCCATCCAACTGGTCGTTGATGAGCTGCAACTCTCTGCCGAGCCCCTCGTAGTCGTTCAGAACGATCTTGATGATCTCGTCGTTCTCGTCGCGATAGGTCGTGCGGATCGGCGTGGCCCCGAAGTCCTTCGTCCATTCGCCGTGGGCCGTGGCCCAGTTCTCGCCGGCCTTCTCGCCGAACGCGGTTCCATCGGCCTCGACGTTCCTGGCGTACTCCATCTGGCACTTGGGGCGGCGGGCGTAGAAGATGTTCTCGCCCATCTTGCCGATGCTCTCCCCCTCTTTGACGAGTTTCTCGGCCTTCTCGTACCAGCTCTTTCCGACCCGCCAGTTGTCGCGGTCCTCGAAGGACGGGGTACGGTACTTGTTGTGGAACTCGTCGTCGGCCTTGAAGAGCTTGCGGAATTGGACCTTCTCATCGGCGGTGCCGATCTTCTGGGCGATGTCCCAGCCGACCTGGCAATGGAGAACCGGGTTGCGCTCGTTGTAGCCCACGCCCTGGATCAGGAACTCGATTCCCTTGATTACCCAACGGTACCGTTCGCGGTAGTCGTCGAACTCCGCCGACACGTTGTAGGACATGTTCCACGACTGGAACTTCCACACGGAAATGAAGTGGGGCTCCAGACGGATGATCTGGTTCAGTGTGGCCGCCAGTCCCGTCCAGTCCTTCTTCTTCTGATAATCCACCGACTTCTGCCAGAGGATCAGCGTGGCCACGCCGCGCATGCCGAAGGTGCTCAGCTTCATCGTTTCGCTGGTGGGGTCGATCTCGCCGATCTGGGCCTCGCTCAGGCCCTTGGCCTCGCGAAGTTGCGAAAGCTTGCCGCCGGGACGCCCCGTGCTTGTAGGGCGGGCCAGCAGAAACAGCGGAATCAACAGCAGGCCGATCGCCACCACATAAGCAACCTTGCGGGCGAATGTCCGTTGTGGGGTCATCGGGCCACCTCCCGGTTTCTCAAGAACAGGTATCCGATCAGGAACAGGGGAATGAAGAAGGCCAGCGCCATGAATGTCCGCGTGAGGATGAAATCACCCGGAATGTCGAACCCGTTGGCCACGAACGCGGCCGATCCGAATTCCCTGAAGGGAGGCATGATCGCGCCCATGACCTTCAAGGCCGGCTGGAAAATCTGGTCGGCTGTCTTCACCACGTCCGTTCCCAGTCCCGGAGCCAGGTCGCTCATCACGTTGTCCTGGCCGAGCAACCGGCGGAACGATTCGAAGGGACCTCCACCATACTTCGGCCCTGTTCCCAGTTCCACCAGATGCTCGGTGAAGAACCCGGCGATCAGCACTCCGATCGTGGCAACCATGGCAACGGCGCCGCTGAGGAACGTGCTGAACATCACACCGAAGCTCGTCACCACTACGACCTGCAGCCAGATGCCGTAGAATCCCTTGACGAAATTCAGCCAGACGCTGGCGTCGCCTGCACGCAGATAGACATCGGGCTGGGCGGCCCCGAAATGCTGTCCCGGTTCGAGACATTGCAGCCAGATCTCGACTCGCCCGTCGGCGGTCACCAGGTCCTTGAACAGATCGAATTCAGTCTTCTTGGCTAGGCTGGCGTCGAGTTGCGACTCGGGAGGCGTGGCCACGAGACCTTCGGGAGTCTCGACACGCTGGCTTACCATCTGGCTGTTGGAGAACTTGACGATTCGCTTGGGAATCCACAACTTCTGGGTGATGAACTCCTTGGATTCGAAGATCTCGATTTCGACCATCAGCCCTGTGTCCGGATTTCGCACGGAAAGGCCGCCGAGCACCTCGCGGGTGATGTCCCCCTTGTGGGTCCGGAACACGCCGAGGGTCAATTCCAGAGGCAGACGATCTTCGGGGAAATCCCGCTCCTTCAGGCCGCTGAAAGTCCAGATCGCCGCCGCGTCGGTGCCCCCCTGGATGTAGCTCCGGTAGAACCACTCGTCGCCTACGTTGATCCCTTCCGACTTGTCGACGCCCTTCATGTCGCGAAATCGCAGCTTTCCGCGGATGGGTACCCTCGCCACCAGCACGCCCTCCGGCGGTCCCACCCGGTAACTGGCCGAATCGCCGGAACCCTCGATCAAAACGGTGTGCGTGTGGCCGTTTTCCTGTCGCGTCCGAGTTGCCCCCGACGGATCGATGAAGACCTCGTGACGATGCCCGTGCTCCTTGCTGGTCAGGCCGACCAACGCAACTTCCGCCTGATTGGCGTTCGACTCTCCCTTGATCGGCTGCAAGTCGGCCGCCTTCAGCGTGTGCTGATGGTCGAGGCCTTTCACCACGAAGACGAAGCTGAGTACACCCATCAGGGCCAGAAGCACGGTGCACACCAGGGTGAAGCCGAAAATCCGCCCTAGAATGATCTCGCTGTGCCGCACCGGCTTGGTGACCACCGTGTGAAGCGTCTTGTTCTTCATGTCTCCCGGCAGGCTGAAAACGCTGAGAAACAAGGCCAGCAGAAGGACCAGGTAGCTCGTGGTCGTCATCACGAAGCTCAGGTACAGTCGACCCGGGTTGGTGCTGCCAGGATCGAGGAACCAACCCGCGAACATGAGCACCACGATGAACACCGCCACGCCGACCACAACCTTCTTGCGGATCGACTCCTTGACCGCCAGCCACGCCAGCGCCGTGATACGCCGCGGCGACATGCAGAACACGTCGGCAACCGCTGCGCCGATGGCGTTCGCCACGCTCATGATGCCGCGAACCGGCCCGCGGCGCACGATCGCAAAGATGATCGACAGCACCACCGCAACACCCACGAAGATGCCGAGCACCATCGCCCAGTAGAGCGCCGCCGGCATGATCCACTGGAAAAACGCGGGGATTTCCTTCTCAAGAACCATTCGCGACACCCTCCGCACTGCGCACCCGACGTCCCGGATGGGCCTCGCTTTCGGCAATGATGTTGAGGAACAGTTCCTCCAGGGTCGAAGTCGGGTGACCCATGCCGAGCACCTTTCCCTGGTGCTTCTCGATGATCTGCTGGATCTCGGCTTCCGCCTCCTTGGTCAGTCCCGACGCGCGAATCTCGGTCACATCCTGCATCTCCAGCAGGCTGTCGACGCGGCCCAGTTCCTGGAGCTCGCCCTGGTAGAGAATGCCGATCCGGTCGCAGACGTCCTGAACGTCGGCCAGCAGGTGGCTGCACATGACGATCGTCTTGCCCTGCTCACGCAGGTCGAGAATCAGATCCTTCATGTTTCGCGTGCCGATCGGATCCAGACCGCTCGTCGGTTCGTCCAGCAGGATCAGTTCCGGATCGTTGATCAGGGCCTGGGCCAGACCGATGCGGCGGGTCATGCCCTTGGAATACTCCTTCAATTGCCGCCGCTTCGCCATATCGAGGCCCACCAGATTGATCAGGTGAGCCACGCGCTGGCGGCGGACCTTCGCCGACATGTTGAACAGGCGGCCGTAGAAGTCCAGCGTCTCTTCCGCATTGAGGAACCGGTAGAGATACGACTCTTCGGGGAGATAGCCGATCCGCTCGTTCTTGGACACGTCCGTAGCGTCACGTCCAAAAAGCAAGGCCTTTCCGCTCGTCGGAAACAGAAGCCCCAGAAGGAGTTTCATCGTCGTCGTCTTCCCGGAACCGTTCGGTCCGAGAAGCCCGAAGATCTCTCCCCGACGGATTTCCAGGTCCAGGGCCTTGAGAGCCTGGACCTTCTGACGACCCCAGAAGTCCCGGTAAACCTTGGTCAGGTTTCGGGTTTCGATAATGACATCGGATTGCATTCGTAGCCTCGATTATCGCGCGACAGATATATGGAGACGTGACGGTTCTACGTCGCTTCAGACCGACGGGTTCGGTCTGTCAGAAGAGATGCTGGGCTTTTCCTTCTCAATCCTGCACGGCCGGATGATCCGGCTGGCGAGCCGCAGCCCGCTTCCTCGCGGACGGTTCCGGCCTGTTCCGTTGCCCCCCGAGCCCCGACTCCATCCGGCCCGGCCCGCAGCCGCAAGCCGCTCCCCAAGGTGCAAGAATCTTCCAGTATAGATAGGGATCCACGTGCCTTCAAGAATTTGATACCCCCCCAATGGCCGGACGGACTCCTCTCAATCCTCGAGAGCTTGGGCGGCTGAGAACCGAACCGCAGCGTCGCTGTCGGTCCGGGCTGCCTCGGCCAGGGGCTCCTCCGTTTCCGCCGTCCCGATCAGGCCCAAGGCGATCACCGCCGCATGGCGAACATGGGCGTTCATGTCGTTACGCACCGCCACCAGGACTTCGATCGCAGCCGGATCCCCGAGCTCGCCCAGCGAACGGGCAGCGGCTGCCCGAACGCTCCAGTCCCCGTCACGATTCCGCAGCACCTCCACCAGCGGCGCAACCGCCTGCCTGTTTCCGGCGACCCCCAAAGCCTCTGCGGCCGCGCGTCGAACCTGCCAGTTCGGATCTGACAGTGCGTCGATCAGGTATGGGACCGCCTGGCCCGCAGCCGCACCCAGGTGCTTGAGGCGGGACGCCGCAAGCGCCCGGTCCGCCGCGCGATCGGCGCGGAGACCTTCGACCAGGGAACCCAGTTCCTGGGGAACCTCCGCCGCCACCGTCGGCTTCTGAGGCGTGCCGGGGTCTGCATGGCCGCAGCCGGCCAGCAGTACCGTCATTCCGGCGAGAATTCCCAGCAGCCCCGCAGATGGGGCACAATCGGACGCCAAGGGGCGATTCTCGGTTTCGGGGGCAAACAGAACGCGTGCGGGCATTCATCAATCCTAGCAAGGAATGCTTGCCAGCAGCAAGTTGCCTCGCTTTCACCCCTCGCACGGTCGGCTGGCAGCCGGACCCTGGCGTGCATCGTCCCCGATGATTGACTGGGGCCGGCCGGTCGAATAGCCTCAACTGCGGCGGCCAGGCCGCCAGCCAATGCGAGCTGCCGATCGGCTACCCATGGTCCGCTCCCGCCCATCGCAAGTCTTGGTCGACTGTCAACACTTCTTTCCTTGGGTTGGCCGCGCTGGCCGGGGAGATCCACGCTCGCCCCATTCGCGTCACGGAACCACGGTTTGGGAGATACCTCGGATGAGAATTCCGCCCATGAAGTCTTCGGCACCCAGCTTTCTGACGATCCTCCTGACGGCAGCCGGTTGCCTGCTGTGTGCAACCACGCTCCTTGCCGAGGAGAAACCGGGCTACGACGACACCCCCTTGCTTCCCGACAGCCCCTGGCGGGTCCACGACCGTAACCGCCCTCAGCCGCCGATCGTCCAGCCCGCCCCCGAACCGGGCGGGCCGCCTGCCGACGCCATCGTTCTGTTCGACGGCCGTGACGTCTCCCAGTGGGAAGGCCTGACCGCCGAGGCCATCGAGAATGGTGCTATCAACGTCGTCAAAACGGCGGGACTGACCACGAAGAAGGAGTTCGGCGATTGCCAGCTCCACATCGAGTGGGCCACCCCCGGCCAGGCCGACGGCAACGCCATGAACTGGGGCAATAGCGGGGTCTTCTTCCAGGGACTCTACGAACTCCAGATCATCGAGTCCAAGGCCTGCCACATCTATGCTGACGGGATCGCCGGGGCGATCTACGGCCAGTTCCCGCCGCTGGCCAATCCGTCGCGGGGGCCAGGCCAGTGGCAAACGTTCGACGCCGTCTTCCTGGCGCCCCGGTTCGACGCCGAGAGACTCGTCGAACCGGCCCGGATGACCGTCTTCTGGAACGGCGTGCTGGTCCAGTACCACCAGAAGGTGCTCGGAGCGACCCAGCACAAGATGTTTCCCGAGTACAAGTCAAAGCAGGCCACCGGCCCGCTGGTGATCCAACAACATCACTCGGCGGTCCGACTGCGCAACATCTGGATCCGGCCCCTCGATCTGGCAGGAAACCAGTGAGGTGAAGCCGCACTCGCACGGGAACACTGCAACCATCGAAGGCGAGAATACCGGGTGACGCCAGACTCTGCCGTCCACCCAGCATCCCGTCCTTCCAGGTGCGGCCTGCCTGCTCCACGATCATGCACCGCGAACCGGAGTAGCCGAGGCGAACATTCGGGGAGAACCGTGAAGAAACCGGCCCGAACAGCCCGCTTACAACCAGCGGCGCTTCGCCCTCAGAGCCACTTGACTGCCATCGCCGACGTCCGGCAAAGGTGGAATCGTAAAGCAGAAGGTCGAGCCGTGTCCCAGGCCTTCCGACTCGATCCAGATACGCCCGCCGTGCACCTCCACGATCCGCTTGACAAGGGCCAGGCCGATGCCCGTGCCTTCTGCGCGGGGATCGAGTTGATCGAACAGCCCGAAGACCCTCTTGTGGAAGCGAGGTTCGATCCCGATTCCGTTGTCGCGCACGTAGCAGACCAGGTCGCCTTTGTCGCGGCGCGTGCCGATTTCGATCCTGGGCCGATCCTGGACTCCCATGTACTTGACCGCGTTGTCGATCAGGTTCTGGAAGACCTCCAGCAGCCGCGCCCGGTCGCCGCGGACCACGGGGAGATCCGGTTCCACCACCAGCTCGACGTGCCTTTTTCTCAGGGGACGCTCGAGCATCAACGCCGCCTCCTGCACCAGATCGCCCAGAGGCGCGTCCTGGGACGGATTCATCAATCGGCCGATCCGCGACAACTCCAGCAGATCGTCCAGCAAGAGCGCCATCGTGTCCGCCGCGCTCGATATGCGCCGCAGGTCGTCGCTCACGGAGTCCGTGTTGCCGCTGGACAAGTCCTCCTGGAGAATCGCCAGGTACCCGTTGATCGTGATCAACGGAGTCTTCATATCGTGCGAGACCGTGTAGGTGAATCGCTCCAGCTCAGAGTTCTGCGCCTCCAGCCGGGCGATCAGCTCCTCTCGCTCCCGCTCAGCCTGCCGGCGCTGCGTGATGTCGATCCCCACCGCCCACGTGGCCCAGCCGGCGATCGGGCATGCGTTCGACAGATTGGACCACAGCACGGTGCGGGGTTCACCGTTCTTGCTCGTCAGCACCAGTTCCAGGTTCCGGAAGTCGCCGTCCTCCTTCCGCACGCTGGCCATGACATGCTCTCGATACTCCGCGTCGGGGTAGAGCAGTTCCATGGCCCGCGGATTCCCGACAATCTCTCGCGCCGAATACCCGGTTACCCGCTCGCATTCCCGATTCCAGACGACGATACGTTCGTCATGGTCGAACGCGTCAACCATGACCGGCATGGTCTCCACGATAAGCCGAAGCCGATTCTCGCCCTTGTCCTGGACATGCCCTGTCGACAACGCGACCCACTTTTCCCCTGCGTGGCCCATGTTCTTGCCCCTTGCCCTTGGACCAGCATCGCGGGCCTGTCTCAACAGGCCCTGCAAGAATCATCCAAAGCATACATCATTCGGACCCAGTCTAGATAGTCCAAGGTGCCTTGGTCGCTGCTTCGAATTGGCAATCTTGCCTTGATCGGGGGGTTGTTGTTCCAGATTACCCAGCATTCCTGTCTTTCGGCGACTCCCGATGCCGCGTCGTGGAGACAGGACAGGTTCCGCTCAGCAGCAGTCGGGGGTGACAGTCGCAGCGTCAAGAAAAGCATTCGGCTGCCCGAAAAGGCAGCCGCTGCCAGGCTCGGCTCTCCGGCCGATCCAAACACTCGATTGGCTGAATATCGGCCCCCAGGGGGGGGCTCGTGATCGCTATTGGGACGCGGCCGGAGCGGCGGCAGGCGTGGGGGCAACGGCCCCCGCAGGCGGACTGACGACCTCTCGGACGCGATTGCGGTAGACGGCCAGTTCGTCGATCCCGTCACCGTTGAAGTCGCCCGCAACCGGCTTGTCGTGCGGACCACCGAAGTTGACGACGCGATCCGCACCATCGAGGCGGTGGTTTCCGTCGCTATCGAGCCGCCATTGCCCATCGCGATAAATGCCCAGATCGTCGATGCCGTCGCCGTTGAAGTCGCCGACGACCGGCAGATCTCCCTCGTCGCCGAGGCCTTCAATGTACTGATCGTTGGCGCTCCAGTGCCCGTCGCCATCGATGTCCAGGTACCAGGTTCCCTGGCGGAACAGGCCGATGTTGGAGACCCCGTCGCCGTTCCAATCGCCGGAGATGGCGACGTCTCCCGGGCTGCCGTACTGGAAGACATGGTCGATCAGATCGGACCGCACCTCGCCCTGAGCCGATTGCTTCATGATCCGCCGATCGGCGGCGGCGAAACGTTCCTCCGGTGGCACGTTCTTCATCGCGCCGTCGTACTGGTTGGCGGCATCGGGCAGACCCGGCTCGTGGCGCACGGCAACGTCGTCGCGCGTCCACGACGGACCGAAAATCCCGATATCCGTCTTGCCGTCTCCGTCCCAGTCCCCCGCCACCGGTTGATCGGCCAGCGTGCCGAGCTTGGCCCAGAGGTCCCCTTCGTCCCAGTAGCCATTGCCGTTGAGATCGAAGAACCAGATGCCGTCGCGGAAGACCGCGATCTCGTCGATGCCGTCGCCGTTGAAATCGCCGACGAGCGGAGTTCCCCCCTCGATGCCGAACAGGGCCTGCCGGGTCTCGTTCCCCTCCGAGTCGGCAAACACCCACTCGCCCATATCCACGGAACTTCCCGTCCAGGTGAGCGGATCGAAGAAGACGGCCTGCGCGGCGAGCATGTCGGCCTCGGTCTGCTTGTTGCCGGCATCGCGAGGTTTCCCGGCGTTGATGATGCTCAAGTGCCACGAGTACCGCGGCACAATGCCGGCACCGCCATACATGGTCGAACCCTTCCATTGCGTCGGTCCGGGTGCATAGAGCACCGCTCCCGACGGCGCGGGGTCGCCGATCGGCGTGTCCGGGATCGGAAGCGGATCGGTCGGCGGGTGCGGATCGGGCGGCGGGATCACCGGATCGAGCTCCTTGACGCGGACCTCGCTGAAGTTGTAGGAGGTTGCGCTCTCGCCAAGTGCCAGCGGAATGCGGATGATCGCGTCGTTCTCCGGGTCGATGGCCAATTGGCTCAAGATCAGCTCGTCGATCTCGTCGCTCGGATTGACCGCTATGCCGCCGTTGCTGCCGGCCGTGTCGATGCCGTCGATGTAGTCGTCCGGATGAACCTCGATCACCGTGTAGGTCCCCGGATAGAGGTCGGTGAACTCGTAGTAGCCGTTCTCGTCGGTCGTGGCCGTGATCGGTTGTCCGTCGCGAAGCAGAGGGGCTCCGCTGCCGTCGCCGAGCTGCACCACGACGCCCGCGATCGGCTGGTCGTCGGAGGTGAAACTGCCGTCGCGGTAGTCGCTGGCGTCGGTGAATTCCGTTCCCTCGGGAATCTCGATCACCGGGCCGTCCTGGAAGATGTAGCCGGAGATCCTGGCGGGAACCGCCTCGCAGAAGTTGTACTCGATCCCATCGACGCCCGGCCCGAGGGTGACCTCGGTGATCTTGTCGCCGACAACCGTTCCCCCTTCCGATCCCGCGTGGGTCTTGCCCTGGAGATAGCCGGCCGGCTGAACCTCCTCGACCCCGTAGGTGCCCGGTTCCAGGTTGGTGAAGTGGTAGGTGCCCGAGGAGTCGGTCTTCGTGGAGGCGATCCGGTTGCCCGAAGCGTCGAGCAGGTAGACCGTCACGCCTGCCAGGAGCGGTTCGTTGGCATCCACGATGCAGTCGCCGTCGAGCTCGCCGTGCACCACTCCGCTGATGCTGGCCGGCGGCAACTCGCCGAAATTGTAGTTCTTCCCGTTGGCGGCGATTCCAAGCACCGCTCCGGTGATCGTGTCGCCCGGATTGTTCGCCGTGCCGCCTTGCGTGCCGGCCGTATCCAGCCCGTCGTAGTATCCGCCAGGCTGCGTCTCGGCCACGCCGTAGGTTGCGTTGGGCGCCAGACCGTCAAAATGGTAATAGCCCGACGAATCGGTCACCGCCGTCTTGGTGGTTGCCTTCCCGTCGGCGTCGAGCAGGGTCAGCGTCACGCTGCCAATCCCCGATTCGCCGCTGTCGCGGATCCCGTCGTTGTCGAGATCCTCATACACGTAGCCCGACAGGCTCACCGGTTCCAGTTCCAGGAAGTCGTAGTTTGTCGCTGCGGTCCCGCTGACGAGCTTGATTCCCGTGATCGAATCGGGGGCCTTGAGCTCGCCCCCCTCGCTTCCCACGTGGTCGGCACCGTCGAAATAGCCGGCTGGCTGCGCTTCCCTGACCGTGTACGTCCCGGGACCTAGATTGGTGAACTCGTAGCGTCCCGACGAATCGGTCGTCGTCGTGGCGACTACGGTTCCGGAACTGTCCAAAAGCTCGATCGTTACCCCTTCGAGCAACGGCTCGTTCACGTCGTACTGGCCGTCGCCGTCGGTGTCGACACTGACCCGCCCGCTGATGCTGCTCGGAACGATCTCGCAAAAGTCGTAGTCCACCGCGTCGGTGCCGGCGGGCAGGGCGATGTCGATGATCGAATCCGGCGCCAGGAGCGATCCCCCCTCGCTCCCCACGTTTTCCTGGCCGTCGTAGTAGCCGTCGGGTTGCACCTCCTCCACTCCGTAGATGCCCGGCAGCAGGTCGGTGAATTCGTACCGCCCGCCGGCGTCGGTCTCGGTGCTGGCGATCCGGTTCCCTTCACTGTCCAGCAGGTAGACCGTCACTCCTTCCAGCAGCGGTTCGCCCGAGTCGTACCGGCCGTCGCCGTCGCTGTCGACACTCACCCGCCCGCGGATGCTGCTCGGGGGAATTTCGCAGAAGTCGTAGCCGGTGGCCGCGGTGGCGCTGACGATCGTGATGTCGATGATCGAATCCGGCGACAGCTTCGTCCCGCCGGATGTTCCCACATGATCGCCGCCGTCGAAGTAGCCCTCCGGCTGAACCTCCTCCACCAGGTACACACCCGGGGCCAGGCCTTCGAACCTGTAACGGCCGTCCGAGTCGGTCGTGGTGGTGGCCACCAGCTCGCCGTCGGCCTGGCGGAGATGGACCGTCACGCCGGCCAGGGGTATGTCCCCTGCCGTGTACGTGCAGTTGCCGTCGAAATCGGCGATCACCCGGCCGGCGATGGAACTGGGCACGAGTTCCCCGAAGTTGTAGTTCTCGCCGACCTGGCCGCTCAGAAGTTGGATCCCGGTGATCGAATCGCCCGGGTTCTGGGCGGTGCCGCCGGCATTGCCCGCGGCGTCGAGTCCGTCGAGGTAGCCGGGCGGAGTCACTTCGACGACCTGCCACCGGCCCGGTCGCAGGTTGGACGCCACCCAGGAGCCGTCGGCGGCGGAGGTGGTTGTGACGATCTCGGCCGTCGATCCGTCGGGCAGCACGCGAACGGCGCGGACCGTGGCGCCGGCAATTCCGCTTTCGCCCGAGTCAAACAGGCCGTCGTTGTCGGCGTCGTGATAGACGTGGCCGCTCAATTGCGCCGGCGCCGCCTCGGCAAAATCGTTGTCGATGCTGTCTTCACCCCCCAAAAGCTCGATCCCCGTGATCGTGTCGGAGTCCAGTACGCTTCCCCGCGTCGCGGAGTCCACGGTGCCCGCCATGGCGCCGACGCTGTAGTAGCCGCCTGGCTGCGTCTCGACCACGCGGTAGGTCCCCGGCAGCAGGTCCTTGAACCGATACGAGCCGTCCGCCGCGGTCACGGTGGTGAGCCCCGTGTCGGCGTACTTGCCGTCGACCAGTTGCTGCAACGACAGGCTCACGCCGGCAAGCCCTGGCTCTCCGCTGTCCTGCCGGTTGTCCAGATCCACGTCCTCGTAGACCGTGCCGCTCACCGACACCGGCAGCGGCGTTTGTTCCATGCTGAAGATCGCCCCGGCTGTCTGGTCTTCATGGGAATCGCTTCCCGACCCCCCGTAGTTGTCTGCCGGCAGATCCAGGCCCGAACTGGCCAGCTTCGAGTCGTAAGCATCCCAGAAAACATCGCTCCCTGTCTGTTCGTAGTAATGGGGTGCCGTAAACGTGCCGACAAGCTGGGACCCCTCGAATTCCGCTCCCTCGGCTACCGGATTGTCCGTGAGAAAGCCTTTCTCGTCGACGGCCACCGAGAACCGCAGCTTCTCTCCCGCGTCGAATCCGCTGAAGGTGAAGGTCAGCGTGGTGCCGCCGTCGCTGACGGAAACACCCAAGATCGTGAAACCCGTGCTCTCGATCACTTTCAGAGCCCCCGCCCCCGACACGCCAAGCCCTCCCGACGCCGTGTCGAAGAACGTGTCGATCGCGGTCAGGCCGTCACCGACCTTGTCGGTCTCGATCGTCAGTTCGGTCAGTTGCGTGCCCGCCGCGCCCCCTTCCCACGTGATCTCGAACACGTCGCCCGAGTCGTCGGCGCCGATGCTGTCTTCATAGTAGACGGCGCCGATCTCGATCGGCGTGGCGGAAAGCAGCAGCCGGTGTTCAATCTGCTCGAACCGGCAGATGCGCGCCCCGCGGCTGGAGCCGCATGGGTGATTCGATTGGCCCGGGGCACGCCTTGCATGCCGCCACGCGTTGAAGCTCTGCAGCAAACCCACAAACTACCTCCATGTAGCCGATCCGGCAATTCCTCGCCAAGCCGCCGATCGCACCCGGGCCAAGGCTCAGGCGAGCAACCTGCGGGGTCTCGTGTCGCGCTCCTCTTCCGTTGTGGTCGGTCGATCTCTCACCGGGTGATCGTCCAGAAACGCACCGTCGTGTCGTAGCTTCCGGAAACAAGTCGCCCATTGCCCGGGTCGCAAACGAGCGTGGTCACCGAGCCGCTGTGCCCGGTCAGCTCGAGAATCTCGCTGCCCGTCGCGATGTCCCAGAGGCGGATCGTGTTGTAGCTGCCGCCGATGGCAAGCCGGTCGCCGCCGCAGTAGGCCAGGCTCAGCACTTTCCCCGGACGGGCCGGCAGGCTGCCCGCCAGGTTCGCGCTGGCCATGTCCCACAGCGAAACCCGGTCTCCCATCCCTGCCGAGGCGAGTTGTCCGCCGTCGTCGCGGAAGGCCAGGGCCTCCACCGTTCGCCCATCGCCGGGAAGATCCCGCACGCTGCCGCTCTGGTCGAGCGCCACGATCCGGATCCGCCCCCCCGTTCCGGCGGCTGCCAGCAGACCGCCGTCGGGCGAGAATGCAACCGCCCGCACGTCGCGGTCCGGCGCCTCCAGCGTCTGTAGCAGATTGCCGGTTGCCACATCGAACAGGCGGATATTGGCCTCGAATCCCCCGGCCGCCAGCATGCGGCCGTCCGGGGAGAAACGAATCGTCGACACGGCAGACGGCGATTCGGCGAACTGGCGGACTCTCTTGCCGCTGGTCGGATCCCACAAGAAAATCTGGCGATCCTGGCCCGCCGTGGCCAGCAAGTCCCCGCGGGAATTGAAAACACAGGCCTGAATCCAGCCTGTGTGCCCTTCCATGCGGTGAATGAGCGTTCCTGTGCTTGCCTCCCAGATTCGCACCACGTGGTCGTCTCCCCCGGCGGCCAGGTAGTCCCCCGAGGGAGCCAGCGCCAGTTCGGAGACCACGGGCCTGGTCGTTCGGCCCGGCAGTTCATCGAGCATCAACGTCGTCACCGGCCCGGCCTGCGGTACCGATTGAGCATAAGCTCCTGCCACCAAGCACCATGCCAAGGTGGCCAGATTGGCCCCCATCCGAAAGCGCGCCGTCAACATGCCGCTCACCTTCCAAAAAACGCCACGGCGGCAGGGCCGGCTACGGGCACCGGACCCAAGGTCTCGGTCGCGAGCTACCGCTCGGTTACCAGTCGACTGTTCCCGCCCATGGCGAGGCTCTGCGAAAAACTTAACCGTCTCCGAGGTTGGCACTACAGGGCGGCAAGGCCGCCCGCGGGTACCAGCCCACTACCGCTCCGTCACCGGTCGCCCGCTCCCGCCTGGGGCCGGTCACAGACCCGACGATCTTCGCGATCGGTGGGAGCCAGCGGAAATCCCGCCCCGCACTTGCGACAAGTGCTTGTTGGTTCGCCACGAACCGGTCTGGGCATCAAGTAGGATCGCGGCCGAGCAAGCCGGAGACCGGAAAAAAGGACGGGCTTCCGGTGGACGCCCTCGCACATGGACTGTGCCGGCGCCATCAACGGCCCTTGCTGCCCAAAACCAAATCGCCAGCAGCCGGCGCGGTTATTCCGCTATTGCCAGTTGTTCCTGTTTATCGGTCAGGCCACCTGGAAACACGCATGCCTTTTCCGCAAATGATCATCGTCGCATCTGGGCAGCTCGTACCGGTACGTGGGTCGCCGTACTTCGCACAGGGGGCAGCGATACCGGCCCGGCCATGGGCGGCGCCCCTGCCGGCCCCGGGCCCGGAGGCAAGGGAGCTTCAACCTCCGGCAACGGCTGGACCGTCTCCAGCCTCTTCAATCGATCCCCAGTGATCGGCCCCGGATCGACCCACATGCCGTGCTCGTCCAGTTGCATCGTTCCCAGATCCAGATCCAGGTTCATTCGCTGGGCCTCGTAGTTTACCCAGATTGACAGGAAGCTGTTTTGTGCACTCAACAGCGATTGGAGAGCTTCCTGCACGTCGCGAGCCGTGGTGTCGCTGACATTTCCCCCCTTCGCCGCCGGCTTGGTGAGCTGCAGTCGCGTCAGGTCGGTACGGATGATGGACACAAACACCCCCGCACGGCGCACCTCGAAGTCCACCTGGCTGAGGCGGATCGTGCGGATCGCATCCCGCAGGCTCTGCTGGATCAGATCCTCGTACATATAGTATTCGCGTCTTGTCCGCTGGTAGTTGATCAGTGCCTGCCGGTAGGCGTTGCGCTCCGCCAATCGCGTCAGCGGAGCGTCGAACTCCAGCCCCACGCGCAGTTGGCCGGTCGTATTGTTGACCGCCGGGCTGCCGAATAGATTGCTCGACAGCGGATCCACGCGACCCTCGACCACCACGTCCAGATTGGCCTTCAGGGCGTTGGCCGCCACTTCGATCAGACGCCACTGGTCGACCAGGGCGGCACGGGCGTTCATCCAGTCGCGGCGATTCACCCGCGCGATGTTGAAGGCTTCCTCCGCCGACAGT
The DNA here is from genome assembly GCA_964563135.1 of uncultured Planctomycetaceae bacterium. Taxonomy (GTDB): domain Bacteria; phylum Planctomycetota; class Planctomycetia; order Pirellulales; family Thermoguttaceae; genus JAAYAY01. The sequence continues at coordinate 30,324 of CAZLWV010000048.1, forward strand.
TCGATCGGAATCAGAGTCACCGAGTCGAGCCTGGCGCGGGCTTCGATCAACGACAGTTCCAGCAATTCGTCGTACACCTCCGTAAACAGCTTGACGAGCATCTTCCTCGCCTCGCTGCTCATCGCCTTGGGGTTGGCCGGATCGGTCTGGTGGATCGTTTCGATCGACCGGATCTCGTTGAACGTGCCGGCCATCTTCCCCTTCAACTTGTCGAAATCGACTTGCAGCGCGTCCAGGCGTTGGCGCAACCGTTCCGTGCTGAAGACATTCCGGTCGATGTCACCCGACTGGGCCTCCGGCCTCGCGGCGAGCAACTGGAGGTTCGCAAACCGGTCGGGAAGCGACTGCTGAAATCGCTGGATGTCCTTCTCGACCAGCCCCAGCAGAGCCAGGCAATGCTCGCGAGCCGGAGTCAGCTCGTTGTACCACTCGACCTCCAGCGTGGGATGGCTCGCGTCGTCGCGGAACATCTGCAGCAGCTCGTTCATCACCCCCTGGGTCTCCGTCAATTGCGAATCGATCAGATCGAATTGATGGAGCAGCGGGTCTTCGATCCGCAGCTTGAGATCCGGCGGCAGACCGAGCGTGATCTTGAAGCTGTCGAGAGTCTCGTCGTAGCTCGCCCGTTCGGTCAGCAGGTCGCTTTGCGAATCGTAGAGCGATTGCCGGATCAATTCGACCTGGGAACGGTTCTCGACCCGGTTCGCGTTGAACAGCTCTTCCATCTGGTAAAGACTGTCCTGGTTGCCCACCACGTTGGCCTCCAGATTGCGGATTCGCACCTGCCTTTCCAGCAGGCTCAGGAACCCGCCGGCGCTGGAACTGAATCCGCCCGAAACCGACGGCAGCCCGACTCCCGCCGCGCTTGGACCCTGGACCCCTGCCCGTCCGGCGATCACGGCGTTGAAGAACCCTCGCCGGAACCGCTCCATCTGCCGGATGTTGGCCAGCAGGTCGCGCTCCGATTGCGTCAGGTCTTCCAGCACCACCGCCCGTCCCGCGGCACGCAGCAGCGGCTGCACGAAGGCGAAGGTCAGCGGCGTCGTCACGCGGTAAGAATTCGGACCGCCCAGCTCCCAGACCACCGAGTTGGCCACTCCCGCCACCAGCTCCCCGCCGGTCGCGAATTGCTTGCTCAGCGACAGGCTCGAGTCGTTCGCGAACGTGCTCTCCGATGCGGCATCGCCGCTCAAGGGGCCCGAGGTCGTCAAGAACGAGTCGTTTCCGCCGAAGAACTGCGTGTCGAACTGGAATCGCTCGAACGTCACACTGAGCGCCGAAAGGTACAGGTCTTCCAGCTCCGTCTGATACGTGGGCGAATGGAGCAGCGCGATCTGCACCGCCCCCTTCCGGTCCAGCACCAGTTCCCCATCCTTGTTCAAGGGAAGATAGGATTTCCAGTACGGGTTTTCCGCATACCGGGTGTCGCCATGGTCGTGCCAGTGCTTGTAGCCCTTCTTGCAGTCCACGCAGTGCATGAGCTGGTGCGAGGTCGGATCGTCGACCGGCATGGGAGGGCAGTCGGTGTTGTCCGGATCGTAGAATCGTGATCGCGGATCCGGGTTGATCGTGTAGTTCTCCAGCGGCCAGCGCGGGTCGCGGGAACCTGATTCTACCAGGCATTGCACCTCGCGGTCCGCCCGGAGCCGATAGTGGCTCCGGCTGCAGCCAACCAGGCCGGCAACCGCCAGCAGGACCAGCACGGCGGCCAACCGGGCCGATCGAGCGCACCGATAGCGCTTGTGACCGAAGTCCATCATGGGCTTACGTCCTCAGACGGCGTCACCGTCAGAGTAGAGTCTGGGTCATTTCACACGCCGGATCGGCCGCTCCAGAACAGTGCGGGGTCGTTCTGGAGAGATCCTTCGTCGCTCGGCCAGCACTCGCCGCCTCGCCGGATGGGTGGTCCGGGTGGAAGGCTTCTGCGGGTTGTTTCATCGACCGAGCTGCTCTGCCTCCAAATGCCGGATGGCCGAACTCGACGTGCGAGGGGGGCAGCTTAACCCGATTTCTCGGGTTGCAACGGGAACACCCCTCTACACTCTCGTTTCGGTGGACCGGATTCTCCATCTTTAGGTTTTGTGTCGATCTTTCCGAAGAAACCGATTTGCCCAATCGCTGCAAGTGCTTTGGCTTGAATCAGTTAGATAAACTGGGAATGCCGCCGCGAAGCTTGACATCGGCCCCACCCCGAAATAGGATCGAGATTACGGAATTCTCGGAAAAGGTAGGCTTTTCTTGGCAGAAACCGCACACCTTCAGAAGTGGCTTAGGACGCGATGAGCATTTGGAACAAGATTCTGCTGGGGTGCATCGCTGTGACAGCCTTAGTGCTGTTGGTGCTGACGGCGCGAGCCTTGCAGGCCCACCGCGTCTGGCGCGAGTCCTACAACAAACATGTGGAAGCGATTGCCGCCGAACAGCAAAAGGCCGACGAAATCCTCAACGGCAACCCCGAAGCCGGCCAGATGGGCCTCCGCGAGGCCAAGCTGGAACTCTACAAAATCCTCATCGGACGTGGCCGCGTCTGGGACAATATCCTTCCCGTCAAGGTGGAGAAAGGACCCGATCCGGAGAGTCAAATCACCCCGCCCCCTGAACGCATCCTGATCACCCTCCAGGCCGAACTGCCCGACGCGATCGAGGCCAACACGGTCGTCTACGCTTTCCAGTATCAGCCTCCCGCCGCCGACGAAGAGACAAAGCTGCCCTCCGAGCGAGGCGCCTATCTGGGGCAGTTCACCGTCATGCAGGTGGGCGGCAATCAGATCATCGTTCGCCCCACGGTGCGCCTGTCCGATTCCGAACTCGCACGCGTCCAGGCGGGCCAGCAGAATCACGTTCCCTGGCGGCTGTATGAACTCATGCCCGCCGACAACCGCGACGTGCTCGCCAAACTGACCAAGGAGGAGAAGGAACTGCTCTTCCCCAACGACACCACCTTCGGTGACGCCAAGTACGGCACGATCAACGACTATCTCTACGACGGCCAGATCATCACCCGGCAGGAAGCCGAAACCATGAACCTCAACGGTAAGGTCGTGCTGGTCGATGAAGCCGGCAACCCGGTCCTCACCCAAGACGGACTCTACACGGAAGTCAAAGACGGCAAGGGCATGTTCATCCGCACCCTCCGCGACTACGAGGTCTACTTCGGCGAAGGACACCGCATCCGCTCCATGGTCATCGATCGGATCCTCGCCGCCCGCCGCGACCTCCAGTTCCTCAAGGAGTCCCTTGCCGATAGCGTTCTGCAGGAGCGGGCCACCCAGAAAGAGATTCAGGATCTCCAGGCCAAGAAGGCCACGGTCTCCCAGCAGCGCGATGCCGTGCTCCAGCACGAAGGCAAACTCGATCGGGCCATTGACAACATGAACCGCGTCATCGACGAGCTGATGGTCCGAAACGAGGCCGCCGTCGCCCAACTCGCTCAGGTTCAGACGGAGACCTCCCGGATCATCAACAATCGGACCGCCAGCGTCGTCCAGGCTCCTGCCCGTCAGGCCACCGCTCCCTGACGCCGGGTTCCCTCCCCCCGCCGGGACCTTCCCGCAAAACGCCCCCAAATCGCTCTGGGTGACTCGCCGGCTTCCTGCTAAAATGTCGCCCCTCGAAGTAGGACTTCGGCCGATTGACCCTGCGCGCCGATCGTTCAACCAACCCCCCCCACGGAAGGACTCCCTGGCCCGGGCTGGTTCCGGTTTCCCCTCATTCGGGGAGGTGCTTCGGGATCCGCAGCCTTTCATGGAGGGACTCTGGCGATGACGGCCCGCAACACGCTCCGCGCACTTTTCCTTCTGCTGATGGTGGTTTGCTGCACGCCGGCTTTCGGCCAGTACTACCCGCAGCAGCCCACCCAGCAGTCCCCGACGGCAGGCCCACCGCGGCCCAACTACCAGGTCGCCCAGGCCGTCCCGCAATCGGCAACCCCGGCCCCCGGCGCCTACCAGCCCGCGCCCCCCCAGCCCTATTCCCAGGCCGCGGGCCCGCCCCGGCCGGCCTATCCCCCGTCCCAGCCCGTCGGCCAATCGGCCGCTCCATCTCAGGGCGCCTACCAGGGTGCGCCCAGCCAGCCCGCCCCCCAGGGCGCCTCGGCCGTGGTGCCCCAGAACGCCCCCACGCTTGAGCGACGGGCGCCCCAACTGGTCACCACAGTCTTTCCCCAGTTGACCCCGGATGAACAGGCGAGAGTCGATGACGTCCTGAACCGATGGGAACAGGCCAGCAGGAAACACCAGCGCATCACCATCGAGTTCTTCCGCTTCGAGTTCAAGCCGGTGTTCACGAATATGCAGAATGTGCCCTATCACATCGACCAGGGGGAAGCCGATTTCGATTCCTCCGGCAAATGGCTGTGGAAAATCAAGGGCGAGATCGTCAAGGGCAAGCTGGTTGAAGGCCAGCGCGCCGAGCAGATGCTCTTCGACGGCACCTCGATCTACGAATTCAACTATCCCGGCCAGGTGGTCACCCAGTACGTCCTCGACGACGACATGAAGGGCGAAGACATGGTCCGCGCCATGCTCCCCTTCCTCTTCGGCACCGACGTGCAGAAGCTCAAGGAACGCTACTTCATCCGCCTCCTGGATGTCCCCAATCTCGCCAAGGACGAGGTCTGTATCGATGCCTCGCCTCGCTTCATCGATGAGGCCCGCAACTACATCAACGCGCGAATGATCCTCGATATGGCAAAAATGAAGCCGACGGGCTTGATGCTCACCCTTCCCACCGGCAATGAGTCCTACCGCTATCAATTCGCCGACGTGAAAATCAATCCCATGAATCCTCTGGATCTGATCCAGAGACCCAGGCCGTTCGCCTTCAAGCTCCCCTCCGGGTGGGCGACCGAAGTGAAGAAGATGTCTGCCGCCGAGGTCACCAGTCATCCCCAGCCCAACGCCACGCGGTAGACACGTCGCCGTACCCCTCTCGGAAAGCCCCCCCGCAAAACGGGTTCCTTCCGGCCCGCGCGCCCTGGTAGGGCCCAAGAACCCCAACCTCTCGGCGAATAGCCTTGCGGGCGACGAGGCCGCCGGCGGACACCGGCCGAAGGCGGGCCGCCAGTTGCCGCTCCAAGGGGCGACATTCGGTCTGATTGACGCAATTTTGCGGGCCGCCCTATAATTCCAGCGGTGTCAGGTGACCACAGCGAGGCCGTCTCATGGCGGGCATGGGTGCAGAATCTTGCCATCGCGGACAACCGGCTGACCGCTTGCCTTCGTGGCGAGCCGGCTGGCCCGGCGTCGTGCCCTGCGCCCTCCTGCTGATCCTCCTTTTCCAGGCCCTCTCCTGGGCTCAAGTCGACAAGTCTCCCGAGAAACCGGCTCCCTCCCCTGAGACGCCGGCCCCCCAAAATCTCGGCGGGCCCCCCCCCGACAAGCCCGCCGCTGCCTGGAGGCTCCGCCTCACTCTCCCCATCACGGAGAAGTCCCTCAAACAGGTCCAGCGACTGGCCGTCACCGCCCTCGACGAGGCCTCCAAGAACGGCCAGCGCCCTGTCCTGATCTTCGAATTCCACGTTCCTCCGGGCCAGAACGAATTCGGCCGCGGCAGCCAGTTCGGCGCCAGCTACCAGTTGGCCGAATACCTCTCCGGCGGAAAACTGGCCGCGGCCACCACCGTGGCCTTCATCCCCGCAACCATCCAGGGACACGCCGTGCTCGCGGCCATCGCTTGCGACGAGATCGTCATGGCTCCGGATGCCGAAATCGGCGCAGCGGGAGCGGACGAGGATGTAATTACCCCCACAATTCGCTTCACCTATCAGGATATCGCCAGCCGCAAGCGGCGCATTCCGGACGGTGCCGCCATGGCCCTGGTCGACCCCGCCCTGGAACTCCTCCGCGTGGAAACCGAATACAGCACCGAATACGTCACCCGCCAGCAACTGGCCGAACTGAAGGAGAAGAAACACGCCGTCGACGGGTCCGAGGAGATCCTGATCCGCGCGGGCGAACCGGGCCGCTTCACCGGCCGCGAAGCCCGCCGGCACGGATTCGTCTCCTATCTGGGCGAGAACCTCCGCGATGTCGCCAGGGCCATGGGCATCCGCCCGGAATCGATCCAGGATAGCCCCTCTCTGGGCGCCAACTGGGTGGCCGCCCGCGTCAATCTGGTCGGCCCGATCGACGCCGAGGCCGTCAACCGCGCCCAACGCATGATTGAAGAGGCTGTCCGCCAGCGGGGAGTGAACTTCATCTGCCTCTGGCTCGACACCGAGGGGGGCGCTCCCGAAGAGAGCGCTCGTCTGGCGGTCTTTCTGGCCACCTCGCTGGATCCGGCCGAGGTTCGCACGGTGGCCTACGTGCCTGCCAGAGCCGGCGGCGACGCCGCCCTCATTGCCCTGGCCTGCGACGAACTCGTCATGGCGCCGCGGGCCGTTCTCGGCGGCAACTGGCAGACCGACCTCTCCGAAGAGCAGGTCCGCCAGCTCGTCAAGACCGTTCGCCAGTCCATCGCCCCCGGCAAGTCGCGATCCTGGTCCCTGCCTGCCGCGATCGTCGATCCCGGATTGGAGGTGTTCGCCTACACCCGCCTCGACGACGCCAAGTACGTAGAGTACTTCTGCCAGGACGAGGTCCGCGAACAGACTGAGCCGGAGGCCTGGAAAAAGGGAGATACGATCACCACGCCGGGCCAGCCCCTCTCCGTCACCGGCGAGGTGGCCGCCAGATTCTGGTTGGCCGGCCACGTGGCCGAGGATTTCGTCGAGTTCAAACGGTTCTACGGCCTGGAGAACGATCCCGCCCTGCTGGAACCCGGCTGGGCCGAATTCCTCGTAGACGCCCTGGCGTCGCCCCCCGTGGCTATGTTCCTCCTCATCGTCGGGTTCGCTGCCCTCTATGTCGAGCTGCAGTCGCCCGGCATCGGCATCGGCGGATTCTGCGCAGCGGTCTGTTTCGTCCTCTTCTTCTGGAGCCGGTTCCTCGGCGGAACCGCCGATTGGCTGGAAGTGATCCTGTTCGTCGCAGGAGTCTGCTGCCTGCTCGTCGAGATCTTCGTCCTCCCGGGATTTGGCATTTTCGGGCTCGGCGGCGGCCTGATGGTGCTGGCATCCATCGTTCTGGCCAGCCAGACCTTCCTCTGGCCCAGCTCGACCGACGAGTTGCGGCAACTCAAAGGGTCGCTCTTCATCCTGACCGGCGCTGGCATAGGCAGTATCTTCCTGATCATGATGATCCAGCGATGGCTCCCCAGCCTGTCGCCTGCCACCGAGGCTCGCGATGCGGTTCGCCATGAGGCCCTGGTCGATTACGACGACCTCCTCGGGGCCCGCGGCACGACCACAACCCAGTTGACGCCCAGCGGCAAGGCCCGCTTCGAGAACCGGTTGGTCGACGTGATTGCCGACTGCGAAGTCGTGCCGCGCGGCTGCGAAGTGGAAGTCGTCGAAGTGCGGGGAAATCGCGTGTTCGTCCGCCCTGCGACGTGACACGCCTTCTCCCCTTATGGTACACTGGGGGGCACGTGATGGGAGAGCGCCTCGGATCCCGAAACCGGGCCTTCGAAATTCACCCTATGCAGGCAACCTCAAATATCGTCGGGTTTTTCGGATCGATTCGCGACAGGCGGCACCACCCATGGCCAACCGAGCGCTAGCTCCCGACCAACCCTCCATGGGTGCCCGCCGGCGGCCCTGCCGCCCGGAATCGCGCAAGGCTGGAGCGGCACGCTGATGGTTGAACCCTGGGTTTGGGCTGTAATGCTGATCATGGTGGCCGCCGGCCTCGCGGTGCTCGAACTGTTCCTGCCCTCGGGGGGAGTGCTGGGGTTCCTGTCGATCGCCTCGATCGTGGCCGCCCTCATCATGGCCTTCCGATCCGGACCGGTTGTCGGGCTGGTCTTCCTCGTTGGCGTCATCGTCGGCGTACCCGTGGCCTTCGCACTGGCCGTCAAATGGTGGCCCGTCACCCCCATCGGACGCCGCATCCTCCTTTCTGTCGCCCCCAGCCAAGAAGTCCTCCCCGACAACGAATTCCATCGAGGGCTGAAAGCCCTCGTCGGCCGGACCGGCGAGGCAAAGAGCAAAATGCTTCCCAGCGGGGCGATCCTCGTCGACGGACGCACGATCGATGCCTACACCGAGGGGGTCCCCATCGAACAGGGCCAACGCGTGATCGTGCTCGACGTTCACGGTACCAACGTCCTGGTGCGCCCCCTCGAAGATGACGAAATCTCCCCCGCCCAGGAGCAGCAAGGACTCTCCCGACCCGTCGATTCCATCGCCCCCGACCCGTTCAAAGACTCCACTGCTTGACAACCAGACCCCTCCCAGGTAAACCGGGGGACACCCCTGAACGTCCCTCACCGGACAATACACCTTTCCGAAACGTGGACCGGCTCCACGGGCTTTCCTCCCAGGCGGTCGCCTCGGCGGGGCCCGCGGCCCTGGTTCCCCTTGTTCGGGCCGACGACGACCAGCAGGCCACTGCCGGTCGGATCGGGTGCCTCCGCTCGATCCGGCCCACAGGCCAGGAAGGAATGAAACCATGATGCTGTTTGCTGCAGAGGATCCCGATGTTGGCACGATCGCGATGATCATTGGCCTGCTGCTTGTCGGCGTGATCGTGGTGATCATGCTGGCCGTGTTCGCCCACTATTTCCGCTTCTGGATCCAGTCCAAGACGACCGGTGCCGGGATCGGCATGTGGGATCTCCTGGGAATGACCTTTCGCAAGGTGAATCCGGCCGTGATCGTCCGCAGCAAGATCATGGCCGTCCAGGCCGGCATCGGCGACGATATGATCCGCAGCAAGGCCCTCGAGGCCCACTACCTGGCCGGCGGCAATGTTCCCCTGGTCATTCGGGCGATCATTGCCGCCCGCAAGGCCCGTATGGACGAGCTCGATTTCAAATTGGCCACCGCCATCGACCTGGCGGGACGCAACGTGCTCGAAGCCGTCCAGACCAGCGTCTATCCCAAGGTCATCGACTGCCCTAACCCCAAAATGGGACGTATGACCCTCGACGGAGTCGCCCAGAACGGCATCCAGTTGAAGGTCAAGGCCCGCGTCACCGTCCGTGCGAACCTGCTCCAGTTGATCGGCGGAGCCACCGAGGAAACCATCATCGCCCGCGTCGGCGAGGGTATCGTCTCCGCCATCGGATCGGCCAAGACTCACGGAGAAGTGCTCGCCAATCCCGATCGAATCTCCAAGACCGTGCTCGCCAGACGCCTCGATTCGCAGACCGCCTTCGAGATCGTTTCCATCGATATCGCCGATATCGACGTGGGTGAGAATATCGGCGCCCGCCTCCAGGCCGATCAGGCCGAAGCCGACCTGCGCGTCTTCCGGGCCAATGCGGAGGGCCGACGGGCGATGGCGGTCGCTGCCGAACAGGAGAATGTCGCCAGCATCGAGGAGAATCGGGCCAAGGTGGTCGAGGCCGAGGCGGAGGTCCCCAAGGCGATCGCTCAGGCCTTCCACAGCGGGAAGCTGGGGATCATGGATTACTACAGGCTGCGGAATATCCAGGCCGACACCGATATGCGAGCCGCCATCGCCAAACCGGAAAGAACTCCCCAGCCACAGCAGCAACGCCGAGGAGGTTCTGCCGCATGACCTCCACTCCTCTGCTGGCCGCAGGCGACTGGATCGGGGTGGTCGTGTTCCTGGTCATCATGATCATCAGCGCGATCAGCCAGATCGCAGGGAACAAAAAAGAAGTTCGCCGCCCGCCCGCTCCACGCCCCCGTCCTCCCGTTCGTCCTCCTCAAGCCGGAGGAGGCCAGCAGGGACCCATCGCCCGTGAACTCGAAGAATTCCTCCGCCGCGCCGGCGGCCAGCCGCAGGCTCGGCCCCTTCAGCAGCCAGGATCTCCGCCCCCTCAACGACCGGCGTCTCCGCCGCAGCAAAGGCCGCCCGCAAGACCTCCAGCTGCCCGTCCGCTGCCTGCCCGGCCGGCCATCCCGCAACCCGCCGCCCCGCAGGAAATCGACGAGCTCGAAGTGATCGAGAGCGTGGCCGACCACGTCAGCAGCAGTGTGGGCGGACTTCGGTCCCAGCTCGAACACCGCGCCGATCAGCCCGCCGGTTTTGCCGGCGACATGAATCACCGGGTCCGGCCGGTCAGTTCCGGCTCCGTTCCGGCCGTCCCCCTGGCCGAGCCTGTGGCCCAGGCGGAGATCGTCGAATCCCTCCCGGCAACCGCCGCGGCGGGACTGGCCGCCATGCTTGCCGATCCCGGCAGTCTGCGTCAGGCGATCCTGATCAACGAGATCCTCCAGCGGCCCGAACATCGCTGGACTTGACCAGCGCCGCTGGTTCCCCTTGCGCGTGTCCCGACTTCCGCCCGTCGCGGCTCCTTCGCCCCCTGCACGGCAACCTCGAGCACTCGGCCTGCCCGCTTCCTCCGCCTGAAAGGACCAGCCCCATGACATTCCCCAAGGCCGTACCCGGCACCACCGGCATCGGATGGATCGGAACCGGCGTAATGGGTTCCAGCATGTGCGGCCACCTGATCGATGCCGGGTTCTCCGCCACCGTCTTCAACCGGTCACGCGCGAAAGCCGACCGGCTCATCGAGAAAGGAGCCGTATGGGCCGACTCGCCCCGGGCGGTGGCCGAAGCGTCCGACATCGTCTTCACAATCGTCGGCTACCCGGCCGACGTCCGCCAGGTCGTCCTCGGCGATCAAGGGGCCCTGGCCGGCTGCCGCGAAGGGATGATTCTCGTCGACATGACCACCAGCGAGCCCTCCCTGGCCGTCGAGATTGCCCAGGCGGCCACCGCCAGGGGAGTTGCCGCCATCGACGCGCCCGTCTCCGGCGGCGACGTCGGGGCCCGCCAGGCCCGGTTGTCGATCATGATCGGCGGCGATCGGCAGGCCGTCCAAGCCCTCGATACCTGCTGGCAAGCCATGGGCAAAACAATCGTCCATCAGGGCGGCCCCGGCGCCGGACAGCACACCAAGATGGTCAACCAGGTTCTCATCGCCACCAATATGATCGGCGTCTGCGAGGCGCTCCTCTACGGCCACAAGGCCGGCCTCGACCTGAATACTGTCATGCAGTCGGTCGCCTCCGGCGCGGCCGGGAGCTGGTCCTTGTCCAACCTCGCCCCGCGGATCCTTGCCAACAACTTCGATCCCGGGTTCTTCGTCGAGCACTTCATCAAGGATATGGGAATCGCCCTGGCCGAATCCAAGCGAATGGGCCTCTCCATGCCCGGCCTGGCCCTGGCCCACCAACTCTATCTCGCCCTTGCCGCCCAGGGCCACTCCCGCGATGGAACCCACGCACTCCACCTCGCCCTCGCGTCCTTGTCGGGAATCGATTGGCTAAAGCGGTAGAACCTCGCTCGACAGCCAGATTGCTCCCCTGCCATCGGAAGGGTACAATTGTCCGTGGAGCTGTGACTGAGAGAAACCACAATGAGAGTCCGGCTATGGCCAGTGACCTTGACCATACAATCCATGTACTGATGGCATTGCCGGTGCATGAACGTTTGAAGGTCGTGGAAGCCGTCTGGGATAGTATTGACGCAGACACTTCCCCCGTCTCGCTCACGGATTCTGCACGCGCGGAACTCGACCGCCGCATCGCCGCACATGAGGCCGATCCCGGAACCTCGCTTTCCTGGAATCAGGTGCTCGAACAATTGCGTGGCCAGTTGTGAGTCTTCCCCTCCGCTTTCGGCCCGAGGTTCCCGACGACGTTCGACCGGATGAACAAGAGCCATCCTCAGAACGGCGCAAACATGGCCCCAATCGCGTAGCCAAGGGCCAGCAGCAGCATCAGCATCGTGCCCAGAACGAACAGGATGATGGTTACGGCCCGCTGTCGCACTCCGAACCAGGTCAGGTAACCGTCGATCAGCGGCCCCAGGCAAAAGCATAGATTGGCCACGAAGACACAGGCGGCAAGTTCCACAATCGGGCTCTGGGCAACCACCGCAATGAACAGAGTCGGTGCCAGTCCGATCAGGTTGTAGAGCAGCCGCAGTTTCTCCCAGGTGACCATCAGCCCCCCGAGCTCTTCGAGCTTCGCTGAGCGCGGCGACTTCGTGTCATCCCCCGGCATCTCCGATCCGCCGGGCGAACGGTACGGATTCATCTCGGCCAACAATCTCGCCTCGCTCATCCCCGATCCCCTCGACGCGTCCCGGGTCGCAACCCACCAGGCACCTGCCGGAAGACTCTCGCCTCGCCACCTTTCCACCGGGATTGGCAGAATACTCCGGCGATACCGCACCAGTCAATGCTCTCATGCCCTTCTCTCCTTTCCCTATCTTTCCCTGTCGACCTCTTCTCTCTGCCCTTTCGGCGTCTGCCGGCTCCGCCATAGATTGCCGAACCCTTCGGTGCGCTGCGCCTCCGGAAACCAGGCTCCCGCGCTTCCCCCCTCCTCTCACCGCCACGCAAGTCCCGAAGAAGCCGGCAAATTGGGAGATTTGCCTGGATTCTGGCGGTTGGGACGTTTTTTTGCGATTTGCCTGAAACGACCGGCCGATGATTCCCACGGGCCGGCCGTGCCTCGCTCTTCTCCACAAAACCGTGCGCCACCAGCGCTCGCGCCATGGGATCGAAGCCCCTCAATTCATGAGGAAAACAACCACCTTGGGAGCCGCCGCCGCATGAAGATCCTCCAGATCACCTCGGGCCTCACCGCCAGCGCAGCAACCACCCACTGCCTCCTTCTCGGACGCCAGCTCGCCGATCGAGGGCACCAGATCGTGTTCCTCTGCCGCCCCGAGTCGTGGATCGGCCGGCAGGCCGAGGCCGATGGATTTGACGTCCTCTGGTCCGATCTGCACCGCTGGCCGGCCGACGAATTGCGCCGCATCTCCGCCTACGTCCACCATCGCGGGATCGACCTCCTCCACACCCACATGAGCCGAGCCCATTTCTTCGGGGTCCTCCTCCGCTGGATGGCGGGTGTCCCTTGCGTGGCCACCGCCCATAGCTGCCGGGTTCAGTTCCACTGGATGTTCAACGACCTGGTGATCGCCGTTTCCGACAGAACCCGACGCTTCCACGAGAGCTACAATCTCGTACGGCCCCATCGCATCGTGACGATCCACAACTTCATCGATGAGGGCGACACGCCGGACCTCTCGCCGGAAGAGCGCCGCCAGATGCGCACGTCCCTCGGCGCCGAGGAGGGCGACCTGGTTTTCGGCACCGTGGGGCCCGTCTCCTTCCGCAAAGGTCAGTTCCACCTGGTACGGGCACTGCCGCAGCTCCTCCAGCAGGTGCCCCATGCCCGGCTGGTCCTCGTGGGCGAACTCGACTCGCCCCAATACGCCGCCCTGGTCAAATCCGAGGCCGAAACGCTGGGCGTCGCCCACCGTATCACCTGGACCGGGCCTCGCGACGATATCTCCCGCATCGTTTCCGCCTTCGATGTCACCGTCCTGGCATCCATCGAGGAAAACTTCCCGCAGATTCTCCTGGAATCCATGGCCGCCTCGGTCCCGGTCGTCGCCACCGACGTCGGTGGCGTCGCCGAATGCGTTGTCGATGGGCAGACCGGCGTCCTCGTGCCCCCGTGCGATCCGGTTGCCATGGCAAAGGCCCTCGCCTCCCTCGCCCTTTCCCCCCTCGATCGCCTGGCCATGGGACAGGCCGGCCGGCGCCGGCTCCTGCGCTCGTTTTCCACCCAATCTCAAGCCACCGGCGTCGAACAAGCCCTCTTCAGCGTCGTCGACCGCCGCGTCCACGCCCGCGCCGCATAGTCGCAGCAGAGCGCGTGCTCGTCGAGTCGCAGCGCCAATTCCTGACGGCACTGCGCCGCGCCGGCCCGGGAGGTTCACGTTCTTGGCGGCAAGGGGCGGCTCCGCCGCTTGCGTACCCCACTCGCCTCGATTAGGCTGCGGTAGTCGCTTTCGTCGGACGTTCCCGTCCAGCTCCCGCTTCCCGTCCTGAGGAGAGCCCCCCATGCGTTTCTTCGCCCTGTCGACCCTGCTGGCCCTGCTCGCGTCTCCCTCGGTGTCCCTCCTGGCTGCCGACGAGCCGGCCCCCTTTCCCTTCGTCATCTCCTACGACGCGCCCGACAATGTGACGAACGTCTCCGCTTGGCTCCCCTGCCCGGCGGGCGATGGCGGCTTCGTCCGTACCGTCGACGGTCGCATGTCCACCAGCGCTGGCCCGATCCGCTTCTGGGCAACCAACCTCTGCTTCGATGCCTGCTTCCCCAGCCATGAAGACGCCCAGCGCCTGGCCGCACGCCTGGCCCGTTTTGGCATCAACTGCGTCCGCATGCACCACATGGACTCGCGATCCATCTGGGGCAAAAGCGAAAACAAGACCATCATCGATCCCGAGCGGCTCGAGGCCCTCGACTATCTCATCAGCCAGCTCAAGCAGCACGGCATCTACACGGATATCAACCTCCACGTCTCCCGCACCCTCGGCGACAAGGAGGGATTCCCCCATGCCGACCAGCGGCCCAACTACGACAAGGGCATCGGCAACTTCGAGCCCCGCATGATCCAGCTGCAAAAAAAATACGCCCGCGATCTCCTCACCCACGTCAATCCCTATACGAAGACCGCCTATTGCCAGGAACCGGCCGTCGCCATGGTCGAAATCAGCAACGAAGACGCCCTCTTCGACGTCTGGAACGGCGGCGACCTCGACAACCTCCCGGAACCCTATGCCACTACCTACCGGCGGCTTTGGAACGACTGGCTCCTCAAGAAGTACCGCACAACCGCCCAGCTCCAGAAGGCCTGGAACGTGGGGGCCTCCCCGCTGGGCGATGAGTTGCTCGCCGACCCCGCCTTCCAGCAGCCCCTGGGCGCAGCCTGGTCCATCCAGACGGACTCCCAATCGAAGGTCGATGCTTCGGTCACCAGCGACGGCCCCGATGGTCAGCGGACCCTGCGCGTTGACATCAAGGAGATGGGAAGCGAGACCTGGATCCCCCAGCTCTGGCATGCCCGCCTCGCCGTCAGGAAAGACCAGCCGTATTCCCTCAGCGGATTTGTTCGCACCAGCGAGCCCCGCAAGCTGGCCGTCAACTGCATGATGAACCACGAGCCCTGGAGCCGCGTGGGCCTGTCCGCCCGGATCGATGCCGGCACCCGCTGGACCCCCTTCCGCCTGACCTTCGTCGCCGAGGCCGACGACGACAACGTGCGGATCGGCTTCAGCGAACTCCAGCCCGGCGTCTACCAGCTCTCCGGCGTCTCCTTCCGCCCCGGCGGAATCGTCGGCCTTGAGCCGGGCCAGGGTCTCGAGGACCAGAGCGTGCCTGTTGTCACCCGCAGCAGCATCAACCTCACCCGGGCGGCCCGCAACGATTTCGTCGACTTCCTCTACGATACGGAACGCGATTACTGGTGGGGGATGTACCGCTTCCTCAAGGACGAACTCCAAGTGAAGTCGCTCGTCTCGGGGACTCAGCTCAACTACGGCCCCGTCACGATCCAGGCCGGCCTCGACTACCTCGACGCCCACTCCTATTTCCACCATCCCACGTTCCCCGGACGCCCCTGGGATCCGCAGGACTGGTTCGTCCGCAACCTGGCCCTCGTCAACGCGGCCGACGGCGGCACCCTCACTCGCCTGGCCGCCCGCCGCGTGGCCGGCATGGCCTACACAGTCAGCGAATACAACCACCCGGCCCCCAACTCCTACGCCGCCGAAGGCTTTCCCATGATCGCCGCCTTCGGCCGCTTCCAGAAGTGGGACGGCATCTTCACCTTCACCTACTCCCACAGCCAGGACTTCACCCCCCAGAAGATCTCCGGCTTCTTCGACATCAAAAGCGACCCCGCCAAGATCGCCCACCACATCGCCTGCGCCGCCCTCTTCCTCCGCGGCGATGCGGCCGAAGCCAGGCAGACCATCGAGGCCGGCATGTCGCCCCAGGTCGAACGCGACCTCCTCCACCGCACGATGAGCGCCCGCAACCTGACGGCCCTCGATGTCGGCTTCGATCCGCAGGACGCCATGCGGCATGCCGCGGCAGTCAACCTCGAGTCGCTCATGGAGTTCGAAGAAAAAGGCGGTCCGCAGCCCCTCGAGACCACCTCCGACACAGGCCAGCTTCGCTGGGACGTCACCCAGCCGGAGGCCGGCTTCTTCACCGCCGACACGCCCCGCACCAAGGTCTTCACCGGCTTCGTCCGCGGCCGGACCTTCAGTCTCGGCGACATCGCCCTCCAGATCGGCAAGACCCGCCTCGACTGGGCCACCATCACCATCACCGCCATCGACGGCGCCGATCTGAAATCCCCCGGCCGCATCCTCCTGGCCGCCACCGGCGACATTCAGAACTCCGGCGCCAAGCTCCAGGATCTCGGCCAGAGCCGCGTCACCCTCGGCAACCAGTGGGGCGAGGCCCCGATTCTCTGCGAAGGCATCCCGGCCTCGCTCACCCTCCCCGTCGACGCCCAAAAGGTCCGCCTCTTCCCCCTCGACCCGTCCGGCAACCGCCAGCCCCCCATCCCTGTCCGCACCGAGGCCGGCAAAACCCTCCTCGAAATCGGACCCCAATACAAAACCATCTGGTACGAAATCCAGATCCTCCCCTGACCAACCAACCGCGCCGCACAATCACCAAGCCCAGAAGGGCCGAAACTGCCAGTGGGTCGCTCCTGCCGGGTGCGACCTGCAACCCCACCCGCCAGGCATGACTCACGTGGGATCCATCCGCGGGTGGCACCGGTTCTTGAACCGGTGTGGCTTTGCCACAGGAGGTTTCGGCCGATCATTCCATCCAGTCAATCGGCACGCGGGTGGCCCTGCTCCGTCGTGTGGGCTATCGCGGTGTGCCATTGTCTACTTGTTGACAGTGTTTGAGAGATCATCCTGCGATCGCGGGTGGCACCGGTTCTTGAACCGGTGTGGCTCTGCCACAGGAGGTTTCGGCCGATCATTCCATCCAGTCAATCGGCACCCCAACGGTCCG
>CAZLWV010000049.1:0-21965 GCA_964563135.1 uncultured Planctomycetaceae bacterium
CTGGCGTTCAACGCGGCCAATACGTGCGTCCGTTGGATCGACCTCGACGCGAAGCCGAAGCCGAAGGTGCATTCCACCGTCACGAACCGCATTTCCCTCTCGAACGGCATCTGCCGGTTCTCGGAGAACAAGGCGCTGGCGACAAAAGGCCTGGAGTATCTGTTCCTCGATCCAGGCCAGTGCGATCCGGCGGACGGTTCGCAGTGGACGACGAAGAAGTTTCCCGGCCACTCGATCAGCGGCATCCCGCGCGCGTCTGAGGAGGGCCTCGTGGTGCTCACCAGCCGCATAAACCGCCAAATTGGTCTGTGGGATTTCAAGGATCCGGAGAAGCCGCAGTTCATCAAGCACTGGAAGGTTTCGGGCAATCCGGACCTCGCCGTCTTCCACAAGGGCAAGATCATCGTCCCCTGCGGACACCAAGGCGTGCTGCTGCAGAAGTGAACGGCTGGAAAGGAGAACAAGACGCTCCAAGGAAATCTAAATAGACTTGCACGATTCCAAGAGATCCAGACTCCGCCGCCACCCTTCGGGAGGCGGCTTCAAGGAGATGGCCCATTCTGGGAATCACGCAACCCGATTTTGCATGCGTGATGAATCAGCCTTGGTGATCATGGTCTCTCTGTGTTTCGTTCTCTTCTTTGGCTCATCAAGTAGCCCCCCTAACCCTCGCAGGCCAGGGCGATCGCCATCACAATAGCAACAATACCGCCAACGACCACGCCGGCAATCGAGACTTTGCGAGCCCAGTCCTCGCTCTTCCAGTTCACGGCCAACCCAATCAGATTGAGCACCAGGCCCAGAAATGGTGTCCAGCACAGGAGTATCCCGGCAATCGCCAGGACCCTCCCCACGACACCGCTTGGTCGAGTGACGACCCTGGCATCAAAATGCGACAACAGATCGTCTGAGGCGGCTTCCTGTTGTTTCGGATCGATCAGAAAGATGAGGCAACCCGCGATCCCGCCGATCACTGCTCCGCCCAAAAAGCGTCCAGCCATCGGAAGATCGGCGTCCACGTTTCCTTTGAGGCCAACAATCACTCCCACGATCATGCCAACAAAGGGCCCGCTCCAACGTGGAAACGTCATGTTGTTCATTCGGCACTCCCAGGACTAGAGTCGGGTAATGATCAAGACCAGACACCAAAGCCACTCTGTTGTCGCGCCGGCCCCCCTATGCCGAAGGCATTGAACTCCAAAGCCCAGCGTCGCGCAGCGCACGCTGGGTCCGCCCGCCTAACCACCTGTACGCCGAAGGTGTTCCGCAACCGCACCTGCGTACCCCGCCTTTCTAACCATTCCCCTCGCACACCGCAATCCGTGTGAGGAAATCATGGTTCAATCAGACCTGGCAGCATGGCGACTATTCGAAATCCTCGGGCCATACAAACGGGGGTGTGGTTTCGTTGGGCGCCTGAACAACCGCGGCCAGTGCGCGGGCACTCGCGAAGCAATAGGGCCACCCCTTCGGGGTTCATCATTGTAGTCGGCTTCCTGACCCAGGGTTGCGCGATCGTTCGCGGGGCTCACATCGCTCCACCCTGGGCTTGCTTAGGAGCGTCCCTTCGGGACTGGTGCGCAGGTAGCGTGGGTGGGCGCGGGTTTCTTCGCATTCATTGGTCGTCAGAAATCTAATGTCGTGATGGCTCCTGCCCGAACGCGGCAAGTTCCGGGCTCCCGTTGGTCGCCCTCCCGCCATTGCTTATCTGACGGTCAATAGTCGTTTCTCAGTACGCGGGGCGTCTGTTGCAGTGGCAAGCGCGTTGCCGCTTCAGGGTTCCGTGCGGCGCCCGGAACCTACTGGGGAGTCGGAGCGTCGAAGGCAAAGAGCAATACCACCGGCGGCAAGGATGCCACCGCTCCAACTTCCCTCCCCAGCGCGTCTTGCGAGCGAGGGGGGAGGGGCTGGTGCTGCGAGTGATGTAGCTACTTCACACGCATTGGGCTGCCCGTTCTTGTTGCCGATAATGGAGAGTGACGTGGCGGCGCGGGCTCCTCCCTAACCCTAACCCTGCCCCTCGCTTCGCTGGGGAGGGAATTGTCAGGTCGCCCGCCACCATGAACCGCAGAACATCGAACAAGGAACCGCAGAATGATGAAGGCAAAGAACGACACCACCGGGGGTAACACGCTTCCCGGCGAGCTTGGGAGCGAGGGGGAGGGGCGTGGAGCGATTGGTCGTCGCGATGGCTGAGCAGCCCCTTGCTACGGTTGCTCCGCTGCCGTCGCCGTTGCCTTGGCCGAGTCCGTCTGCTGGATTGCGTAGAGCTTCCGCATCGTCGCCAGGTAGAGTACGCCGTGGCTGGCCGTGGGTGGGGCGTTGACGCCGGAATCCAACTTCACGTTCAATAGCAGCTTCTTCTCCTTACCGGCCGCGAATATGTAGAAATCACCGCCTCGCGAGCCGACATAGACTTTGCCGTCGGCCACCAGCGTCGAGGCCCAGAACTCCTGTCGGGCCTTGTGGGTCCAATATTCCTGGCCCGTCTCGGCGTCCAGGCAGTGAATGGTTCGTCCACAGTCGACGATGTACGCCAGACCGTCGTGGATACTTGGCGTGGAGAAGCAGTGCCTGTTCAGCGGTACGGACCACAAATGGCCCGATTCCGTCACGTCGCCTGTCTTCGTTGCGTTGATGCACTTGAGCCAGCACTCGGGTTTGCCCCACCAGTAATCGCCACCGGGAGCAACGTAGACGCGGCCATCCACAAACACGGGCATGCCCATGATGGTGCTGGGGCTCACCTTGCGGTTGCCGAAGAAGACATGGACGTCCTCCTTCGGGCCCTCGGGGTCGCAATCATAGGACCAGACCTTCGTGAGCTTCAGCGGTTGATCACCGGTGGGGGCGGCGTCCTGCGGCAAGGCTTCAAAGGCGTAGACCAGTCCGTCGCCGCCCCCGAAGAACACCATCTTCCGCCCGTTCACGTCTCCCATCGACGGACTCGACCATGTGCAGTGGAATGTCCGTGGGGACATGTGTTCGTCGTCGCGCGCGATCACCCGGCCAGTGGCTTTGTCCAGCACGACCAGGCCGGGTGCGTCGGGCTTGAGAATCTTGCGCGTCTTGTGGTCGTAGCCGTTTGAGGTGTTCAAATAGAGATGCCGCCCGTTGATGAGGATTGAGGCATCGGAGCCGTCGCACCGGCCGATGCCCGCCTGCTCCAGCAGGTCGCACACCCAGATGATGTCCGCATCGGCCGGTCCGATATCGACGGGTTCGCCTCCCGGCGGCGTGGCAAACCGGGCCTCGTCCCGAAACGGCCCGTCGTTTCCGTCGGCCTGGCCGTTCAGATCCAGGCACAACACCTCGGCACGGTTGCTCACAACGTAGACGCGGTTCCCCTCGACGGTGGCCGGAGAACAGATCCCGGCGTTGGGCCAGTCCTGCCACGGATCGTTACCCCCGACTTTGGGCACCACGAGCTGCCATATTAGATGCCCATCGCGAGCGTCCAGGCACAGCATGATCCCCCGGTCTCCCTGGTGTCGCTCGTCGCGCGGGTTGTTGTTGTTTGTGCCGATCAGCACTCTGCCGCTCGCCACGATCGGGCAAACGTACGTCTCGGAGCCGAGCGGGACAGCCCACTTGATATTCTCACCCGTGGCCGGATCGAAACGGTCCGGCAGGTTCTTCTCCGAGGAAACCTGGTTGCGGCTGAAGGGCTCGCCCCACTGAGAACAATCGCCGCAGACCGCATGGCGCGCGAGCAGACTCGCGACGAGCGCCAGGGCCAGCGCCGCAAGCGCCGGCGGTGAAGCAGAATGGACAGACTCCAATCGGGAAGCCAAACGCCAATCGACACCGCCTCGCCACATACCTGTCTCCCCGCGTTTCAAGCAATGGGTCTCCGCGTGTTCGGCGCACGTCGCGCCGTGTGGACGATTCTACCGCCGATATCGAAGCACTTCCAGGCACCTCCAGAACCCCTTGGACGAAGTCGGTACTCCTCCACCCTCACCGCCTTATTGCAGCCCGCTGCCGGTCAGTTTCCAGGCGCCAAGTTGTCTCTTCGAATCGGGCAACAGCAGGCCGGGGGCGGGGAGTTGTACCATCGTGAAGAAGGCGGTATTGGGGCGGCAGATCCGGTCCACGGCCTGCTGACAGGACTCGTTCTCCTTCACGTGGAAACTGCCGACGGGACTGTTGGCACTGAGTTCTTTCCAGAGCAGCGTCTCACCGCGGACCAGCCTGATTTGGCTGGTCGTGGGAGTGTAGGTCACCGTCGCATCGGCCGCACTGAAAGGGCTTTCGCCGAATTCGCGTACTTCGGCCGTTTCCGTCTTTCCCACCTGCACCTGGAGGATGAGCGTCAGCGGGGCCGTTTCCTGCACGGTGAACCCGTTCTCCTGCAGTTGTTTTGCCAGAGCGGCGCGAATTTCCTGCTGTTCTGCTGGGGAGAAGGGGAGCTGCTGCATCTGGATCGCAACGGGCCCGGGATCGAGTTTGACAAGGGTGCTCTTGTCGAAGGCGTCCCACTGCTGTCGGATCCTGGCGGTTGACAGTTGGAAGGGAAACACCCCGGACTTCTGCGTGGCCGTGATCTCGAAGGACCCGGAGGCATCCTTCCAGGTCCGCTCCTTGGGCGGATCGGACAGGAATCGCACATCGCCTGGCAGGAACGGTTGCGGGCCCATCCTGGTTTCCCCATCGATGGCGACCACGATCAAGCCGGGCGGTAAGAACCCCGTAATCGTCCCTGGCAGCATCCGCCCCATGAAGTGGACTTCCACGCGGTCGCCGATCTTCGGCCCGCGAGGCCTTCGCGACTGACCCTCTGTTGCCGGACAGACGAGAACCAGAAGGAGGCATACTCCGATCGCAACGCGTGCCCTGCGAGATGTGCGTACCGAGAGTCTTGACAAACAGCCAGTTGTCCATCGGAACATAAGCGCCCTCCAGCGAAACGGAATTCGCCCCTTTCAACCTGCGGAATTCGGGGATGAAACGCCAAGGATCGATCAGCACTGGCCGGGCCAGTGGCACCCGGCGTTCAAACAAGTCAAAAATTCCTATTTGTCTTCGGTGTTCGCGGCGAATTGTCGTTCCTGGTTCTTGATCGATCGCTTCTGGGCATAGTAGTTGCCAATGGCGATCCATGGGATGAACACTAGTCCGCAACTGAGCATGCCCCACGTCAGGTTGAAACGGAGCAGTCTGCCGAGCAGCGTTCGTGCATCCTCGGGTGAAGCCCAGCCGCGATGCTCAGTTTGGATAACCCAAGCAAATAACCCACGATACGTATGATAGACGAAGGTGACGTCGCCACGTTGTGGCGAGTCACGCAGGTTCAATCCCACGAACCGCTTCCGAAGCGGTTTTAGGGCAAAACTCAGAATGCCGCCTTTGAAAGCGAAAACCAGCACAGCGATGAAGATTAACGGCACGCCAATCAGTACGAACACGACAAGGAGTCGCTCACCCATTGTCATTCAGTTCTCTCGCCTTTCGCAAATCGCTTGATGTCAGGAGGTTTCTGGCTATCACCTGTGGGCCGCTGATTTGCTGGCTTGCCGTCGACATGGCATAGTCCCGACACCCACCTTGAAGAGCCACCTTCCGGCGATTCTAGCCGGCTCATGCGGCAAGTTCAAGTCGCCGAAAAAGGACTGGAGTGAAGCGGCACAGTCGAGAGTCAGGTTACAGGAGAATGGCGAAGCGTGAAGGGGGTGCATGGGGGAGGGAGAACGCTCGATCGTGACGGATGTTATTGATGCGGGGATCCTGGGTGACCAGCGGGGCTGCGAAGCGGAGGAGACCAGGGGCGCCGGAGTCTGGTGAACATCCCAGGTGGCCAAACTCTGGCGAGTTCGGCTACGAGGGGGGGCGGGTGGGCGGGTGAATCACTTTTTGGCGGTCACGATCGAACTCATGGTGTCGGTCTTGAGTGCCAGTTGAGGATCGACGAACCCCGCTGCCTGCAAGTCTTCGGCCAGCTCTGCGAACGAGAACGTGCCGCCGCCCTCGGTATTTACGATCATGTTGATCGCAAACAGGGCTCCGAAGGTGGGCTGGGTGTGGTCTGGCGACATGACGACGTCGCGGATGGCGATTGTGCCGCCCGGCTCCAGCGCCCGGTGGATCTTGCGGAACAGCTCGCGGTTGTCGCTGCGGGAGTGCTGATGCACGATGGCGCTGAGCCATGCCAGGTCTGCCCCTTTTGGCAGCTCGTCGCGATAGAAATCGCCCGGGGCGAGGGTCACGCGGTCGGCGCAGCCGGCCCGGCCGATGCGGCCGGTGGCCTGAGCGATTGCATCGGGCAGGTCGAACAGGGTTGCCCGCGCATCGGGCGCTGCGCGAAGCAGGGCCAGGGTCCAGGTGCCGGAGGCTCCCCCGACGTCGAGGAGGTGGCGGAACGGGGGCGGTCCCCAGGCGGCGACAATCTCGTCGGCGATCGGTCCGGAGGCCGTGTGCATGGCCGCCACGAAGGCCTCGCGATCTGCGATGGGACCGCGGATACTCGCACGACGGGGGAAGGGCACGCCGGTCTTGGCCGTCCAGGCCAGTTCCGTCCATCCTCGCAGGATGTTCATGCGGTGGAGCAGCATGGGGAGCACGGTCTGCTCGGCGCCCATGGTGAGGAGGGGCACCAGCGGGGCCGGGGTGCGGTAGGCCCCCTCGGCCTTGTCGAGGAGGCCCAGGGAGACTGCCGCGTCGAGCAGGACCTCGGTGCAGCGGAGGTTGGCGCCGATGCGCTCGGCGAGCTCGGCGGCCGTTGCCGGCTGGTGGGCCAGAAGCGTGAACAGGTCCAATTCGGCGGCGGCGCCGAGCACGCAGGCCGCCATGGACGATTCCGACATTTCCAGAAGTGCTGTCCGATCGGGATAGTGTCTGGTCATGGGCGGCTCGTTTGGGTTGCAGGGATCAGGGGGGCCGGCTGCGCCCGGTCATCCGGGGGGCAGGCAAGGCCGGGGCGGTGGGAGCAGCCAGACCCGCCAAGCGGGAGGATCCACCGGCTGGCGCAAACTACAATAGAAATATTACCGGATTTCCTGTGTTTCAGGCGAGGTGTTCTTGTGCGCAGCAGAATCGGCGGTCTGGCGATCCTGGTGGTCTTGTTTGGTGCCGCGATTGCGTCGGCCCAGTTCAAGGAAGGCGAGCCGGGCTCGACCCTGCTCGGCGAGTCGAGAGTCCAGCGCTGGCGCGGCGGGGTGACCGTCAAGGCGGTGGGCGGGCCGTGCAACGGCATCGTCGCCACGATTCCCGTGCCGGTGGACTGGCCGGAGCAGAGTGTCGTTATTTCGGAGGAGGACGTGACCAAGCAGGCCCGCGTCAACCAGGGCAAGAATGTGAAGGCGGTTCCGCAGATGGTCGTGAACGTCCGCATGCTGCAATCGGGACAGGAAGCCCGTGCGATTCTGACCTATGAGGTCACCCGTTACGCCCAGGTTCCTCCGACCGACGTTGAAGGCTACAAGATCCCGGGCGATCAGGAAGTGCCACGGGACCTGCGGATCTACCTGGCTCCCAGCCTTCCCCACATCGATTGCCGCGACGACCGTATCCGCCAGCTTGGCGATACGCTTGGCGCCGAGGAGCCCTCGGCGTGGAAGCGTGTGGAGGCCATGTTTGACTATGTGCGCGACAAGATCGAGTTCAGCAAGGAAGGGAAGATGAAGGGGGGGGTCAAGGCCCTTGAAGACAAGAAAGGCAATCACGAGGACATGTGTTTTGCCTTCATCGCCATCTGCCGCGCGGCGGGGGTTCCCGCCCGCACAGTCTGGCTGCTCAACCACTGCTACCCGGAGTTTTACCTGATCGACGGCGAAGGCAAAGGCTGCTGGTTCCCTTGCCAGGTTGCCGGGCCAAGGGAATTCGGGGGGATTTCCGAGATGCGTCCGATCTTCCAGAAGGGGGACTTCTTCCGGGATCCGCGTCCCGGGCGTCGCGACACCTATCCGCTCCTTCCCGAGACGCTGCACGGAGCCGGCGGCCGTCCGCAGGTCAAATTCATCCGCGAGAACGTGCCCTAGAGGCCAAAAAGTGTTAACTTGGTTTGAACCAAGCGAAGTACTTGGCACCGGGAGATCAATGACTGTCGCGTGTTGCCCAGCGGGAGCGGGGCACTGGCCAGGAGCGAATGGCGACAGTCGGACAGTCATTGGTCTGGCAGTGCTTGACGGTTCTTGAGGTCACGAAGCTGGAGAAGGAGCAGCGATGGTGGATAACCCGGTTCGCGTGGGCATCGTGATGGGCAGCGACAGCGATTGGCCGAAGATCAGGCCTGTGGCAGCCGCACTGGACGAGTTTGGCGTTGGCTACGATGTTCGCGTGATGAGTGCCCACCGCACTCCGGACCTTGTCCACGAATTTGCCGCCGGGGCTAGTTCTCGCGGCCTGAAGGTGATCATCGCCGCTGCGGGGGGGGCTGCTCATCTGGCGGGCGTCTGCGCCTCCCACACCACGCTGCCTGTGATCGGCATTCCGGTGGCTACGGAACTTGCCGGAGGGTTGGATTCGCTACTGTCGACCGTGCAGATGCCCGGCGACGTGCCGGTTGCCACGGTTGGGACCGGTTCAGGGGGGGCTCGCAATGCCGGCCTGCTTGCCGTCGAGATCCTTGCCCTGGCCGACTCCTCGCTGGCCGAGAAGCTAGTGGAGTTCAAGCGGAAACTGGCCGCCAGCGTGGCGGCCAAGAATGAGAAGCTTCAGGCCAGATTGCGGGAAGAAGGCTGAGATGACCGGGAGAAATATCGAGACGATTCGATGGGTGGGGGGAGTGGACGGCCACCTTGAACTCATCGACCAGACTCTTCTGCCGACGGAGTTTGCCACGATCCAGTGCCGCGACGTGGAGACGGTCTGGGAGGCGATCAAGATGCTTCGCGTGCGCGGCGCACCGGCGATCGGCATTGCGGCGGCGTACGGCGTGATCATCGGTCTGGGGTCGGTTGACGGCGGCGAGGGGCCTTTCTTCCGGCGGCTTGCGGAAGTGACGGAGTATCTGGCCGGAAGCCGTCCCACGGCGGTCAACCTCTTCTGGGCGCTCGACCGGCTCAAGCGGAAGGCCGAGTCGCTGCGCGGCAAGGCTTTGCCCGGTGAGGTTGCCGAGTTGCTGCTGGCGGAAGCCCGGGCGATTCACGAAGAGGACCGCCGGATTTGTCGCCAGATTGGCCAGCACGGGGCCGCCCTGATCCAGGACGGTCAGGGGGTGCTCACCCACTGCAATGCCGGCGGTCTGGCAACGGCCGACTACGGAACGGCCCTGGCCGTGTTTTTTGCGGCAGTCGAGGCGGGCAAACGGATCCAGGTTTATGCCGACGAGACCCGCCCCTTGCTTCAGGGAGCCCGGCTGACGGCCTGGGAACTGCAGCAACGGGGAATTCCGGTCACCTTGATCTGCGACTCGATGGCGGCCCAGGTGATGCGAGAAGGACGGGTTCAGGCGGTTGTCACCGGGGCGGACCGGATCGCGGCCAACGGCGACACTGCCAACAAGATCGGCACGTACAGTCTGGCCTTGGTTGCGGCGGCCCACCATGTACCGTTCTATGTGGCCGCGCCGGTGAGCACCTTTGACCTGGCTCTTGCGACGGGGGATCGCATTCCCATCGAACAGCGCGACCCGCGGGAGATCACCCACGGATTTGGACGCCAGACCGCCCCGGAGGGAATCGACGTCTACAACCCGGCCTTCGATGTGACTCCCGCCCGGTTGATTACCGGACTGGTCTGCGAAAAGGGGGTGATTCAGCCGGTGACGAAAGAGAGAATCGCAGAAGTGCTGGGGCAGTAATTCGGTCTTTCCATGTTCACCCCCGACCAGTACTCTCTTCTCGACTTCGGCCAGGGCCGGCGGCTTGAGCGTTTTGGGCCGCTGGTTCTGGATCGCCCCTGCCCCGCGGTGGAAGGCGTGCCCTGCGGCGACGGCGGCCGCTGGCTGGAGGCTGTCGCGCGGTTCGCAGGCCGGGGGGCGGCCGGCGAGTGCTGGTCCGAGGGCTGCCGCCTGCCCGATCGCTGGACGATTGCCCACGGGCATCTCCAGTTCGAGTTGAAACGAACGGAATTCGGCCATCTGGGAGTCTTTCCGGAGCAGGCGGTCAACTGGGACTGGATCGCCGCCCAGGCCCGGGATTTCGGGCCTGGAATGAAGGTGCTCAACCTGTTTGCGTACACAGGCGGGTGCACCCTGGCGGCGGCAGCGGCAGGTGCCCAGGTTGTTCATGTCGACTCGGCGAAGAACACCGTGGCCTGGGCGCGGCGAAATGCAGGATTGTCGGGCCTCGAGGCCGCGCCGATCCGCTGGATCGTCGATGATGCAGCCAAGTTCGTCGGCCGCGAGCTGCGACGGGGCAACACCTACAATGTGGTGATCCTCGATCCACCCAGTTACGGCCATGGCGCCCGGGGCGAGGTCTGGCACCTCGCCGAGCACCTTTTGCCGCTGCTGGCGAGTTGTGCTCGACTGGCCAGCGGTCGGCGGCGCTCGATCCTGGTGACGTGCCACACCCCGGGCTTCGACCGCGATCGGCTCGAGGAGATGCTGGGCAGCGTCTGCGGCGGCGCCGGCCACGTGACGGCCGGGCCGCTCAGCATCCGCTGCATCGACGGGCGCGAAATGCCCAGCGGAGCCTATGCCCGCTGGTCCGCAGAGACCGGACGAATTCAGGGTTCAACAGGCGATCGATGATCGTCGCACAGGATCATGTCCCATGGCCACCCGGATCACAAGCCTGAAGAATCCGCGTATCAAGGAGATCCTCCGCTTGCGCCAGGGGCAGCATCGCCGGCGGCAGCGGCGAATGCTCATCGACGGAGTGCGCGAGATCCGTCGCGCCATCGAGGCCGGGATCGTTCCCTCTGAACTGGTCTATTGCCCTTCCCTTTGCCAGGACGAGGCGACTGGGGGCATCGTGGCGGCGGCCGAGCAGAAAGGGGTGGAACTCATCGAGGTGACCGGTCCGGTCTTCGAGAAGCTTGCGTTCGGGGAGCGCGCCGAGGGGTTGCTTGCCGTGGCGCCCACGCCGCGAACCTCGCTGGCGGAACTGGCACTGGGTGAGAACGCTCTGGTCGTGGTGCTGGAGGGTGTGGAAAAACCCGGCAACGTCGGGGCGGTGCTCCGCAGCGCCGACGCCACCCGGGCTGACGCCGTGATCGTTGCTGACGGCCGCACCGACCTGTTCAATCCCAACGCGATCCGGGCCAGTCTCGGCACGATCTTCACCGTGCCGGTGGCAGAGGCCTCCAGCCGCGAGGCGCTCCAGTGGCTTCTCGCTCAGCGATTCTCGGTGTTTGCCGCGCGTGTCGACGGTTCGGTCGTTTATACGGAAATCGATCTTACGGCGGGTCGCTCGGCCATCGTGCTGGGAAGCGAGGCCGACGGGCTGACCGACACCTGGTCGGGCGACTGTGTTCAGGCCGTCCGGCTTCCCATGCTTGGAGTTGCCGACAGCCTCAACGTTTCCGTCACCGCCGGCGTTTTTCTCTACGAAGCCCTCCGCCAGCGCGGGTAGTCGTTGCGCCGCCCCACAGCTGCCCGATCGGCAGCGAGCCGTCTTCCAGCGTGGCGGGTGCCAGTTCTACCATCCCGCTCCACTTGCCCCGCACCCGTGGGGTCGCCCGGAATTGGGATTGTGAAACGAGGGCCGTCCGTGGGAGCCGGGCATGTGGGGAAACAGCCGAGCGGAGTGTTTTGCGATCGGCGGCGGAATCGATCAACCGGCCTTGTCTTGCATCCGACGGTCAAACCGGCCAACATATCTCCTATTCCGATTTCAACCGCGAGGTGAACTGTGAAGCGACGTGTATGGCTGATCTGGCTCGTTTCGGTTGCTGGCTTTTCCGGTGCGGCGGGCGCCAGGGATTGGCCCACCTATCGTGGCGACCCGCAACGCAGCGGCTACACGAGCGAATCGCTTCCGAGCGAACTGGCCGTTCGGTGGCGGTTTACGGCAAAACACCCACCCCAGCCCGCGTGGTCGGATCGCGACACCCGCATGCCCTTCGATCGGGCCATGCACCCGGTGGTTGCCGGCGGACGGGTCTTCTTTGGCAGCTCGGTCGACTGCAAGGTCTACGCCCTTGACGCTGCCACCGGCGCGCAGCTCTGGACCTACTTTTGTGACGGTCCGATCCGTTTTGCCCCCGCCGTTTGCGGCGATCGGCTGTTGGTGGTCAGCGACGACGGCTATCTCTACTGTCTGGCGGTGGCCGACGGCCGGCTGCTGTGGAAGCTCCGCGGCGGTCCGACCGACAGCCGGGTTCTGGGCAACGGCCGTTTGATCTCGCACTGGCCCGCGCGTGGCGGCCCGGTGGTGGAGGATGGCGTTGTGTACTTCGCTGCCGGCATCTGGCCGTCGGAGGGGATCTTCATTTATGCGGTCGATGCGGAGCGCGGCAAGGTCCTGTGGTGCAACGACCAGTGCGGCAATATCTGGATGGCCCAGCCGCATCCCGGGGCCCATGCGGCCAGCGGCGTTTCGGCGCAAGGTTACCTGGCGCTGGCGGGCGACAAGCTGCTGGTTCCCACCGGCCGCGCGGTTCCGGCGGTGTTTGACCGCAAGACGGGCCGGCTGCTCTACTTCCACCTGCAGAAGAACGGCCATGTGGGCGGGGCCGATATCGTGGCGGGGGCCGACTGGTTCTTCAACGGCGAGGCGGCCTACGAACTGGCAACGGGAGACCGGTACCTATCGGTTCCCAAGCTTTCGGCTCAGCTCAGTGTGGCGTCTGCCGGCGGCACGATCCGATGGGGATCTTCTCAGATCCAATCTCTTCGCTGGGAGGACAAGACGACCACCGACCGGAAAGGGGCCAGCCAGACGGAAAGGACCCTTGCGGCGGTGAAGACGTTTGACTGCCCCTGGGGCGGCAGCGCTCTGGTTGTGGCCGGTGGCAAGGGGATATCGGCCGGCGGCGATGGGGCGGGTGCTTACGGTGTGGCGGTGGCCGATCCCGAATCGGGAACGGCTCGCCTGGTTGCAGGTGTTGCAGCCGAACCGCTGGGCCTTGCGGTCGCCGAGGGACGCCTCTATGTGGCTACCGCGGGGGGCGAGCTGCTGTGCCTGGGCGATGCTGCCGCGCCACCAGCCGGCGCTCGGTCAGCATCCGAGAGCGCTGCGGAGCCGGTTTTCGAAGACCTCGATCGCTTTGAGGAGCAGGCCGAGGAGATCGTCCGCCGGACCGGCATCACCGACGGCTACTGCATCAACCTGGGCTGTGGCGACGGTGCTCTGGCCTTGGCCTTGGCCAAACGGACGAACCTCCAGATCTACGCGCTGGATTCGGATCCCACGGTCGTGGCCAGGGCTCGGCGGAATCTGGATGCGGCGGGTGTCTACGGCGCACGCGCTACTGCCATTGGGGAAGACGAGGATCTGGCATCCCTTCCGGACTATCTGGCCGACCTGGTTGTGTCCAGCTCGCCGGCCCAGGAAAGCCAAGGGCAGGAGGCCGATCGCGACGTGGCCCGGATTCTCTGCCCCTATGGCGGCGCTGCCTGTTTCGGCCGGCCCGGTTTCATGAAGGTTTTTACCCGAGGGCCGCTCGACGGGGCCGGCGCCTGGACCCATCAGTACTGCGACGCGACGAACGCCAATTGTTCCGACGACACCCTTCTGCGCGGACCGCTCGGAGTGCTCTGGTTCACCGATTTCGCGTTTCCCGTGCCCAGCCGGCATGGTCGGGGACGTGCCCCGCTGCTACTCGAGGGACGCATGTATGTGCAGGGCGTGGATGCCGTTCTGTGTGCCAATCCTTACAACGGACGCAAGCTCTGGGAGTACCCGCTGCCCAACGTCCAGCAGGTATTCGACGGCGAACATCTGATGGGAACCTCAGGCACCGGCAGCAACTGGTGTGTCGGACCGCAAGGTCTCTATATCCATACGGGCGCGGAGTGTCTGCGACTGGATCGCGTCACGGGTCGCCGCCTGGCCAGCTTCCCGGCCCCGTCGCTGCCGGACGGCACTCCCGGCACCTGGGGAATCGTGGCGCTTGCCGGCGATACTCTTTTTGGCACCCTCGCCGACACCCGCCACCTGGTGACCTACCGTTTTCAGGAAGGGGACATGAGGGAGCAGTTCACGGAATCCATCGGCCTTTTTGCCATGGATGCGGCAACGGGCAAGGTGCGCTGGCAGTACCGGCCGCAACACACCATTCGCCACAACGCCGTGGCCATTGGAGACGGGCGCATCCACCTGATCGACCGCCCGACCGCTGTTGGAGATCGCCGGCGCGAGAAGCGGGCCGGTACTCCCGATGCCGAGGACCAGCATCCGCTCGGCAAGCTCGTTACCCTCAGCGCGGCCGATGGAAAGGTGATCTGGCAACTGGACGAGGGCATTTACGGGACCATGCTAGTCCTGAGCGCCGAGCACGACGTGCTCCTCATGTCTTACCAGGACTGGCGATTCAAGCTGGCCTCCGAACTCGGCGGGCGGATGGCCGCGTTCGATTCGGCGACGGGCCGGCGCCGCTGGGACGTGGAGGCTTCCTACAAGTCGCGTCCGGTGGTCAACGGCCGCAGGATCTACCTTCAGCCGCAGGCGTGGGACCTGCTCTCCGGCAGTCCGGCCGATTTTGTCCTGGATCGATCGTACGGCTGCGGCATACCCTCGGGTTGTACGAACATGCTGGTCTACCGGTCGGCCACCGTGGGCTATGTGGACCTGCAACACGACTTCGGAACCGAGAACTACGGCGGCATCCGGCCGGGCTGCTGGATCAACGCGATTCCCGCCGGTGGCCTGGTGCTTATGCCCGATGCCACCGACCGTTGCACGTGCAGCTACTTGATCAAGTCGTCGATTGCCCTGGCGCCCTATGGACTCCGGCCGCCGGTCATCCGTCCGGCCGGCGGATGCCGCCCGAAGCCGTTCGAGGTTTGGTTGACCAGCGACGCGAAGGACGCTGAGATCCGCTACACCCTGGATGGCTCCTCGCCGACGGAAGAGTCGCCGAAATACACCGGCCCGATCACGATCCGGTCCGCGGTATCGGTTCGAGCGCGAGCCTTTGCGCCGCACCTTCCGCCGAGCGGCGTCCGGTCGGCCGAGCTGAGCGTCGATCCGGCGATGATTCCGCTGGATGATCCGGCCTGGACCGTCGTTGACACCCCGGGCGGCAAACCGGCGGCAAGCGATTGGCGGCTGGAAGACGACTACGTGACCGAACGGTCCAATCATTTCCTGGGCGAAGCGGCCAATCTCGATCCCACGGTCGACCGCCCGGGCAGCTACCGCAGCTTCGTGGCAGGCGAGGATTGGGGCGACGGCGAACTGTCGTTCGAAGTGGCCTCCTCCGACGACGATGGACTGGGAGTTGCGTTCCGCTTCAACGGGCCGCAGGATCACTACCTGTGGTCGATGGACCAGCAGCGGAGTTTCCATGTGCTGGCCAGGAAGAAAGGCGATTCCTACCAGATTCTTGCCAGAAAGACGTCCGGCTACCAGAAGGACCGCTGGTATGCCGTCCGCGTCGTTCTCGACGGGCCGAAGATTGCCGTGTATGTGGACGGCCAGAAGGACCTGGAAACGGTGGACCCGACGTTTCCGAAGGGCACTTTTGCGCTCTACGCCTGGGGGTGCGCCGGCGCCAAGTTCCGCAACGTCCGGTGGACACCGCAGTAAGGCACCTGCGCGCGGAGGCGGGCGCGGTTACCGCTGGGTCAGCAAGAAGAACGCCCCGGACAACAGCAGCGCCCCCAGAAGCCGGAACATCAAGAGTGCCCGCCCGAGCGCACGTTCTTCCCGGGCAAGCCAGTGTCCCAGCGCCATGACCAGCAGCACGCTCCACAGCCCCCGGGAGCTGTAGACCACGTTGGCCGCGGCAGCGCAGCCCCAATGGGCGATCGTGGAGATGATCAGCAGCCCCTGCAATCCGATCAACGCCGAACCGGCGGACAGGTAGGGCCAGGCTGCCGCCGGAAGCGACCGCAGGGGCTGGGGAAATCGCGGAACGAGCATCAAGGAATAGACGGCCGCAAAGATGCCGACCAGGGGTGGAAAACGCCCTACTCCCCACGCCGGCGACCAGCGCTGGACGAGCACGTCGAAACACGCGTAGCAGGCCGCCGCGATCAGGGTGCAACCGGCCGTGAAGACGGCGCGGTGCATCCCCGCCCGGTCGCGGCTGATTCCCAGGAAGGCCACTGCCACCGTCGCCAGGCCGGCCGACAACCAGACTCGTGCCGGCAGCGGCTCACGCAGCAGGAGCCAGGTGAAAAACGCCACCATGAGAATTTTCACACCCAGCATCGGCGTAGCCACCGAGACATCGCCCCGGGTCAGGGCCACGGTGGCCGCGATCTGGCCCCCGATAAACAGCAGGGCCACGACGGCCGGTTGCCAGAGGTGCGGCAGGGAAGGGATCCGGCCTCCAAACCCCCACAGGCAGGCCAGGGCGACGGAAGTGGCGATATTCGAGACGAACGTGATCCGCCACACGTCGACCCCTTGCGTCCCGGTGCTTTTCAGCAACAGCGCCCCCAGTGCGTACAGAAACGCCGCCAGCATTGCCAGCCAGAACGTGGGCGTCATCAGGAAATCGGCCGGTACGGCCGCCGCGTCTGCCGCCAGGAGAGGACCGGAAACGGATGACAGAAGGGGCAAGGAATACTCCGGGCAAGGGCGAACGTATCATTTCGTGAGGCCGATCCCGGCCGCCCCACGTTCGGAAGATCCTGCCGACACTCGAGCAGGCCGGGAGATCGGAGAAACCAGGGCTCTCAGGGTGTTTTCCTTGTGATCTGCAGCAAAACGCTTTCCGATTCGGTTCCCGGCAGGGGATAGGAGGCAAGCTTCCGCAGATCGAGGTTTTTCATCTGCCCGTGATGCCGCGCCTCCCCTCGTTCGTCGGCCCAGGCCGGGCCTTTCACCAGCAGCAGCCGGCTGAAAGCGCCCCAGTGCGGTTCGAGCCAGTTGAGGATCTTTCGCAGGCGGGCCACCGCCCGGATCACCAGCGAATCGCCTCTCCAGGCCTGGAGCACCTGCTGGACGTTTTCCGGATAGACCGGAACGTTGACATCCAGCCGCGCGACGATATCGGCCACGGCACGGGCCTTCTTGCCTACCGAGTCGCAGAGCGAGACCCTCAGATCGGGGCGGACGATGGCCAGTACGACACCCGGTACACCGCCCCCCGTCCCCACGTCCAGGATCTTCTCGCTCTCCCCCAGGTGGCCCGCAAAGGCCAGGCTGTCGACCACATCGCGGGCGACGAACTTTTCGTAGCTGGTGTGGCGGGTGAGGTTGAGCTTGGAGTTCCACTCCCACAAGGCCTGGCAGTATCGGTCGAGGAGGGCAACCTGGTCAACGGGCAGCTCGATGCCATGTCGAGCCAATGCGGCAGCAAGGCTGTCGGAGTTTTCGGTCACGCGTTGGGCTTTCTGGAAAGACGCGGGGCAGGGCGGCGATTGCATCGCCTGCTGTGCGGGGCTAGCATGGTGCACACCGTCAGAGACCGTCTTGTCCGCCCCACTGAGACAAAGGCCGTTGGCCGGAGAATCACCATGAAATGCCATTTGACTCGTCGTAACTTCTTACGTCAAGCGGCTGTTGCACCGTGTGCCCTTTCGCTGGCTGCGGCAGTCACGGCCCGCGGCCTGGGCGCGCCGAAGTCGCCGAACCAGTCCCTCAACGTGGCGGTGATCGGTGTTGCCGGACGGGGCGGTGCCAACCTTGACGGCGTCTCCACGGAGAACATCGTGGCCCTCTGCGACGTGGACGCCAAGCGTCTTGCCGGGGCAGCCGAACGATTTTCGAGGGCCGAACGCTTTCGCGACTTCCGCAAGATGCTCGGGGAGATTGCCGATCGGATCGATGCGGTCGTTGTCAGCACCCCCGACCACAACCATGCCCCGGCGGCAGCCGCAGCCATGCGACTGAAGAAGCACTGCTATTGTGAGAAGCCCCTTACCCACAATGTGGCGGAGGCTCGCCTGCTCACCGAACTGTCGGTCGAAAACAAGCTTGCCACCCAGATGGGAACGCAGATTCACGCTGAAGACAATTATCGGCGTGTCGTGGAGCTGATCCGGTCGGGCGCGATCGGGCCGATCGACGAGGTCCACGTGTGGCACGGCGGCGCGCGTGGCGGCCAGGACCGTCCGACCGATACCCCGCCGGTTCCCGACTACCTGGACTGGGATCTGTGGCTCGGTCCGGCCCCCGAGCGGCCCTATCACCCGCTCTACGTTCCAGGCGAGTGGAGAAGCTGGTGGGCATTTGGCAACGGCACTCTGGGTGATTTCGGCTGCCACTATATGGACCTCCCCTTCTGGGCCCTGGACCTGGAGCATCCCTCTTCCGTCGAGGCGTTGGGCCCTCCTGCCCACCCCGAGACAACTGCCCCCCAACTGACCGTGCACTACCAGTTTCCCGCACACGGCGACCGCCCGGCGGTGAAGCTGACATGGACGAACGGCAAGACGCAACCGGAGATCCTGGCCGGGCTCGGCCTGCAGGAGTGGTCGGCCGGTGTGCTCTTTGTCGGCAAAGCCGGGATGCTTGTGGCCGACTACGGCAGGCGGAAGCTGCTTCCCGAGAAGAAGTATGCCGACTTCACTCCCCCATCACCGTCGATTCCCGATTCTCTCGGCCACCATGCCGAATGGATCCAGGCCTGCAAGAACGGCACTGCCACCACCTGTCCCTTCCGTTACTCGGGCGTCTTGACCGAGACGGTGCTCCTCGGCAACGTTTCCTACCGCGCGGGTGCAAAACTCGATTGGGACGCCGCGAACCTGAAGGCCAAGAACTGTCCCGAGGCCGAACAATTCCTCAGTCGCCAGTACCGCGCCGGCTGGACGCTTTGAAAGGCAACCGGGGTATCGAGACGACAGCCTCGATTCCATGTTGCGAACCGGTTGCCCCTCGGGTCGAACGCAGGGTGTCTGGCCCGATCGTGGAACGGCGCGCGAGTTCAAAGGACCGACAGAACACGATGGCTCAACTACTCGATCGCGAAGAATACGTCGAACAAGCCTATTTCTACCGCACCCTGAACGAGCGCATGCAGCAGGGCATGTCGACCCAGGAACTGCTGCTCGCGATCCGCCAGGAGCTCCTCTCCACTGCCAAGCTGCCGATGGCGCTGGACTTCATGCGCACCGAGCTCAAGCACACGGGCGGTTTTGGCACGGCCATGGCGCACATGGCGCACTACTTCACCAGCTTCCAGACCTTTGTGATCACCGAGGCCGAGCGGCAGGAAGGGCGTTTCGATTTTCGCATCGCCCTGGAGATCCTGGAACGCGAAGCCAAGTATCGTGCCGAGGGGGCCAGCCGGCAGGGCGTCTTCTTCTATCAGTTCGAAACGCTGTGCCGCAATCGCCTGGGCTACGATGCGGGGCTGGCTGCCATGGCGGGCGATCCCATTTACGACGAGAACTGGTCCGAGTGGATTCTCACGGTGCGAAAGCAGATCGGCCTGATCGACTTCGCCGACATGATCTTCATTCGCAGCCAGTACCGCAAGATGAAGGATCCCGACATGGACAAGCCGGTCCTGTTTGGCGAAAAGGAGGGCCGGATCGCCGAGGCGAACCGCAGGAAAGACCCGGTCTTTCTGTTCTCCGCGCTCGCACGGCATCTGGGCTATCCGGGCGTTCCCCGGCCCAAGCCTCCCGGCGAGATCGAGAACGCCATTCCCAGGCTGTTGCGGGCCGTGGAGCGTCTTGAAACCCGCATCAAGCTCCTTGAGGAGGAACTCCGCGGAGGCATCAACCTTGCCAAGTTCTTCGTCAAGGACGCCAGCGAGAAGAAGTCTTAGGCCCCGGGGGAAGCGAATCTTTCGAGACCGGCTTTCATGAATAGGCATGTTTCGATGCCGAGGCTAGAATATCTCTCCTCGGAGATATCGGCAGCGGGCGACCGAACCCACGGCCCTGGCCCGATGATGCCCACGGGTGGCGTCTCTGTGTTCTACCGGGTTCCTCGACTTACGGCATGGATTCCTGCGGATGTTCTTTTCGATTGACGGCGGCGACGGGGTTGGGAAAAGCACTCAGATCGAGCGATTCTGTCGGTGGCTCCGGTCGTTGGGACACAACGTCGTCACGTGCCGCGATCCCGGGAGCACACCGCTGGGCGAGGCGGTTCGCGAAATCCTCCTCAATCGCCACGACGTGGCCATCCACCGCCGCAGCGAGATGCTCCTCTACATGGCTGCCCGGGCCCAACTGGTTGAGGAGGTGATACGGCCGGCCCTGGCAGGCGGCATGACGGTGGTGTCGGATCGCTACCTGCTGGCCAACGTGGTGTACCAGGGCCATGCGGGCGGACTCGACGTGGACACCCTGTGGCAGGTCGGCGACATCGCAACGGATCGCTTGAGGCCGGATCTGACGATCGTTCTCGACCTGCCGAGCGAGGCGGCGGCCTGCCGCCTGACCGGCCAGTTGGACCGCATGGAGCAGCAGGGAGCGGCGTTTCACGCCAGCGTTCGCCAGGGGTACCTTGCCGAAGCCGCTCGCCAGGGCCAGCAGATCGCTGTGGTCGACGCCAGCCGCTCGATCGATGAGGTGGCCGCCGAGATCCAGACCATTGCAGCCGCGGCAATCGCCCGGATGGTCCGTTAGAACGTTGCCGCTGCCGGGCACCTCGGCGGGCACGTATGCCTGAGGGGTCCCAAGCGGGAAGAGTCCTGCTGCCTTCATCCGATCGGGTTCAGCCGGTTGCCGCCGTCTTCTGGGGACTGACGGCAGGAGCCGGTTCCGAAAACCGCTGCGGTGGCGTAGAATAAGACCTACCCCCTTGACTCATGGGCCGGATCCCCTCTGCTTGCTGGTGCCCCGGTTCTTCGTTTCCTTGCTCCACTTGCCCTTGCCATGTCTCCCGAGCCTCGCCAGATCACCGTTCCCCAGTTTGCCGCCATGAAAGCGGCTGGGCACAAAATCACCATGCTGACGGCCTACGACTTCGCGATGGCCAGACTCGTCGATGCTGCCGGAATCGAGGGGATTCTGGTAGGGGACAGCATGTCGATGGTCGTTCAGGGGCACGACAACACGCTTCCCGTTACCCTCGACGAAATGATCTACCATGCGGAGATGGTGGGACGGGCCGTACACCATGCTCTGGTCGTCGTGGATATGCCGTTTCCGAGTTTCCATCTGGGAAAGTACACGGCCATCGAGAATGCCGGCCGGATCCTCAAAGAGACCCGCTGCCACGCCGTCAAGTTGGAGGGCGGGTTGGAGCAGGCCGAGGTCATCAAGGCCTTGTCGTCTTCAGGGATCCCGGTGATGGCCCATGTGGGTCTGCGGCCGCAGAGCATTCACAGCCTTGGCGGTTACTGCGTGCAGCGCAATCGCGAAGAACTGCTTGCCGACGCCAAGGCAGCCGAATCCTCCGGTGCATTTGCGATTGTGCTGGAGTGCATTCCTGCCGAGATCGCCAGCGAGATCACCGCCACCCTTTCGATCCCCACGATCGGCATCGGGGCGGGCAGCGGGTGCGACGGTCAGATCCTCGTCATGCACGACCTGCTCGGTCTGACGCCGGGCCGGATGCCGAGGCACGTGAAGGTGTATGCGAACCTCAAGGACGAGGTTGTTCGGGCTGTAACCCAGTATCGCGACGAAGTGCGGGAAGGGACGTTTCCCGACGACCAACAGACATTCCACTGACCCTCCATGCCGAATCATCTTGTCGACGCCCTGAGCCCCTATCTGGTCCAGCACGCCGACAATCCCGTCGACTGGTTTCCCTGGGGAGAAGAGGCCTTTGCCAAGGCCGCGGCGGAAGACAAGCCGATCTTCCTGTCGATCGGCTACGCTGCCTGCCACTGGTGCCATGTCATGGAGCGTGAGAGCTTCGAAGACGAGGGGATCGCAGCGGTTCTGAACGAGTATTTCGTTTCGATCAAGGTCGACCGCGAAGAACGTCCGGATGTGGACGACGTTTACATGGAGGCCGTCCAGGCCATCACCGGCAGCGGAGGGTGGCCGCTCTCGCTGTTCCTTACCCCCGATCGAGAACCGTTTTACGGCGGCACCTACTTCCCGCCCCGACGCCGCG
>CAZLWV010000049.1:21975-47160 GCA_964563135.1 uncultured Planctomycetaceae bacterium
GGTCCGGTGCCCGGTTTCAAGGAAATCCTGCTGGCCGTGCATGACGCCTGGAAGCATCGCCGGCAGGAGGCGGTGGAACAGGCCCGCAGTCTCACGGCGGTTCTCCGGTCGGATCCTCTCCTCCAGCGAGAACCGGTCGCCGACGCCGCTCAGATGGCCTCGTTCATCGAGGCAGCGGCCCAGTCGCTGGCTGAGTCTTTTGATCCGCAGTGGGGTGGATTTGGTGGCGCTCCCAAGTTTCCGCGCCCCAGCGATTTCGGTTTCCTGCTCCGCCACTGGTACCGCAGCGGCGACCGGCGCTGGCTTGAGATGGTCACGACCTCCCTGGACCGCATGGCAAGCGGCGGACTGTACGACCATGTGGGCGGCGGCTTCCATCGGTACAGCACGGACCGGCAATGGCTGGTGCCGCATTTCGAGAAGATGCTTTACGACAACGCCCAGCTTGCCCGCACGTATGTGGAAGCGTGGCAGATAACCGGCGCGGATCGCTATGGGCGTGTCGCCCGGGAAACGCTGGACTACGTGCTTCGCGACATGCGTCACCCCGGTGGCGGGTTCTACAGCAGCGAGGATGCCGACAGCGATGGCCAGGAGGGGTTGTTCTACACCTGGACACCCGACGAATTGGCCACGGAGCTGGGACGGGAACGGGCCCGCCTGTTTGGCCAAGTGTATGGCGTGACCCTGCCGGCGAATTTCGAGGGCCGCTGGATTCTGCATCTGCCCTGCCCGCTCGAAACGGCTGCCGAACAGGCGGGCCGGGCCCCAGAGGAACTGGCACAGCAACTCCAGCAGAGCCGGCTGCAACTGCTCGCATCGCGCGGCCGGCGTGTTCGGCCGCTCCGCGATGAGAAGGTTCTTGTCGGATGGAACGGACTGATGATCGACGCCCTTGCGGTCGCAGGCGCTGCCCTGGGCGAAGCGAGGTACATTGACGCGGCCATTGCGGCGGCTGACTACATCGGGTGTTCTCTGCGAGACCGGCGCGGTCACCTCCTGCATTGCCGGTGCGACGACCGGGCCGGACCTCCCGCCTATCTGGAAGATCACGCTGCCCTGGCCTGCGGGCTGGTCACGCTCTACGAGGCGACTTTCGACGAGCGCTGGATCGACAAGGCCGTTGTCGAAACCGATCTTCTGCTGGCGGAATTCTGCGATTCGCATCGCGGCGGGTTCTTTTCCACGTCGGCTCGGCACGAAACACTCATCGCCCGGAAACGCCACTTGCTTGACGGCGCGATTCCGAGCGGGAGCAGCCTGGCCGCGCTGGCGCTCTTGCGGCTCGGCAAGCTCTGCGGCCGAGGCGACTACCTGGCAGCGGCGGGAGAAACGATCAAGGCCACGTCCCCCGCAATGGCAAGGGCTCCGCAGGCGGTGTCGCAGATGCTTATGGCTCTCGACTTCCAGCTCGGGCCTTCGCCCGAGATTGTCCTGGTCGAAACGGGCAAGGCGGAAGACGTTGTTTCATCGAGCGGCATCGGGCGGCGGTTCCTGGGAAACCGGGTGCTCGCCTATCGAAAGCTGGGCTGGCCGACCGCCGCTGGCTCGCAGAACCTGGAGGGGCTCTTCCAGGGCAAGGCCGCTCATGACGGGGAGCCCCAGATGTACATCTGCCGGAACGGCACATGCCAGGAGCCGGTTGCGGGATCTCAGAACATCGCAAGGACGCTGGCCGGCATGGCGGGGCGGGAGAAGACTAATCCTCCTTCTGGCGAAGCCGCAGAATGAGTTCCACCTCATCGACCGTCGTCGACAGCCGGCTGGCGATATCGCCGGCCGAGAATCCATAGTCGGCCAGCAGGCAGACCTCTTCGCGCAAGGCTTCGGAGTTGGAGTGGCGGGGGCCCGCCGGTCCCGGTTCCTTGCCGGCCCCCTGGCGAGCCTCGGGCGGAATGCGGGCCATCGCGTCCTCGAGCCGTTTTGCGGCTCGATCGGCATCGTGGATCAGTTGGGCCAGCGCGACCATCTTGCTGTCGATTTCCGCCTTGGAATCCCGCGCAAGCTCCTGCATCTGCACCTCCCATCGAACGATCGCGTCCGGGGCGGTGGCGCGCAGGCCTCGAGGATCCGTCGCGGCCGGCGGCTGCTGGGCGTCCTTTCGTCTCGTGCGCGACTGGTAACGATAAATCCGCAGCAGCATCGGAATGGTCATCACCAGGATCGCCGCGATCATCAGAATGTACGCATTGTTTTTGTCCGCCAACAAGGGCAACCAAGCAGCACCCAAGTGCATCGACCTTCTCCTATGATCGGATCCCGCTGCGGGCCACGGCTACCTGGTCTCGGGCCATTTCACGGATCGCCAATCAAAAGCCTTCTCGGCGGCCTGAAAGACCTCGCGGAGCGGCACGTCCTTCTGCTTTGCCACTTGTCGGCAGGCTTCGTATTCAGGTGCGAATCGAATCGAACCGTCGGGAAGCTTGCCCGCCTTTCCAGCTACCGGCCCCAAGGAGGTTTCCACGGTGTGTGCCGTGCGCTCGAGGACTGTTCTCTGGGCGGGCCAGCGGCGAATCCCCAGGGTGGTTGTCTCTCGCAGCAGGATCCCTTCGGCATCGGCGATCCGATCGGCACTGCAGAGCACGGTCAACTGGACGGCAGGCCGGTTCTTCTTCATCTGGATGGCAGTGGTGTAGACATCAAGCACGCCAGCCTCCCAGAGCCGTTCGGCGCAGTAGGCAATCTGCTCTCCCGGCATGTCGTCGAGGTTGGTTTCCAGGATCCACACGGTCGGTGCTGCTGCATGCTTCTCCACGCGTCCGACGAGCAGCCGCAGGATGTTTGGCTGCTCCTCCAGATCCCGCCTGCCTGCCCCGTAGCCGATGCACTGGATGGTCATGGCCGGCACGGGGCCGAACTCCTCGGCCAGCGTGGCAAGAATTGCCGCACCGGTCGGAGTGGTCATTTCTTTGGCAATCGAACATGCGGCCAGAGGGATTCCGGCCAGGAGTTCGGCGGTTGCGGGGGCGGGAA
This sequence comes from uncultured Planctomycetaceae bacterium, assembly GCA_964563135.1. Taxonomy (GTDB): domain Bacteria; phylum Planctomycetota; class Planctomycetia; order Pirellulales; family Thermoguttaceae; genus JAAYAY01. The sequence continues at coordinate 24,949 of CAZLWV010000049.1, forward strand.
CGCTGCAGGTGCCATGGGCGATCTCGATGGTTCCGCAGCCGGTGGGAACGGGCGAGGCGACGATTCGTCCCACCCCGAGCAGATCCAGCCCGACGGAAGTGCCCACGATATCCGCGATCGAATCGGCGGCGCCCACCTCGTGAAAGTGCACTTTTTCCACGGTCGTCCCATGGACCTTGGCTTCCGCTTCGGCGAGTCTGCGGAATATGCGAGCCGCCGTTTGCTTCTGGCGATCGTTCAACACGCTTCCGTCGATCATCTTCAGGATATGGGAAAGATGCCGGTGCGTGTGTTCATGTTCGTATTTGACCGTCACCTGAAGTGCCCGGAATCCCCGTTTCTTCACCTCTTCAGCAATCAGATGGCAGCCCGGCAGGCCGAGCGAGCCGATCGCCGCATTGAGGTCGTCCAGGCCGGCTCCTGCATCCACCAAGGCGCCCAGTGTCATGTCGCCGCTGATTCCGGAAAGGCAGTCAAAATAGGCAATTTTCATGGAACGGATCTCTATTTCACAGGGCGGCAGGGCCGCCAGCCAATACGAGCTACCGCTCGGTCGAGGGCACTATCTTACCACCCAAATGGCCGGCGGTCGAAGGGGAAACAAATTGAGATTTACAGCCCCAGGCTCCGGGCGTATGCTCCCCCTGCCGATGCATCTCGCCTTTCCGGCCGGACGCTTGGAACGGATCCCTTTCTGGAGATCGTCGCCATGGCTGAAGTGTTGACCAGACTGCCCCGTCAATTGGGGGTGCTGCTGACAGTCCTTTGTCTCGCGTCTGCTGGGGTACTTCCGGCATGGGGAGAGGCGTTTCGGATTGAAAACGAGATCTTTGAGGAAGACGAGGAGACACCGGCGATCCACAGCACGACGATTTTCTACGAGGATTTGGTCTACGATTTCCTCGAGAGTCCGCAGGAGATCACGGTCTTCGATCCGGCAGCGGGACGAATCGTGCTTCTCGATCTGGTCCAGAAGACCCGCACGGAGTTGTCTGTTCGCGATCTTGACCAGCTTTCCGAGCAGTTGCGGACCTGGGCGGCTCGGCAATCCGACGGGTTCCTGCGTTTCTCGGCCTCACCGGAGTTCGAAGAAGATTACGATTCGTCGACGGGCGGGCTGCAACTGAGCAGCCCTTGGCTCACCTACCAAGTTGAGACCGCCGAACCCCCGCGGAAGGAAATCCTGGATCTCTATCTCGATTTCTGCGACCGGTATTGTCTTCTGAACGCCCGCCTCAACCCCGGATCGCGGCCGCCGTTCCCAAGGATTCAGCTCAATCGAGCTTTGGAGCGAGTGGGCCGAATGCCCGAGGACGTCCATCTCACGGTCCGCCCCAAAGGCCAGCGGCTCCTGGGGGAGAAGAAGATGTCGGCCAGAAGCCATCACCGCGTGATTCCGCATCTGCTGGAGTCCGACAGGAGCCGAATCGCCCAGACCGATCAATTCATGGCCATCTTTCGCCCGCTCACTTTCCAGGAATATCAGGCCCTGGTGCAGCCCCGACAATAATTTTCCTGGAAAGTCTGGTTTCTTCTTGCTCCCCAACGTGAGGGAGAGAATGTAGGTAGCGGGTCTGCTGAAGGGGGGAATGGGCCGCTCGAATTGCCCTAACGCGTCATTTGGCCAGGGCTGCGGCTGCTTCAAGGCGAGTGATCTTTCGAGCCGGCGCTTGACAACTGTAGAGAATCGCTTATCCTGCTGGATGGGATGCGGCCTCATGGGGGGCGGCAACGAACCGGTCGCACGGCCGTCTGGCGAGTTGCGATCGGACCTTGGAGCGAACTTGGGGGTGTTCAAGATGACTCGCCGGGTCCTTCTGAGTTCCTGGTGTATTCTGCTTATGTTGGCAACTTCGGTCGAAGCCCGCAAGTGGACCGATGTTGCCGGCAATCAGATCAATGCCGAGTACGTGCGGATTCATGAGGGAGAGGTGATTCTCCGCCAGGGGAACCGGATCCTCAAGTGCCCTTATGACCGGTTCTGTGAACTGGACAAGGCCTATATCCGCCAGCAGATGGAAGCCGAAAGCGAGAAAGAGAATCGCCGATTGGGAGTGAGCCAGGTCGGCGGTCCGGTGGCGTCGGAAAAGTCTGACGATGACGAGGACTACGAGCTTCGAACCTGGCGGGACATGCAAGGCAACAAGATTCTCGCTCAGTATGCCGGGTTCACGGCCGGAAGAGTCGAGCTGATTAAAGAGGGCAAGCGGGTCTCGTATCGCTATGAGGCCTTCAGCCCGGTCGACCAGCAATACGTGGCCGACATTCTCGTCACCGAGGGGCGTGGCAGTGAGATCCCGCAGCAGAAGCAGCAAGGGGCCGAAGGGAGCATGGGTGGGGCCTCTTCCGGGGAAGGTGGCAGCGAGGAAAGCGATTCGGGCGCACAATCCTCGGCACCTTACGAGGTCACCAGCGTCCCGGTGGAGTCTGCGGAGCCGCCTGGTATGGGCGCGAGCGACCGCGCCAACCGTGGTGGCGGACCGGCCTCGTTCTCTCCTCCGATCTCTCCCCCCGTACCGCCGCCAGCGCTTCCGTCGATGACTCCGTCGATTCCGAGCGGGCCTTCCTACCAGATGGTCTACTACTGTTCACATTGCAAGAAACAACTCCCAGGTACCGTCAAGGCCGGCGACTGTTGCCCGGAATGCGGCGCCTATTTCAGCTATAAGGAAGGGGAGAACGGTACGAAGACCTATGCGGGCGTCTTCTCCTGGAAGAATCATCGCCTGCTCGTCCGTCTGGGGGGGCTTGGACTGTTCATTCTCGTCTCTCTGGCCGGGGTCCTCGCCCGGCGCTCCTCATGACGCTGGCGCGGTCCATGCACGAGGGCGACCAAGGGAAGCCCGGTTTTTTTGCGGTCTCCCGTTGGGTGGCCTGAAGCATCTTCCATGCAGACATCGGCCAGATGGAGTTGCGTGATTCCCGGGACTGTCCGTGTCCATGGAATTGCCTCCTGAAGGGTGGCTGCGGATTTGGGTTCTCCAGGGGTCGTGCAGTTCCTCGGGGACGCGTGCGCCCCGTCTCCCGCCGCCCAACAGGCTTTTCTTTCGGCCAGTGGCATGTCGATTGGGGGGCGAGTATTATGGCGGCTGCGCCCGTTATGGGTACTGTGGACCCGAAGCGGCTGCCTGTACGAAAGCCGGACGATGGGACGTCCTCTGGCGGACGCAACGGGTAGGGCGAGCCGGTCCGCGGTAGCCCGACAGTCTCAACCGGAGAAACCAGAGGAGTACTTCGATGTTGCGTGCTGTGATCTGTGCCGGAATGGCAGGAATGCTTTGGATGGGAACTGTCGGTCGGGCTCATGCCGAAATCACGATTGAGCCCTCCGAGAAAGGGGCCGTTGTGAAGGTGGACGGCGAGTTCTTCACCGAGTACATCACCGGCTTCGGCAAAGGGGAGAACCCGCCAACGCCGATCCTCTGGCCGATACTCGGGCCTACGGGAAAAGCCATGACCCGATCTTATCCGATGGCCGAAGGGCACCGGTCCGAACGCAAAGACCATCCTCACCACCGGTCGCTCTGGTTCAACCACGGCCAGGTCAACGGCCTGAGCTTCTGGGACCGCGAACAGATCAAGCATGTTCGCTTCGTTGAGATGACCAGCGGCCCCACCGGGAAGATCGTGACGGAGAACCAATGGGTCGACCGCCAGGGCAACATCCAGTGCAGCGACCAGCGCACATTCGTTTTCGGGGCCGGCGCCGACTCCCGCTGGATCGACGTGGAAATCATCGTCAAGGCCGGCAGCATCCCCGTCACGTTCGGCGACACGAAGGAGGGCTCGTTCGGCGTCCGCGTTGCGGGAACCATCAAAGTCGATGCAGCCACGCCGAGCCCCCGTCAGGGCGTCCCCGAGACCGATCCGACTTGGGGTGGCCACATCGTCAATTCTGAAGGCAACCGCGATGGCGACGCCTGGGCAAAACGTGCATCCTGGGTGGACTATTACGGGCCGCTCGAAGGTGAAACGGTTGGGATCGCCATTCTCAACCACCCCAGCAGTTTTCGCTATCCGACCTACTGGCACGTGCGAACCTACGGGCTCTTCGCGGCCAATCCCTTTGGCGTCCACGACTTCGAAAAAGACGATTCGAAAGACGGTTCGCACACCCTCAAGCCGGGCGAGACGATGAAGCTCCGCTATCGTGTTCTCCTTCACAAGGGCGACGAGAAAACTGGAAAGGTTCAAGCGGCGTTCGACGCCTATGCTGCCGAAAACAGATAGGCAAATGGACGAGGCGCGCCGGCAGGGCACTTCTTCAGGCAAGATGGGCAGGCTTGGTATTCTGTGGCACCAGTGCGCTCTGGATGCCTGTATGGGTTGACGTCGCGTTACCAAGAAAAGCCTCCAGTTTGTTTTTCTTGCTCAAATTGACGTTTTCCGCTCGAAACTTGCTTGCCTAATTTGCCGATAGTGTCTTTTGTCAGCACCCATTCCAATCTCCCTCGTTTGCACATCCTGACTATTTTTTTGTCGGGATCGTGCTCAGTACGGAGGATTGTTAGTAAATGCACGCTCGTTTGACCCAGATCAGCAACCTAGACGCCCTTCGACGATTCGTGAACGAGACCCTGTGCGAACACTATGAATTGAAGCTCGATGCCTTTGAGTTGACGGAACGCGTACTCTGTCGGGGAGGCCGTCCCTGCGGAATGTACTTTTGCCTTCACGGCCCCCGCGCTGTGAAGTTCACGGCCATTTGGGAGACGGACCGCAATCGAATCCTGTTCTATGGATCGACTGGGGAACGGATCCTGAAAACCCAGTTGTTGGTTGCCCCACGTTTGGATCGCGCTGCCGCTTGAGCTGCGTCCGAGTCGGTCCGACTTGATTCTGGATGGTTGCCTCCGTTGCCGGGAACCATCCATGCAGCCGCCTGACATCCCGCCATCAGGCGGCCGGAAGGAGTCTGGATTCGACGCCATGGGATTGATGCCGATTCGGGAGTTGTACCGTAGGGCTGGAGTCTTCCTGCCCGAGACGGGCGAGAACAACCCTGTCCGACGACACCGGTCGTCATGTGGTCCCGCGGCGCGGTTTGAGTGAGCGCCCGTTTGAGTCGGTCAAAAGAACACCACGGAACGGTTCCCTATCGAACGCGTGTCACCGTCAGGGTGACAGACATGAAGCTCTGATTGGTGTTCTGACGACTTTGTGGCAGCTCCAGTGCCCTCGAAGGCGATTGCCATGTGCCAGCAATCTCTTCGCGGACCGGCGCGGGGTGACCAGCAGGCGAGTCGAAACGAGGCTTGGCAGTCGGGGGACGCTTGCCAGGAGCGTCCCGGTCCTACACCTCGACCGAGTGGCTGCCATGCCGACGCCGATTACGCCGCCATGCCCGGGTCTCCCGGACGCGTCCCAATCTTGCCCGAGTTGGGACGCGTCCGGCACGAATCGAAGACCTTCAGGGCCAGGCCTCTCTTGCCAAGTCTTTCATAGCCCCTACGTCGAGGGGTTTGACTGCCGGGCGCGGCTTCCTGCTTCTCTGGGCAAGACCTGGAGTTGGCCCACCAAGGCCCCTCCCCTTGCGCGCTTGGGTGCCCGTTGGGCCCTGCTCTGGGCGCACGGCCAGTGTGGCCTTGCGATTATTCTCCAGACCTGCCGTTTTGCGTCGGGGTGGGGCCGAATCGGCGTTGACCCAACGGCCAACCTGGGAGATACTCTCGCGGCCGACACTATGCCCATTCGGGCCAAGGGGAGAACCGGCGTCCGTCCGAACGGTCTCCTGCTGGGGACGGGTTGCTCTGTGTGTTACAATGGGCAGACTGGACAGGTTTTCTGGGTGGAAGAAATCGCAGCCTCCTCCCCGAAGCCGATGATCGTTGACGGGCTGTTTCCATGGGAAAGACGGCGTGATGGCGAATAACGGGGAAGAACAACTGCAAGACTACTGCATCGACGTGGCGCAACGGGCGCATCGTGCTGCTGCCGAGTTGGCGTGTGTGACCGGCGCGCAGAAGAACGACTGGCTGCGCCGCAGCGCGCGTCTGCTGCACGAGCGGTCGGTCGCGCTGGCCGACGCCAACCGGGTCGATGTGGCGGCCGCCCCCGGTTTCGGATTGACCGAAGCCCAGGTCGATCGCCTGCGGCTTACGCCGGAACGGATTGCGTCGATTGCCCAGGCACTCGAAGAAGTGGCGATGCTTCCTGATCCGGTCGGGCGCATCCTCGAGTCCAGCGTGCGTCCCAACGGGCTGGAGGTTCAGAAGGTCCAGGTTCCTCTGGGCGTGATCTTCTTCATCTACGAGTCGAGGCCCAACGTGACCGCCGACGCTGCCGCGCTCTGCGTCAAGAGCGGCAATGCGGTGATCCTCCGCGGCGGCAAAGAAGCCTTCCATTCGAGCACGGCCATTGTGGAAGTGCTCGTCGAGGCGGCCGCCGATGCAGGCATCCCCGCCGACGCCGTTCAGTTGGTGTCGACCACCGATCGCGCCGCAGTCGGGCATTTTCTGAGGTTGCCCCAATACATCAGCGTGGCCATCCCTCGAGGCGGCGAAGGGCTCATCCGCCGAGTGAGCGAGGAAGCACAAATGCCGGTGATCAAACACTTTGCCGGCAACTGCCATGTGTACATCGACAAGACGGCCGATCCTGCCATGGCCATTGAACTGGTGGTCAACTCGAAATGCCAGCGGATGGGTGTGTGCAACGCTGCCGAGTCGCTTGTGGTCCACGCAGGTGCGGCTGAATCGCTGCTGCCTGGGATTGCCGCGGCCCTGATTGCACACGGCATCGAGCTTCGCGGCGATCCGGCCGCTTGCCGGCTTGTTCCTGAAGCCAAGGCCGCCACGGAGAAGGACTTTCACGAGGAGTACCTCGGTCCTGTCATGTCGATCAAGATCGTGGATTCGTTGGACGAGGCCGTGGAGCACATCAATCGCTGCAGCTCTGCCCATACCGAGGCAATAGTGACGCAGGATCTTGCAGCCGCCAGGGAGTTTGCCCGCAGGATCGACAGTTCTGCCGTGATGATCAACGCCAGCACCCGCTTCAACGATGGCGGCGAGTTCGGCCTGGGGGCCGAGATCGGCATCAGTACGGACAAGTTTCATGCCCGTGGACCGTGTGGGATCAATGAACTGACGAGCTACAAGTACGTGGTCTATGGATCAGGCCAGGTTCGCCAGTAAGCTGGAGGTACGGGACCGGCGACCAACGGCAGTTCGAATTGGCCGGCGGCCCTGCCGCCTCGTGAGGACATGCAGATTCAAGGATTGAATCGATGGGCGGAGATGTCTTAAGCCAAGCGGAAGTCGAAAGCCTTCTGTCTGCGATGGCGACGACAGGTGAGTCGGCGGCCTCGGTTGTCAAACCGAGCGCCCCGGCTGCTCCTCCTTCGGCACCCGGAGGCGTACCCTCGAAGCCTCGGGAAAAGATCACGCCTTACGACTTCAAGCGGCCCGAACGCGTCGGCAAGGAGCAGATGCGGGCGCTGCAGACGCTCCACGAGGGGTTCAGCCGCAACTTTGCCGCCGGTTTGTCGGCCATGCTCCGCAGCATGGTGGAGGTGAAGCTTACCAGCGTTGATCAGCTTACCTACAGCGAATTCGTCTTCAGCCTGGAGAACCCTACCTGCTTCAACCTTCTCAGCGCCGAACCGCTGGAAGGCAACCTGATTCTCGACATCAACCCGTCGATCCTCTATCCGATCATCGACCGCCTGCTCGGTGGCGGCCGCGAAGCCAGTCCGCTGGCTCGCAGGCCTCTGACTCAGATCGAACGCCTCCTGGTCAAGCGGATCACCGACCTGTTCCTGGCGGAATTGACGCAGGCCTGGCGCAATGTCCTGGAACTGCAGCTCCAGGTGGTTCGCGTCGAAAGCAACCCCCAGCTCGTCCAGATCGTACCACCGAACGAAGTGGTCGTCTTGATCAGCTTTGAGGTCGCCCTGGGCGAGATCCGCGGGATGCTCAATCTTTGCATCCCGTACAACTCCATCGAACGGATCAGCGGCAAGCTGTCGGCAAACAGTTGGGTGACCTACGGAAAGCGCAAGGCTTCGGATGAGTCGATCCAGCAGATCGGACGGGCCCTGCGCAATTCGATCGTGGAACTCAAGGTCCGGCTCGCCCAGACCCATATCACCACAGGCGAACTGGTCGGTCTCCGGGTGGGCGACATCATCACGACGCAGAAGGACATTCACTCCCCCCTGCTGGTCTCCGTTCAGGGAGTGCCCAAGTTCCACGCCATCCCCGGTTCGTTCAAAGGGCACAAGGCATTCCAGGTCGTCGACATGATCGAAGATCCGTCGGCCGCCATCGGCGATTGACCCACTCGGTCCTGGGTTGCCGCCGCGCTCGTTCCCGCCCCGAGGCAGGCAGGGGATGGATCTTCTCGGTCAGCCCTTTCTTTGCTCGGACTGGCCCTGTCTGGGCTGGCCATGCCGTGTCGGGACATCCAGCGGGGCGGAACCACGGTCTCCGGGAGGCAGCGGCAGGTCGATCCGGAACGTCGCGTGGTCCTCCGAGGTACTCTGCTGCGGAGCCGGTTCCGACGCCTTGATCGGGTCCTCCAGTTCCAGGGGAACCTGCAGGATTGGGTCTGAGAGCTCGATCGCAGCGGCGGCGCCGCTCCTGCCGGTTGCCAGCGCGCCGGTGCGTGCCGGCTCGTATCGGATCTCGAAGGTCAGGGGGCCCACGGTGAACTGGTCGTTCGGCATCAGAGGCACCTGCTGGATCCGGCGGTCGCCGCAAAAAGTGCCGTTCAGGGATCCCAGGTCCCTGAGAACAACGGCCCCATCTCGCACGCTCAGCTCGCAGTGCGTCCGGCTGATCAAGGCGTGGGCGATGGTAAGGTCGGCGTGCCTGCTCCGCCCCAGCACCGCGGGAAGCTTGACCTGGAGCTGTCGTTTGTCGGCTGTTCCGCGGACCACGATCAGGGTTGCATACATCGAGTCGCCGCCTTCAAGTCGGAGAGTCCTGATGCATCCAAAAGGCCTTGATCGTAACTTTGCCAACTGCTGTCACATCTTCGCAACCCGAAGCGTAAGCGAGGCAAGATGTTACCCTCTTGGCTCACGCTGCGGCCCACGATTGGACGGGTAGGCTTACGATCAAGGCCCATCCAAAAATGCTCCCGCCGCAAGAGAAAATCGCAGAAGACTGCGAAACTGCAGGAATGATAGTCAGCAAACCGCTTTCCTGCAAGCGTTTAGGATTGTACCGATCAGGCCCGGCGGAAGCGGATCGGGGAAAGGCGTGCCGACCGGCTGGTCGAAACAAGAGGGGAAACCTGGGTGATCGCTTTGGCTGGCGGAGACGCGTTTCCGACCAGTCCGGCAGGGCCGTTTCTGGCGGGAGCCATTGACGACCTGCTTGTTATCGGTTCTACTGACCGAACTGCCCTATTACCCCCTTGAATGCGTGATGGGGAGTCTTATAATTCGATTTTTCAGGGTCTTTGTGCTTTTCCTGGGGTTGAAGGCGCAGGGCTCAACCGTTGCGGGTGTAGCTCAGCTGGCAGAGCACAACGTTGCCAACGTTGTTGTCGTGGGTTCGAATCCCATCACCCGCTCTTTCTATTTCTTTGAGGCAGCCTTTTTCTGAAAAGCATCAGCATGGCCGATCCCAATCGCCCCGAGAATGATTCTCTTCCATCCTCAGAGGATGTTGCCGTGGAGGAAAACGCCGATCAGGAAGCTTCCGAAGAGTCTGCTCCGCTTACGCTGGATGTTGCGATCGACAATCGCAGCGCGTGTGAGCGCCACGTCACCGTGAGCGTCAGTCGGGAGGACATTGATCGGTATTTCGATAAAGAATTCAGCGAGCTGATGACGTCGGCCCAGGTGCCTGGATTTCGTCCCAAGCATGCCCCCCGGAAGTTGATCGAGGCTCGGTTCCGCAAGGACGTGGCGGCGCGTGTCAAGAGTTCGCTGCTCATGGACAGTATTGGGCAGGTGAGCGAAGACAAGGGGCTTTCGCCGATCAGTGAGCCCGATTTCGATTTCGACGCCATCGATCTTCCCGAGGAAGGTCCGATGACGTTCGAGTTCGACATCGAGGTGCGTCCTGAGTTCGATGTACCTCAGTGGAAGGGGCTGAAGATCAAGCGTCCGGTCCGTGAGTTCACCGAGGAGGACGTGAGCCGGGCGTTCGAGCAGGTTCTCTCGCGTTTCGGCCAACTGGTGCCCAAAGACGGCGCTGCCGAACCTGGGGATTATATCACCACGAATCTCACGTTTATTCATGACGGGCAGACGCTCTCGAGTGCTGCGGAGGAGGTCATTCGCATTCGGTCCTCGCTCAGCTTCCGCGATGGCACGATCGAAGGTTTCGACAAGCTCATGACCGGTGCGAAGGCGGGGGATACCGTTACGGCAGAGGCAATCCTCACGGACGACGCTCCCAATCAGGAGTTGCGGGGGAAGGCCGTCACGGCCCAGTTCGAGATTCTCGAGGTCAAGCGTCTGGAGCTCCCCGAGTTGACCCCCGAATTCCTCGCCTCCGTGGGAAAATACGAGTCGGAGGCCGACCTGCGCGACGCCGTTCGCGACAATCTCGTTCGCCAGTTGGAGTACCGGCAGCGGCGTTACGCCCGTGAGCAAGTGACGGCCGCTCTGACCGTGGCCGCTGACTGGGAGCTCCCGCCAGCCCTGCTGGAGCGCCAGAGCGAGCGTGAAATGAACCGGGCCGTGTTGGAGTTGCAGCGCAGCGGTTTTGGCGAAGATGAAATTCTGGCCTACGAGAATCAGTTGCGGCAGAACAGCCGCGAAGAGACCGCGCGGGCCTTGAAGGAGCATTTCATTCTCGAGCGGATTGCGGAAGACCAGGGATTCGAGGCCGACGACTACGACTATGAGGCCGAGATCAAGCTGATTGCGTACCAGAGCGGCGAAACGGTCCGCCGGGTCCGGGCTCGCCTCGAGAAGAGCGGTTCGATGGATGCCTTGCGGAATCAGATCATCGAACGCAAGGTCATCGACCTGATTCTGGGAGAGGAAACCTTCGAAGACGTGCCCTACGAACCGGAGGCCCCCGATTCGTCCGCGATTGATCGCGCGGCGGGTGGTGGTGAGCCCGAGTCTGCCATACCCGAGGCTCGCCGTGAAGGCGCAGCGGAAAAGGCCGAGGAAAGCAGCGAAGAGTAGGTCGACTCGGTCCTCTTTCTCCCCTTGGAGCTGGGTATTCCGGTCGGGTTGGAGTGGCTCAGGGGGGCAGGTGGAGGGTCTTTTTTCGTGCTGGGCCGCATGCGCTCTTGTACGAAATGGCGGTTTGCGCTAAAGTCTTGCCCTTCCGTCAGGTCGCCGGCTCCCAGTCTGCCCCGTACGGCGGATCGCTGTCAGAAGCCGCCTTCGGGGTTGGAGTGGGGCCTTGCCGCCCGTCGTCACCTCCGCTGGATAGGCAGCTCGGCGTCCCTTGCCTGTGTCCCCGCGAGCTACAATACGGATAAGGATCGTTTGCCAATTCGGCCCCCTTTGGACCCCGTCGGAGTCGTCATGAGCCGTCCATTCCTTCCGCTGCCGGTCGAACCGATGGCGAGTTACCGAGAGTACCAGCGACAGCGGCAGTTGACCTTGGGTGATCTGCTGCTGGAGAATCGCATCATTTTTCTCCAGGGAGTGATCGTTGATGAGAACGCCAACGAGCTGGTGATGAAGCTGCTGTACCTGCAGAGCGAGAATCGCCGCAAGGACATCCACTTCTACATCAATTCCCCCGGCGGGAGTGTGAACGCCACCCTGGCGATCTACGACACGATGCAGATTCTGACCTGTCCGGTGGCGACCTACTGCGTGGGCCAGGCTGCCAGTGGCGGCGCCGTGCTCCTGGCGGGCGGCACCAAGGGGAAGCGGTTCATCCTGCCCCATGCCAAGGTCATGATCCACCAGCCCTACGGAAATGTTGGAGGGCAGGTGTCCGACATCGAGATCCAGGCCGAGCAGATCCTGAAGACCCGGGAGACGCTCAACCAGATCCTCGCTGCACACACCGGCAAGCCGATCGACGTGATTGCCAAGGACACCGACCGCGATTTCTACATGACAGCCAACGAGGCCAAGCAATACGGCATTGTCGACGATCTCCTGACGAAGACCCGCTCGGCTACCGACACTGACGAGGAAGAGGATTGAACCACCCGCCGAATCGAACCAGGCAAGCCAGCCGGGCGGTCCCAACCATACGGAGCGAAGATACTCATGCCGTTGATCCCATACGTCATTGAAAAGAGCGGTCGCGAAGAACGGGCGATGGACATTTACAGTCGCCTGCTGAAGGATCGCATCGTCTTCCTGGGCACGGGCGTCAACGATGAAGTGGCCAATGCCATCGTGGCCCAGTTGTTGTTCCTCCAGTCGGAGGATCCCAAGGCCGACGTTCATCTCTACATCAACTCCCCGGGCGGCTCCGTGACGGCCGGGTTGGCCATCTACGACACGATGCAGTTCATCACCTGCGACGTTGCCACGTACTGTGTCGGCCAGTGCGCCTCGATGGGAGCCGTTCTTCTCACCGCGGGTGCCGCCGGAAAACGCAAGGCCCTGCCCAACTCCCGCATCATGATCCATCAGCCGCTGGCCGGCATGGAAGGCACCGCCGAAGACATCATGATCCATGCCAAGGAGTTCAGGAAGATCAAGGACAAGCTCAATAGCATTCTCCTCAAGCATACCGGCCGTGAGCTCAGTCAGATCGAAAAGGATACCGATCGCGATCGCTTCATGTCGGCCAGCGAAGCGAAGGACTATGGGCTCATCGACGAGGTCATTGAACGAATCGAGCAGAAGTGAATCACGGACGCGGTGCGTGGATGGCACCGCTCCTTCGGATCGCTCGGGAAGCCGTTTCCCGGCCGGCCCGCAATGCCAAGGATGATAGACGCACGGATGCGGTCAAGCTCTCAGGGGGGCTCGCTCGCCAGCGTGCCGGCTTTCTACTGGGAACGCCGGCAACCTGGCCGTGAAGCGAGTGGAGCGGTCTTGCGCTCCGTGCCTGCGAGGGCAAAATGAAATCCTGCTGGATCCTTTTCCTCTGCCTGTCTTGCCTCTGGGCCAGTGGCTGTTGTGGGCTGCGCCAACGGCAGATCAGCGCCCTCGAACAAGAGAATTCCCAGCTCAACGGACTGCTCTGGGAAATGGAATTCGAGGTCCAGTCGCTCAAGGAGGAGAACCAGCGTCTCCAAGAACGTCTCGCTTCCGAAGACGATCACCAGGAAGAGCCGGCTCCCCGGCGTTCAGTCGCCCCCGAGAAACGCACCGAGCCGGCGCAGCCTGCGCCTTTCGACCCGGATTCCTTCCGGCCCCCCGTGATCGAGTTCCCGTCCGAACCGTCCCCGGAAGGGACGGTTCCCAAATCGCTCCTCCCGACCCCCTCGGCGGAACCCCTGTCGCCGCAGCCCGATCATTCGACGAGCCGTCGCTCCAGGTCACCTGTCGCCTCAGCAAGTCACCAGGAGCCGGCTCCGCCGGAACCGAAGATCGAGGTCGTGCCTCCCGAGGAGATCTCCTTCGACAGTTCCCGTATCAAGCGGATAGCCCTTGGCCCCATGATCGGGACCCTTCACCTGGACAACAAGCCGGGCGACGACGGCCTGGTGATTGTCGTGGAACCCTGGGACGACACGGGTAGGATGCTGGCCGAAGCCGCCGACATTGCGGTTGTGCTCATTGATCCGGCCGAACCCAAGGAAACCGCCCGCTACGCCCAGTGGCAATTCGACACCCGCGAGGCCGCCAAACTGTTCCGCGACGGCGATGTGCCGGGCCTCCATCTGGAGCTTCCCTGGCCGGGCGATCCGCCTCGCCACGACCGGCTGCATCTGTTTGTGCGCTATACGACCACCGACGGCCGAAAACTGGAAGCCGACACGATGGTCGAAATCGACCTGCAAGGACCTGGTCGCTGGGTGGCGTCTGATACCCCCCAGGTACGGCCCAGCGAACAGCCGATCCTCCCTGGCAAGCCCACTCCGTTGCCTCCTGCCGCTCCACAGATTGTGTCCGCCGACCCGAAGCCGGCCACCGAACGACCTGCGAACGTTGTCCGCACGGTTTCCATGGCCAGCGGATCGCCCCAATCCGACCGGCAGAGCGAGACGGATCGAGCGACTCCGAAATCGGAACCGGGGAGGCAGATCGCCTATGGCGAGACTCGGCCGCTGCCGCTGCCACGCCCTTCAAGGGAGCCATCCCCTGAGAAGGAGCCTCCTGGTCGGGAACGTCCCGTGTGGTCTCCGGACCGCCCCTGGTAGCCTCCGCCCCACGTCTACGCTATCATCGAGACCTATGAATGAGACAGCCTACATCTGGATGGCTGCACTCTGGGTGGCGGCTGTTGGTGGCTGCGTTGGGAGCTTCCTCAACGTGGTCATCTATCGTCTTCCCGCAGGAATCAGCCTCAGTTCCCCCGGCTCCCACTGCCCCCGCTGCAAGCACCCGATCCGCTGGTACGACAATGTACCGGTTTTCGGTTGGCTGTTTCTCCGGGGACGCTGCCGTGATTGTCAATCGTGGATTCCCATTCGATATCCAGCGGTGGAAGCGACGGTGGCTGCCCTGTTCGTGTTGATGGTCTTTGTTGAAGGCGTCACTCTTGGCGGCAACCTTCCTCAGCGGCCGTTCTCCGTGGTCGATGGGTTGATCTATCCCGAACTCACCCTCTGGGAATCGGCCGGCATCATGGGCTGGCACCTGTTCTTGCTCTGCTCGCTCCTGTGCGCGTCGCTGATTCGTTACGACGGGCATGCCGTGCCGCTCCGCCTCTTTCTCCCCGGATTGGCCATAGGACTGCTGGGTCCCTCCATCTGGCCCCACTTGCTGCCCCAACCGGCTGCCATTCTCGCCTCCGGTCCAACCGCTGGGATTGTCGACGGCCTAGTGGGCCTCGCCGCTGGTGGCGTGGTCGGCCTGGTTGCCTGGAAACTGCTCGAACCGCGCCAGCACCCCGATCTCCTGCCGGCGATGGCCGTGACCGGCGGCCTGCTTGGCTGGCAGGCCCTCGTGGCGCTGGCGCCGGCAACCGTGGTTCTTGCTCTCGTGTCCATGGTGGCTGGCCGAGTGTGGAAGCCGTGGCGTCGCATCCCGCCGGTTGCCTGGCTTGGACTGTGCTCGACCGTCTGGATCCTCCAGTGGCGTATCCTGGCCGAGCGGCTGCTCGGGCCTCTTGGCATTTGAGCTCCAGACGGGTGCATTTCGACGGCTCAGAAGCGAGATTGCCGCCACTTCTCTCCAGGTGCGGGCGAGGGGCAGAAGAGCTGGAAGTCCTTGCTGAGTCATCTCTTGAGCCGCACCAGGCCTGCGATCCGGCCTGAGGTGTGACCAGTTCTCCCGATTTCCTCTCGCGTGCTGATCGCTGTTCCAAACCGACTGCTTTTGCAGTAACCTGTTTTGTGGGGGAAGCTGTACCATGGCTGATAGGAGCAGTGCGGATGAGTCACGATGAGGTGGCGGCCAAAAACGTTGAACGGATCCTGCAATCACCCAGTTATCGGCTGGCCTATAAGGACGTCGACTTCCTCTCGGATCCCCGTTTGCGGCCGGCCAGGATGGAACTGGAACTGCTCAAGCCGGAAATCGCTTTTGAAGAAGAGAACATTGCCTCCACGATCGTTGTTTTCGGCGGCACTCGCATCGTCCAACGGGCGGCCGCCGAAAGAAGGCTGGCCGCTGCCAGGGCCCAACTGGCCGAATGCCCGGACGATTCTCGCCGCCAACGCGACGTGGCCAAGGCGGAACGCATCCTCGCCAAGAGTCCGTATTACGAGGTTGCCCATGAGTTTGGCCGCCTGGTCTCTTCCACTTGCCAGTCGGACGGCAAACGCGACTACGTGATCGTGACTGGGGGTGGACCGGGCATTATGGAAGCGGGCAACCGAGGTGCCTACGACGTGGGGGCAAAATCGGTGGGCCTCAATATCAAGCTCCCCATGGAGCAGCGTCCCAATCCCTACATTACCCCCAATCTCTGCTTCCAGTTCCACTACTTTGCCATCCGCAAACTCCATTTCCTCCTCCGGGCCAAAGGGCTTGTGGTGTTTCCCGGCGGGTTCGGGACACTCGACGAGCTTTTCGACACCCTCACGCTCCGGCAAACCGGTCGGATGCAGGATGTGCCGATCATCATGTTCGGCCGGGAGTTCTGGGAGAACGTGATCGACTTCCAGTATCTGGCCGACGAGGGCACCATCGACGACCGGGATCTCGACCTCATTACCTATGCCGAAACCGCGCAGGAAGCCTGGGATATCATCACCGCCTTTCACGGCGGGTGACACTTGCCGCGACCCCGCTTGAGGTAACAATCTCAACGGCGTCGCTCCCGGCGTGCTCCGCCGCAACTCTCAGCCACCCCCCAAGGAGACTCCATTCGTGAATCCAAGATCCGCCACATTTCCGCTTCTTGCCGTTGTTGCCGCCGTCCTTGTCGCCTTGGGGCTTGGCTGTTCGGGCGGCAATACCTCGTCGGCCACCCCGAAGACTTCGGGCGAGGCAACCGTGCCGGGGTCCCCCGCTTCCCAGAGCCCCGCGGCAGAGCCGAAAACGCCGGTCGTCGAAAACCCGGTCGAGGAGCCTTCCGTTGCGAAGACGGCAACCCCGTTGGCCCCGATTGCCGCTCTGGCGGCGGCAGACGAGCCCGCGATTGAGCCTGCGGCGACCGGAACACCGCCGGCGTCGACGCCTGGAGCGACCTTGGAGAAGCCGGCGTCTGCGGCCGCCGCGGCCGACGGGAAGATTGTTGTTCCCGAAGGAACCCCCGAGGAGCTTCTCAAGTTCCTTGACGGCCTGCAGTCGCGACAGCCGTCTGCGCACGACGAGTCCTCCATCAGGGCATTCGCAACGGAACTCGGGCAGGCCCTGCTGACCGCCACCGATCGCATTCTGGCGGCCAAGCCCACCGAGGAGCAGGCCAGCCAGGCCGTCGAGTACCGATTGGGCGGGCTCAGCCTTCTGGAACGTGCCGGTGACAAGTCGGTCGCCGAGAAGCGTGCCGCACTGCCCGGCCAGCTCCAGGCCGCCGGTTTCGGCTCTCTCGTCCGCCAGGTGGAGCTCGCCGGTCTCTTCACCCGTTTCCAGGGTCTGGGTGCGGCCACGAAGGAGGCCTATGCATCCTTTGCGGAAGACCTTGCCGCGTTCTTCGAGAAGACGCCCCCTCGCCCCGAGGAGGCCGAACTGGCCATGTATGTGGCCGGCATCCTGGAACAGAGGCTCCCGCCGAAAGACGCGGCCGCCTTTTGCGAGCGAGTCGGCAAGGCCTTCACCGCCCTGAAGGATGAGCAATCCGTTCAGATCGGAGCCATGATGGCCGGCGCTGCTCGCCGGATTCAGCTCGTGGGCAACCCGATGCCCCTGGATGGAGTGACTCCCGATGGCAAGACGTTCGACTGGAACGCCTACCGGGGAAAGGTCGTGCTGGTTGACTTCTGGGCCACCTGGTGCGGTCCGTGCCTGGAGGAGATGAAGAACATCCTCGACAACTATGAGAAATACCACGCGAGTGGGTTCGATGTCGTGGGCATCAGTGTCGATCAGGACCGCGGGGCGCTGGTTTCGTTTTTGAAGGACAACGAACTTCCCTGGACCGTACTGGTCGACCAGGATCTCCAGAAGGCCAAGCAGGAGACGATGGCGGTCCGTTACGGCATCTCCGGGATTCCGAACGTAACGCTGGTCGGCAAGGACGGCAAAGTGATTGCCACGAATCCCCGCGGACCGGAGCTCGGGGAGAAGCTGGCAGAACTCCTGGGCGAGCCCAACCCGCCCGCGGCAGCGGAGAAGACTGCCGAGGGCCCTGCCGCAAAGGAAACCGAGAAGTCCGCCCCGGAGCCCAAGTAGTCCTGATTCCGGCGTTTACCATCTCCAAGACTCACCTCTACCTGAAGAGACCCGTCCATGATCCTTGATCGCCTCGAAAACGCCGGCATGTACCGCCCTCTGCGCCCGCAGATCGAGACCGCGCTTGCCTACCTGGCGGAGACTGATTTTCATTCCGTTGCTCCCGGTCGCCACGACCTGGACGGCGATCGCCTGTACGCGATGGTCCAACACTACGCGACCAAGCCTCCCGCAGGTGCTCGCTGGGAAGCGCACCGCCGCTATCTCGATGTCCAGTACGTTGTCCAGGGCAGCGAGCGGATCGGCTGGTCCTCCCTCGAGAAGAATACGGCCCTTGAGACCCCGTACGATGCCGAAAAGGACGTGGTTTTCTACCGCACCTCGGGCGACCTGCTGCTTCTGACCGCCGGCATGTTCGCCATCTTCGCTCCCCAGGACATCCACGCCCCGGGCCTCTACGCCTGCCCCACTGAGCCCGTCGACGTCCTCAAGGTCGTCGTCAAAGTCGCCTGGTGAGCAGCCGCTCTCCGCGGGAGGGGGTCAGCAGCCGGTCTTTCCCGGGACGGCCGACCTCGAAGAACGCCAGGTTTCTGGCCAAGGCTCGCGACGGGCGGGAGCGGGCTGCTGGCTGCCAGGCGGCAGGCAGCGAGCGCGCGGGCCGCTGCCTGCGGGTGACGCCGGTGCCCAGCGGGCCGCGGTTGCCCAGTGGACCCCTGGTGCCCACGGCTTCATCACGGTCTGGCTTGCTCGGCCGCTTCTCACGCGGACGGAATCATCCACGTGAGCACATAGGCTTGCAGCAGCGTCAACAGGCCCATCAGGGCCGCCAGCACCAGGCTGTGCCAGAAGACGAATCTCAGGATCGGCCCTTCGCTCCCCGGCTGGTCTGTGGCCACCGCCGCCACGACGATGCTCTGCGCGTCGATCATCTTTCCCATCACGCCCCCGGTACTGTTCGAGGTCACGATCAGCACGGGGTTGAGCCCCAGTTGCTCGGCCGTGATCTTCTGCAGGCTGCCGAACAGGGCGTTCGACGAAGTGTCTGATCCCGTCAGGGCCACCCCCAGCCAGCCAAGCATGGGGGCGAAAAAGGGATACAGCCAGCCCGACCTGGTGAACGCCAGTCCCAGAGTGGCATCCGCCCCGCTGTACTTCGTCGTGAACGCCAAGGCGAGCATGCAGGCGATCGTGAAGACCGCCCAGCGGACCTTGTATGCCGTGTCGCCCATCTGCAGGAAAAACTCTCGCATTCCTATCCGCAGCCAGAAGGCCGAGAGGATCGCCGCCAGAAAGATGCCCGTCCCCGTGGCCGAGAGCCAGTTGAGTTGATAGACGGCCTCCTCGGGCTTCTCCGCTCGATCCGAGCCCGAAGGCACCGGAACCACCGGAGCATTGCGGTAGATCAGGTTGTGCAGATGGGGAACGTCAAATGAATGCCGGCTGATTCCGGCCAGAAAGTTGGGCGATTCCTTGGCGCCGCCGTTCAGCGCCGTTTTCACGGCCGGGATGCCCCAGACGAAGATCATCAGCGACAGTACCACCCAGGGCGTCCAGGCGTAGGCCGCCTGCCTGGCGGTGAGGGGCGGGGCGCTTGGGGTTGGTGTTTCCTTCACCGGATCCTGCTGGCCGCCTCCGTCGGACCGCCAGATCTCCTTGGGTTGCCAGAACTGCAGGAACACGGCGAGCACAATCATCGACCCCACTCCGCCGAGCACGTCGACCAGAGTCGGACCGTGGAAGTTCGACGTCACGAACTGGATGGTTGCGAAACTCCCGCCACACACGAGGACCGCCGGCCAGCAGCCTTTCACCCCTTTCCAGCCCGCCATCACGTAGACCAGCCACGCGGGTATCATCAGCGAAAACAGCGGCAACTGCCGCCCCGCCATCTGCGACAGGGCAAACTCGTCGATACCCGATATCTGACCCAGCGTGATGATCGGCGTCCCCAACGCCCCGAAGGCGACCGGCGAGGTGTTTGCGATCAGAGCCAGCCCGGCGGCATAAAGCGGCCGAAACCCCAGTCCGATGAGCAGGGCTGCCGAAATGGCCACCGGCGTGCCGAACCCGGCCGCTCCTTCCAGGAACGAACCGAAGGAGAAGGCAATCAACAGGGCCTGCATCCGCCGGTCCGGCGAGATCGCGGCCACCGATCGCTTGACCACGTCGAACTGCCCGGACCGCACCGTGAGGTGATAGAG
Source organism: uncultured Planctomycetaceae bacterium (assembly GCA_964563135.1). Taxonomy (GTDB): domain Bacteria; phylum Planctomycetota; class Planctomycetia; order Pirellulales; family Thermoguttaceae; genus JAAYAY01. The sequence goes on from CAZLWV010000049.1 coordinate 44,926, forward strand.
GAACACGGCAGAGAACACGATCCAGCCGATCGGCAACAGCCCGAAACACGCCCCGTACCCTGCCGCGGCGAGCGCCGAATCTGCCGGCATTCCGTAGGCCCCAATGGCCACGACCAATGCCGACGCCAGGCCGGCCAACGCCGCCCTGGGAGCCGACACGCCCACCACCAGCAGGCCCAGGAGCAGCAGGATCGGTATGCCCGCCACCAAAGGTGATGCCAGAGATCCCAATCGGTCGTAAACCTGCACCCACTCGGCAACCAGAAGCATCGCATTCCTCCTTCCTCGTTGTTGGGTCAGATTATAGCAGGGGACAGAAGAGGGGGCACCAGGCGGCCTGAATTCCCGCCAGAACTCCGAACTCCTGAGAAGCCAAGGGCGTGGTGCCCCCACAAACCATGCCCTTCGCTCCGCTCAAGGACGTGCCACCCCGGTGGCTGTTTGTTCAAGTTCTTCATGAGCGTGCCCACAGTATCGGTTTCCCCGGCCGGGCTTCTGTCTCCTCCGCTTCTCGGGGAGGTACCTCCCGTCAATCGCCAGAGCACAGGCAGCCCGGCTTTTGACTCCTGCCCCACCGCATCCAGGCAGACGCGCTGAACCGCAGCGCCCAGTGGTGTCTGCCCGGGGGCGGCCGGGTGTTGCCCCTCGCCCCCCGTCTCTGCCCAATCGTGAAACAGCCACCCAGCTTGCACCTTCACCCCAACAGCTTCTCCAGCCCCGTGTAGACCCCAAACCCGACCGCCGCTCCGCAAAACAGCCAGGCGCTCAGCTTCAGTTCAGCCCACCAATCCTCTTCCCACTCCCCTCGAATCCACGACAGCAGGTCGGGCTGGAAGAAGTACCGCAGGCAGTCCAAGAAGTCGTCGGACCCGCCAAAGAACGGCTTGAACAGCAGCGCAAGCGTTGCCAGTCCGGCGAGAATCGCAACACTCAGGATCATCGATCTCTCCCCAAGCGGTTCATGGCGGCAGATTGCCAGACTCGGACGTTTCCGGACCGCGCTGGTTCACCGCCCGTGCCCGCCCCTTCGTCAGTCTGCCCTTTGCGGTGCCGCCTCCCATGCTGCAAACAGCCGGCTTCGTTCTCCCTTGCACACAAAATCCAGTTGGGCGGCCGCAAAGCATCTGCCCCCCCGCCAGTACTCTCCCGTTCTTGCCGGCGGCGCGCTGCCGCTGACCGCCCACCGATCCGCCTTGCCCAGTTCCTTGCGAGTCCACCGCAGCCGCCCTGGCTCGAAGGCAGGCGGTGTCGACACGGTCAGCACCACGTCGCGCAGCGTGCCATCGGTCCCGTTCTCGACCCGGTAGTAAATCTGCCCCGACGTGGGATCCAGCGTGAACGACACCCTCAGCCCCGCCAGCTCCTTGCTCGTTCCGTCGGAGGTTTTGTCGATCACCACCGGCGTCCCGTGTTCCGAACCGTGGGGCACGTTGACGATCGTCTTCCCCTCGGCTTGTCGCACCGCACACGCCTTCCCATCCACCTGGGCCGATCGCACGGAATTGCCCTCGAAAGCCAGCGTCAGCGGAACATCGCTCCCCAACTCCATCGCCGAGGGGCGCTGGATGGCAAACTTCCCCGGCCCCAGCACCTCGATCTTCGTGCCGCGGCGCTGTCTGGCATATGCCGCAAACTCCGTCTGCGTGCAGTGCCAGAAGTCATCCCAGCTTCTGAGCTTCCCCATCACCTCGCCCAGCCGCTCCAGCTCCTCACCTTCCTGCCAGGGGTGAACGCCCAGGAAGATGCAGTCCGATGTCTCTCGGCTTTGCGATTCGAACTGCCGGACCTTCTCGATCTGGGCCCAGAATTTCTCGGCATCCACCTTCCGATCCCCAGGCACCACCTGGAGACCGGTGGAAACCAGGTTCGCCGGCAGAAACGGATTGCCCTTCACGAACCCCGCGTACACGCAGTGGTGGTATCCCGTTCGCAGGAATGATTCGCTGATCCCCTCCAGGACCTCCGGACGCTGCTTGTCTTCGTAGCCGCCGTAGGGAAATGCCAGCGAATTGACGGGCCGATCCGTCAGGCATTCCAGTGCGATCCGATTCGCCATCAGTTGGCGAAAGACCTCGTTTGCCGGCAGTTCAGGCAGACGCGGGTGCGTCGCGCTGTGCCCTCCGACCGAACACTCCCCCTGGCCGGTCAGCTTTCGGGCCAGCGACCCCTCTTCCTCTTCCGGGTCGGCGTTCACGAAATCTGACCGCGTCTGGTACGGCCGAGGTTGAAATGCCG
>CAZLWV010000050.1:0-1958 GCA_964563135.1 uncultured Planctomycetaceae bacterium
TGATGTCGTCGGCCGTCGCCGGCGTCTGGCAGAGCGATGCGACTGTAGCGAGCACCACAGCCGCCAACGATTTCCCAAGCTGTTTCATTTTGTCCTCGCTGATCTGGTTGAGCATGAGGGCCTCGCCCGCGGCCGCGTCCGCTCCAAAAAACCGGTAGGTATGCTCGGCAAACGGTGGATCACCGTCCCAGGCAGGCGAGAGCGTCTTTGGCGGTTTCTTCGGGTCGGCCGCGCTGAACTCAAGCAGTTCCGGCCGAGCCGGCCCTGCGTGTCGCTCCGGGTCGGTGACCAGCGTCGGGTTGACCGACATGAGCAGCCGCCCGTCCGGAAAACCCACCAGGGGGCACGGCTCCCGCGTTCGCTCCTTCGGATCGACTTGCTGGAGTTTCCACCCGGTCGCGTCGCGTTTCCAGAACGTCCATCGCACGTTGTGCAACGGCTTGAAGTTGGGCAGCGTTTCCAGGCCCGACGCGAAAAGTGTCTCACCCAAGCGCACCAGGGTCGGCGCCCCAGAGCACCACGTAGGCCCCGCGCCATTGTCGGCCGGCACGAAGGTGTACACCTCCTCCTCGACCTCGACCACCGGCTTGACCACAACGAAGCGATGGTCCGCCAGGGCGGGTGCGATGATCAGCAAAGTCAACATGACTGCGGAAAATCGATGCATGTTTGATCTCTCCAGTTCTTGACAGTTCCCAAGTCGTCTTCCGCGACACTCCGATGATACCCGCGCATCGGCGACTGTGACACTCCATTGGAGAATCCGGGCGAGTGAATCCGCGACATTGCCGAACAAGTCTGCCGCCACCGTCACCACGGTAGCAACTTCACCTGGGACGGCTGCAGTTCGACGCGCTTCGACCTTCCGTCCCCTGCCAGCGTTGCCTGCTGCGCGGTATCGGTGGCATTCACGGCGATCACGGTTTGACTGCCGTCCGCGGCGCGGAAGGCGCCGACCTGCAACGCGCCGGCCGGTTCCACCTTGGGCGGCGGGATCGCCTCGCCGAACTGCAGATAGGGACGGCCTGCGCCGTGATACAGTTCGATCCACTGCTTGCACAACGGATGCTGCGGTGGCAGACCATCGCGCAGGATCGGCTTGGCGGCGCCCTGGGCGTCCAATTCCAGAACCTGGAAATCATCGACCCACACGCGGCACGGCCCGTCGACGTGGATCATCACCCGCAAGAACTCGGCGCCCTCGGCCGGTGCCACCACCTCGACCGCGACTTCACGCCAGTCGCCCGGTTCGGGAAACGGCAACCGCCACGAGCCGCGGCCCTGGAGTTCCCGGGTCAAGGCGGCGATGTTGATGGCGGCCGGTTTTCCCAGCCGCTCGGTGCGGCACCAGGCCGATAGCCGGTATTTCCCGCCGGCACGCAACCCTCCGGGACCGATCGGCAGATTGCGCGAGACCTGCGTGATCTCTCCCGCCGACTCGCTTTCCACGCGCAGACTGCTGGCGCCCGAATGCCGGATGTTCTGGTCGCGCCGCGGCTGCCCGGTGAACTGCTGCTCCTTCCAGCCTGGCACGTGGTCCCAGCCAACCGGCACCTCGCCGACCCACTCTTCGAATCCACCGTGCGACGGAAAGGTATACGGCTCCACCGGCCAGTGCGGTACCAAGTGCGGCATCTGGCCCGTGACGATCGAGTGGGCCGTCATCTCACGGTCCTCGGCGCGCGGGTTGCTCTGGAAAAGCGGCACAAACTCGTGATACAGATAACCGAACACGGACTCCGGCCGATGGGGCGGGACTTGGGACCTCCGGAGCACTTCGTAATCGCGATAGTCCTGAATGCCGACTTCTTGGAGAAACCGTTCTTGCGGTTCCTCGTACCCCAGCACCATGTTTACACCCGCCGCGCGACAGGCGGCCTGCATCTCCGTCATCTGGCGGTGTGCGGCCTCGACGTCCCAGATGCCGATGCCCGGCGGATGACCGTGCGTCGTGGCGC
>CAZLWV010000050.1:2058-12715 GCA_964563135.1 uncultured Planctomycetaceae bacterium
GCGGCCTCGACGTCCCAGATGCCGATGCCCGGCGGATGACCGTGCGTCGTGGCGCGGCAATCGCCGCCACCGCGCATTCCCGCGCCGACCACCTGATCGATTTGAAACAGTTCTCCGCCTCGTTGGGCCAGTCCCACGGCGATGCCGGTGAGCCAATCCCGCGACCACCGGTCGCCGCGGCACAGCGTCGCCGCCTCGCCGCCGCGATACCAGGGCGGATTACTGAGCATGACCTTGCCGTCCTTGCCGACCATCGCGTGCGGTTGGGCTTCGCGCTCGAACCGCGCGCGATCTTCCCATTCAAACGAACCGTCCTCGCGCTTGCCGTAGCTCAAACACCACTGGTATCCCGACGGCCAGAAGAAGGCGTGGCCTCCCGCACGCTTCACCGCGGCGACGCAGCGTTTCAGCCCGTCCTCCGAAGGATACGGCGGGAAGTACTGGGGCGGCACCCACGTTGCGACGCCTTCCCAACCCCAGAACGTTACGATCAACGGCACGCCCTTGAAGTGCCTGGTCCAGTACTTGTCGAGCCACGCCTCGATGCGCTGCGGCTGGGCCAGCCACTCGCGGCCAAACCGCACCTGCGCCGGACCCTGCTTCAGCCAGGCGGGCAGATCGTCGCGTTCGGCCAGCCGCTTCACACACCACGGCTGCTGCGAGGCCCACGCTTTGTAGATGGCCGCCGCATCGCGCCAGTCGGTCGCGGTTCCTCCCGCACCGCGAAACACGCCGGCCACTACGGGGAACGACAGGGCAAGGGGTTTCTGCAAGTCGTGCCGCATCGGGTGTCGCCAGCCGAGGACCAGGCCGTGGGCTGTCCGTACGGCGAGCAAGGTTTTGGGATGCCCCGCGTCATCCTCGCAATACGTCACCACGCCGCCTTTCGCGGCGTAGTAGCACCCGAATTGCGCCGCCAGACTGCCGGGCTGCGTGCCGGCGGCAGATCGCCCCGGCTTCCAGAGGTGCGGGCGTTCCAGCACGCCGCCTTTCGTCGTGCCGAGAACCAGCGCATCGCCTGTGCCGTCGCCCTCAAGCGGGGCTGCCAAAGGCAGCAGCGGATAATCCACGCGTTCCACGAACGTGCCCGCTTCGCCCTCCACCTGGATGCCAAACCGGAACCGCCCCTCCGGCCCGGCTTTCACGACGCAGACAGCCGCCAGGTTCGGCTTTCCAATCCCCTCGAATCGCAACGACAGGCCCTCGCCCTCGATGCGACGGACCGCCTTCGCATCGCGAGAGGACAATTCCAACGGCTGTCGCGGATCGCCGCCCGGCGGGACCACGACCAGACGGAACAACTCTTGGTCCTGCCCGGCCAACTCCAATTGTGCTCCCGTATCCGCCAAACGAACGGGCGCACCGGTCGCGCCATCCAGGCCCAGGACGGCATCCCCGCTGCGGACTTCGAGCACCTCCGCCCGGCCGACACTCGCCAAACCGCCCAACAGCGCAAGACAGGCGGCAAATCCAAACGATGGTGACGCGGAAGAGAATCGAGCCATAGCGTTCTCCTGTCTTCTTTGTGTGAATCTTGGATTCGGGGTCAACGGGCGGCGAGCACGGATTCCTTGAGTGGCGCAATGAAGCCCTCTCGGATGAGTCTTGGGTCGTGCCGGGCCGACATGGTCTGCGCCACGCGATCGAAACAGGCATTGACCGCCGCTTCATCCCCCAGGCTCCTGGCCAGTGCGCCGACGGTCGCCCCGAAGCGAGGGTCCGACCGGAAGCTGCCGAGAGGCCAAGTGTTCCAGCCCCACAGGTCGTGCCAACCGTGCGCGGTGTCCCATGCAAGATAGGCGTTGCCAAGCTGCGCCAGCAGCCTCTCGTATTCTGGCTGCGGTGCGGAGCAGGTGGCGGCGAGCACGAGACGCTCCTGAGCCGCGCGCAGCCGAAGCTGAAGGAGAAGCGACTCGGCTACGAACCGATGGTCGGGAAACGCCTTGCGGGAGAAGAGCCCCAACCTTCCGAAGGAGTTCTGACGGATCATGGATTCGACCCGATCGGCAACGGTATCCGCCTGCCCGGGATCGGTTGCCTTCAGCCCCGACCAGGCGTCGGCCAATAGTTCGCGGTGGTCGGGGTAGATGTAGCCGGCCAGATCCTCCAGCACTTCCCGCTCTGAGCGGTTCCGGTAGTCTGCGTCGGCCAACACGGAGGTGAAGAAGAACATGTTGGGGAACTGGAGCAGCGGCGTCTGCATGTTGCCCATCAAGCCGGCCACGTCGGTGGACTGAGCGTCCGGCCCGTTGTACATGTTGCGGATCGCGTCGATCTGCACGTTGGTTTGGGGGTACGCCGGTTCGAATTCGATGGTTCCGTACGGCATGAGCACGGTGCGCTCGGCAAATCCCGCCTCGCGGCATATCGGAAGGAACTCGGGAAACTGCCCCGAGATCAGCCACAATGAACCGGACAGACCTTGCTTGAGATGGCGCAACGCGTCTCGCTGGTGCTCAGCAAGACCTTGGATCTCGATTTTCTGCTCGCGTCCCCAGCCCCAGAGCATCCAGTTGATCAGCTTGGCTTCCTGGCCGTGGATATTGTGGCGGTCGAGCAACTCGCGGCACGCCCGAAGCACTCTGACGTAGTCGTCCTGGGAGCTTCCGGGGCAGAAACCGGGATCCGAGTCGATATTGCAGACCCCGTCGGCGTTGTCGAGAATGCGATACATGGCCTCGCGCGAGGCCAATATGGCGCGAAAGTCATCCGGTTGGCCTGGATCGAGGTCGCGCTGCGACTCGGGACGCCAATACGGACGAACCCGCGGGTCGGCAATGCCGCAGTGATCCTTTGCCACCCGATTGGTGCACTGCATGATCCACACTTCCATGCCATGCTTCGTCTGAGCGTAGTCGATCAGCCGGCGACACTCCTCCAGATAGGCCTGATCTTCGGCCGAAAACGGCACGGGCATGATCTCGACGAACGGCCAAAGATAGAACAGATTGACGCTCTGATAGGACAGCAGATCCAGGTAGCGCTGCCAATCCTCCTCGCGCCAGCTGCGGAACGAATAGGGATAGTTGAGCGGCCAACCGTTGAAATGGACGCCGCGGATGGCATGCGCCGGCTTGCCGAGCCGATCGAGCGCTGACGGAATCGATGCCGAATCGTCGACGATGCGGATGGTCTTGATCAGGGTGCTCACGGCGTTCTTCGTGCCGTGGGGCGTCGCGCCGGCCGCCACAATCCACAGTACGCCGTCTTGAGACACGCTTTTGAGCAGATATCCATCTTTGCCGAGTTTCTCGGCCGGAAAGAGATCGCCAAGAATGCGCTGCGCCGTTTCCGGACCCACCGCAATCCGCGTCGAGGCGCCGCTCTGGCCGGTGTGTGCAACGGGCACGTCTCTGCCTGTCGCATGTTCCAGATAGCCGGACAGTTCCCCGACTGCGAATTCGACAAACGACGCCTGTGCGGGGTCAACAACGATTGTGCAGCCGTCCAACGCCACGGTATCGTTTGCCTGGCACTCAGAGATCGCTGCCACCACGCAGATGGCCGCCAAGATCACGGCGCGTGCTACTGCCGGGTAACTGATCATCTCGCTTGCTCCATCCAGACAGACTACAGGCCTGCAACGCACGATGAACCGATGTCTTATGGCTTGTATTCAGGCTTGCCGAACGACCAGGCATGCTCGGCGGTGAATTCCAGGGCTCCCCAGGGATCGGGTACTCCTCCCCAACTGGTGTAGATGATGCCGAGCGCTTTGGGATTGTTCTTGTGGGCGCTGAAAAGTTCCGCCCAGCGCCACGCGTTGGGAATGCGATACCACGGAGAGCCGGTCGTGTCAAAACCCAAATCCATGAAGTACGCTACCGACTTGTCCAACTGCGTCTCCAGGTCGAAGGTGTCGTACCACCATACGTTGACGATGATGTCGCGGGGCAGCATTGGCGCGACATCCGAGGTGTCCAGATGCGGACCGTTCTGATAGGGATTGATGGCATCATCCCACATCATGAGGCGGATGGCCGGGCTGGCTGCCTTGGCCGAGGCGTGGATGCGATTGATGGCGTCGGCGAACAGAGCCGCATTGGATAGATGCCGGTCGGTGCAACGCTGGTCGCGATTGAAGAATCGCGGCTCGTCATGACCGATATGCAGATAACCGGGATTCAGTTTCTCGACAACGCTGGCGATGGACTTGCGCATGAACTGGTCGTAGAGCGGTTCCGACGGACAACAGGTGACGTCCTCACGGGTGGCCCGGTTGAAAGTGAGCAACAGCGTGTCGCCTTCCCGGATACGGCTGTTCTCTGTGAGGATAACTTGCAGCGGCTCTCCGAACGCGTAGGGGTAACGCAGCTCTGGAACCTCCAGCGTGTAGTCGCGTCCTGCTTCGTAAACGCTGTTGCCGTCTTCACTCTCCACCTTCACGGTCGCGCGGTCCGTCACCACCACATTGGCCAGTGGATTGGGCTGTTGCATGGGCACCGATTCGACTGCATCGAACCAGGCCGTGCCAACGGCATCCTGCAGCCGGGCGAAGACGCAGATGCGCTCATATCCCTCGGCGGGTGCGGCGGTCTCCTCGTCTGCCAGCGCGCCGCCCGGGCGGGCGCGTTGACCACCGCCCGTTTCAAAGACGACGCTGTACTCCCGCCAGTCCGTGGTGCCGGTGATGCGGACGTCGCTGCGGCCGATCAGCGCCATCGTGCCACGCGCGGCTATGCCGTACACCTCCAGATACGCGCCGCCGCCCGTCACAGCTTCTGTCTTGACTCTGCATTTGACCATGTAGCAGGCGTTTGCCTGTACGGCCAACTCCTGCGCGACTCGCACCGTACCCTCATCCACGAGCGTCAATTGCAGAGCACGACCGCCGGCTGCATCGTCGCGGGGGACCACCTGGGCCTCCTCGGGGGTGGAGGGAGCCCACTGGGTGTGATGCGTCTCCGCCTTCCAGGCCTCCAATCCTGACGCGAAGGACGCGTTGGTGATCGTTATGGGCGACGGCAGAGGCGGATCGGGCGAGTAGACGCGACCGCTGCGGACCGGGAAGGCGGCGCGCCGTATCTGCCGGGCCTCGACGGCGCGGGGCTCTCGCTCCAATACATACTGCCCCCAGCCAAGGCTCTGCAATTCCGGCACGAATTCGATGAAGTTGTGGCGGCAGCGCTGGGCAAGTCGCTGAAAACGCGCACAGGTTTCGGGGTTGTCCAGCTCGTAGAGTTGGCCATCCTCGAGCAACAGCAGATTCAGTTTCAGCTCCACAAACTGATCGAAGCGTTCTTCCGCCTGGGCGATGCCGGGAACATAGGTGCCGCGCATCTGCTGGTCGGGCCAGTCGGTCATCGAGACGCAGGGGATGCCCTGTTCCGCGTCGGCCAGGAGGGCCAGCGATACGAGGCCGTTGTGGATGCCGTGTGTCGTTTCGGCAGTGATTGTGGCGCCGCTGCCGTCGACGACAAGGGTGTACGCTTCGTGACGCGTACGCTGGGGAATGCTGTCGCCAAGCGGGGCCAACAGGAGTTTCAAGTTGCCGTCCGGCCTGGCGGACAGCGAGGTGTTCAACACCTTGCGCAAGCGTGCCAGAGCTGCCATGTTGTCGGGCAAAGCGGCATCCGCGGCCACACCGCGCAGCGCACGTGCATCAAGCCGGCCGTCCTTGCCGGATGTCCACTGCATTTTCTGCGGTGCGGGCGTCAACTCAGGCAGGTCGGCGGCCGCGAGAGTGAAGAAGGAACTTGACAACAGGATCAATGCGACGGAAGAAGTGTTTGGAGACATGGCGCTGCTCTTGTTTCTATCGAACTGTTCCATATAGGTGCGACAGGCATTGTAGTCGCCCGCGCGACCGCGTGAAAGCCGAGCGCTGGGCCACTGAGCCGGTTGCAGGACAGTAAGTTACCGATTTCGAGGAACGGCGTGAGACGTCTGGCAGGGCAGGACCGGAGGGCTTGCGCCCTGCCGCTAACTCTCCATTCGGTAGTTTGTTGATGTGTTTCAGGAAGTTCCGCAAGGAACGGGAGCAGGCAGTGGCTTCGGGTACGAGGGAGTGAAGTCGGGCACGGGGGAATGGGAAGCGGGCCAAAGTCTGGCGACTTCGGCTACGAGCGTGGGGGGCGCTGCTAGGGTTCCGGGAGGAGGGGGGCCAGAGTCTGGCGACTTCGGCTACGAGTGTGGGGGCGACGGCTGGCGCGGTCACGGGCGGAGCGAGCCGAGGGCGGCGGCCAGGAGGCGATACTGATCGAGGCTGTTGTAGGCCTGGGCCGAGATCCGCAGCCAGAGGTGCGGCGGGCTGGGCCAGTGGTAGACCGGCACGTCGATCCCAAAATCGTCCAGCAGGCGGTCGTGCAAGGGGTGGGTGTGCAGGGCATCCACCTCGACGGTCTCGTCCGGCCAAAGGAGAACGGCCGCAATCGCCCCGAGCATCTCTTCCGGGCAGGCGGGCTCGCACCCGACCGTTTCGCACAGCAGCCGCCGGCCGGCAATCGCCAGTTGGCGATTGTGCCGCAGCAGCCCCTCCAGGCCGCCATCGAAGAGACTCGCGAGAAACCGGATCGCCTCGGGGAGGCACAGCCAGGGGGTCGGGTCGCCCGTGCCGGCCCAGTCGAACTCCTCGTGGAATCGCCCCCGCTCAGGGCGGATCGTATTGTAGCCGTGGCTGATGACCACCGGATGGATCGCGGCCTGCCGGTCGCGGCGGACGTGGAGGAACCCGGCCCCCTTGGGGCAGCACATCCACTTGTGACAATTGCCCGCGTAATACGCGGCACCCACCGCATCCAGGTCCAGCGCAATCATGCCTGGCGCATGGGCGCCGTCGACCACCGTGTCCACGCCCCGGTCGGCCAGAGATTGCACGATCCGCTGGATGGGCAAGACCAGGGCCGTGGAACTGGTGATATGGTCGACCAGTGCCAGCCGCGTCCGATCGCTGACGGCCGTCAGGATCGCCTCGACCGCCTGGTCGGGTGACTCGATCGGCATCGGCAGCCGGGCCACGACCACTCGCGCCCCGGTCCGCTGGGCGACGTAGTCGACCACATTGCGGCACGCGTTGTAGTTGTGGTCGGTGACCAGGAGCTCGTCTCCCGGCTGGAATGCCAGGGACCGCAGTACGCAGTTGACCCCCTCGGTGGCATTGCGGACGAACACCAGATCGGCCGGCTCGGCGTACAGAAACCCGGCCAGCGCCGCGCGAGCAGCGTCGAGGAGGGCCTCACGCTGGCGGGTGAGGAACCGCACCGGTTCCTGTTCCATCTGCCGCCGGTAGCGATCTTGCGTCTCGAGCACCACCCGCGGGCAGGCGCCGAACGATCCGTGGTTGAGCATCGCCACGTTCGGATCCAGGGGCCAGAGACCTGCGTGAGGGGAAGTGTATTTCGTGTCCTGGTGTTTCGAGTGTTGCACCGTGTTCCTTTTCTTCTGGCCGTTTCAGCGGCCTTGTGCGGCCGTCCAGGGAAAGAGCTTCGCCCGCAGGGCGTCGGTCAGTCGGCCGCCGTGCTCGCTGATCTCAAACATTTCGACCAGTTCGATCGTGTCGGTGCGGTGAACGCTGTAGATGCGTCGAATCGCGTCGCGGCACCGCTCCGCCCGTGGGCGGATGATCTGCGTGTACCACTCCTTCAGCCAGGCTCGCCGCTGCGGATCGCCGGCGGGGACACTGGCGGTGGTTCCCTCCAGGTAGGGCAGCCACTGGAACACCTGGGACTGGTGGCAGGCGAGCATCTCGATCACCGTGTCGATCCGGTCGCCGATATCCAGGACCACGTGGGGCTCCAGGGGACAGGGCTTGGTGAACAGGTCGGCCATGAAGGCCACCACCGGGTCGTAGTCGAGGGGCGGCACTTCGGGCACCACCAGCGGCACCCGGACCAGGAACGAAGCATCGAGCACGGCCTGCCCTGCGGCCCGGTGGTCGGGATGATAGTCGTTGGTGCGGTGGGTGAGCACGAGGTCGGGGCGGAACGAGCGGATTTCGGCGATCACGCGATGCCGGACCTCGAGGGTCGGCTGGAGCAGCCCGTCGGGAAACTGCCAGGTCTCGCCGGTCGCACCGATCGCCGCCGCGGCAGCCGCGGCCTCAACCTGGCGCAGGCGGGCCAGTTCTTCCCGGCCGATCTGGTGATGTCCGGCGGAACCGTCGGTCAGCGAGACCATCTTCACCTGGTGCCCCAGCTCGCGATAGAGGGAGGCCAGGCCTCCGGCGTGGAATTCGCAGTCGTCGGGATGAGCCCCCAGGACGAGCAGACGCAAGGAAGTATCGGACACGGTATCTCCTTCGATAAAGGTTTTTGCTTTTCTACCACTCGACAGGGCGATTGTCTACTTGTGTGCGTCCCGGGGGAACCATGCCTCCGTGCCTCCGTGCCTCCGTGCCTCCGGCCTCCGGCCGTCTACTGGATTGTGCGGAAACACCGGCGGTATAATGGCGGGCCTGACAGGCCGCAGCCGAGCTGCCGCGGCGAGGCGGCCGGTCGGTCGGCCCACCGCTTGGCCGCAGGAGGCCACCATCGTGAATGCCACTGAGTCATCAGCAAACCACCGCGTTGAGACACGAGGAGACGATTCATGACCACATTGAGAATAACCCGCCGCTCCGCCCTGGCCGCAATCAGCGGCACGTTGGCCGCGTCGTCCGCCTGGCGGATTCTTGCCGCCGATCCCAAGCGGGTCTTCAAGGTCGGGGCCTGCGACTGGTCGATCCAGAGCCGCGGTGATGTGGCGGCCATAAAGATGGCCAAGGACATCGGGCTCGACGGCGTGGAGGTCTCCTTCGGGCGCCCCGGCGACAAGTCCGACCTCCGCGACGAGGAGAATCGCAAGCGGTATCTGGCGGAGAGCAAGGCCCAGGGCGTGGAGATCTGCTCGCTGGCCATGGGCATCCTCAACGAGATTCCGTACGCCACCTCGCCCGAAGCCGAACAGTGGGTGCTCGACTGCATTGAGGTCATGCCCAAGCTCGACCAGAAGGTGGTTCTCATCGCCTTCTTCAGCAATGGCGATCTGAAGGACAAGCCGGACATGCAGCAGGCGGCGATCGCGCGGCTGAAGAAGGCCGCCCCCAAGGCGGAGAACGCCGGTGTCGTGCTCGGTATCGAGTCCTATCTCAGCGCCGAGGAGCACATGCGGATCCTGGACGCGGTCGGCTCGCCAGCCGTCAAGGTCTACTACGATGTAGCGAACATGGAGAAGATGGGCTACGACGTCTACAAGGAGATCCGCCAGCTCGGCCGCGACCGCATCTGCCAGATCCACTGCAAGGAAAACGGTTTCCTGCTCGGCCAGGGCAAGATCGATTTTGCCAAGGTCAAGGAGGCCGTCAACGAGATCGGCTGGCAGGGCTGGCTGGTCATCGAAGGGGCCGTCCCGCAGGGTGGCCAGATGTTTGAGAGCTACGTGCAGAACCAGAAGTTTCTGCGCGGCCTGTTTCCGACGACTTGAGACCTGAAGCACGGAGCACCGGGGTTGCCGGAGATACTCCCGGGGCTTCTCTCGGTCTGCAAGGAGCGAACATGCTTTGTCGCCTCACGATCGCGATGCCTTTGTTCCTTCTGGCCCTGCCCGCCGAGTTGCCGGCCGGCGACCCGACGATGCTGCCGGCCGTCTCGGGCGGCTATCCTCGGGTGTTCTTCTTTCGCGGTTCCGAAGGGGCGGCGTCGAATCCGCGGGTGAGTTACGAGCGGTGGGTTCTGGATGAAGAGATCCCGGGGAGATCCCTTCGCAACGTCGAGGCCTTCACCCGGATGAAGCGGGACAACCCCGAGCAACTGGTGCTCCTCCACTACAACGGCAACGCCCGTGATCCGCGGTATGAGCTCGACGATTTCTTTGCCGGGCATTTTCTGTATCACAATGGCGGCAAGATTCTCGCCGACGTTCCGGCTGAAGAAGGGGAAACGGAGATCCAGGTCTCCGATCCCGATCTGTTCCGCACCGGGACGGGAAGGTACCGCTGGTCGAACGACGACATCGGACTGTGCATGCTCGACCAGGAGGGGCGGCCCGATTGGCATCGGAGCGAGCAGGTCCAGCTCGTTTCCCTCGATCGAAAGAAGCGGACGATTCGCGTCCGCCGGGGGTGCTACGGCAGCCGGCCCATGGCCTTTGCGGCGGCCGGGAGCTACGCGGCCGCCCATATGACCGAGGGCCCCTGGGGCGAGAAATCGAATCTGCTCTGGTACTACAACTACTCGACCGTCTGCCCGAAAGACCGCCAGGGGAGGACCTGCGCCGAGGTCCATGCGGCCGTGCTGGCCAGGAAGTTCCATGCCGGGGGTGAACTGGAGGCCTTCGACGGACTGGAATTCGACGTGCTGCACCACGAGTTGGGCGGAGGCGGAAAGCTGGGCGCCGATTGCGACGGGGATGGAGAGATCGACAACGGCGTCTTTGAGGGTCGGAACTTGTACGGCATGGGCGTGGTCGAGTTTTGCCGCGATCTGCGGAAGAGGCTGGGCCCCGAGCGGCTGATCCTGGCCGACGGGTCCAGCACGCGGAACCAGCGAGCGTTTCGGATTCTCAACGGCATCGAAAGCGAGGGCTGGCCGGCGCTCAACGATTGGGAAATCGAGGACTGGTCCGGGGGACTGAATCGCCACGGCTATTGGGTTGAAAACGGCGCTGCGCCGGTCTGGAACTACATCAACCACAAGTTCACAACGGCCGGCGAGAAGCCCGGCCAGCAGGTCCAGCCGGAAGT
>CAZLWV010000050.1:12765-16613 GCA_964563135.1 uncultured Planctomycetaceae bacterium
CGGGGTGTGGGACGAGTTCTGGAAGGGCCAGGAGCGAAAAGTCGGCTGGCTTGGACGCCCCCTCGGCCCGGCGGTCCGCCTGGCGGAGCAGACGCCGAACCTGCTCCAGGGGGATGGGCTGGCGGGGCTGACGACGAAAACAACCGGCGACACAACCTTGCTGCGGTTGGTCGACGTGCCATGCAGCGGGCCGGACCTGTGCCTGTCGATTCGCGCTCGCGGCGACGCTCGGCGGGGGGAACCGGTGGAGATCGCCCGTCGGATGTGGGTCGGCATTGCGCCAGCCGAAGGGCAACTCGTGCGAGCCGACATGCCCGAGACGAGCCAGTGCTTGCGCGGGGGCCAGGAGACGGAGATTGCCTTGGAGAGCGGCGCAGCGGTCGGCTGGGCCGGTTCGACGGAACTGGGGGGCACGCGGCATCTCTGCTATCGTGTTCACCCGCCGTATCAGGGCACAGTGGGCTACGTCGCCTGGTGGCGGGACGCGACCGTGCCGGAGGACGGCCGGCTCGAGTTTTCCACCGGCATGGGCGAAAAGAGTCCCCAGCGGAGCGACGGCGTCTGGTTCCAGGTCCTGGTAGCCCCGCTCGACGGCGACCAATGGGGGCCGCTTACCAAGGTCTTCGCACACAGCCAGAAGGAGTTCGAGTGGAAGGATCACGCCGTCTCTCTGGCCGATTGGGCAGGCAAGCGGGTGCGGCTGAAATTCGTGGCCGACTGTGGCCCCAACGACAACGCCACCACCGACCACGCCTACTGGGGCGACGTGGTGCTCGTCGGTGCCGAGGGCACGGCCGGCTGGACGGCGCCGGTTCGGCACATGACCTGGGTCGGCGACCGGCCGTTTACATCGGGCTTCTACTTCAAAGACGTGCGGTCCAAGACGGTGACACTCGAACTGAGCATCGAGGGGGCCGAGCCGGTGGAGGTCAAGTCGATCGCGGCCTATGCAGCGGGCGATGCGATGTACCGGCAGTTTGAGGGGGGCCTCGTGCTGGCAAATCCGTCGCCGCGGCCCTACAGCTTCGATCTGGCAGGAATCGCGCCGGGCAGGAAATTCCGGCGGCTGAAAGGAACCGAACTCCAGGACCCGGTGGCCAATAGCGGAGAGGCCGTCGGTCCAACGGTGACGCTGGATGCCCGGGAAGGCCTGTTTCTCGCAGTTCCGTAGCCGAAGTTGACTGTGGCCGAATTCTGGGGAATTCGGCTGGCGGATTGTGGTCAAATTCTGGCGAATTCGACTGGCGGATTGTGGCCAAATTCTGGCGAATTCGGCTACGGGGAGATGGCAGCAGTTGGCGTCAACAAGGCAGGGATCATTCTCCTTGTTTTCGCCAACGGGATTCGGGTTCGCGGTACTTGCGCCCGGCCAGCCGGGGTTCGAAGTCCGGTTGGCCGCCCAAGCCGGCAATCTCCTTCAACAGGCGGAGGGTGACGGCCTCGTGGACCTCGCGTTCCGTGGCACGGTCGTACCAGGCCGACAGGTCGATCGGCTTGCCGATCGTGAGCCGCACGTGCGCAGCCATGAAGAGGCTGCCGAACACCGTGCCGTCGTAGGGGGAGCCGTCGACATACATGGGCACGATGGGGACTCGTGCCCGCAGGGCGATCAGGGCAGCCCCGGGCCGTCCGGGAAGAAGCACGTTGCGGGTGTTGTTGATCCGCCCCTCGGGGAACATCCCCACGAGGGCTCCCTGCTGCGCGTGGCGGATGGCGATCTTGGTGGCCTTGGTGTCGATGCCGCCCCGGCTGACGGGGATGCACTCGGTCGTGCGGAAGAACCACGAAAGGACGGGAAGCACGCAGTATTCCTTGGCCACCATCCAGTGCACGACCCGCCTGGTCGACAGGTAGAGGAACGTGGGATCGACGGGCGCGCGATGGTTGCTGACGATCACCGCTCCCTGCCCGGGCGGCAAGTCGAGAGTTCCTCGGACGGAACCTCGCCAGAGCATCCGCACGAGGAGAAAATTGAGCCCGAACAGCAGTGCCTGGGGCACGGTGAGCGGCATCCGCCGGATGGCCCGATGGATCGCCCGCCCCAGCACCGCCGCGAGGCCCAGGAGCACGCACCACGCCAGAAGTTCCGTTGCCAGTGGAGGTAGCATGAGTTCTCGTTCCCGCCGTGAACCGATCTGCCGCGTGGTCATGATAGCGGATCGGCCAGGGCCGGGCCAGGGTCGATCTCCACCCCGATACAAAAGGGGCCGCAGCAAGCCGCGGCCCCTCTGGTTCCGTGCATCAGGTCAGGCGGACTCGAAGTGGATCCTACTCGCCCACGTCGAGCTTCTTCCACTTCTTGCCGGCCAGCTTCTTGAGCCCTTCTTCGGTCACAGAGGCATTCTCCTTGAAGGTCAACGACTCGAGTTTGGGCATGGCCAGGATCTTGTCGATGGCCGCATCGCTGACGCCGGTCGTGCGGATCGAGAGCTCCTTGAGATTGGGAAGCTTGGCGATGACGTCGACCGTGGCATCGGTCATCTGAGGCACGGTCCAGATATCGAGCAGTTCGAGCGACTGGAGGGATCCCAGGCTGGCCAGGCCCGTATCGCTCAAGGACTGGAGTTCGTGGAGATAGAGCCGTTTCAGCTGAGGCAGGTCGGTGAACGCGTCGGCGGCCTGATCGTCGATCATGGGAAGATCGCGAAGGGTAAGCCGAGAGAGTTTCGTGCCCTTGAGAGCCAAAACGCCCTGCGAACCGAATCCCTGGCAGCGGAAGATCTCCAACTCCTGGAGACTGGGCAACTGCGCAATGTACTGGCCAGCCTGATCGCTGACCGCAATGAAATCTTGAATGAGGAGCGATTTGAGGGTCTTGTTGGCAGCCAGACTCTCCATGCCCATGTCGCTGACTGCGGTGCTGCGGTGTTTGAAAGCAACCAGCTTGGGAAGGCTGGCGACGATCTCCAGCGTCATGTCGCCGGCTTCCATATTGCCGCGCAGATCCAGGACCCGCAGATCCGCGAGTTTCTCCAGGTAGCCGGTACCGATGTCGTTGAAGTTGTTCTGCAGGAGCAGGAGCTGCTGGAGTTTCGTCAGCGTGCAGATGACCTTCAGGGCGCCGTTGGTCATGTTGGGGTTGGAGGAAAGGTCGAGGATCTTCAGTTCGGGGAACGAGGCGGCGATCATCTCGACCGTCGGATCGCCGATCACGGAGTTGGTGAGCTTCAGGCTCGTGAGCTTCTTCAGCCCCGACAGCTTCTGCGCAATTTCATCGTTGAGCCCGCGGTAATCGAGAATCTTGAGCGTTTCCAGATCGCTGAGCTTGCCGAACAGGGCGATGGCATCGGGAGAGAGCTTGGAGCCGTCGTCGACGACGATCTCGGTGAGCACGTTTCCGGGGAGGAGCTTGTAGCTGGCATCCCCACCAAGCCCGTCGAGAATCTTCTTGGCGGCCTCGACATCCTCAGCCTTGGCGGTGGCCTGGCGCTGAGGCTGTTTCGAGGGAGCGGGGGCAGCCGACTCGGCCGGAGCAGCCTTGGTGGTGGTCGGGACGGCCTCCTGGGCGCTGGCGGACGGGGTTTGGGTGGCGGCGCCCTCCGTCCCGGCAGGCGGCGCCTTTTCCTTGGGAGCGGGGCAACCGGCCAGGCAAACCAGGCCGAGCGTCGAGCCGACGAGCATACTGCGTACGAAGAGGGGGCTATTCATCGTTCTCCCTGACTTTCTCCTGCGAAGACTGCGGGTTCCGGGTTCTGCCGCCATCACGGGCCGGGCGCCAAATCGGGTTGCGTGATTCCCAGAATGGGCCATCTCCTTCAGGCCGCTTCCCGAAGGGTGGCGGCGGAGTCTGGATCTCTTGGAATCGTGCAAGTCTATCTAGACTACCTTGTCAAGACAGCTTGAGTTTG
>CAZLWV010000050.1:16643-30751 GCA_964563135.1 uncultured Planctomycetaceae bacterium
AGGCGATATCCCTCCGGATACTTTGGCTTGATCAGGTCGGCCACGCCGGGCGTCTTGAGCGAGGCGAGGTTGGTGACCTTGAGATTCTTGGCATCCCATTCGACCTTCTCGCCCCACTCGCCCATGGCTCCGTTTTCGCCACCCTGAGCGGCGGCCCAGACGGCCAGGTTGCCCAGCAGGATCGTCTCAGTGAGCGGGCCGGCGCGGTGGATGAAGTTTGAATGGCAGATCATTGGATCGCCCGCGTCAACCGCGCGGAAGAGTTCGTACATATTGTTCAAGTCGTAGTTGCCCTGGTCGACGGCCTTTTCGTATTCGACCTGGACCTTTTCGACGCCCTTGAGCTCATACTTGCCGCAGTAGTCGTCGCTGCTGTAGAAGGCACCCTTTTCGCCGACGACGAGCACGCCGCTGTCGGAGACCTGCTCGATGCCCCACTTGCTGAACACCTCTTGCGGCGGCTTGTTGCCCTTGCGATCGTACCACCAGAACGGGATCGCGGGCCGGTCGGCGGTCGCCGGGAACTGGAACTCGATGATCGAGCTGGCGGGGAAGCTGTCGTAGTCGTGGCCGGTGGTCTTGGCGACGACGGAGACAGGATCCTTCAGGCCGCAAGCGGCGAAGGGAACGGTAACCTGGTGGCAAGCCATGTCGCCCAGAGCGCCGCTGCCGAAATCCCACCAGCCGCGCCACTGGAAGCTGTGGTAGAGGCCCGGCCAGTATTCGCGGTTGGGGGCAACGCCCAGCCAGAGCTTCCAATCCAGCTTTTCCAGGGCCCGCTCGATTTCCTTCTTCTTTCCTTCGACGAGGCGATCGGCCTGGTCGGGATTCTCGGCCTTGGCCTGGGCCGCGAACTTCTCCATGGTCATGCGGCGGCCCGGCCCCTGGGCCCAGACCGGCCGGTTCGACCACACGTAGACTTCCTTGAGCGTGCCGATCACACCCGACTTGAGCTGGGCGATCGCTTCGCGCGAGGAGTCGAGGGCCGTTCCCTGGTTGCCCATCTGGGTGCAGACACCGGTCTCTTTGGCGACCTGGGCCATCAGGCGGGCTTCGTAGATCGTCCGCGTCAGAGGCTTCTGGGTGTAGCAGTTGATACCCAGCCGCATGGCCTCGAGGGTGGCCGGCGTGTGCATGTGGTCGGGCGTGCTGATCGTGCAGATCTGGATGTTCTTGCCGTGCTTGGCAAACATCTCGCGATAGTCGAGGAACTGCTCGGCGTTCTGGAAGCCTTCGGCCTTGCCTTTGCTCTCAACCGTGCCGCGATCGACATCGCAGATGGCGATGACGTTGCCGAACTTGGCGGCGTTGCCCGAATCGCTCCCTCCCTTGCCGCCAACACCAATGCAGGCGACGTTGAGCTTCTGGTTGGGCGACTGGCTCATTACCTTCTGATTGCCGGCGGCTACCAGATAACCGGCACTGGCGATCGTGGCACTCTTCAGGAATGTACGGCGTGTGGTCTTCGACATAGTCTCTTCCTTCTGGTGGATGCGGGGGGAACGAACGCGAGGCGAACACCCTGGGGAGCTTCCAGCGGAAGTAGCCGGCAGGGGTTCACACCGCAAACCGTTTTCCTTGGACACGGGATGGCAGGACCGCCAGCGAGGCCGTTTCTTCTTGGGGGAGGAATGACTCGCTCCCGACGACCTCCGTCTAGCGCGCAAAGCGCCAGGAGGCCGGGGTCTGGCAGGGCAGGGCGATCAATATCGCTGTCTCGACGGCCGAAGGCGATTATAACCCCCCGGATCCCCCGGCTGCAACCGGCTGAAGTGGCGGTTTTTTGGGGCTTTGCGGGGCTCGAAAGCTGCTGCCGGCGCTGATCCGCTGGCCGGCGACGGGCCCTCGGTCGCACGTCAGATCCGCGATTCCAGGAACCGCCGCTACGACCGTTACATACAGCAAGCTCCCCGTTTGCGGGGCAGACGTGGAATTCTGCATTCTATGCTTGAGGAGTGTTTTGTGCACACACTGCGGCGACAGCAGATCCGCCCGTTAGCGGGGGCACAAGGGGACTGGCCGATTTGCCGCCTGGCAAGCGTCAGGCCCGGCGGGCCGTTGCCCGGCGACCAGGGCGGCTGCGATCGCAACGAGGAAGAGAAGAACCATGCCTTTCAGTGGAAGCCATCCCCGAGCGTCGGCAAGCGACAGCGGTTCGGGCGGAGGTTTGGCCCTGGAGAGGCCGGCAAGCGGGAGCCAGTCGGCCGATTTCTGGCGGTATCCTCAGGCGCTGGAGCGATTCATCGATCCGAGACTCGGCGACCGCCAGAGCCTCGCGCTGCACCGCGCTCACCTGGTGGTGACCTTTTCGCTCGCCTTGATGTCGCTGGCCGTTCCGTACAGTCTGGCCTATCTGGTGCTGGGCAGCCCGGTGGCCGTCGCGGCGTTGGCGACGGCGGTTGCGACTGCCGGGTGCAGCCTGGCGGTCGTCCGCTGGCTGGGCTCGCCCAGGATTGCGGGGCATCTCCTGTCGGCTGCGTTCTTCGGGACGTTGACCGTGCTGGCATGGCGTCAGGGAGGCCACGGCGGCCACGCCCTGGCCTGGTATGCCGCCGTGCCGGTCGTGGCCCTCTGTACGGCGGGGCGGCGTTCGGGGCTGGCCTGGTTTGCGGTCACGGCAGCCGGACTGCTGACGTTCTACGTCATCCATCGTTGCGGATACCACCTGCCCACCGACCTGTCGAAAACCAGCAATGAGTTTCTCTGTCTGCTGTCGTGGCTAGGGCTGGTGATGCTGATCCTGGGACTGGCGATGTGGTACCACGGGTTCAAGGACCAGATGCTTGCCGATCGGAAACGGATGGAGGATTCGCTGCGGACGAGCGAGCAGCGGCTCAGCCTTGCGCTGTCGGTGAACAACGACGGCGTATTCGACTGGAACGCGGCAACGAAATCGGGTTATTTCGACCCTCGCTGCTACAGCTTGGTCGGCTATGCTCCAGGCGAGTTTCCCAGCACGTTCCAGGAGTGGCTTGCCCGCATTCACCCGGAAGACGCCGCACGCGTGGAGATCTGCCTGGAGACGTATCTGGCGGGAAAACGCGAGAAGTTCGACGAGCAGTTCCGCTTCCGCCACAAGACCGGCGCATGGAAGTGGATTCGCACACGAGCGAAGGTGGTGGAATACGACCCGGGAGGCAACCCGCTGCGGATCATCGGAACTCACACGGACATCACCGAGCGCAAGCAGGCGGAAGAGGAGCTGAAGCGATACGCTTCCGCCTTGAAATCGGCCAGCCAGGCCGCCGAAACCGCCAACCGCTCGAAGAGCGAGTTCCTGGCCAACATGAGCCACGAGATTCGCACCCCGATGACGGCCATCCTGGGATTCTCGGAATTGCTTGCCGATGGGGTGTCCGACCCACAACAGCTTGAGGCCGTACGCACCATTCAGCGCAATGGCGAGTATCTCCTGCAGATCGTCAACGACATTCTCGACCTGTCGAAGATCGAGGCCGGCAGGATGGAGATCGAGCAGGTGGAATGCTCGCCGATCCAAATCCTCTCGGAAGTCGTGTCGCTGGTGGAGGTGAGCGCCCGCGCGAAAAATCTGCCGCTGGACGTGGAGTACGACGGCCCGATGCCGCGTACGATTCGTTCGGACCCCACGCGGCTGCGGCAGATCCTGATCAACCTGGCGGGCAACGCCGTCAAGTTCACCGAGGTCGGCCGCGTGAGCCTCACGGCGAGGCTCGTGGACCGGTGTTCGGAAACACCCGGAATCCAGTTCGTGGTGGCCGACACCGGCGTGGGGATGACGGAACAGCAGCTCGAGGGGATCTTCTTGCCCTTCTACCAGGCCGACGCATCGACGACCCGGAGGTTTGGCGGGACCGGTCTGGGACTGGCCATCAGCAAGCGACTGGCGGAAAAACTGGGAGGAGACATCTCCATCCGGAGCACTCTCGGCGTGGGCACAACGTGCTCGCTGACCCTCGAAATCGGCCCGCTGGATGGCGTGGACATGGTCGAAATGCCCAGGGAACCGCGACAGACCTCCACTCCGGCCACGCTTGAAGGGGCCGGCCCGGCGCGGCTCGACTGCCAGGTACTGCTGGCTGAAGACGGCCCGGACAATCAGCGGCTGATCTCGTTTCTGCTCAGAAGGGCCGGCGCCAGAGTGACCCAGGCGGAAAACGGCCGGATCGCCTTCGATCTGGCGATGGCCGCGCAGATGAGCGGGACCCCCTTCGACGTGATCCTGATGGACATGCAAATGCCGGTCATGGACGGCTACGAGGCAACGCGCAAGCTCCGCGAGGCCGGATACACCGCGCCGGTGATCGCGGTAACGGCCCACGCGATGAACACGGATCGGCAAAAATGCCTCGACTGCGGCTGCGACGACTACATGACCAAACCCATCCATCGCGAGCAGCTCATCTCGCGGATCTGCGCTGCCACGGGCCGAGCTACGCTCAGCGGGCAGGTAGAAAGACCGGATGCCCGGGCTGCTGATGAAGCGGCCGCTCTCACGCCTCCTCCTGGATGGCCCGAAGCTTGTAGATCAAGGCGCGGCGGCTGATGCCGAGTTTCTTGGCGGCGTGGGTCCGATTTCCCTTGCATTCCGCCAGAGTGGCCAGGATCGTGGCCCGTTGGACGTCCGACAGACGCCCCCGGGGGGAATCTTCGGGAGTCTGGCGGCCCAGGCCGGCGATCTGCGGCGGCAGGTGCTCGGGCATGACCACGTCGCCCCTCGACAGAAGGCAGGCCCTCTGGATCGCGTTTCGGAGCTGGCGGACGTTTCCCGGCCACGCGTACGCGAGCAGGCAATGGACGGCCTGTGGAGAGAAGCGAACCGGAGTACCCGCGAACTGGCTGCTGAAGTGCCTCGCCAGGGGCAGGATGTCGTCGCTTCGTTCGCCCAGCGGCGGCACCACCAGCTCCACCACATTGATGCGGTAATAGAGATCGTCCCGGAATTGCCCCGCTTCGACCGCTTCGCTCAGGTTGCGACTGGTCGCCGCCACCAGGCGCGTGTCGACGTCCACCGGGGTCTCGCTTCCAACCGGCGTGATCCGGCCGGTCTCCAGGGCCCGCAGCAGCTTTGGCTGGAGGTGGAGCGGGAGCTCGCCGATTTCATCGAGGAACAGGGTTCCGCCGTGGGCGGCGCGAAACAGTCCCTGACGGGCCTCGCTGGCGCCGGTGAACGCCCCCTTGGTGTGGCCGAACAGTTCGCTCTCGATCAGGGTCTCGGGAAACCCCGCGCAATTGGCCGCCACAATCGGCCCTTCCGAGCGAGTGCTCCAGCGGTGAACGAGCTGTGCGATCACCTCCTTGCCGGTGCCGCTTTCGCCCATGATCAGAACCGGCACCGTGGAACCGGCGACGACGGCAAGAGTCTCCGCCACACGGCGCATGGCGGCACTCTCCAGCACGACCCCCGGCGGAAGCGGAGGAAGGGCAGGGCGCGAAGCCCGCTCGGGCGATGTGCGGCCCAGCGTGTCGACAATGACAGCCTCCAACTCGTCGAGGTCGACCGGCTTGACCAGGTAGTCGACCGCGCCGCTCTTGACCGCCGCCACCGCCTGCCGGAGGTCGCCATAGGCGGTGATGAGCAGCACCGGGAGTTCGGGGGCGATCTTGCGGATTTCGGCCAGTGCATCCAGGCCCGACATACCGGGAAGACGCACATCCAGAAGAACCATGTCGACCGGGCACTGGCGGATGTGGTCGAGAGCCCCTTCGGCACTGCCGACGGACAACACCTCGAACCCGAGCGGGGAGATGAATCCTGCGAGCAATTCTCGTTGATCGCGCTCGTCGTCTACAATCAGAATGTGTTGCTGTTTCTCAGTCATTCCGTTCCGCCAGCCAGAAGATGCTGCCGCCGCCGGGACGGGGCCGAAACCCGGCCTGCCAGCCGTGTGCCCTGGCAATCCGTTTGACGATTGCCAGGCCAAGACCGGTACCGCCCCCGCGCGTGCTGTAGTAGGGGGTGAAGAGGCAATCGACTTGGGCGGCCGAGACCCCGGGGCCGCGGTCGGCGATCTCAATTTGGACCTTCCCATCGTGGCCGCGGGTGGCGTGGATTTCGATCGCCCCCTGGTCTGGCGAGAAGGCCACCGCGTTGGCCAGCAGATTGAACAGGGCCTGGCGGAACATCTCGCGATCGACCCGCACGGCCAGAAGGCCCTCGGCGATACGGGTCTGGATGGTCAACTGCCTGGCCTCTAGGTCGGCTTCGAGAATGGTCGTCAGCTCCGCCAGCAGACCGCGGAGATCGACCTCGGTCCGCTCGGGCCGACAGGGTTTGGCAAATGAGAGAAACTGGTTGATCCGGGAGGTAACACGATCGCATTCCTCGATCACAGCCTGGGCCTGCTGCTGAACCTCGGGCGGAGTGGCAGCGGCCTGGGCAAGCCGCTGCATCCAGCCGCGGACCAGGCCGAGCGGATTCCGCGTTTCGTGAGCCAGGCCGGCCGCCGCCTGCCCCATCTCGCGAAGATGATCGGCCTCGGCTTGCAGTACCCGTTCGCGTCCATGAGCTTCCACCAGCCGTACGGCCACCAGCCAGGCAACCGCCACAAGCAAAAGCATCAGCCCGGCGGTAATCACCAGCCAGATTCGGAGCCACAACGCCTTGCGCAGATTCCGATCGACATCGGACCGGTCGAGCACAAATACGGTCTGGTACCTGTGTCCGGGCTGGAAACGGCTCTCTTCGGCTTCCTTCTCGGGCCAGTTGCGTCCCCGGCCTCGCCCGAATCCTCCGCCAAATCCGCCACCCGGGCCGCCCTCGCCGGCCCCGTAACTGGAACTGAACGTGAAACTGCCGCTCCAGCGGTAGAGCCGGTCGCCAAGCGGCCGCTGAGGATCAAGGGTCGACACATCGCCTGCGGCAAGAATCGGAATTCCCGCATCCGGGCCATTCGGCTGGCCGTCGGTGACCGCCACGGCAACGATCTGTTTTGGCTGGACGATCTCTTCGAGCGACGCCTGGATCAACCCGTCGAAAAAAGGCCCCACTCGCCGATGGGAAACGATATTGCTGAGAAGCAACTGGTGAGCGGTACGGCATTGCCGATCGAGCGACTCCTCGGCCTGCTGCCGTTCATACCCCAGTTCGTGCCACTGCCAGGCGGCAAACCCGAGCCACAGCAGCAACAGAATGGGGACAAGGCTCCAGCGGAAGGTCGATTGGCGGATGGACATGGGAGATTCCAGAGAGGCCAGTCCCACCGATTATCGCACACGGAGGCCGTATTGTCGACGAAACCGCGCAACCGTTGCACACCGCACCGGGGGATGCCGTGCGAACTGCTGCATCGCGAACGATAACCGCAGGCAGAAAGACCAAGGTCACTTCAATCCGGTGCAAGATCCATGCCGGGGACGGTTACGGCCAAGGCTTTTTTGGGGGGCCGGCCAATCCTGGCGGTTGGTTCTGCCCCAGCCCTCTGCTAGGATGGCCGCTGTGGACCAGCTCACCTTGTGCTAGCGAGGACGAACGACGATGAGACGAATCGAATCGATCCGGCGGCAGAAACCAGGTATGCGTTCACTTCTGCTCGTCCTGGCATTGACGACCACCCCGCTTGCCGCGGCCGCCCAATCCTTGGAGGCAACCGACGGCGGCTACGTCTGGAAGAAGGGGAACGAGTATGTTCGTTTCGACCGGGGCCGATGGTCGGCAGGGATTGCCGGCAAGGCGGAACTGAAATGGCACATGTTCCTCTGGCACGACCAGTGGATCTACGAAACGCTCCCCGGGGGCAAGATTGAGAAAGGGCCGTCGCTCGAGGCTGACGGGAACCTCGTGATGGAGGGCACGTTCTCCGCCCGGGAGGGCTCGTCGCCGGTCAAGTACGTCTGCCGGGTCACGCCCGGCGGCGAAGGACTTCACGTGCGCTGCGAGCTGCGCAAAACCGGGCCCCTCAAGCTGGTCGGGGGTATCTTTCTTCACGTCTCCGCCAGCCGCGATGCGCTGCCGGCGTCGCAGCGGGTGTGGCTGGCCCCTTCGGCCCAAGGCACGCTTTCGTCCGTGCCCGACGCAGCCGCCAATCGGGTTCTGCTGGAGCTGGACCGCCCGCGGAGTCTGTGCTTCGATCTGCCCGGATACCGGGCCGCCGAAAGCGAAGGGGGTGAGCGAGCCTACACGTTCCGCGTCAATCTGGTGCCGTCCGATTTCGAAGCCGGCCAGACGGCCGTGGCGGAATACACCGTCGGGTTTGCCGACATGCCCGAGCATTTTCCCGGCCAGATCGAGCCGGCCCGCGATCCGCTGGCAATCCGCTCGGTAACACCCAAGTCGGCCCGCGCAGCCCAGTACGAGCGAGTGGAGCTCGAGGTCGACCTCGGGGCGACGTACGAGAATCCCTTCGACCCGGACGAGGTGCGACTCGATGCCGTCTTCACATCGCCATCCGGCCGGAAGCTGGTCGTGCCCGGGTTCTTCGCCGTCGCTCATCGCCGTGAACTGGCCGAAGGGGCCGAGGTGATGGTTCCTGAATCAGAAGCCACTCCCGGCAACGGCAACGAGGCGGCCCGCCAACAGGGATCGCAGGCAGCGGCACCAGTCCCGAAAGGAGCCGGCAGAAGCGGCTGGCGAGTACGTTTTGCACCGCAGGAGCTGGGAGACTATCGCTGGCACCTGCAACTGCGCGACCGCAGCGGCGAAATCACGGGGGGCGAGGGCTCGCTGGAATGTGTTGCGGGGAAGCGGCCGGGCTTCATCCGCACCAGCAAGATCGACCCCCACTATCTCGCGTTCGACAACGGGGAGGGGTATTTTGCGATCGGCCACAATCTGCCCATCTATCACACCACGGGGCAACTCGGCGACGAAGCGATGCGGAAGTTCGCCGCGGCGAAAGAGAACTTTAATCGTTGGTGGATGAGTTCCAGCGGGTTCGGCATCGAATGGACCGACCGGCTCGGCTGGTACCGGCAGGACGTGGCTGCCAGGATCGACATGTCGCTCGACCAGGCCGCCGAGTTGGGACTTTACTACATGATGTGCATGGACACGCACCAGGATTTCCGCGAATCCGGCTGGGAACGGAACCCGTTCAACGCCCGCAACGGCGGCCCCTGCCAGACGCCCCGCGAGTGGTTCACCGATGAGACAGCGCGACGCCATTACCGCAACCGACTGCGTTACACGGTCGCCCGTTGGGGCTACAGTACCCATGTGCTGTGCTGGGAGTTTGGCAATGAAATGGAGGGCTGGGCCGATTCGCCCGACGAGGTGAAGCTGCCCTGGCATGAGGAGATGTCGGACTACCTGCGATCGATCGACCCGTTCGGCCACCTGATCACCACCAGCTTCTGGAGCAAGACCGGGCCTGAGGAGTATTGGAAACTGAAGAACATCGACATCGTGCAGACCCACTGCTACACCAACGACGACGGCAACACGGCCGAGGCGGTGCGAAGCTACTGTCTCCACCAGTGGGATCGGTTTTCCAAGCCCCATATTTTCGGCGAATTCGGAATCCGGAGCCACTCGACGACGGCCGACAAGGACCCCCAGGGGTGGGCTCTGCACAATTCGCTTTGGGCCGGGCTGACGAGTTTCTCGGCCGGCGGGCCGATGCCCTGGTGGCACGAGAACTACATCGACCCGCTGGACCTGTATTTCCACTTCACGTCGCTGGCCGATTTCAGCCGGGACCTGCCGCTGGGTACCGCCCGTTGGACGATGCTCCAGACCACGCGGCCGGAATACCTCGACGCCAGCCGGCCCCCGGAGACGCGGGATGTGGTGCTGGCTACCATGAGCCGCTGGGGGAAACCGGAACATGCGGAATTCGCCATCCGAGCGGACGGCTCGATCGAGGAGGGGCGCCAGCCGCAACAGCTCCTGCATGGACAATCGCATGAAGACATCAAGAACCCACCCACTTTCCTCGTGACCTACCCGAAACCCGGCAAGTTCATGGTGCGTGTGGGGCGGGTGTCGAGTTCCGGCCTGCTCAAGATCTGGATCGACGACGAGTTGAAACTCCAGCGGGAGCTGCCCTGCGGCGAGGGATTGGGGAAGGAGAGCGTTTACCGGCCACAATGGAAGCTCTGGGAAACAACCTACGATGAGGATGTGTCTGTCGACGTTCCGGCGGGGGCCCACCGGATCCGCATCGAGAATTTCGGTCGCGACTGGGTCACCGCCAGCAGCTACCGATTCACCGGCTGCCAGGTGCTGGACCGGCCCGACGTGCTGGTGTGCGGCATGAAGAGCGATCCGGTGTCGATCGTGTGGA
Source organism: uncultured Planctomycetaceae bacterium (assembly GCA_964563135.1). Classification (GTDB taxonomy): domain Bacteria; phylum Planctomycetota; class Planctomycetia; order Pirellulales; family Thermoguttaceae; genus JAAYAY01. The sequence goes on from CAZLWV010000050.1 coordinate 26,846, forward strand.
TCCAGAACCGTGCCAGTTCATGGTACAACCATGGGCAGAAGGCCGTTGCCCCAGTCGACGGGTTCCGGCTGGCCGTGGAATTGCCCGACGGTAGCTACGACGTCGAGTGGTGGGAGACCTGGAAGGCCCGGCCACTGCGAACGGATCGGCTCGATGCCACGGGCGGACTGCTCCGACTGGAGCTTCCCAAGCTGGAGACCGACATCGCGATGAAGATTCGAAAGAGGTGAGGGAAGAGGAGGCTGCCACGCCATGTCGCTCGATGTTTATGTCATGCCGATGTGGCGTTTCAAGGCGGGGGACGTTGCAACAGCCGTGCAGCAGATGTTTCCTGAAAAGGCACGCATAATCTCCTGGCAGGGTATTGTGAGCCTGATGCGCATCAAAGGTTATCTGGCCCGACGCCGCGCCAGGCGGGAAGTACGCTGCATAGTCGCCGAAGCCGAGAAGGAACTGAACCTTCGCCTCAAATGGAATGACGACGGCGACGTGGTCTACTCACAGCAGGCATCGTGGGGATTTGAAGCTTTTCGGGCGTACGCCAAATGGCTCGACCTGCAGGACCATTTCCCGACCTTCGACGATCCACCCGAGCGGAACTTCTACGAGCATCCAGCCATGATCTGGGAGGACAAGGCATCCCGTGTATTTCGCTTCTCGCACATCATCGATCATAGCTGCCACAGCGGGTATTACGTTCCGTGCCGGTTCGATCGAGTCGTACGTGTCGAACCGTTTCAAGCATTCGGCGCGTTCACCTTCTATCACAGTTTTGGCTCGTCGTACACACTCGCCGAACAACTCAAGGAGATTGAACGGCTGCTCCCGTCACGAACCTCCTCCGATGTCAGCATTGGTTCCCATGACCTCATCCACGCGGGTTTTGAGACGTTGACCGAACTCAGCGAGAAGAGCATTGAGCACGGACTTCCGATCGTCTTCTGGGGGTGACTCATTCAAGACGATCGCAACTCGAAGAAGCGACACCCCGGCCGACACGAACGAGCGCGGCGCCGGCAGCAGTTGCCGCAATGTGCTTCACTCACCCTATGTTTCCAGCTTCGCCCACCCCAGACTCCGCCGGACTGCCTCGTGCCATCGACTACAGAGGAAGCTCCGAGTCTCGGCGGAGATCCGGGGTTTGAACTCGCTGTCCAGCGCCCAGTTGCGGGCAACGTCGTTCGTGTCGTTCCAGTAGCCGACTGCCAGACCGGCCAGGTAGGCTGCCCCCAGCGCGGTGGTCTCGGCGACAACCGGCCGGCGCACGTTGACCCCGAGCAGATCCGCCTGGAACTGCATCAAGGGGTTATTCACCGAGGCACCGCCGTCGACCCGCAGGTTCTGCAGTTCGATGCCGGCGTCGCGCTGCATGGCCGATACCAGGTCTACGGTCTGATAGGCCATCGCTTCGACGGCCGCACGGGCGATGTGCCCGGCGGTTGTGCCGCGGGTGATCCCGAGGATCGTGCCGCGGGCGTCCGAATCCCAATGGGGAGCACCCAGCCCGACCAGGGCCGGCACGAAGTACACGCCCCCCGAATCGGGAACGGTCGCGGCCAGCCGCTCCACTTCGGCCGAAGAAGAGATGATGCCCAGTCCGTCGCGCAGCCACTGGACCACGGCGCCGGCGATGAACACGGAACCTTCCAGGCAGTAGGTGACCTTGTCGCCGATCTGCCAGCCGACGGTCGTGAGCAGGTTGTTTTCCGACCGGACCGGCCGATCGCCCGTGTTGAGCAGGAGGAAACAACCGGTCCCGTAGGTATTCTTCGCGCTGCCGGTCTCGAAACACGCCTGGCCGAAGGTGGCCGCCTGCTGGTCCCCCGCCACGCCGGCAATCGGGACGGAGCGGCCGAGCCACTCGGGGTCGGTTTCTCCGTAGATCTCGCTCGAAGGTCTTACTTCGGGAAGCACGGCACGAGGCACGCCCAGGATTTCGAGGAGTTCATCGTCCCAGTCCATGGTGTGGATGTTGAACAGGAGGGTGCGGCTGGCGTTGCTCGGATCGGTGATATGAAGCCGGCCGCCGGTCAGTTTCCAGATGAGCCAGGTATCGACCGTTCCGAAAAGGATTTCGCCTTTGCGGGCCCTCTCGACCAACTCCGGGTGCTTCTCAAACAGGTAGGTGACCTTGGTGCCGGAGAAGTAGGCGTCGAGTAACAGACCGGTCTTCTCTCGGAAGACGTCTTCCCGGCCTTCCGCCTTCAGCCGCTGGCAGACGGGAGCACTCGCCCGGCTCTGCCACACGACGGCGTGCGCGACCGGAATACCCGTCTCCCGGTCCCAGAGGATCGTCGTTTCGCGCTGGTTGGTGATGCCGATGGCAGCCACCTCGTCGGCTCCCGCCCCGGAACGTTCCAGGGCCTGACGGGCAACGGCAAGCTGCGACTCCCAGATCTCGATCGGATCGTGCTCGACGAACCCGGGCTCGGGCAGGATCTGGCTGATCTCCCGCTGGGCGCTGGCCCGGACAGTCCCTTCGTGGGCGAAAACAATGGCGCGGCTTGACGTCGTGCCTTGATCGAGTGCGAGAATCACGTTACCCATCGACAGCAGCTCCTTGAATTGGGGTGAGCCCAGTCTAGCGGAGACGAACCACCCTATCAAGCAGTGCGGTGCCCCACCGCTTGCCTGATCGGGGCGGGACGGATAAACATGAAGGATTGCGACACTTCCGGCGCACCACGACGGGTGTGAGGAATCGACCCACCCAGCGCAAGTGGCAAGCGAGAGCTGCAACCATCTGCCCCCGTTCTCGCCGGCGGCTCCGGTTGGTGCCGCGATCGAGAGGAAGTGCCGAAAGCACTGTCGATCAGCAATAGCCGATACCCGCTGCACCCCTGTTCGTCGCTTTCTTGCACCACCATGCCACTTCTTCCCCCCATCAAGCAGTTCATCACGAGTACCGGCGTCCGTATTTACCGCATTTCGTGCGACGTTCTCCCTCGGCTCTCGGGGCGAGTCTACCTTCTGCTGGGTCTGGACGTGCCGACGCTGGTCGATGCGGGGAGCGGCACGGACGTGTGCATGAGGCAGTTGTTCGAGGGGCTGGAGCGGGTCAGGAACGAGTTCGGGGAGGGGTTTGAGCTTGGGAATCTGGGACGAGTGATCCTGACGCACGCCCACATCGATCATTTTGGAGGCTTGCCGGAGGTCGTGCGGCGGACCGGGGCCGAGGTGGCCGTCCACGAACTCGACCAGCGCGCGGTGAGTGCCTACGACGAACGGGCGGTGCGGAGCCGCTACGCTTTCGATCGGTTCCTGCGGCAGGCCGGCGTCGAGGCCCAGCGGCGGGCCGCGGTGCTCGATGAATTCGGCTATTTCAAGGGGCGCATCCAGAGCGTGCCCGTCGCGCATCAGCTTGTCGACGGCCAGACGCTCGACGGCATCCGGGTGATCCACACGCCGGGACACAGCCCGGGACACGTTTGCCTGGCGGTCGGCAACATGCTGCTGGCCGGGGACCACATTCTTTCGCGCACCGTCTCGCAGCTCTGGCCGGAAAGCGTGGCCGCCTGGACCGGGCTGGGCCATTATCTCGAGTCGGTCGACAAGGTGGCCCGCGGCGGCCCGTACGAACTGCTGTTGAGCGGCCACGAACCGGTGATCCATGACCTCCAGGAGCGGCTCGACCAGATCTTGCAGGACGACCAGACCGACGCGGACGCCATCCTCGAGGCCATGGAGCGGGTGGCCGACAAGTTTCGCGAAGAGACCCTGTTGCGGGCGCTCACCGACCAGCAGGCCCCCGAGGCCCGGCGGCTGTTGGCGCGGCTTTCGCTGTTCGATCTGCCGGTCGAGCGGGCGGTTGTGGAGGCCGTTGCGTTGGCGATTCCGCTCGAGCCCCATCTCGACCGCGCGGTGGCCGTGGGGCTGGTCGAGCGGATCGAGGCGGCCGGCGCAGAG
>CAZLWV010000050.1:30761-45769 GCA_964563135.1 uncultured Planctomycetaceae bacterium
CTTCCAGGCCCACACCCGCCGTCTCGACCGCCTGATCGAGATCCTCCACAACTCGTCGCGTCCCATGACTGTGGATGAACTCAGCGAGCGGATGTACTCCCGCCAGCAAGGCTACCCGGCCCTGCTGGCCCTGACCGACGTGGGAGCTCGGGTCGAGCACCTCGAACAGCGAGGCCGGATCGTGATCACCAATCTCCAGGAGGTTGGCGACGAGGCAAGCCCGGTCCTGCGCTACGGACTGCCGGCAACTTGACATTGCTGCGGCGGGCTCCGAGAATCGAGCACGGTTCCAGGGCGGCGCGGTGTTTTCTGCGAAGAGGAGTGCCGATGAGCGAGACCGTAGCGGACGGTGCATCCCCCAAGACCGGTTCGGGCGAAGAAGCCAGGTCGTCTTACCCGGCAGGCCGGCTGATGTCGGTGGACGCTCTGCGCGGGTTCACCATGTTCTGGATACTGGGCGTCGATGAAGCGCTGGTGATGCTGGGAGAAGTGCCCGGCACGCCGGCGGCGAAGGCAATTGCCGCGCAGTTCACCCATGTGGCCTGGGAGGGTTTCGTTTTCGAGGACCTGATCTTTCCCACCTTCCTCTTCATCGTCGGCGTGTCCATCGTGCTTTCGCTAGGCAAGTTGATCGCGGCGGAAAATCGCAGCGCCGCGGTCAAGCGCGTTCTGATCCGCTCGTTGGTGCTGTACGTTCTGGGCCTGGTGTACTACTACAACAGCGATTCGGAGCAGTTCTCGCAGGTGCGGTGGCTGGGGGTGCTGCAACGGATCGCCCTGTGCTACCTGTTCGCCGGGCTGCTCTACTGCTTCGTGCGACTGCGAGGCCTGCTGGCCGCCTTGGTGATCCTGCTGGTGGGATACTGGGCGGTCATGTGCTTTGTACCCGTTCCGGCAGTCAGCCCCCACTCGTTCGAGGAAGGGCGGAACCTGGCCAACTACATCGACGCCCGATTCTTGCCCGGGTTCAAGTGGGATGGCGATCATGACCCCGAGGGCCTCCTGAGCACCTTCCCGGCTGTTGCCACGTGCCTGCTGGGCGTTCTGGCAGGCCTGCTACTCAAGAACGACTCCGTCAGGCCAACCTGGAAACTCGCCATTCTGCTGGCCGCCGGCGTGGCCGCAGTGGCCGCCGGGTACGCGTGGGGGATGCAGTTCCCCGTGATCAAGAAGATCTGGACGAGTTCCTACGTGCTCGTGGCCGGCGGATACAGCGCGATTCTCCTGGGAGTCTTTTATCTGGTGCTCGACATCTGGAAGCGGCGGAGGTGGGCAAGCGTGTTCCTGTGGATCGGCACCAACGCGATCGCGATTTATATGCTCTCCAGCCTGGTCAACTTCAGAGCCCTTGCGGAGCGCTATCTTGGAGGAAGCGCCGGGGAGGCCTTGTTTGGCGCCTGGCTGCCCTTGGTCTGCCAGGCCGCGGGCGTACTGCTGCTGGTGCTCGTGGCACGCTTTCTCTACCAGCGGCGGATCTTCATCCGGGCATGAAACGGCTCAGTGCAGCACCGGGCACATGTCGAACCACTGGCGTCCCTGCTGCTGCATCCACGCAGTGGAGGTGACCGGGCCCCAGTCGCCTTCCGCATACAGCCCCAGCGGCGGTGCCGAGGAAGAGTCCCAGACCCGTTGAATGGGATCGATGATTCCCCAGGCAAGTTCCACTTCATCGCTTCGAGCGAAGAGACTTGCGTCGCCTTGCATCACGTCCAGAAGCAGCCGCTGGTAGGCCTCCGGCATGCCTCCGGCGAACTTGTTGCCGAAGCGGAAATCGAGGTCTGTCATCCGCAGCTTCATGCCGGCGTCGGGCACCTTGGTCTGAAACTGGAGCTGGATCCCTTCCGCGGGCTGGATCTGCAGGATGAGGCGATTGGCATCGAAGGTCTTCAGCGACGCGGTGTCGAACATGATGTGCGGCGGCTGGCGGAACTGGATCACGATCTGGGTCGTCCGGCACGACGAGGCCTTGAGGGAGCGCAGGTAGAAGGGTACGCCCTGCCACCGCCAGTTGTCGACCGAGAGCTTCACCGCCCCGAAGGTGGCCGTGTTGCTGCGGGGATCGACGTTCGGCTCGTCGCGGTAGGAGCGATACTGGCCCCGGACCGTGTTGGCCACCGCGTCTTCCTCGCGCATCGGGCGCACGGCGCGGAGGACCTTGACCTTTTCGTCGCGCACCGCATCGGCCTCGAAGCGTGCGGGGGCCTCCATGGCGGTCAGGGTGAAAAGCTGCAGCAGGTGGTTCTGGAACATGTCGCGCAGAACGCCGGCGGTCTCGTAGAATCCGGCGCGGTGGCCGATGGTCACTTCTTCGGCAGCCGTGATCTGCACGTGGTCGATGTAATTCCGGTTCCAGACCGGCTCGAAGATCGTGTTGGCGAAGCGGAAGGCGAGTATGTTGCTGACGGTTTCCTTGCCGAGGTAATGGTCGATGCGGTAGACCTGGTGTTCGGCGAAGACCCTGTGGACCGCTCCGTTCAGATCGCGGGCCGAAGCCAGATCCGTGCCGAACGGTTTCTCGATGACGATGCGGCGAGGGGCGTGCGACTCCTCGACCATGCCCGCCCCACCGAGATGTGCGACGGCCGGCTGGTAGAACCGCGGGGCAGTGGAGAGATAATAGACCCGCGTGGCGGGCTGGCCTCCCTCCGTCTGGTCCAGGAAGGCGGCAAGCTGCGGGAAACTTTCGGCCTGCTCGATATCGCCGGGAAAGTAGAAGACGGAAGGAGCGAACTTCTGCCAGCTTTCCGGATCGAAGCGCTGGCCAACAAACGCTGCGGTCGATTCCGCCAGGGCCGACCGCCAGGCGTCGTGGCTGAAGACAGTACGCGAGGTCCCCACGATCCGTGTGGAATCGGGAAGCCGCCCTTTCCGGAAGAGCTCGTAAAGGGCGGGGATCAGTTTGCGACTGGTGAGGTCACCCGAAGCACCGAAGATCACAATCGTGTGGGCCATGGCAGACTCCGGCTGGCTGGGATTGCCGAGCTCCGCAGACTAGTGCTCTGTCACAGCTTAGTTCTTGGGATCAATATCGTGGAATCATGCGACAATCGCCGAGTTGTTCCGCAGTCTCGATCCCAATTCCCAGCTGAGACAAAGCACTGGCCGGAATTATACGCGCCGGTCAGAACCACGAACAGGTGAATCCGCCGTCGACGTTGAACGCGGCCCCGGTGACGTAGCTGCCGGCCTTCGGCGAGAGCAGCAGCAGGGCCGTTCCCACGAGTTCCTCGGGCTTGCCGTAGCGCCGCATGGGAGTGCCGCGCATGATGTTGTCGACCCGCTCCTGGTCCAGGAGTTTCTTGTTCTGCTCGGCCGGGAAGAAACCCGGGCAGATCGCGTTGCAGCGGATTCCCTTCGTTGCGAATTCCTGGGCAATGTTCCTGGTGAGGTTGACGACACCGGCCTTGGACGCGGCATAGGCAAACACGCGCGAGAGGGGCAGGTGGGAGGTGACGCTGCCGATATTGAGGATCGACCCGCCCCCTGCCTTCAGCATTTCCGCAATGAAGACCTGGCAGGCCTCCATCATCCCCTTGAGGTTGACGGCGAAGATCTTGTCCCAGAGATCCGGATCGACCTCGAGGAAGGAAGTGCCCGCATTGATGCCGGCGCAGTTGACGAGCATGTCGACCCGGCCGGTCGGCTTGAGGGATTCGGCCAGCAGGCTCTCGATCGAGGCCCGCGAAGTGATGTTCACCTCGGCGGCCGATCCCTTCCCGCCGATCTCCTCCAACTGCACGACCCGCTTGCGGCAGGCCTCGAGATTCATATCGGCCACCACCACCTGCGCGCCCGCCTGGGCGAGGCCCTTGCTGAGCGCGAAGCCCAGCTCTCCAGCCCCGCCCACAACGACAGCCGTCTGGCCGTCCATTCCAAACAACTCAGTCAAGAAATCGGCAGTTGCCATCGTGTGTCTCCCAGGACAGCAGGGCCGCCAACGGGTACCGACCGATCACTCGGTCGCAAGATACCGCCTGGTTGCCGGTGCCCTGCCCCCGCCCATCGCGGGGCTTTGTGAAAAACGGAACAATCCTCGAGGTTCGTCAAACAGACAACGCAACCGGCGGCCAATCGCCTGTCGAACGGATCGCCGGTTTGGGAAAAAGGGGGAATCGCGGAACACGGCCAGATCGACCGTCGGCCGGCCGACGAGGCAGGCACTGCGTCTGCCCCGTCTTGCGGCTCCATTCCAGCACAACAGGGCCGCAACCGCGTCACTCCGGCTGTTTGCGGTGGCGGATCCAGTCGGTGTGGAAGGGACCTTCGCCCGGCTTGTCGACGCGCCGGTACCTGTGGGCGCCAAAATAGTCGCGCTGGGCCTGAAGCAGATTGGCCGGGAGCCGCTCCGATCGGTAACTGTCGTAGTAGGCCAGGGCGGCGGCAAAGCCGGGCACGGGAATGGCCAGGTCGACGGCTGTCTTGACGACATTGCGCCAGGCGATCTGGGACCTTTCCACGGCGTCCTTGAAGTAGGGATTCAGCAGCAGGTTCTCCAGTTTGGGATCCGCGTCGAAGGCGTCCTTGATCCGCTCGAGGAACACGGCACGGATGATGCATCCGCCGCGCCAGAGCATGGCGATGGGCCCGAACTGCAGGGGCCAATCGTGCTCCCTGGCGGCCGCCTGCATTTGCACGTAGCCCTGCGCATAGCTGCAGATCTTCGAGGCGTAGAGGGCCTGGCGGACGTGCTCGATGAACTCCTTCTTGTCGCCGCCGTACTTGCCCGACGGCCCGCCGAGCACCTTGCTGGCGCGGACGCGAGGGTCCTTGGCGGCGGAAAGACTGCGGGCGTAGACGGCCGTCGTCACCAGCGTGCTGGGGACGCCCAGGTCGAGAGCCAACTGGCTCATCCACTTGCCCGTGCCCTTCGCGCCGGCCGTATCGAGGATCAGGTCGACCAGCGGCTTGCCGGTCTCCGTGTCCTGGACGCTGAAGATGTCGCGAGTGATTTCGACAAGGTAGCTGTCCAGTTCGCCCTGGTTCCATTGGGCGAAGATGTCGTAGAGTTCCGCATTGGAGAGCCCCAAGGCCTGCTTGAGCATCCAGTAGGCTTCGCAGATGAGCTGCATGTCGCCGTATTCGATGCCGTTGTGGACCATTTTGACGTAGTGCCCGGCGCCCCGCGGCCCCACCCATTCGCAGCAGGGAATATCGCCCTTGGCGCCAACCTTGGCGGAGATGGCCTGGAAGATCGGCTTGACCAGAGGCCAGGCCTTCTCGCTGCCGCCCGGCATGATGCTGGGCCCCAGACGAGCACCTTCTTCGCCGCCGGACACGCCGGTGCCGATGTAGAGAAGTCCCTTCGACTCCACGTACCTGGTGCGGCGTTCGGTGTCGCGAAAATGGGTATTTCCGCCATCGATGATCACGTCACCCGGTTCCATGATCTGGAGGAGCTGCTCAATCACGGCGTCGGCCGCAGACACTTCCGGATAGAGCTGGTCGGCGGGGGCGGGAACCGCATCCCCCGACTTGATCATCAGCATGACTTTGCGGGGCTTCTCGAGGCTGCTCACCAGCTCCTGAAGGGAGTGGGTGCCAACGATCTTGCGGTTCTTCACATCGGCGCGATGAACGAAGTCGTCCACCTTGCTGGTGGTGCGGTTGTAGACAGCGACGGAGAAACCATGGTCTTCCATGTTGAGGACCAGGTTTTCGCCCATCACGGCAAGGCCCATCAGGCCAATGTCACATTTCTTGGGCATTCTTTCTTTCCTGCAGCGCGATTGAATGGGTGATACCGACTTCTGGGCGATACCTTCCGGTACCTGCCGTTGCCGCATGGCGGATCGAGAGCCGCGAGATGCCGGCGCAGCCCCCCAGGGGCAACCAAGCAGAGCCTATTCTAACGCTGATCCAAGAGTAGGGCAAGAAGGGGCGTATCGGACGAAAAGCCAGAAACAGCCGCCAGCGCTAACCAGTTTCCAGAAAACGGCTTACGAGCACACTCCAGGCCGTTACCGGAGATGACCGGAGGCAATTCCGGGAGAAAAAGGGATGCGGATTCTTGCGGCAATCGGCATCGCATTTCCTCAACAGGGCACGTTTACGCAATATAAAGAGGGTCGATCCACCCCTGTGGACGTACCCTATCCCCGCGACAGCGGGTACCGTAAGTGAGCAACAGGCCAGAAGACACGGCAACGCCAGCCCCCCGGGCAGGCGCGGCTCAACCGGTTTGCGGAGCGCCAGACTGCCGGGTGGTCCGCCCGTAGGTTCCGATAAGGCGGATGAGGCTCCGCTTGACGCCATGGGCGTTGTCGGGACGGGCGGCCTCGTTGGCAACCAGTTGGGCCATCACGCCGACGCCCCGGTAGCCGGCCTGACGGCAGTCTTCGGCGAGCTGCCGTCCGAGCTGGCCTACTTGGGCCCAGTTGCCGTGGGCCGAGGCCTGGACCATGGCGTCGATGGGCGCGATCATCAGGTCGATCGACTGAACGACCCGGCGATGGTTGGCCGACATGCGGGCGGCCAGTTGTCCGATGCTGGGGAGGGTTGATTCGGCCATGGGAAGAACCACGAGGTTGGAGGGTGGGTGTCGGTCGCGAAGGACCGACGGCGGGGATTGCAGGGCGGGAAGGCCGCGGACCGGCCAGAGCCCGCCGTTACCACAAAAACATACATCACAGACGGCGCCGGGGCGCCGTGGCCCCGGCGGCCGAATCCGCCACAATCCCTACAACCCGTCGGGCCCTACACGTCGCAGATGGCGACGGCCTCGGCCAAGCTCTTCAGGGCGTCGTCCTTCTTGGGAATGAACTCCTGGCCGACGTAGGCCTGGTAGCCGCTGTCAACGATGGCCTTCATGAGCACGGGGTAGTCGAGGGTCTGGGTGCCGTCGATTTCGTTGCGCCCGGGCACTCCGCCGGTGTGGTAGTGGCCCCAGCAGTCGGCGTGCTCCTTGATATCCTTGAGCGGGTCTTCCTTCATCATTCCTGCGTGGTAGATGTCGTAGAGCACCTTGACCCGGGGCGAGCCGACCTGCTGGACGAGCTTGACGTTCCAGGCGGTCGTGTCGGCCATGTAGTCCTTGTGGTCGAGCGAGTTGAGGTACTCCAGGCACACGGTCACTTTCTTCTTCTCCGCGTAGCCGGCGATCTTCTTCAAACCGATGACGCAGTTCTTCAGCCCTTCTTCGTCGTCCATGCCCTCGCGGTTGCCGGAGAAGGTGATGGCGTTGGGAAAGCCGGCGTCGGCGCAGTCGTCAATACTCTTGCGGACACTGGCCAGGCACTCCTGGTGGTTCTCGATGCGGTTGAGCCCCTTGGCGATGCTGTGGCTGGGGGTCATGGCGCAGACGAGGCCGTGCTTCTTGAGGACGGGCCACTGGTCGGGCCCGACCAGTTCGATCGACTTCAGGCCAAGCCCGGCACAATAGGCCGCGAAGGCGTCGAGGTCCATGTTGCTCTTCTTCATGTAGCCGCTGTAGCACCAGAGGCAGACGGACTGCTTGATGCGGCCTTTCAGTTCGGCGGCCGAGAGGATCTGGGCCCAGGGGGCCAGCGCGCCGAGCGCGGCGGTGCCGGCGAGGGCCTTGAGGATACTGCGACGGTGGGTGGTGGTTTGGGTCAACGATTCCAGGTGATTGCGCATGGGGGTTCCTCGAAAGGTAAGCCGTTCGTCAATGAGGTTTCGTACGGGGGACCGGCCCCGTACCCGTCGATACTAACCGCTCCGGTGCAGGGTGTCACTGCAGTTCCGGCACCGGCACGGCCTCGCCTCGCTGCTGGGCTAGCTGTTCCTCGTGAATGTAGGTTCCGTAGAACGCCGCGTTGGCGTCGAGCCAGAGAAAGAGGCGCTGCCGGTCGGGTTCCGTCAGGGCGATCCCGCGGTGCGTCTGGTCGTCAAGAATGGCCGACAGGGGGCTCTCGTCGGCGCCCATGCGTCCCGGGAGGGTGACGATGGGGTGGATCGTGGCCCCGCCCCATTCATACCAGCGGACGAAGGGGCGGAGGCTCTCGTAGGAGCGGGTGAACGATGCCGCCGGGTCGCCGGTCAGCACGAGAGGGCTCTTGCCGTCGCCCTGCGAAACGTCGTGGCATCGCACGCACGATCGATCCAGCACCGGTTGAACCAGCCGCGGATAACTGATCGGCCGAGTTCCGTCGGGCCCCGGTTTCAGAACCGAGGGACCGCGCTGCTGCGCGAGGGCCATTCGGCGCGGGGGTGCGGTGCCGGACGGTTCGTGGCAGCCCACACAGCTCCGCCGTTCGCCGGGCTGGAGATAGGTGAGACTGCGCATGCCCTGAACGGCCCGTCCGTTCCCGTCGACGGCCTGGAAGCAGAGCGGCTTGCCGGCCGGGGCGCGGAACCAGGCCGAACCGTCCTCTTCGACCGGCACCGTCCCCAGGAGCAACCGGGCGGACTCGGCATTGGCGTAGCCGATGCGGGGCCGGTTGGCAACATGGGTTTCCGACTTGGGTAGAACCTGAAAGACCCTGAGACTGCGAACCGGGCGGTTGGCCGGCAGCGGCAACAGGCTCCAGTTCACATCCGCCAGGAAGAATTCGCCCTGGTTGCCCAGGGTCGGATCCAGCACGCTGGCTATTTCGTGGGGCTGCCGGGTGGGCTGGAGGAGCATGGCGTTCATCGACGAGATTTCCGGATCCCGGTAGAGCAATTCCAGGTTTCCAAAACGGTCGAAGTAGTAGATGCCGGTTTTGGTGTCGTCCAGCACACCGGACCCCATGCCCGAAAGCGGATCAAAGCTGAAGGCCACCAGATAGAAGTCTTCGGAAAGCGGCCAGGGGCTGTGGAAGAAGCTCTTGGGCCACTCGTCGGGCGTTTCCGGAAAAGCCACCTCGGGCGTGAGCACCTCCAGGGAGCTGAAATCATCCTCGCCCGTCTGCTCGTTCAGATGGGCCCGTGCGGGGTCGAAGACGACAAGCGATCCTCCCACGTCGGCATGGTGGGCGCCGGCGATGAAGGCGATGCGGTTGGAACCGGGAATGGCCCGGGGCTGGAAGCAGGCGCTCAGTTCCTTGGTGTAGTTGCCGAACAGGGCCAGGGGATTGGTGCCGTCGAGGTTGCTGACCCAGATGCCGTGGAAATGGGCGGCGGAGCGGTCGACGTAGTCCCAGCGGCAGTAGGCGATGCGGCCGTCGTTGAGCGGCGCCGGGTGCCACTCGTTCGTTTCGTGGTACGAGAGGATTTTCTGGTTGGAGCCGTCGGCGTTCATCGTGTGGAGCGTCGTGGTAGGTACCGGTTCATAGGGGTTGTCGCAGCGGCAGAATCCGCCGCGGCGGCTGGACATGAACACGACCGACCCGTCGGGCATGGGGCAGGGATTGAAATCATCCTGGCAGCCCTGGGTCAACTGGCGGAGGTTGGTGCCGTCGGCATCGACGGCATAGATGTGAAAGCACGCACGATTGGCCGTGTAGTAGTTGAGCGATTCGGGCACCTCTTCGGCGGCCGGCATGCCGCGGTGGCTGCCGGTCGAAGGGTGCGCCCGCTCCACTTCCGAAAGCGGGGTGAAGGCGAAGTAGACCGTGCGGCCGTCATAGGAGAGGGCCGGGGTCGTGTAGTTGCCTCGCGGGAGCTGACCGCCCACCAGATCTCGGGTTGCCATCGACAGGCCCGGCTGTTCGAGCACATAGACGCCGCCGCCGTGGAGGCCGTCGTAGTTGTAGTAATAGCCGATGTACTCATGGAGCATCTGGCACACGAAACGGCGGCACTTGATGAAGGCGACGGGGCGGCCGGCCAGGAGAGGATTGCTGAAGGCCATGCTGCGTGCGATCTGGCGGATCTCGCAGTACAGCGCCCGTCTGGCCGCCGGCTCCATGGTGTCAACACCCCCGGCACGGGCCGCCAGGCGGTCGAGCGTCTCGCGCTGCGAACCGAGCTGGACGGCGGCAAACTGCTCTCCCAGGGCCTCCGCCAGGCGCTGCGCGGAGGCGAGGGCGTCGCGAAGGGCCTGGGGATCCTCCGGGGTCCGGCCGCGGCGCTCTTCCTGGCGGGCCCAGTCGGCTTCAATCAAGGCCTGGAACTGCGATGCCTCGCCGCCTGCCGCCTGCGAGTCCACAACGATACCAGGCACAACCGTGGCGAGAACCAGCACGAGGCAGCTCCGCCGAACAAGCTTCTGTCCGCACATCAGAACAAGATCCTCCCGTCGTCCATTTTGGAATCGATTCCAGGGCCACCCACGGCGAACCAGCCAGGCGGTTGCCTTCGCAGGTCGCCGCGGCCCGGGCCCTCACCAGATTGCCGGCATCGCCCGGACGGCGTGCCTACGGTTCAACCAGGTCGTAAACCCGCACGTAGTCCACAAGGAACTGGTCGGGCAGTTTTGCCTTCTTGATGTCGCCGGCCCAGTTGCCGATCTCGTCGCTCAGCTTGAGATACACGGGAACCTGGCAGACTCCGCCGGCCCGGGTTCGCCAGGTCTCCTTGCCGTCGACGTAGAAGACGTACTCCTGCGGCGTCCACCAGAGGGCAAAATCGTGGTAGCCCTCCATGATTCCAGGAACGCCGAACTTGTGGGCCTCGGACTTGTGCTCTTTTCCGTAGCCGTCCCAGTGGAGGGCGTGGTTCATCTGGTCGTCGAGGGACGGTTTCTCCATGATGTCGATCTCTGTTCCATCCCGTCCGTCGTCGCCAATCTTACCGACGCTGGGGGTGTACATCCAGAAGGCCGACCAGTGCCCTTCCTGCTTCTGGAACTTGATGCGGGCAACGAAGTAGCCGAACGCCCGTTCGTACTTGCCGCGAGTCCGCACGCAGCCGTCCAGAAACTTGTCGCCGTCCTTCAGGGCGCTGATGACGAGGTTACCGCTGCCGTCGAGCGAGATTGCCTTGCGGCTCCAGAAACCGTCGCGCCGCGGGCCTTCGGGAACCTCCCACTTGGATTCGTCCAGTTTCGTGCCGTCGAATTCATCGCTCCAGATGAGTTTCCAGGCCTTGCCCTCGGGAGGGGCGGGGAGCTTTTCCTGGGGGTCGGCTGCCGGGGCGCCGGACGCGGCCGCAAGCATGAGACAAACCAGGCCCAACAAGATCTGCGTCTTCTTCATCTCAATAGTCCTCTCCATTCAAACTTCGGACGACGCTGAGAAGCCAGGCTTCCAGGTCGGCCTTCATTTCATCCACACGTTTCGGTTCCGAGGCGGCGACATCGCTGGCCTCGTGGGGGTCATGGGCCAGATCATAGAGCTCCAGTCGCACCCGGCCTTTCTTGTCGGCGATGCGATGCAGCTTCCAGTTGCCGTCGATCCAGGCGGCATGGCCGGGAAACTCGTTCTCCGGGTACTTCTGTTTGATCTGGCCGGCATCCAGCCGCAGTTTTTCCGGATCGTTGGGTTCCGCTCCCGCCCGCTGGGCGGCAAGCAGTTCGGCCATCCACTGGGCACTGGGGGTGCCGATGCCGGGAGTGCGGTGATCCCAGAAGCCAAGCGGCTTGCCGCGCGACTCCATTTGGCCCTCCAGCAGCGGGCGGAGGCTGATGCCGTCCAAGGGGGGCTGGCCCTCCATTTCGACGCCAACAACATCCAGCAGGGTGGGGTAGATATCGCATGAGTTGCAGCGAACCTGGGTGACGCGAGGAGCCTGGATCACGGCCGGCCATTCCAGCATGGCGGGCACGAGCAGCCCTCCTTCGTAGACCTGCCCTTTGTTGCCGCGGAAGCCACCGCTGGAACCGACCTTGGGCAGAGCGCCGTTGTCGCTGGTGTACCAGAGGATCGTGTTCTGGCGGATGCCGAGACTCTTGATCTCCGCGCGAAGGCGGCCGAAAGCCCGATCCATGGCTGTGATTTCGCCCAGAAAATGCTGGCTGGCCTTGGGAAGGTCCTGGTAAGGCAGGCGGTCTTCCTCCAGAGCCTGATGGGGGCTGTGGGGCGAACCGAACCAGACCACCGCCAGGAACGGCTTCTGAGCAGCGGTGCAATCGCGGATGAACTCCAATGCGGCGTCGACGGCCAGCATCGAACTCTCGCCCTGGAGGGGAACCGCCACCCCTTCGCGGCTGAGGATGGGGTCGTTGTCGTAGAAGTTCTCGGCCGAGAGCCAACGGTCGAAGCCGCTGGCGCCCGGGTTGACGGGGCTGCTTTTGCGGACGCTACCGAGGTGCCACTTGCCGAAGTGGCCGGTCGCGTATCCGGCGGACTTGAGGGCCTCGGCCACCGTGATCTCCTGCGGGCGGATGGGGTGCCCCCAACTGAAGCAGGCGAAACGATTGGGGTGCCGTCCGGTCATGACGCCGCCGCGGGTGGGTGAGCAGACGGGAGCTGCGGCGTAGAAACGGTCAAACCGCAGGGCTTCCGCCGCCATCTGATCGAAGGCGGGGGTTTTGAGGCGCTGGTGGCCGTTGTAGGCCATATCGCCCCAACCCTGATCGTCGGCCATGACGAGCACGATGTTGGGCCTGGCGGCACTGGCGGCACTGGCGGGGGATGCGGAGAGGCAGATTGCCGTGAGGGTAAGATAGGCGAACATGCGAGTATCTCTGTGGCCAGCGTGTCAGCGGCAAGTACCGTCGTTGAAGTTACCAGATTCTGGAGCGCCTCTGGCAGGCCAGATTCTGGCGAATTCGGCTACGACAGGCCAGATTCTGGAAGGCCAAATTCTGGCGAATTCGGCTACGATATTCCAGCTCTGGATGGCCAAATTCTGGCGAATTCGGCTACATTCTGGCCAGTTCGGCAACGACGGCATTCTGCCTCTCATTCCGACTCAAAAATCTCTGAACGGTCCCCGCGGTTCCGCTTCATCCATGGCCTTCAGCCAGGCGGCAAAGCGGGATTCCATCTCGGCGGCCTTCTTGGGCATCTTGTCAACCAAGTTGTTCTTTTCGCCAATATCGTGTGACAGGTCGAACAGGAAGGTGCCCGACCGGTTGCGGATCCATTTCCAGTTGTCTGCGCGGGCCGCCTCTTCGCCCTGCCGTTTCCAGTACATGTCTTTCCGCGGCGAGGGCTTGCCGTCGGCCAGAACGGGCAGGATGTCGTGACCGTCGAGCACCACTCCCTGCGGCGCCGCGGCGCCGGCCACGCCCAGGAGCGTGGGGAAAAGATCCAGGGAGGTGACGAACTGATCGCTCACCGAACCGGCCGGGATCCGGCCGGGGAAGCGGGCCAGGCAGCACACGCGGATTCCGCCCTCCAGCAGTCGCCCCTTTCCGCCGCGAAGGGGCGAGTTGTCGGCGCCGCCGGAACCGCCGTTGTCGGAGAAGAACACCACCATGGTGTTCCGGGCCAGGCCGTGCTCGTCCAGGAGGTCGAGCACCTGGCCGATCGCCGCATCCATGGCCGTCACCGCGCCGCAGTAGCCGGATTGCTGCAGGGCCTTGTTGGCCACCTTGGCGGGCTTGCCATAGCGGGTGCCGTCGCGGGTGCCTTCGGCGGCATAGAGCTGCGGATACATCCTGCGCCACCGATCGGGGGCCTGGGCTCCGCCGGTGCGAACGACGGGATCGAGATTGGAGGCCCCGTGGGGAGCGTTGAAGGGGAGGTAGAGAAAGAAGGGCCTCGCCTTGTTGTCGTTGATGAACCGGATGGCTTCGCGACAGAACAGGTCGGTGCAGTAGGTGCCCTTGTCTTGGGTCGCGGGCTGGTTGTTGCGATACATCGACGGCACCCCGTAGCGCTCGTGGGTGTAGTAGTCGATTCCCGTATTGACAAAGCCGTAGAATTCGTGCCAGCCGCGCTGCAGCGGGAGGAAGCGGCGCTGCATTCCCAGATCCCACTTGCCAAAAATGCCGCAGTAGTAACCCGCCTCCTTGAGAACCTGGGGAAGCAGAACCTCGCGGGTGTCCATTCCGCCGATCCGTTCCCAGGTCACCGCATATTCCTCGGGCGGGTAGAGGTAGCCGTAGTCGGGGGCCTCGTTGCGGATCATATCGTACAGGCCGTTGCGCTGGGGATAACGGCCGGTCAGCCAGGCGCCGCGACTGGGCGTGCAGGCGGGCCAGGCAACGTAGTAGTTGGTCAGCCGGACGCCTTCCCGGGCCAGGCGATCGAGGTTGGGCGTGATGATCTTGCCGCTCAGCAGCCCCAGATCGTTGTAGCCCTGGTCGTCTGACACGATGACCACGATGTTGGGCTTCTCGGCCGCCGGGCTGGAGGAGGCGGCCAGGACCAGCACAATCGCCAGGCTCAGTCGCATGGGTGTCTCCTAGTATCGCGCCAGATCACCAGGACCGCCGCCAGGCGCAACGGCCTGGACGGCCTGCTCGGCGGCGGCGGTCAGGAACCTGAGATCGCTGGCAACGGCAATGAACTGCATTCCCTGTCGGGAGCGCGCCAGGGCTTCGTCAGAGGTCATCGCATGAATACCGGTCGGGGTTCCCACCTTCTTGCCGGCGGCAATCACACGCTGGATCATCCGCTCGTGGTCCTCGGCGGTGGGCATGGTGCCGTCGGCAGTTCGCATCTGGAAGCGGAGATCGTTGGGGCCGACGAAGATGGCGTCGCACCCGGGCAGGGAGTAGATCTCCTCGGCGTTGTCGACACCAGTCGGGCTCTCGGTTTGCAGGACGACGAGGATCTCCTGGTTGGCCTGCTGGTAGTACTGGCCGGCCGTGGCGGCGAAATTGAGCGAGTGCATGCCGCCACCCACGCTGCGAGTTCCCTCGGGCGGGTACTTGGCAGCGGCAATGGCGGCGCGGGCCTGGTCGACCGTATCGACCATGGGGACCACGATGCCCCAGGCACCGGCGTCGAGCGCCCGCTTGATGCAGTAGTGATTCCCCTCGGGCACACGGACGAGGGGAACGCAGCCGGCATCGGCCACCGCGGCAAAGATGGCAGCCGCGCAGGACCAGTCGAAGGCCGAGTGCTCCATATCGAGCGTGAGCCAGTCAAAACCCATCCGCGCCAGGACCCGGGTTGCATGGAGATTCCCCAACGACAGCCAGGTGCCGAAGCTGGGTTCTCCGCGGCGGAGTTTCGTCTTGACCGGATTGGATTTCATGGAACGTGCCTGTGCAAAATCGATGGCCCGGCGGGCGGCTCAGCGGGAGGACGGGAGGGCCGCCGACGGGCAGAAGCTACGACTCGGAAAACAAGCCC
>CAZLWV010000050.1:45867-46327 GCA_964563135.1 uncultured Planctomycetaceae bacterium
CGGGAGGACGGGAGGGCCGCCGACGTGCAGAAGCTACGACTCGGAAAACAAGCCCCGAGGCCGGTTGGTCACGTACCTTCTTGGACAGCGCAGCGATCTCTCCGCTTGTGCGCACAGTGCTCATTGTTTGCTCCCAACGAGGGGGATGCAAGGGCCGGGACCCCGACAGGGGGTAGTGCCGTCTCCAGGCCGCCAAGGACCGGGGGAGGGTCAGGGGCAGGGAGGCTTCGAGGAAGCCGGAGGGGCGCATGGGAAAGGGGAAAGCGGAGAGCGGAAAGCGCGGCGGGGGAAACGACGAATGACGAAAGAAGGACGAAATCTGAAAGAGGGTACTTGGGAAAGCGGAGCGGTTTCGTCCGGCTGGAGGGAAATCGTCGTCGCTTACGCGTCGGGTTTGGGTTGAGCAGGTTCGGGGGGGCATGGGGGCTGTGGTTTTCGGGCAAGGGGGCCGCCACGATGG
>CAZLWV010000051.1:0-30782 GCA_964563135.1 uncultured Planctomycetaceae bacterium
CGTGGAGGCCAACAAGCGAAATCTGGATTGCTGTGCCGCGCTGGGGTGCAAGACCATGGCTGGCCCCTTCCATTCGGCCCTCGGCCACTTCAGCGGTCAGGGGACGACGGCAGACGAATGGAAATGGGGCGTTGAGGGGATGCGGCAAGTTGCCGAACATGCCGAGAAGGTCGGCGTGAAGCTGGGCCTGGAGTACGTCAACCGGTTCGAGTGCTACTTTCTCAATACGGCGGCCGACGGCGCCCGCTTCGTCAAGGAAGTGAATCATCCGTTCTGCGGCATGATGTACGACACCTTCCATGCCCATATCGAAGAGAAGAACATCCCCAACGCCATCCGCGCCTTGAAGGGCTGCCTGGTTCACGTGCATATCTCGGAGAACGACCGCAGCACGCCCGGGCAGGGCAATGTGCGCTGGCCCGAGAACTTCGACACCCTCAAGGAGATCGGCTACGACGGAATCATGGTTGTGGAAGCCTTTGGGCTGGCCCTGAAGAAGCTGGTTGCGGCGACCAAGATCTGGCGGAAGATGTACGAAACGGAAGAGAAGCTGGCCGCCGACGCGTTGGCCTTCATGAAGGCCGAGGTCGCCAAACGCTGGTAGCATCCGGGACCTTGGACCGGGACGGTTCCAGGCAGTTTTGCCGGCGGTCTGTGAAATTCGTGGCCGTTCAGCGGGAGCCGGAGGTAGACTTGGGGCAGGGCTCCAAATACCCTGGAGAAAGAGCGGCTGACGGCTCGTCTTGCCGGGGAATTGCCGGGCTTGGTGGTGAACCATCGGCCGATCGGCTGCGTAAGGTATTTCGTTTCGGGAGGAGAGCGGTCGAAGTGCGCGCTTTGAACCGCTCTTTCCTCCTCTGCAAGAGAGGCGATCTGCCCCTCACTTGGGTGACTCCTCCTGTCTTTCCGACAAGGTGACTGTCGACAATGCTGGAACTCCGCGAAGTCAAGAAATCATTTACCCAACCCGACGGCACACCGCTTCATGTGCTGGATATTGAGGAGTTTCGGGCCGAAGCGGGCGAGCAGATTGTGATTGTCGGCCACAGCGGCTGCGGGAAAACGACCCTGCTGCACGTGATCTCCGGGATCAGCCGGCCCGATCAAGGTCGCGTGGTGATCGACGGCTGGGACACGACGGTCCTGTCGGAAGCCGATCGCGACCAGTTCCGGGCGGCGAACATCGGCTACGTCTTCCAGACGTTCAACCTGTTGCCCGCCTTTTCGGCGATCGAGAATGTGATGATCGGCATGACCTTCGCCAGCGGACGCGCCGACCGCGATCGGGCCAAGATGCTGCTCGAACGGGTCGGCCTCGGGCACCGCCTCACCCACAAGCCGGCGCAGCTTTCGGTGGGAGAGCAGCAGCGGGTTGCGGTGGCTCGTGCCATGGCCAATCGTCCCAAGGTGCTGCTGGCCGACGAGCCGACCGCCAACATCGACTCGGGCAACCAGCAGCAGGTGATCGACATGCTCCGCGGATCCTGCGAGCAGGAGAATGTGGCGCTGCTGCTGGTGACCCATTCGCCCGAAGTGGCCCGGCAGTTCGACCGGGTCGAACGCCTCGAACAGATCAACCGTGCCCTCGGCTCCGCCGCGAAATAGGCTGGCCATACCGCAGTCATAATCAACGATTCGTCGTCTGGTGATATCGCAATGAATCTCTGGAAAATCGCACTTCGCAGCGTTGAACATCGGCGGCTGGCCTCGGGGCTGACCGCTCTATCGATCGGCCTGGGCGTGGCCCTGGTGGTTGGCGTGATGGTGATCCATGCCGTCGTCTCCCAGACTTTCCGTCGCAGCGGCGAGGGTTACGACCTGATCATCGGTCCCAAGGGAAGCCGGCTCGAACTGGTGCTGAACACGGTTTACCACATCGGAAAACCGGTAGGAACGCTCCCGCTGTCCTACTACGAGGAATTTGAAAAGGGACGATTCGCCGGGGATGTCGAGCTGGCGGTCCCCTGCTGCATGGGAGATAACTACAAGGGTTTTCGCGTCATCGGCACGACCCCCGACATGTTCGACGAGCTTCCCTTCTTCAGAAGGGAAGCGGAACTCAGCGTTGACGAGGAGCAGATCAAGCAGGAGGCACAGAACCGGGGAGACAGGACGGAGGAGGAAGTTGAAGAAGACATCCGCCGCCGATCCCAGGAGAAGTTTGCCGACAGCAAGACCTTGTTCTCCCAGGGGGAGAATTTCGGCTGGGGCGACTTCTACAGCGCGGTGATCGGGGCCACGGTGGCTCGAAAAACCGACCTGAAGGTCGGCTCCACGTTCCGGCCGGGCCACGGCGTGGATACCGACCAGGGGAAGGAACATGACGAATTCACCGTGGTGGGCATTCTCAAGCCAACCGGCACCGCCAGCGACCGGGCTCTGTTCGTGAATATCGAAGGTTTCTGGCTGATCCACGAAGGAGGCCACTACGACGAAGGGCTCGACGTGGTTGCCGCCGAGGGAGCCGCGGTGGAAGCCGGCCCCGGCCAGCATGCCGAGCCCGCCCAGCACGACGAACACCACGGCGGCGCCGAAGAACACCACGCCGCCGACAGCAGCCCGGAAGCCGCGGCGGCCCCCAAGCCGGCCGACCCCGGCCACGCGCCGGCTGCGGCAGCCGAAGCGGACCACGACCCCGGTCACGCGCCGGCTGGGGGAGCCGAAGCGGAACACGACCACGACCACGAACACGGCGGAGAGCGGCGGGTCACCGCGATCCTGGTCCGCACCAACGACAAACGCATGAGCCAGGCCGTGGCCCTCCCCAGGACCATCAACCGGGAGGGAGAGGCCCAGGCGGCCCAGCCCGCCGAGGAGGTCACACGGCTGCTGGAGGGAATCATCGGCAACATCCAGGCGGTGCTGCTGGTGTTCGCCGTCATGATCGTCGTCGTGGCCGGCATCGGCATGATGGTGAGCATCTATAATTCCATGAGCGAGCGGCGCCATGAAATCGCCGTGATGCGGGCCCTGGGCGCCCGTCGCACCACCGTGATGGCCATCATCCTGCTGGAATCGATCCTGCTCTCCCTCGGGGGTGGAATCCTGGGACTGGTTCTGGGGCACAGCCTCATTGGCCTGCTGGCGCCGCAGATCATGGAACAGACCGGGGTCGTCGTCCACGCCCTTCAGTTCCAGGCGATCGAGCTCGTCCTGATCCCGGGTCTGATCTTCATGGCGTCGATCGTAGGTTATCTCCCCGCCGTGATCGCCTACCGGACGGAAGTTGCCGATTCCCTGTCGGAATAGTTTGGAGACAGAACATGGGCTCGGAATTCCGGGAACAGCTCAAAGGCACCTACCACGACTACGAGAAGGACTACGGGCAGGATACGCCCGTGCTCTACAAGGCGATCAATCCCCTGTCGGTCGGGAGCGTGGTCCTGGGGATCCTGTCGGCGCTCAGTTTCTTTCACTGGGGGTTCCTTTTCCTCCCCGTCCTTGGCGTGCTGCTGGGAGCGACGGGCCTGGCTAACCTGATGCGGGTGGAAGGCGCACGGGTGGGGGTCTACCTGTCGTGGACCGGGATCGGCCTGTCGCTGCTTCTGGGGATCGGAATGTACGGGCTGTCGGTCTACTGCTACTACCACATGACCCCTGCCGGCTATCTCTTGATCGACTACTCCTCCCTCGAATCCAACGACCCGAACAACCCCTTCCCCGAAGCGGCCAAGCAGCTCGAGGGAGAGCGAATCTTCATTCGCGGCTATATGTACTCCGGACGGCAGCAGACAGGCCTGAAGAGCTTCGTGATGTCGCGAGACAACGGGGTCTGCCAATACTGCCTTCCGAACCCCAAGATCACCGACCAGGTGTTTGTCGAACTGGCCGGCGGACGGGAGGCAAGCTACACCACGCGTCTGATCGGCGTGGGAGGGGTGTTCTCGATGAAGCAGGACGACCCCAAGAAGAAGTACGGCGGCGTCGTGTACCACATTGAAGCCGACTACCTGCGATAGGAATCGCTGCCCCAGTGAGGGTGCCTGCCACGAGCGGGATCGGCACTTGCGGTGGTCTGTGGGGGCGGGCTGCTGACGGGGTTGGGAGGCCCATGCTGCGAAAGCCCGAGGCCTTGATGGTGGTTTGGCCCACTGCCAGCACGCCGAGGGCTGCCCGGAACCGTCTGCACCACGGGCCCTGCGTCCCCCGACCGATGCTGACAATGACAGCAATGCGTACGCTTGCGATCCGGGCCAATGCCCGACCTACGTAACCACTGTCAGAATATCGCTTTCCGCCATGATGAGCAGTTCCTCGCCATCGATTTCCACCTCGGTGCCCGCGTAGCGAGTGAAATACACTCGATCCCCCTCGGTCACCTGATGCTCGGCGCGGCGGCCATCGGCCAACAGGCGGCCATCTCCCACCGAAAGGACTCGCCCCTGCTGCGGCTTGGATTGGGCTGAGTCGGGCAGAAAGATCCCGCCAGACGTCGTTTCTTGGGCTTCAAGACGCCGAATGATGACGTTCTCGCCGATCGGCACGAGCTTCATTTCGGGGCACTCCGGACCATGACCAGCCCGACAGGCGGGCGAAGCAAGAATTGTCGCGCGCCCCAAAGCGCGAAGCAAGGCAATTTGACCGCCAGCCCCTCAGAAGGGAAAATTTTACGATTTCTCTGATAAAACGGCTTGAACCCGTCGTGGAAACCGGTAGACTCAGGCATCAGGGGAGGAGGTCCCCCCCGCAATCGGCGGCGAGGCAATTCGCCGTCCCTGATGAGCTTCTTTGAGTCTTCATCGCGGCCAGCCTGCGTGACCACCGACTGGCCCGACGTCGTTGAGCTACCCGCAGGCTCCGACGACTGGCTCCGTTGAGTTCAGCAGCCTTGCAATCGGGCGGTCTTTGGCTGGAACCGGTCGTGTTTCAAACGCGCGTTAGAGTGGTCCTGGTATCGGAAAGGCATCTACCTGAGATTCTCAGGGGGGTTGTGCCGAGTCCGTGATCCATGGGTCGTTCACTCTCCCGGGTCCCGCCCCCGGTGGCGCGTTTTCGACCGTTGCAGGCTGGCCGCTCTTTTTGTGCGCGGTGGGTTTCAGAAGAAGACCGCCAGCACCGCCAGCGCCCCCACCCAGAGGACCGTCACCACAATGGCGAACGCCAGCAGGCGGCGGTTGGGACGTGGAGGTTCCGGAAACGGCTGCGCCGGAGCCGCAGCAGGCTTCGGTTCCGGTCGACGGTTTTTCTCCTTCTTGCGCCGACTCATGGGGCTTCCGATCGCTCTCAGCAGGTGCTTCGACTGCCTGGGGTTGAACGGGGGGCTGCTGAGCGGAGCCGGCCCCGGCGGACAATACTTGGGGGCATCCGGCGCTCGCCCCAGTCACTCGGCGTCACTCCATCCGGATCTTGAACTCATCGCGGAAAGCCGTGTCGAAATCGTAGACGTCGTCGAAGTCCTCGCGGCGATCGTAGGGTGTTTTCCGCATCCGGCCGATACGGATCAGGTTGAATACGATCTCGCCGAAATCGCCCGTCTTGCGGATCCCCCAACTGGCCAGCACGGTCTTGGCCATCAACCCGTACTGCTGCAGGGCGAACCTGCGAATTGCCTCGCACAGTTCCTGGCCGGTCACATGCCGCTGGGGCCCTTCCAGCTCGTCGTCCTCTTCCACGCCCACCATTGGCTCGCTCGGACTCTCCGTCCCGAGCCCCATCACATCCTGGGCATAGCTCAGCGCTTCGAACACGAACAGGTAAGCGTCGGGCCGATACCGGCGGTCTTCCTTGAGAAGCATGGCGAATTGTTTTTGACTCGGATCCAACATTGCTCAGGTCGCGGGCGGTTGTTTGGCTCGTTTCGACTTCGGTTGATCTTCCGGCGGACAGACCGTCAAATCGTCCAGTTTCACCAGCTTGCGGACCCGGTCTTCGGTCTCGACGAGCACCTGTCGGGCAAGGATCTCCTGGCCCACCACCCGGGCCCGACCGCCTGGGGTCTGGACAAAAGCTCCAACAGCCGGCATCTCGGTGACGCCCGATTCGTAGGTCTCGTATTCGTAGCGCAGGCAACACTTCAATCGTCCACAACGGCCGGAAATCTTCGTTGGGTCAAGTGTTGCCTTCTGGAGTTTGGCCATCTTCATCGATACCGGCGGCATCGACACAAGATGCGTGTTGCAGCAGACCGGCTTTCCGCAATCCCCAAAGTCGGCCATCAGCTTTGCTTCGTCCCGGACGCCGATCTGGCGCATCTCGATCCGCGTCTGAAACTCCCCCGCAAGCTTCTTGACCAGCTCGCGGAAGTCGACGCGGCCATCGGCCAGGTAGTAGACGACGATCCGCTCACCGCCAAAGATGTGCTCGATGTCGACAAGCTGCATCTCGAGGCCCAGCTGGCCGATGCAGCGCAGACAGACTCCAAATTCGGCCTTCTCCTGATCGTGAATCCGAGCCACCTCGTTGCGATCCTCGGACGACATTTCCCGCAGGATCTGGCCGTCGCCCGATGGATCCAGCCTGGCGGTCAGTTCCTCGGTGGCCTCGCAGAGCACTTCCCCTGTTTCCAGCCCGCGATCCGTGCGGACAATCACCGCCTGCCCCCGGCAGTAACTGTTTTTCCCCGTGCACCCGAAGGTGTGGAGAATCCGCATGGAACCGTACCGCACAACGTATTTCGGCATCTGCTGGAACCGTGCTGAGGGGAGCCAAGTTCCTGCCGCTGGCAGGCAGCTTGGGCCGGAGGGGTCGCAAAACTGCCAAGTTCCCCACCTTCAATGAGTTGCGCCCACAGAATATCCAAGTATATCGCCCGATCCGGGCCCCGAAAAGGGAAACCCTCGAATCGTTTCGGCCACCTGCCCGCTCCTCGCCCCCCTCTTCGGATCCAGGGCCCCAGGCCCCCTGCGGGCCCGTTGAGGGTTATAATTCTCAAGATCGATCAACCTCGCCAGCCAACCCACCTTCGGGTGGTGCTGGCGGACCCGCACGATTCAAGAGAAAAGAGGTCTCCCATGGTCACCGGCTTCCCGCGCCGAGGGTGGCTGCTGCCCCCGTTTGTCCTGATCCTTGCGCTTGCCGCTGCGACCCGAGGCGAGGACCAGGCGTCTACCTATCGGCAGTGTGTCGATCGAGCGGTGGCTTACCTCCGTACGGTTGGGCAGGCGGCAGACGGGTCCTTTTCCGCCTACGCGGGCCCCGGCGTGACTGCGGTGGTGGCGACGGGGCTGCTGCGCAGCGGGATCAGCCCCCGCGATCCGCTCCTGGCCAACAGCCTCAAGCATCTGGAAGGATTCGTGCAGCCCGACGGCGGCATCTACCAGCCAGACACCCTTTACGGCAACTACGAAACCTGCCTGGGAGTCATGTGTTTTACCGAAGCCAACACCCAGGGGCGCTACGACGAGGCGCTGGCGGGCGCGGAGAAGTACCTCAGAAAGATCCAATGGGACGACGGCGAGGGGCACGACATCACCTCCAGCAGCTACGGGGGAGCCGGTTACGGCAAGCACGAGCGCCCTGACCTGTCGAACACCAACTTCCTCATCGACGCCCTCAAGGCCCGCGGCCTGGGAGCCGACGACGAAGCCATGCGCCGGGCGTTGGTCTTCGTGTCTCGCTGCCAGAACCTGGAAACGGAACACAACACCACCCCCTTTGCCGCCAAGAACCCCGACGGCGGATTCTACTACACGCCGGCAGCCGGCGGATCGAGCCAGGCCGGCCAGACCCCCGAAGGCGGCCTGCGAAGCTACGGATCGATGACCTATGCGGGCCTGAAGAGCATGATCTATGCCGGCGTGGGGCCCGATGATCCGCGAGTCAAGGCCGCGCTGGCCTGGATCTCGAAGCACTACGGGCTGGGAGAGAACCCGGGCATGGGCGACGCGGGACTCTACTACTACTACCACACCTTCGCCAAGGCCCTCGACGCCACGGGCACCGCGACCGTCAGAGACGAACGAGGCGTGGAACACGACTGGCGAGGTGAGCTCCTTGCGGAACTTGCCCGGCGGCAGCAGCCCGACGGCTCCTGGCTCAACGGGAATTCCCGATGGCTCGAAGGCGATCCCAACCTGGTCACCGGCTACGCCCTGCTGGCCCTTTCCTACTGTCGTCCCAGGTAGTCGCTGCGGACTCAGGCCTGCTTCCGCGACAGCGCGATCCGTCGCCGCTCCAGGTCGACGTCCAGTACCTTCACTCGCACCACGTCGCCCACGGAAACCACGTCGCTCGGGTCCTGGACGAACTTGCTGTCGAGTTCGGAAATGTGCACCAGCCCGTCCTGGTGAACGCCCACGTCGACAAACGCCCCGAACCGGGTCACGTTCGTCACCACGCCTTCGAGGATCATGCCCGGGCGGAGGTCTTCCAGGTTCTGAACGTCGTCGGCAAAGGTGGCGATCTTGAACTGGCTGCGGGGGTCGCGCCCGGGCTTGGCCAGTTCGCTGAGAATGTCGTGCACCGTCGGCAGCCCCACCTCGCCGTCGACGAACTCCTCCGCCTTCAGCCGGGATGCCAGCGCGGCGCTGCCCACCAGTTGGCGCGTGCTCACGTTGAGGCTCGCCGCCATCCGCTCCACCACCGGGTAGCTTTCCGGGTGGACGGCCGAGTTGTCCAGCGGCTGGGAACCGTCGCGGATCCGCAGAAAACCGGCCGCCTGCTCGAAGGCCTTGGGCCCCAGCTTGGGCACCCTGCAGATCTGCCTGCGGTCGGCAAAACGTCCGTTGGCGTTGCGATAGGCCACGATCCCCTCGGCAAGTTTCGGCCCGATTCCCGCCACGTAGGAGAGCAGTGAGGCGCTGGCCATGTTCACATCCACCCCCACCGAGTTCACGCACGACTCGACCTCCCAGTCGAGCGATTTCTTCAGTTGGGGCTGGTTCACGTCGTGCTGGTACTGGCCCACGCCGATCGCCTTCGGGTCGATCTTGACGAGTTCGGCCAACGGGTCCTGCAGCCGACGAGCGATCGACAACGCCCCGCGAACGGTCACGTCGAGATCCGGATGTTCCTTCCCTGCCGTCTCGCTCGCCGAGTAGACCGAGGCCCCCGATTCGCTCACCACGACCTTGGTCACCTCGAGCTTCTCCGCCTTGAGCAGCCTGGTCACAAACGTGTCGGTCTCCCGCGAAGCCGTGCCGTTGCCGATTGCGATCAACCGGACGTCGTAACGGGCGATCAGGGCCTTGAGCGCGGCTGCCGCGTGCTCGGTGTCGCTGCGCGGCGGGGTGGGGTAGATCGTCGTGTTGGCCAGGTACTTGCCCGTGCCGTCGACCACGGCCACCTTACAACCGGTGCGAAAACCCGGATCGATGCCGATCGTCACCTGCGGTCCCGCCGGCGGGGCCAGCAGCAGCTCCCGCAGGTTCCGGGCGAACACGCCGATCGCCTCCGCATCGGCCCGCTCCTTGAGCTCCTGCAGGACCGCCGACTCAGCGGCCGGCAGCAGCAACCGCTCGTAGCAGTCGTCAACCGTTGCCAGCAGCTCCTTGTGGAATTCGAACTGCGGATTGCGGACCAGTTCCTGCTTGAGCCGCCGGCTCACCGCTTCGTTGTCGACGGCAACGCCCACGCGGAGCACCCCTTCGGCCTCCCCTCGCATCATTGCCAGGAACCGGTGCGAGGGCACCCGTTTGCACAGTTCCTGGTGATCGAAGTACATCTCGAACTTGCCGGCCTCCTCGTTCTTGCCGCGTTTCAACCGGGAAACCACCTGTCCGTTCTGGGCCGCATGTCTGGCCAGCCAGCCGCGGGTGCCGGCATCCTCCGACCAGGCTTCGGCCACGATGTCGCAGGCTCCCTGGAGGGCCGCCGCTTCGTCGGGCACATCCTTCTCGGCCGAAACGAAAGGCCGCAGCACGTCGCTCCGCGATTTTCCCAGCCGCTCCTGCCGCAACAGCAGGTCGGCCAGGGGCTGCAGGCCCCGCTCACGGGCGATCGTGGCCCGGGTCCGCCGCTTGGGCTTGAACGGAAGATAGAGATCCTCGAGCACCTTTTTGTCGTCGCACTCCTCGATCTGCCGCCGCAGTGGGCCGGTCAACTGCCCCTGCTCATCGATCGTCTTCAGGATGGTGTTCTTCCGCGCGGCCAGTTCCCGGGCCTTGCCAAGCCCATCCTCGATCGCCCGCAGGGCAATCTCGTCCAAGGCGCCGGTGGCCTCCTTGCGATATCGGGCGATGAACGGAATCGTATTGCCCGCCTCGAGCAGCTCGACCGCCGCACTCACCTGGTCTTCACGGACCTTCAAGGCCACTGCGATCGCGGCAATCGTTTTGTCCAAATCGAAACAGTCGTAGGAATTCTCTGCCATAGGTCTCTTGGTATCTGCTCAGCCATCGGAAGCAGCAGGACTACCGGCCGGAAGGCCGCTGGCGCGGGCTGAATCGGGAAAGCCATTCCAGACATCTGAGCGTGCTGGTCAGCGACCGCCCTGCCGCCGCCTCCCGACCACTCTCTGCTTCACTCGGGCTGAAATGTTACGGATTTCTGCAGGCACGGCGTGGAGGATGCCAGCGCCGGGGGAGTGCCGAGCGCCGACATTATACTGCCGCCGATCGCCGAGACCGAGGGGGGTTTGCCGTTGTCCGGGCGGCCGCAGGTCCTCCAACCGTTCACGGCCTTTGGCCGTGAACTGATCGCCTCCGCTTGCTACCGCAGCCTTTTCATCCGCTCAACGAGCGCGATACAATCAGCGTGCGGGATTCGGGAAGAGGATTAAGATTAAGATTAGGATTAGGATTAAGAACCGTTCTCGGCCGGAGGCCGTGAACGGATACGAGGACAAACCCGTTGATTTCCCGACGCAGGCAGTTCATGCACCCGGAGTCGAAAAGGCCGGAAGGGGTACCCGTTGTCTTTTCCGGTTGGAGGCAGCAGATCAAGATTGTCGGTCGAAGGCTGGCCTTCTTGGTGGTCCTTGCCGGGCAGGTGACTGCCTCCGGCCAGGACAAAGCCTCGGTTGACTGGCCGGGATGGCGGGGACCGCAGCGCACAGGCATTGCCGTGGAACTCGGGTGGACGCCGTCTTGGCCGGATGCCCCCAAGATTCTGTGGAGAGCATCTGTGGGAAAGGGATTCTCCTCGCTGGCCGTCAGCAAGGAGCGCGTGTTCACCATGGGCAATCAGGAGGATGTCGACAGCGTCTTCTGCCTCGATGCCGAGTCGGGGGAAGTCCTCTGGAGGCATTCTTACCCTTGCCCGTTGACGCCGTTGTCTTACGAAGGCGGTCCAAGCGCCACGCCGCTGGTAGATGATCAACGGGTCTATTCTCTGAGCAAGTGGGGGCATCTGTTCTGCCTGGATGCGGCCACGGGGAAGGTGCTATGGTCGAAGAAGTTCGCCCCGGCTCCTCGCAAGGAAGGCGACTACCAGGTGGATTGGGGCTATGCCGCGTCGCCGCTGGTCCTGGGCGAGAAACTGATCCTGAGTGTCGGTTGGGCGGGCATGGCCTTGAACCGAGTCGATGGCGCGCCCGTCTGGGACAACGGTCCCGGGCGGCCAGGCTACTCCTCACCCGTGCCGTTCATGCAGGACCGGCGTCAGTACCTGGCGATGCTCGTCGCCCGAGGTGTCGTGGCGGTTGAGGCGGAAGGGGGCAAGATCGCATGGACCATTCCCTGGCGCACCAACTGGGACCAGAATGCGCCCGATGTCGTCGTTGCCGAGGGAAAGCTCTTCGTATCCACGGGACACGGAGTCGGCTGCGCCCTGTTCGACATCACCTCCGGCGCGCCAGTCGAGGTGTGGCGCAACAAGAATATGCGAAACGAGCTGAGCAGTTCCGTGCTGTGGAACGGCTGCTTGTACGGGTTTGACAACAATCAGCTCACGTGCATGGACTGGCAGACGGGAGAGAGTCTCTGGTCTCGACGGGGGCTGGGACGCGGCGCACTGGTCCTGGTCAACGGGCATCTTGTCGTTGTTGGCGACAAAGGCCAGCTTGCCGTCGCGCCGGCAGCGCGTGAGGGCTATCATCCGCTGGGAGAACCCTGGGCGGTGCTATCGGGCCGATGCTGGACCGCCCCGGCCTTTTCCAGGGGACGGGTGCTCGCGCGCAGCTCCGAGGGCGAGGTCGTATGTCTTGACATGCGGCAGTAGCGTGCCCATCCTACTGCGGCCGGAAAGGGCACCCTGAGAGGGCTCTGCCGCCCCCCTTCTGCCTGCGAAATCCCTTGTTCGACATTCTGCGGCTGGACAGTTTGCCGGTCTTTCGCACGCCCTCAGTGCCTGCCGATGGGCAATCCCCCAAGACTTCAACCAGCTGAAGTCCTGTCGGCCGGAGGCCTGCGTGCGCTTTCCGCTTGCCGCAGGCCTGCGTAGAATTCGGCTCGGATGAGTGCAGGAAAGCAGAAACCGAGTTAGAGCGAATTTCGACGTGCCAAAACGAGACTCCAGACCGCTCGGCGGCGTCATCCATGCCTACCAGCGGTATGATCCCCAGAACATTCCCTCGCCGCTGGCGGAACCGCCGGACGTACTCTCGCGAGCCTTCGACCACATCCTGGCGTACGGCAGCCTGCGGGAGCTGACCGAGCAGGAGCTCGCACGTGCGGTGAAGCTGGATCCCCGCCAGATCGCCGGCCTCGGGCCGAGTCTCGACTCGCTGATCGCCCGTCTGCTGGAACGCCGCCGCCGCATTCTCGAGACGTACGAAACGGATCGTGTCCAGGGGGAGGCCGCCGACCGCTACCGCCAGTTCGGCCGCTCGATGCACCCGCCGGAGCCGATCAGGCAGGCGTTTTGGGAGGCCTTCCGCCAGGAGCAGCTCTTTGAACTGGAGCGGCTCTGGTACCGCTGCAGCGACGACCGCAGCAAACTCGCCCGTCAACTTGTGCAGCTCGTCCACCGTCTGGGTGAGAAATATCAGATTGACGAGCTTGCCGCCCGTTATCCATTCACCGGCCGCACAGTGCTGACAATCCCGCAGGGGCTGGAGATCAAGGAGGAGTTGGAGACGATCGACCGTCTCCTCAAGCAGTTGAACGAGGCCCGGGAGACGGCCCAGATCGGCGTGATCGACCTCGACGAGCTTTCCGAACTGGTGGAGCCGGAAGACGTGGAGAACCTGCGCAGCCTGCTCGAGCAGATCGAAGAGATGGTTCGCGAACTGGCCGAGCGCCAGGGTCTGGAGCGGACGAAGCGCGGCTACGCGCTCACGCCGAAGGCCTACCGGCTGTTTCAGGGCCGCCTGCTGGAACGGATCTTCAGCCAGCTCGACGCCTCGCGCTCGGGGCGGCACCAGGTGGCGGTTGTCGGCGAAGGGGCCGTCGAACTGCTCCAGACCAGGTCCTACGAGTTCGGAGACTCGGTGGCCAATATGGACGTGGTCGGCTCGATGGAAAACGCCATGATCCGCAATGGGCCTGGACTGCCGGTCAAGATGTCGTCGGAGGACATTCTCATCCACCGTACCCGCAACTCGCCCAAGTGCGCCACGGTCGTGCTGCTGGATATGAGCGGTTCGATGCGTTACGACGGGCTCTACATCGATGTCAAACGGATGGGGCTGGCCCTGGAAGGGTTGATCCGCCGCGAATATCCGGGCGATTACCTGCAGTTTGTCGAGATGGCCACCTTTGCCAGGCCTCGCCATGCCGGCGAGATTGCCGCGCTGATGCCCAAACCGGTCACACTCCACCAGCCGGTCGTCCAGCTTCGGGCCGACATGAGCAACCAGCGGCTCAGCGAACTCGACGTACCGCCGCACTTCACCAATATCCAGCACGGACTGCAGCTCGCCCGCCGCTTCCTTGGCAATCAGGATACGCCCAACCGGCAGGTGATCCTGATCACCGACGGGCTGCCGACGGCCCATTTCGAGGCAGAGAATCTCTACTTGCTTTACCCCCCACATCGCCGCACCGAGGAGGCAACCCTGCGCGAAGGTCAGTACTGCTGCCGCGAGCAGATCACGATCAACATCTTCCTCCTGCCCGCCTGGGCGCAGTCGAGCGACGATGTCCGCTTTGCCTACCGGTTGGCCGAATCGACCTCCGGCCGGGTGTTTTTCACCGCCGGCAAGGACCTCGACCGCTACGTCGTCTGGGACTACCGCAACCGCCGCCGCGAGCTGATCGGTTGACGCGATCCGGCGGTCCGGTTTGGGTATCCGGTCGCGAGTGAGGCGTGTTCTCCGCGTCTGGTGTATGACCTCAAGGTCCGGGCACCGCAGGGCATGGTCCGGTCAATCCCCAGGAGAACTGCGAAGTCCTGATGTGGCAAGAAGAAGAGCAGGCACCCTTCGAAAGGGCGCTTGCGGGAAATAGGGGTTTCTGGCACTTCTGCGGACGGCACTTGGAGAGCCTGCTACTTTGCAGTTCCCCGGGTCAATCCAGGGCTGTCTTTTCACGGGCCGAAGGGCTAAATTGGTGGCGGTGCATTCGGCAACCAGGGTGCCGTTTCAGGCGAAGGGAGTCGCCGGCAAGGTCGGGAGAGGGGGAGAAGTTGGTCCGTCCGAGCAGGTTCGCAGAGCCGCGCTGCCCATAGCCTGCCTTCCGGCCCATCACCCCGCTGGCGGAGACACCTCAGCAGACGCCCAAAGGGCCGTTCCGAATCTCAAGACCGAGGTGATGCACGGGAGAAGGGGCCGGAGATGGAGAAAGCAGTTTCCCGACCATCGGCGGCGGGCCAGTGGCTGGGGGTGGTATTGTTCGCCGTGGCCATGGCCTGGATCGAGTCGTCCGTCGTGCTCTATCTGCGGAGCCTCGCCCAGCAGTTTGACCCTTACGCGCCGACCGGGCTGCCGCTGGGAGCAGACATTCTCCAGGCGGAAATGATCCGCGAAGCGGCAACTCTCGTCATGCTCGCAAGCGTGGGCTGGCTGGCGGGGAAGACCTGGCGGAGCCGGCTGGCGCTGGCAACGGTTGCTTTTGGCACCTGGGACGTCTTTTACTACGTGTTTCTCGTGCCCCTGACGGGCTGGCCGCGTTCGGTGCTGGACTGGGATATTCTGTTCCTTCTGCCGCTCCCCTGGTGGGGACCAGTGATCGCCCCTGTGCTGATCGCGCTGCTCATGGTGGCCGGCGGCAGCCTTGTGGCCCTGCAGGATTCCGCCGAGAGGCCCTTCTGGCCCGCTCGCTATCCGCTCCTCGTTGCGGTGGCCGGAGGGATGCTCGGCCTCTACGTCTTCATGGAAGACTCGCTGCGGGCCCTCCCCGGCGGACCGGAAAAGCTCATGGATCTGCGCCCCCAGCGTTTCGACTGGCCGCTGTTCCTCATCGCCCTCACCCTCATGGCCGCGCCGGTTGCGGAACTGGCATGGAAAGCGAGGACCCGCAGGTTGGGGTGTGTGCCTGCCAGGTGTTGTTGAGGCGGCCGGTTCCGACAGGACGCGGGATTTTGGCACAGTTGACCTTGCGGAGGGACGATTGCCGCTGGCCCGCGATCGAGAAGACGGCAAGACGTCGGGGTGCGGTCTGGCGATGCAGCCGTCCCTGACGCCCGGGTCACCTTGGAGAGGCACTGTCTCGTTTGCTCGCCCCGCGCTGCCTGTCCAAGGTATTCCTGTGCCGCCCGGGGTCTCCCAAGACTCTGCGGGCTCCTGGCGGAGTGCCCAGAGTGAGCTTGCCTCTACCCCTCTGCCGCCTCCACCCGCGAAACCACGCTCCCCTCACCCAACCGGGTACGAATCGTGTCGCCGGGTGCCAGCTGTCCCGCCCTCCGGACCAGCTCGCCGGAGGGGAGTCGTTCGGTGATGCTGTAGCCGCGTCTTAGAACGGCCAGCGGGCTGAGGGAATCCAGCCGGGCGGCCGTTGAATCCAGCCTGGCACGGGCCGTTTCAAGCCGACGGACGAGGGCCCGGTTCTGACGCGTCTCCAGTTCGTCCAGCCGCCGCTCCCGCTCGAAGATCAGGTCCAGCGGGCGCCGAAAAACGCGGTGACGAGCGATGGCCTCCAGCCGCGTCCGGAGCGTACGCACCCGGCCCCGCAGGGCGGTGACCATTCGCTTCTGCACCTGTCCCAGTCGAGCCGCCACCTCGTCGGCCGCCGGGGCGACCAGTTCGGCCGCCTCGCTCGGGGTGAGGGCACGCACATCGGCCACCAGATCGGAAAGGGTCACGTCGATCTCGTGGCCAACCGCCGACACGACGGGAATCTTCGAGGCAAAGATCGCGCGAACCACGATCTCTTCGTTAAACGCCCAGAGGTCCTCCAGGCTCCCGCCGCCCCGGGTCACGACGATGCAGTTGGGGGGCTCCGCGAGCCGGTTCACCTGCTGGATCGCCGCGGCGATCTCCTGGGCCGCCCCCTCTCCCTGCACTCGAACCGGCACGATCCACACGTCGGTCCCTCGCCAGCGCCGCCGCAGAACCTCAAGAAAGTCGCGGATCGCCGCCCCGGTCGCACTGGTGACCACCGCAATCCGCTGGCTGAAGGCGGGAAGGGGCTTCTTGTAGCCAGGTTCAAAAAGGCCTTCTCTGGCCAGCTTGTCTCGCAACTGGCGGAATGCCAGCTCCAGAGCCCCGATTCCCTTGGGCTGGATCTGGCGGATGATGAGCTGATAACGGCCGCGAGGCGGGTAGACGTCCAGATGACCCAGACAAACTACCTCCAGCCCGTCATGGAGGTTGAACTGCAGCCGCGAGGCTGTGCTCCGCCAGATGACGGCCGGCAACTGGGCCGCCTCGTCCTTGAGTGTCAGGTAGCAGTGCCCTGACCGCGGCTGCGAATAGTTGGAGATCTCCCCCTCGATCCAGACGTTCGGAAAGCTCGATTCCAGCAGATCCTTGATCTGCTCGGTAACCTCCGAGACCGTGAGGATCTGTTGCTCCGGTTCGTCGTCGTGATCGTCAGAATGGGAGAACAGGTCAAGTTGCACCATGCCGAATTCCGCTCCGTGCCAATCATCGCTTCAGCAGACGCCCGCCATCCAGAACAGGAGACGTTCCGATTGACGCCTGCATGTCAGATCGCGAGGGTGCCCAGCGGAAACCGGGCTTCTTGCGGCCGCCCTGGTTGATCGCGATCATTCTTCATGCAGACACCCATGAGTAGCCTGTCCGCCGAAATGCCACCCTATCTTCCGGCCCAACCCTAAGATTAGGGTTCCCCTCACGGGACGCCAAGGGCATGGCACTCTCATCAGGCGGCAGCCTGGTGTTCTTTGTGCCCCATCTGGGAACTCGAACTGAGGCGGGCCGCTGTGGAGCAGCCCGGCCCGCCGGTGCCCAGCCTTGCCGGCGTTTGGCCACTACTTTGCAGGGCAGTTTTGGTCGTCTTGCCCATTTGTCGCATTCTCTGGAGATTTACGCGGGGCAAGATGGCGGCGAGGCGGGTTGGAGAAAATCTCGGGGTTATTCCGATTCTGCTGAGGATTCCGGTTCTGACAAGCCGAAACGATAACAGCGTGCCGACCCGAATTGCGCCCCCTACTTCTGACGGGGAGCACCGCTTGAGTCCGGCACGAAGATCCCGAGGATCGATCCGGGATCAGATCTCCTCAGATTGAAGGACGTTTCAGTCGCGACGGCGACCTGGATAAAGGACGGATTCATGACGACCTCGATGGCACACTCGGCACGAACGTGGATACTGGCGGGGCTGATCGCGGGTGTCTTGGGTTCCCAGGCGGTTGCCGCTGAGCCCTGTGCGGACGGCAACTGTTCGAACTGGTGGGACTCCACCGATTCGAGTTCCGGTTGCATCAGCGGCTTCGACGACGCCTGCTGTGGCGACATGAGTCCCCTGGCCATGTGCCCCGGCGGCCGCTTCTACTTCATGGCCAACCTGATCGCCTTGCGCCGCGACGCCGGCCAGAACGAGGTCTTCCAGACGCGAAACACGAACACGCTGACGAGCCAGGAGATCTTCGATTCTGCGGGCGATCCGCTGGACCCGCGAGTCTTTGTCCTGGAGAGCGATATCAACAGGGTTCCCGTGCTCAGCACCGACGACCTTGATTTCCAGAACAGTGCCGGTTACCAACTCCTGCTGGGCTGGAAACTTGCCGAGCAGTACGCGATCGAAATGTCCTACTTCGATCTGAATGACTGGGACGAGACGAGGGTGGTCAGCGACGACACGCTCTACAATGTCACTGGAACCATCGACGTCACTACCGGCCTGGTGACGCCCACCACTCAGCCATACAGTCTGTTCTCACCCTTCTCCGGTTTTGGCGATCCACCGATCGAGGTCTTCGACTACAACGATCTGGCCTCGATTCGCTACCAGTCGTCGCTCGACAACGTCGAGTTGAACATTCGCCACTGGCTCAAACGGGATTCTTCCCGCATGGCGATCTCGGTGATCTATGGGGCTCGCTACAACGCGCTTCGCGAGCAGTTCAACTACTTCACATCCTCGCCCATTCCGGCGGCCGACACCACCAACTCGGTCGATATCCGCACGGAGAACCATCTCTGGGCGGCCCAGCTCGGTGCCGAGATCGATTTCTGCTGGGACCCCGGATGGCACACCGAGTTCGAGATCAAGGGGGGAGTTGCCCAGAACCGGGCCGAGATGACCGGAGTGTATGACATTCAGACCGTGGGGGGTGCAGGCGGCGCAGCCGGCCTGGTTAACTACACGGTTGACGACGACAAGGACGTGACTTCGTGGATCGGGGAGATGCGATTGACGCTCGTCTACCAGTTTGGCACCCACCTGACGACGCACGTCGGCTACCATGCCCTGGTGCTGGCCGATGTGGCCCTGGCCTCTCGCAACTTTGAAACCGATCTGTCGATCCTCGCCGACGGCCCCTGGGTGGTGAACAACGGCGGGAGCGTCATCTTCCACGGCCCCACCGCCGGCCTGACCTTCGCCTGGTAACCTGGCAGGCCATGCCATGGGTGTTCTGCGGTTCGATTTCCGGCGGGTCGAGCCGCACCGGGCATGGCATGCAGACGCTCTTGCGCAGGCTGATCCGCTGCCGGCAGGCCGGCAGCCCATGTTCCTCAGGGCACGCGATTGTCTGCCTGCCTGGAACACAGCGCGCAGCCCGGCCTACGGCTCGAAATCCTTGAGAAACTGGTACTCTGGATTGCGGTGGTCGAAGTCGAGGTCCGTCAGGTCCACGTTGAATTTCAGATTGAGGTAGGTATACTCCTCGAGCAGCTTCGGTTTGCCCCCTTCCTCGTCCGGCCAGTCGTACGACTCGTGCCGAACCGGCAGGTCGAGTTCGTCGTCGACGTAGATCCTTGCGATGTGGTATCGATACTGATCGCGCCGCACCGTATGGGTGAATTCGATGAGCCGGCAGGAGCGGTTGTCGATCTTGACCCCTTCGATCTGCCGGCACCGCAATTCCTCCGCCGGATTCCGCAGCTCTTCCTGCCCGACCACGAGCAGTTCTTCAATCAAGCTCTGGATGCCGATGTGTGTGATCGGGTAGCGATTCCGTTCCATGGCCAGGTCGCTGAGCGGGTCGATGGCCGTGGTCACGTAGCTGAATCGTTTGCCGCCGCGGCGGGCGATCAGCTTGCCGTTGTTCTTTCCTTCCACGTAGAGCACCTCCCGCCCTTCCAGATCGGCGGGAGCAAGGAACTTCACGTAGACGGAAAACGGTACGGCGGTCTGCCCGCTGCGGACCTGACGGTGCCGGACCTTGATATCTGCGTACTCATAGCCAAGGAGCTGCCCGTTGATTCGTTCCCGTTTTACCAGCGTGCCCGTGTAGTCGGCCACCTGGTCGGCAAAAACGCGCTGCCGCTGCTCGGCCTCCCGAATCACGGTGGCCAATAACGACTGGTCCGGCGATTCCGCCGGCACGCTGGTTCCCAGGCAGAGGACCAGGAGACCTGCGAACATGGCAACAGCGGTTGAAAAGCATCGATGCATCTGGACTTCTCTCTGGCAAGGTTCGCGGCACAACTTCCTTCTCAGGAAGGCTGGCAGAATGCCGCACGTCGAACGGTTGCTCGAAAAGGGGTAACACTTCGGCCGCGGGACGAAAACGGGGGCGGTGTCAGAAGCCGGTTCAGTCGCAGGGAACGCTGCCTCGGAAAGACCACGCTGCCGAGCCTGCTAGTTCTCCCTGCATTCCGATCAAGTGTCCTGCTGTTTTCACGGGCCGAATCGATACGAAAAGGGTTCGATGCCGTCGCACGATTGCGAAGAAACGGCAGCGGCCGGACCGATCGCCCCCCCTGGGTACAGCCGCCAACGAATTCTAGATCACAAGTACGAAGGGGCAACCAGAGGCCTCGAATCGCACCTGGATTGGCAAAACTTGACGGCAGCTCTGTGGAGGTTATCCGGCCTGCGCAAGGCCTGAGATGGGCGGCCATCTCGTCGCTGCGGCTCGCCTGCCTTCGTTTCCAGGCAACGAATCGGCAGATTCTTCCTGATTTGGCTGCTTTTCCTACGGATTGCCATGTCGGATGGTTCCCCGGTGCGGGGGCCCGCCGCCGGAGGTTCGTCTGGCAAGGGGCCGGCTGCCGGAACACATCCGGGCGGACTGCGGTTCCCTGCAGCCGGCTGCTATCCCTATATGCCGGAATCTCCCTGCAATCCGACACGCTATTCTTTTCTTGCGGCCTGATCGAGGTGTCGTTTGACCGTCTCCAGGAATTCCTCTCGCTGAATCGGCTTGGCCAGATACGCGTTGCAGCCTGCCTCGAGAATCTCCTCGATCTGGCCTGCGTGGGCATGTGCAGAAAGCGCGATGATCGGCCCCCGGAATCCCATGCCGCGAAGTCTGCGGGTCGCCTCGTAGCCGTCCATCTCGGGCATCTGGATGTCCATGAGGATCACATCGAATGGCCCCCTGCGGCCGTCCGCGGCATCCGGCGGGAAGACGGCATCCACGGCTTCCTTCCCGGTCCGTGCCAGCGTCACGGTGGCCCCGGCCTTGGCCAGGATCAGGGAGATCAAACGCTGATTGTCGATACTGTCTTCCACCAGCAGGATCCGCCCGCGGAAGGTTGCCCGGCTTCTTCTGCTCTTCTCCGGTTCGGTCGCTTCCCGCGCCGGTTCGGTGCCGGGTTCGATCAACCGCGCGCCGTCGCCCGGGGCTGCAGGCAGCGCCACCGTGAGCGTGCTTCCCTGCCCGAAAACGCTCTGAATGCGGATCTCGCCGCCGAGCATGCCCGACAGGCGCTGGCAGATCGCCAGTCCCAGCCCAGATCCGCCGTACTTCCTGGTGGTCGACGAATTTGCCTGCACGAACGGATCGAAAACGCGTTCCATTTGGTCCGGAGTCATGCCGATGCCCGTATCGCTGACATCGATTTCGAGGTACTTGGCTCCACGGGCATCGACCTTGAACCTGACGGCGACGCAGATCTCCCCCCGGTCAGTGAACTTGACGGCATTTCCTATCAGGTTCAGAAGGATCTGCCGCAGTCTCAGGGGATCCGTCTTGAATGTTTCTGGAATTGGCGTCTCGTAGACGACCCGAAAGGCCAGACCCTTCTCTTCAGCCCCGCCGCGCATCAACGATTCCACGTCGGACAGGATTTCGACCAGCGAGCAATGGACCTTCTCGGTGTCGAGCTTGCCGGATTCGATCTTCGAGAGATCGAGAATATCGTTGATGATCGACAGGAGGTGCCGCCCATTCCTGTGGATGGTTCGGGCGGCTTCCAGGTTCTCGCGGTCGTGAAGCCGATTCAGAAGCATCTCCGTGAACCCAAGGATGGCCGTCATCGGGGTACGGATCTCGTGGCTCATATTGGCCAAGAATTCGCTCTTGGCCCGGTTCGCCGCTTCGGCCGCCTGGAAGAACTGCTCCTTGATCGCGTGCTCCTCCTGCTCCTGCAGGCGCCGCTCCCGTTCCTCGATGTGGCTCGAGACGGCCTCGGCCTGCGAGGCGGCAAGCATCTCCTGCTCTGCGGCCAGATGCCTGGCGCGGGCCGCGATGTAGCCGGTGTTTTCCCGATAATGCAGTGTCGAGAACGCCAGCGCGCCTGTCACGCGCTGGAAGATGGCCGTTTGCGAAAGCCCGGCGGGACAGCCGTCGGCCGGAAACAGGCATCCGACGATCCGTTGATGTTCCTCTTGTTCCATGCGGATCGCCAGCACCGCCTGGCGGCCCATGTCGGTATCAACGTCGAACCGACAGCAGGGCTTCTCGCCGAGCCGCTGATCGATGGCACGCAGCAGAAGCCTTGCGGCCGGGATGTTTGCCTGCCCGCAGAAGTCGTCGGCCGTCACCAGTTCCCCCTCCGACTGGCCGACCAGCACGAGTGTGGGGGCAAGGTCGCGAAACGACTCGGCAGGCACCGATACCCGGCCGGCATCGGCCCCGCCGCCGGCCGCTTCGATCAGATCATGGATGTCGTGCAGAATCGGTTCCATCACGCGTCGGTCATATGCTGAAGAGCCCAAGGTTGGCCGAGACGGCTTCATCGAGGTCTTGGGATAATATGGAGATGTCGTCCTTGCCCAGGTTCAGGCACGCCAGAAGTGGCTGGGAGAAACGCACCAGCTTGCGCCCCACCGAGGGAATTCCCTTGAGGGTGCAGATCAGATTCGCCATCTCCACGCATCGGACCGTGTCGGCATCGTCGCCCCGGTACGCTTCCGAGTTGTGGTGGAACCTTACCCCCGCCTTGACCGTTTCGGGAAATCCCCAGTCTTCCGCAATCCGCTGCCCCAGCATCGTGTGGTCGTAGTTGAGCTTCTCGCGTTCCACTTCCACCAGCGGGTGCTGATCGTCGAGCGACGTGACCATATCGGCGAAGCGCTGGTGGTCGTGCTCGTCTTCGAGAATGATGCCGATATCGTGGAGCAGCCCAGCCAGGAAAACGTCTTCGAAATTCGCCTTTCGAAGACGCATGGCGATCAACCGCGCGCACAACCCCACGGAAACCAAATGCTTCCAGAGTTCCGAACGGCAGTAGGTTCCCAGCGTGTCGCCGGTCTTGAAGAGCTCGCCCACGCTTGCCGTGATGGCGAGGTTCCGGATCTGCTTCAGCCCGAGGAACGCGATGGCCTGCTGGAGATTCGTGATTCGGGTCCGCACCGCGTAGGCCGACGAGTTCACGCAGCGGAGAACTCGCGACGCCATTGCCGCATCGCTTTCCATGACGGCCTTCATCTCGGCCGCCCCCGAATCCGGGTCGTTGGCCAGCTCCACGATTTTCAGGGCGATCGTGGGAAGCGTGGAAATTCCATGCACCCGCCGCGCAACACGATCCAAAGTCTCTGCCGGATTTGCCTCCAGCATTCCACCGCCTGCCCGCGCTGTCATGCCATCACCATTTATCGATTCCCACCAGACCGATCCGGTCAGTCTTCTGCTCGCGTCCGAGGTGGCGGGATACCAGTCCGCACACCGACGCCCGGATCGCAATACCAATTCAACTGGACAACCATAGGTCAGATTTCGTACACGATCATGGCGGGCGCGGCAAATGCCCGATAGGATGGACTCGTCGGGGGGCCGGTGCGTTGGATAGCTTGCAACACCCCCACCGGAGAACTAAGATCAGGCATCGTGTCCACGTGGTTTTCCAGGTCGGTCCACGTGGTATTCCCCCGATTCCGAGATCCCGAGGTTTTTGTGGAAGAGCGTCGAATCGAGGTTTTGACCGCCGAGGCGCTGGAGGCTCTGGAACGAGGCGACCATGTTCGGGCAATCGCAATCACCGATCAATTGGCCAGCGAGGCACCCGACGACCCGCTCGTCCATTTAGTCCGTGCCCGGGCGCTGCTCATGGGTGGCGACCCGGAGGAGGCGCTTGCCGCGAGCCAACGGGCCGTCCAGCTCGATCCGGCCGGCAGCAAGCCCCAGAGCCTTCTGGGAGTCGCCGCCTGGCGGCTGGGGCGGCTTACCCTCGCGCAGCAGGCCCTGGAAACGGCCATACGCAACTCGGGTCAACAGCCCGGACCGTTGGTGGATTTTGCCTGGTTCATGGCCTCGGAGCGAGGCCCTCGTCTGGCGGAAGATGCCGCCCTGGAGGCGGTTGCCGCCGCCGACTCTTCCTCCACCGCCTGGGCGGCCCTGGGGCTGAGCCAGTTGCGACTGCACCGCCGCGACGACGCCCAGGAGAGCCTTCGCCGGGCATTGGAGCTCGGTCCCAATGATCCCTACGCCCAGTATGCCATGACCCGGCTCCTCCAGGACCGGCGTGCCGACAGCGATGCCGTTCACCTGGCCAGCATTCTCCAGGAGACGCCCGGGACCCAGGCCATCGTGGAAGACATCCGGCGCGAAGCCAAACAGCGCCAGTTGGCCCGCCGGCTCGTCGAACGGGGCGCCTACCCTGCGCTCGACCGCAACGACCGGTCTGGCCGATCCTGGTTCTGGCTGGTGGCGGCTATCGCCGTCATCTTTGTCCTGCTCATCACGCTGCAACCTTCGACTCCGCTGGTCGTCTTCCTCTGCACCTTCTTTCCCCTGCTCGTCTTCTGGCTCCGGCGATTCTGGTTCGAGTAAATGGACTCACGTGATTCCGGGAAGGATTCGACCCGGAAGGGATGAAGGTCGTCTTTCACGACATGCTCGAGACAAGCGGCGTTCGAGTGATCTGCCACCTGACGGCCGGCGAACCGATCGTTCGCGACGGCCGGATCGAGGGCGTGCTCCTGGATACCAAGCGGGGCCGCCGTGCCATTCTGGCCCGAACCGTGATCGATGCGACCGGCGACGGCGACGTGGCGGCCAAGGCGGGCATCACTTTCGACCACGGGCGCGAGTCGGACGGGTTGGTGCAAGGCATGACGATGATGTACCGCAGGCCTGAAGGAGAATCATGTGGTCCGTTACGAGATCAACCAGCCGATCACCGTCGAGGAGGCGATCGACCTCTACAACCGCTCCACGTTGGGCGAGCGGCGCCCCGTCGATCGGCCTGATGTCTTTGCCAAGATGCTGGCCCATGCCGACCTGACGATCACCGCCTGGGATGGCGATCGGCTGATCGGCATCGCGAGGACCCTGACCGATTTCGGCTACGTGGCCTATCTGGCCGACCTGGCCGTCGACTCGGCCTGGCAGCGTCAGGGCATCGGCAAGAGACTGATCGAGATGACCCGTCAGGCCTTGGACGAGACGGCCTTCATCACGCTGCTGGCTGCACCGAAGGCCAACGAATACTATGAACGGTTGGGGTTCGAGCACAACGAACGTGCCTGGGTTCTGCCTGCGGGCAAGCCGCTTGAACCGAAGTGAGAACGTTCAATCCC
Organism: uncultured Planctomycetaceae bacterium; assembly: GCA_964563135.1. Taxonomy (GTDB): domain Bacteria; phylum Planctomycetota; class Planctomycetia; order Pirellulales; family Thermoguttaceae; genus JAAYAY01. The sequence continues at coordinate 25,011 of CAZLWV010000051.1, forward strand.
GTTGCATCGACAGAGGGGAAGATGCACGCAAAGCCCGATGGGGGCCAGCCGATCATCCTGTTTGACGGCGTCTGCAACTGGATCGCCAGGGATCGTTATCGCTGGTTCGGCAGGTCCGATAACTGCCCACTCGCGCAGCGCGATCTGGACGGCCGTTTCCTGGCGTGACGGGGACCGTCCCAAATTTCGCGTGGTGCAGCCGCGAGAAACTGGGACTGTCCTCCTCCAAGTGCAGGAAGCTGCTTCTTCGCGAGTTCTCAGCGACGGCGTTGTATTCTCCGCAGCATCTCGCCTGAGGTAGCAAGAGGCCAGACCTCCTTCTTCAGGCCAACGATCCAGCACTCGCTGCCGCGGGCTCGGCCACCCTCGTGTTTCTGCGCTCGCGGCCTGCCCCTTTTTGAACATGGAGCCCTGTGATGCTCGAGAAACAACGAAGCACGACACGCCGAATTGCCCTTTGGGCGCTCTCGCCGCTGATCGCTGCGGTGATGCTCCTGGTCCTCTCCAACCGGGCCAACGCCGCCGGAATGCTGATCGCCGACGGCGGCCAGGGAGGCGTCCTCAAGATCGAACAGCAGGACGTCCGGGTGACCATCAACAACGGCATCGCCGTCACGGACGTGACCCAGGTGTTCCGGAACACGGAGAACCGTCAGGTCGAAGCTCTTTATCTTTTCCCCGTCCCCAAGGGGGCCTCGGTTGCCAACTTCAGTATGTGGATCGGCGGCAAGGAAATGATCGGCGAAGTGCTCGAAAAGAAACGGGCGCGGGAAATCTACGACAGCTACAAACAGGTCCGCCGCGATCCGGGTCTGCTCGAGCAGGTCGACTACAAGACATTCGAAATGCGGATCTTTCCCATTGGCCCCCAGGCCGAGCAGAAGGTCCAGATCACTTACTACCAGCAGCTCGACTACGATCACGACTGGGCCACTTACGTCTACCCCCTGGCCACCGCGCCCCGCCCCGGCATCGATTCCCGCACCGAGGGGAGTTTTTCGCTCGACTTGCGAGTGAAATCGGAAGTGCCCATCGTGGGCCTGGAAAGCCCCAGCCACAAGGACGATTTCGTGGTCGTCGGTCATACCGACTCCTACTACCAGGCCAGCCTCGAAACGAAAGAGGGGGACCTGAACCGTGATGTTGTTCTGGCCTACCAGGTGAAACGGCCCATGACCGGCATCGACATGATCACCTCGAAATCGCCTGGCGACGACGGCTACTTCATGCTCACCCTCACCGCCGGCGAGGAACTGGCGGCCGACAACCTGGGGATGGACTTTGTGTTCGTCCTCGACGTATCGGGCAGCATGGCCCACGACGGCAAGCTGGCCCTCTCGCGGGAATCGATCGGCGCCTTCATCGACGAACTGGCCCCGAGCGATCGGTTCGAGGTGACTGCCTTCAACGTCGCCCCGACGAAGCTCTTTGGTGAACTCCGCACGGTGGAGGCGGCCTCGAAAGACGAGGCGGCCCAGTTTCTCCGCACCCAGCAGGGACGCGGAGGGACGGTGCTGAAATCGGCTATGGGCCTGGCCTACCAGTACGGCCAGCCCGACCGGCCGCTGAACGTTGTGATCCTCAGCGACGGCATGACCGAGCAGGGCGAGCGAGTGGAACTACTGGCCCAGATTGCCTCGCGTCCCTCCCACGCCAAGGTCTTCTGCATCGGTGTGGGCAACGAAGTCAATCGCCCCCTGCTGAGCCAGATGGCCGAGGATGCCGGCGGCCTGGCCGCCTTCCTCTCTCAGGGCGACGATTTCGGTCGTCAGGCCAAGGCCTTCCGCCGCAAACTCACTCGCCCGGCGGCCACCAACGTGAAAATCGAATTGGCCGGCATCGAGGTCTACGATCGGGAACCGCAGCAGTTGCCCAACCTTTACCACGGCATGCCGGTGCGGCTCTACGGTCGTTATCGCGGAGAGGGCAATGTCGACGTTCGCGTCCAGGCTGAAATCAACGGAGCCCCCATCGATCAATCCGTTCAGGTCCAGTTTCCCGGCTCCGAATCGGGCAATCCCGAAATCGAGCGGATGTGGGCGTCGCAGAAGGTCGATCGATTGCTGAAGGACGCCGACCGGGCGGGTTCGCGATCGACGGTGGTCGACGAGATCGTCCGTCTCGGAGAGTCCTACTCGATTGTCACCGAGTACACCTCGTTCCTGGTTCTCGAGAACGACGCGGAATACCAGCGCTGGAACATCGATCGCAAGAACCTCCTCCGGACCGGCCGGGACCGCAAAGAGCAGCAGCTCGTCCGGGCTCAACTCGAGGCGCTGCGAGAGAAAGCCCTGGCCGATCTGGGTCCGCAAGAGAACGCCCCGAAGAACCAGACCGTCAAACAGCCGTCGCCCGCTACTCCGGCCGAGCAGGTTGCCACTCGCAGCACCCCCGCTCCCGCACAGCCGCGAACGACCAGCCGCGATCTCGATTTCAGCCCCTCAAATCGCCCCAGCCTGGGTGGCGGCGGCGGGGCCTTCGACCCGATCACCGGCGCGATCGCGCTGGCCCTGGCCGGCCTGGGCCTGGGCGCCTCGCGACGCCGATCGGGACGGAAAAACGAGGAATAGTGGAACGGTGAAGCGTTGGGATGATGGGGAGTGGAACAGACTCTCCATCATTCCCACCGTGGCGTGTGTCTCGAGGGACCAAGGACTATCCGCGATACCTACCGCTGGTGCGTCAGGCTGCACCCTACCTTCTGTCCACCGCCCAGTATACCTGCCGGATCGAGAGTAACGATCAGACGTGGAGTCTGCCGGCTGCCTCGCTGCTGGTGACCCTGGCGGCCACACTCGTGCTCCCCTTCGACTGGCTCTGCTCCTGGCTCCAGTACGATCGAACGGCCGTCCATGGGGGCCAAGTCTGGCGGCTTCTCACCTGCCAACTCACCCATTGGTCCTGGGACCACCTGTTCTGGGACGCCGCCGCCTTGTTGTTCCTGGGCTGGGTCCTGGAGCGTCAGGACCGCCGCTCCCTGCTGATCTGCCTGGGCCTCTCGGCAGTTCTGAGCCCGGCCGTCGTTCACATTTGCCTGCCCGATCTGGCCACCTACCGCGGCCTGTCGGGGATCGATTCCGCCGTATTCGTTCTACTGGCCGTCACGCTCTTTCGCAAGTTTCGCGCCGATGGCGATCGGCTGTGGACATGGGCCTGCGTGGTCATGCTTGCCGGCTTTGTGGGGAAGGTGGGTTTCGAACTCGTCTCCGGCGGCACTATTTTCGTGGATTCCGCAGGCTCTGGAATGCTGCCGGTGCCGCTGGTGCATGTGGTGGGCGGGATGTTGGGGGCTGGCTGTGGATGGTTTGGAAGTCAAAGGGAAGACCATTCCAGCAACGGGCGAGATTGGAATTGACGGAAATCTCTCAAGCACTTGCTGTCCAGGCGGCCGCTTCAAAAGCTGGGCGGCTTTCGCGCGGCCGATTTGCCGCTCAACCGATGGGCGTGAAGGATTCGGTGCTGCGAGTTCCCACTGAATCCTCTTCGGCCTCGGGCGGCAGGCCGCCGACCGTGATCTTGAGCGTGCCGCCCAGAAACGGATCGTACTCGGCTCCCATCAGCCGGCGAAGTTCCTCGGCGATCCGCTGGCACTGGACGAAGCAGAGCGGACACTGTGAGCAGTTGGAATCCCAGGGAGCACTGTAGACCAGCTCATGCCACCGGCGGAAATCCCTGGTCGTTTCCAGTGCCCGGAGCTGTCGCTGCAGCGTGCTGATAAACCGCTCGGGCGGCCGGCGGCAGTGCTGGAAGACCGGTCGCGTGAAACCGCTGCCGGTCTCGTCTCGACTTCCGCATACAAGGTACGAAGCCCCCGTGATGAAGTAGACGTTGATACAGTAGCGTCCAAAACGGGTTGATTCGATGTCGGGATTCATCGCCATTCCTGCGGATCTGCGGCGCGAGGGGCCGGGAAGTAGCCGCCACCTGCGCCGAAAACGGGAGCCGTCCGCCGCAGCTCTTCCTCAGGCGCTGGTCAGACATGCCTGGGGACCTGCTCCGCTGGCGGCGGTCCGGCGTCCCTGCTGGATTACTCGCAAACGGATGCCAAGGTGTGACAGGCCGTGTTCTGACTCCCGCCGCCGGGCACCTGTTGAACCCCGTATCGATTGCAGGACCCGGGGAGCCCGGCCGAACCCGGTTTCTGGGCAAGCAGCGCCGGGTTGTTTCGCAGCCCCCAGCGGAGCCAACCGTCGCCGTGGTTGAACCTGTGGATCGACGTGGTTAACATGGACAAAGTTCGTCCCTTTATCTGGGGGCTGATCTGGCGATTTCCGATTTCCGATGGAGCCGCGGTGGATGGAGGAACTCCGTTCCGTAAGTCGATGGATCGAACAGGTTAAGGTCAACGACCAGGAGGCTGCTCAGCGCCTCTACGAGCGTTATCTCCAGCGGCTCGCCGAGCAGGCACGGAAGAAAATGACCGGGGCGACCCGGCGGATGGCCGATGAGGAGGACGTGGCCCATACTGCCCTGGCCAGTTTCTTTTCCCAAATCCGCCAGGGTTCCTTCCCGCAACTGGCCAACCGCTACGATCTCTGGCAGGTGCTCGTCATGCTCACCAACCGCCGGATTGCCGACCTGCAGCGTCGGCGCTACTGTCTGAAACGCGGGGCCGGCCGTGAGGTGGGGGAGTCGGCCATCAGCCCATGCCCTGCGGAGGCCTGCCGGGCGCTGGAGCAGGTGGTTGGTCGAGAACCCGAGCCCGAAATGGCTGCCGAGATGGAGGAGCTATGCCAGCGGCTGCTCGACCGGCTCGAGGATCCGCTCCTGAAGCAGATCGCCACCTTAAAACTGGAAGGCTATGACCATGCGGAAATCGCCGGGCGTCTGGGTTGCGTCCGGCGGACTGTGCAACGAAAACTCTTACTGATTCGGGAGATCTGGCAGGCTCTCGACGAGCCGGACGAGGAGGCCTGCAGGGACGGGAGGACCGCCGAAGCCGGCGATTGACCTTCTCCTTGGTCCCTTCCCTGTCACTTCCGGCCGACAGATTCCGAGTAAACAGTTGAAGCCCCCCGCTGGCGTTGCCACCGATTTCACCCAGGTTTGCCGCGTGTCCATGTCCGACTCTTCCAGGCCTCTGCAGAATGACCGGCTGATCGATCGGGTTGCCGATCGGTTCGAAGCCGCCTGCCGGGAAGGTCGGCCGGCAAGCATCGACGACTATCTCGCCGAGGTGCCGGAGGACTGTCGGAGCGTTCTGTTTCGCGAACTGCTGGTGGTGGAACTGCAGTTGCATCGCGATCGCGGTGTCGACGCCGGCCAGGAGGAATATGAGAAACGGTTTCCCAGGTACGTGCACGACATCGCCGCCGCCTATGCGATGGCCGACGACACTGGCGACAGCCCATGCACACGGCCTGATTTGGGGGAGTGTTCCCTCGCCACCGTGGCGGTTTCCGCCCTGTGCTCGCCGCCGGCTGAGTGGGAGACCGGGTTCGGGCGTTTCCGCGTGTTGGAGAAGCTGGGGGCCGGAGGTTTCGGCACCGTGTGGAAAGCCCAGGACACGGTCTTGAAACGGCTGGTCGCCTTGAAGATCCCGCAGGCTGGTCGCCTGTGCGCTGGTGGATCGGAGTTCCTCTTGGAGGAAGCCCGCAAGGCGGCGAGGCTGAGACATTTTGGAGTCGCCCAGGTCTACGATGCCGGAGAGGTTGACGGCATCGCGTATATTGCCAGCGAGTACATTGCCGGTAGCTGCCTCCGCAAGCACCTCCAGAAGCAGCGGCTGACTTGTCAGGAGGCGGCGGAGATCGCCCTTCGTGTGGCCCATGC
>CAZLWV010000051.1:30792-45385 GCA_964563135.1 uncultured Planctomycetaceae bacterium
CTCCACCACGCCCACGAGCAGGGGATTGTGCACCGCGATCTCAAGCCGGGGAACATCCTCCTCGACGAGGCCGGCGTTCCTTTCGTGGCCGATTTCGGGCTGGCGAAATCCGATGGGCTGGAGGCTCCGGCGGGGCAGCTTGTGGGGACCATGGATTACATGGCCCCCGAGCAGGCCGCCGGGCAGAACGACCGTGTCGACCGCCGCTCGGACATCTTCTCTCTGGGCGTAATCCTCTATGAGATGCTGACCGGCGGCCGCCCGTTTCAGGGCCAGGGGGACGGACTGCTGGAAGCGATCCAGACGACCGAGCCCTTGCGCCCTCGAAGAGTGAATCCTGCAATTCCCCGCGACCTGGAAGCGATCTGCCTGCGATGTCTCGAGAAGGCGCCGAACGCCCGCTACGCGACAGCCGCCCACCTGGCCGAGGATCTCCGCAAGTTTCTCCTGGGCGAGCCGGTCAGTGCCCGTCCGCTCCCCGTGGTGCTGCGTCTGGGCCGCTGGGCTCGGCGGCGTCCGGCCATGGCTTTTCTGGTGATGACGAGCTTGCTGCTTGTGGCCGCGCTCGTGGCCGTCGGGATCGTCAGTTACATCCACACGGCCGGGGCGCTGGAAACCGCGGAAAGCCATCTCTATTCTTTCCGGGTGATCGCAGCCAACCGGGCGTGGCGCTCCAACGATCTGGCCAATTTCGACCGCCTGCTGAGAGAATGCCCTGCCGGCCTGCGTCATTGGGAATGGGGTTATCTGGACGGGCTGCGGCGTTTCACCCTCCCCGTGCTCCACGACGCCGGTGAGCCGGTGGCCTTCAGTCCCGACGGCCGCCTGATCGCCAGCGGAGGCGGCTCCGACTGGAACCTCAAGCTCTGGGACGCCGCCAGCGGCGAGAAACTGGCCGAACTGGAGGCGCACCGAGATTACCTCTCGAGCGTCGACTTCAGTCCCGACGGCACGCGTCTGGTTTCGGCGGCCGGCGCAGACCGCACGGTGATCCTGTGGGATGTTGCCGCCAGGAAGAAAGTCGGTACGTTTGGCGGGCACAACGGTCCGGTCCATGCGGCACGGCTGCTGCCGGACGGGAAACGCCTGGTCACCGCCAGTTCAGACGGATACCTCCGCATCTGGGACGCCGAGACTCAGAAACAGCTCCACTACATCTCTCACAAGGCGCGCCTGATCCGAAGCCTGGCCGTCTCGCCGGATGGCAAACTGCTGGCCCTGGCCACCGGAAGCGGAGATGCTGCGGCGATCCGCGTCTGGGACATCGAGTCCCAAATTCACATCCCTGGGGTGTAATTTCCCCTCCATGGCACCGACGTTTCTATCATGCTACAATTGCTTGTAGGGGAAGAGTTTGTACGCGGTCTCCCTGCAAAGCGTAGCACGATCGTAGTGAATATGCAATTTCGCCGAAATTGGCAATTCTGTTACACGGATGTTACACGACAGGCTCACGGGAAAATGTCGGGACTCGCGTTCCACCATGTTACACGGTTCAGAGCATGGCCAGCATTCACAGAGACGACCGAACAGGCAATTGGATCACGATGTTTCGATGGGTCGGCAAGCAGTACCGCCGTTCCTGCGAGACCCGGAGCGAGAAGGAGGCCCAAGACATCAAGGCCCGAATCGAAGGGACGATCCGGCTACTGAAGCAGGGACGAATCCAGATGCCCAAGGATGCCGACCCCGGAACGTGGATCGTCTCCGATGGCAAGGTGAGCGTCAAGCCGGTCGTGAAATCCGATCGGTTTGGAGAAGTCTGTGACCAGTACCTGAACGATCAGAGGGGCAAGGCCGACACGACTTTGGACGGAGAACGCAAGCACATTCGTCATCTGAAGGCGGGGATCGGCGAGAAGGTGGCAGTCAACACGATCGACCTAAAACGGTTGCAGGCCTACGTCGCCAGTCGCAAGGTGAGTGGGCAGACCATCAGAAAAGAACTCGTGACGTTCTCGCAAGTTTGGGGGTTTGCGCGTATGCGGGGCTTCGTCGAGAAGGAATGCCCAATCTATGATGCGCGGCACAAATGGGCAGTCAAGTTCGACAAGCCGGCCGAACGCGAGAAGTTCATGACGTGGGGTGAGATTGAACGACGCATTGCCAGAGGCGGGAATAAGAGCCTTTGGGAAGTTCTCTTCCTGGATGAAAAGCAGGTTGGCGACTTGTTGAAGTATGTCGAGAAGAACGCGCGGTACAACTTCATTTACCCCATGTTCGTGTTCGCAGCTTACACTGGGGCTCGTCGTTCTGAAATCCTCCGTTCGGAAATCGAGGACTTCGACTTTGACGCCGGACTCGTGCGACTCCGTGAGAAAAAGCGACGGAAGAGTCTCTCCGGTTCATTCCGTACCGTCCCGATGCACGACAAGATTCGATCGGTTATGAAGAAGTGGTTCGCGGAGCATCCAGGCGGAGCCTACACGATTCAGGCTCCCCTGGTGATGACAAAGCGGGAATCGCGGATAGAGTTTACACCGATGAGACCGTATGAGGTGAATCATCATTTTCAGCGCACGTTGGAGAACAGCAAATGGGAGGTCATTCGCGGTTTCCATACGCTCCGCCACTCCTTCGGCTCGAATCTGGCGCGGAAGGGAGTTCCCCGAGAGACCGTTGCCGCCTGGATGGGGCACTCCACGCAAGAAATGATGAACCTCTACCAGCACCTCTTTCCGCAAGATTGGGGATCGCAGATCAGCGTCTTGACTTGAGCGCTCCGCCGTTCCTCAGACGTTCAACTTCGTGGTGTGGGACAAGCCAATTCGCTCCGTCCTTCTTGCATTCGATCCGACCAGAGTTGCACCAGCGTTCTCTGACTGTGAACTCCGACTTGCCGAGTATGCCGGCCACGTCGCCGGGAGTATACCATTCCTTAACTGGCTTGCCGCCGATCATGGCGTGAGCCAAGACAAGGTTACTCGCGGCAACCGGGTCGCCGGTGAGTTGATGGAACCGCGTGTACAGTTGCTCGATCATGGTTGCCTCTTCATCACACTTCTTTTGGGGGATACCCCAAATACCACGTCTGGGTGCATTACTTCCTCTCTCGCGCGAAGGCAGATTTTTGTCAGCCTAAGCTGTTTTAATTCCCCGGCTTAATGCCAGTTGGCGGGTGCGATTTCGCGTCGGAGGCGCTGGGGCCTGGGGCGGCTAGCTCCCCCTCCCCAGGTGCCCTATCGTAACCAAAACCACCCGATCTAGGTATATCCTCTTACCAGCCTTCTCAAAGCCCCCAGAATCTCACGGAAGGCTTCAAGGTCCAACCACACCGACGGCGACCTTGAAGCGTATCCTGGGGCATCCTGGGGGCCTTTCTGTGGTCGGCCATTACTGGGCGTGGACAAAACAAGGGCCGACTGCCGTGCTGCAGTGAATCAAACCATCCGGACAGCGATGCCTCTCAAGATCTTCCGTAGGTGGCAACGTCTCCGCCGCCTGTTCCCGATCCCAGGCCGTGACAGGCAGGAACGCGGCAAGGTCACCTGATCGGTCGAAGAGAACCACGAGTTCCTTGCCGATGAGTTCCGCTGCGTCCGAAAAGTCCCCGATGATTCGCTCCAGGAAAACAAACTGGCTCAGCATGTCCAGGGTTACGCGAAGGCAGATTCCGTGGGCTCCGACCAGGGACAACGAAAGCAGATCGTCTCCCCCGAGGAATTCGGCCTCCCTGATCCTCGCAAGCCACAGGCAGTTGGATACGGACCGGTCAGTTGCAGAAAGCATTGCGCAAACTCCTAGTTCAATGATGGTAAAAGCGAGCACGAACCGGATCATTACTGGCCGACCGCTGATATCTCTGGGCCAAAGGCGGGGCGGTACCCGATCGGGTCGCCGGCTTCGTCAACCCGTACGATCACAGCGCGCCCTAGGTACGAGTCGCCGGCATCGCTGCCCGAGCACGCGGCTTGGAACTCGCGGTAGCGACGGTCTTCCCCGGGCTCGTGAAACTGCTGGCCATCGCTCACGTCGAAATGGTCCGCCACCGTCCCGCCGCCGTCGAGCTTCAAGACCACGCCCAGGGCAAAGCCGCCGGGTGTCGTGTCCAGGGCCTCCACCTCTACGACGTGACCAACTTGCTCATTGCTTCTAAGAAACTTTTTCACTACATACTCTCCTTTTATCACATTGACACATGTACAACAATTGACACATATACACACATTGACACATTCACTCGCGCGGAGTTGTCTCGGCTCGGAGTCGTCGAAAAAGTCCTAACTGCTGAATTGCTGAAGCTGGGGCTCTCGTATACGTGAATAGGCATGACAACGGTAGTTGGACTCCCCCACAAGGTGGATATAGAGAAATATGAGTGCTACCCCCTTCAGCAATTCAGCAGTTATCGTTCTTCTTCTTCTTTTCTTCTTTATAAATAGGGGTTTACGGCGAAAAACAACTGCTGAAAATCGCTTCAGCAGTTATTCAGCAGTTACAGCAGTTGTTGGTGGTAACTGCTGACAACTGCCGCTAACTGCTGAATGGAATTTCAGCAGTTATTTGCTTGACCTAACAACTGGTAGATGATTTGTCTTGGGCCACGCTTAGAATCATTTGCGATAGCCGTGAGGCACCCGCGATCTATGCACGCCGTAACGATCTCATCGATGTCCCTGACTTTCATGCGCAGCCGGTCGGCAACCTGCTTTCGCGTTGCCGTTCCTCCCAGTTGCTCAACGAGGCGCAAAAATCGCTGGCAGCTTTCGGCGAATGGTGAGTCAGCGCTATATTCTGCGGCAAGCGCCAGCGAGCGCCTCGCGCTCCATGTTACAATTCCGTTCGCCCAGTCCACTGCTTCCTTGTCGATCGACGGCGAGCGATAGTCACGACTGATTGCGTAGATGGTCGCCAGTTTCTCGGTCTGCTCGTACACACGAGACCACACAGACGCGGCCGTTGCGCTGTTGACCTGCTCCGCTCGCGAATACTGAGAGTCGGCGTGTACCTGGCACGCCTCCAGCGCTCGCGATCCACAGTCTGATACCGGGACGATCGAGGCGGCACGCGAAAGCATGTTGTTATGCTGGCCGATGTCCCCTTCCCCAGGCGGCGTATACTCCAGCCAATACTTGATTTCGTCGATAAGCCTCTGTGGGATCTGCCGGCCGCTGCCACGCCGACCCTCAGAGCGCCGGTCAGCCTCGAATACCAGAGTCCTGGCAACGAAACCGCCCTCTAATAGTCGTCGGCCAGTGGCAGCGTAGTAGAGTTGTGGTGTCGCCGTACCAAACAACGCGACATGCGGCCGAATGATCGGCGTTGCAGTCGCTGGGGCCCCCTGTACGATCGACTTTATGCGGCGCATGTAGATGCCGGCTGACGACGTGTAGAGTTGATTCAGGATCGCGCCGATTGCGAGGCTGCGGGAGTCGCGGCCTGATTCCATGGCGGAGATCAGCGAATCCATTTCGTCAGGCTGGATCAGGAGAACGGGGCTTTCTGAAAGCCGATCCTCGATCCCCTCCGCCGACGCCACTTTGTCAGCCAGGATCCCGAGACCACCCGACTGCTCCAGAATCTGCGCGTTCAGTGTTCGCGGGAAGTTCTTCCCCGTCCCAGGGAGCGCGAGGCACGAGACGTAGATATTGGTCGGCAGCCCGGACGGCCCAACTATCTTTCGGCCGGTCGCCGCGGAGTACAAAGCCAGACCTCCGCCGAGCGCGAGCGGTAGATTTGGGTGCGGCGCAGTCTCCATGCAATACCCGACGTACTCGCCGAGCCACCCGACCGGCCAGCGGAAGGCGTCCGGCAGTCGCTTGGAATCGTTCGCCTTCGGCTTCTCAACAACAACAGGAATTGTCACAACACTCGCCAGAAGTGCTTGTGTATCGACGGCGCAGGTTGATTGCGATAGCGTGGCGTACGCCGGATCGTCGAGGATCCAGCCGGCGGGAAACTTGTTCGTCGGGTGCTTGCGAGCTTCGGAGATCTTGCGGCGAAAGTCCTTTTCGTCTGTTGGTTCGCTCAGATCCCACGGCGGAACGCACCGCGGGTTGTACTCCGCTGCCAGGAAGGCATACGCCTCCTGGTCGCTCATGCGTAATCCGTTGACGCAACACTGAGCGGCCCACAGCAAGCAGTCGTGACCTCGATTTCCTTGAATGGCCGGCTCAACGCGTTCAAAATACACACGAGCACGCCCAAGTCCTTCGTCGTTAGAATGACCGTTGGACTGAACCACGATGGTTTGCCGCGGTTGGACAGGCAACGCGCCTCCGTTTCGGTCAGAAATGTTAGCGCGTACTCTGCCAACGCGCATGAAATCTGGATATAGAGCGAGTGCCACATCCCACGGAGAGCAACCGGGAGCCCACTGATACACACCTCCGTTCGGATGTACGGAAGGAGCAAGAACGACATAGTAGCCGTCGCCTCGAATATCAATGCCGGGTCGCAGACCATTCTTGTTTGCTGGTGCATTATCGGTAGACAAAAGGAAATGCGCACCTCCACGGGGAGTTCGCTGGCATACTGTTACGGGCAGTTCGCCCAATTGCCTGAGTGAGTCATAGCCGTTGATGCCTTTCTCTTGGTCAACGTCAACGTCAATCACATACACACCGCTCGCGGCTCCGCACGCAAGCCCGGTATTCGCGTTCGGCCAACGATCCCACCAATCGCATATCTGCGCCTCTTCGGTGGTCGCGTCCTTCACGCCGTGCGCAGTGATCGGCGGTTTCCCACGCGGCTGAAGTGGAAAGACGTTCCATCCGAGGGCTGCGTATTTAAGGGCATGCTCAAGCATTCCGTTTCATCGCCTCCGTGTGCTCATGGTTGTTTGCCGGTGAGACCTGCTGCTCATCCGCCCATCGTTCAAGCTGGTGACGAAAGTAGAGTACCCTGGAACCGACCCGCACACATGGCAGGCTTCCGCGTGGGGTTGTAAGCGATTCAGCGGCTTCCCGCGGCCGAAGGGCTAGGCGCTGGGGCGTGGGGAAGGGGTCGTTACGGTCGCGGTAGATTGAGTTCACTCAAGCACCTTTAGATTGCTCATTGTGCGGGGAACAGCCATTAGCAATCCATGCGTCGATGTCCGCGCGACGGAACCGAACAGTTCCGCGGGGGCCATCGCCGAGTCGTACAGGTGATGGAAACGTTGTGGACCTCATCAGTCGATGTAGAGTCCGCTGGCTCACACTAAGAAGTTCAGCGAGTTGATGAATGGACAGCAGTTCAGAATTTGTTTTTCCTGTGGCAGACACAGCAATTTCTCCAAAAAGGTGACACTTTCAGTCAGAAGCCACTTTTAGGCTATCATCCCGAGTTACCGCAATTAAAAACCGGACCGGGAACGCCTGGCTGCGGCCTTCTCGCTCACGCCCTGCCTCCGCAGCCGGCGATAAGCCAAAGCCTGCGCCGCCCCGGCATCCACGCCCATTTGCTTCAGGTATCTCCAAGCCGGCCCGGAACCCTTCGACATTCCGGAGGCCGTGACTTGCTTCTTGGCAATGTGATCCACGACAACGCCGCGGACCTTGGCCGGCACAACTGACGGCTCGGCGAGCGGGTTCGGGTATCGCTCCAGCGAAGAACGCCCCAAGGCCGCGCGAGCAAGGCCGATGATAGCCAACTGGGTTTCAACCCTCTCTTCGGCCGGTAGATCCTTGGCGGCCTTTCTCATGTCAGACATGAGTGACTCGGCGAACCCGACGCGATCGTACGCGTCGAGGATCTCCTGCGAAACCTTTCTGTCCTCTGACTTGGATGTTTGGATGTTCTGGTCAAGCAGTTCCTTCATTTGGTAAAAGTCGTCAACACTGCGGGCGTAATCTGCCCTGAGCGTGACACCTCCGATCCCGGGGACATCCGACATACTCAGTTCGCCACCGCTGAATAGATTCGTCCCGAATCGCGAGTACGAATCAATGCGTCCGTACAATCCGCCAGTCAGCCCATTTGCCAAGTGGTCAATTCGCGCGGGACTCAGGCGTACCCTTCCACCGCTTATGTCGTGGAGCGTCTTCGCTACACCCTTCGATACCTTGGTCGAGTGCTCGTAATACCGCTTGTGCGGCTCCAGCTTCTGGAGGGTCTTCGACTCTATCTCACGGCCACGGAATGAATCGTAGTTAAACATCGACTCAAACAGAGGAGTAACCCCAGCAGGGAGCCCGCCCGGGTTGACGTTCTTAAAGACCTGGCCGAACCACCGATTGATTGCCTCAGGGTCGCGGTCGTACATCGCATCGAGCATTCTCTCAACGCCGCTTCCGATCAATCCCCATTCCTGCGGCTTCGGGATTCGCCAGACTGGATTGCCGTCGCCGTCCTTGAGGATATAGAAGTTGTCTTGCCAGGCCGGCCGTTCCTTGTAATCGTCGTCATCATGACGCAGCCACCAGTAGATAAGCGAAGGCAGCACAACCGCCATCCCGGCACGGAGCGACGCCTTTTTCCAATCTGTCGAGAGCGTTCTGACGAACTTATCGAGACCCTCAAGACGCGCGTTGAAAAACGGAATGTAGTAGTTGAGGTAACGCCCCCATTGCCCCATGCGGCGGAAATCAATCGTCACGTCATGCGCTGCGTTGATTGCGCGAATCAAGACTTCCATTGGCGGCATCTGGCCGGCGCGAACTTTGTCAAGCCATCCCTCTTTTTCCAGGACGGCTGAGAACTCTGCGATTCGTGACGCTACCTCCGTGACTCCAAGCACGTTCATTGCTGTCTCGATTTTCCCCTGCCGTCCGCGGATCACACGTGCCCGACCCTTCATGAGTCTCGCGCGATCCAACCCGGCGAACGTCGACAACTCGCCGCCCATCATCTTGAATAGCGCAACTTCCTTGACGCCATCCTTGCCGGCCATTCGGCCAAGCTCGTGAACGACATACGCCGTCGCGAATCGTGCCGGATCAAACGCCCCAGTCAGACCCTTCTCGCCCTGCAAGATGAACGTCGAGAAGTCACGCATGGCATTCGTGACAATAAAGTCAGGATTCGCTTTCGTGGCACCTAGCTTCAAAAACCCTGTCAGGTTTCGCATGATATGCGTAACCGGGTCCAAGTGTTGGACGGTATCCAAGCCTCCGAGCGCCTTCCCTAGTTCTGGATCCATCTGATAGAATCGAGGCTCACCCTTCAGGACGACGCGATAGATCGGCTCTCCGTGAATCTTGGTCATGTCCGGACGCCAGATTGTCAGCGCAGTATCCGGGTCGAGTATATCGAGAAGGTCGCTGAGAATATCAAGGTCAGTCCCTGAGCCAACTTGATTCTCGAATTCAGCGAGGGTCTTTTCCTTGACCTCTCCGATGTTTGTCGACGTTCCGCGGATCCTTGTGGATACATCGTCGACCCAACCACCCAACCCTTTCACTCCATCTGAAACTTGAATCATCCTGTTAAGCACGAGTTGCTTCGCGGCTCGCTCGTAAAAACGCACGGCCCTGGAGAGCGTCGCCTCGATCGGATCAATGATCTGGAGCCCGCTACCCTTTCGGCCACGGACCGCGGGCGACAAGTCGAGCATTCGGCGACCGCCGGCCGGATGCGTGCCTTGCTTGGCACGCTCAAGCGGAATGTAGTGCTGGTACGCGTCCTTTATCTGCTTAGCTTCGTCTTGGGACAACACGCCGGAGTCGGCTAGGACGTCGATTAGCGCGTTGTTGAATTGAGTCAGCTTATCCGCAGCCCGCTCGTATCGCGGATCGTTCAACTGCCGCATGGTGTCGCGAGCGTCGTCCAGCGTGATTCCAGGGTTTTTGACCTTACCCCAAGATTCAATCGCGTGACGGGCATACGCCCACGCCGCGAAGTTGCGTGAGTCTTCGCCTGGCTCGATCTCTTCCATTGCCTCGCGTAACGATGGCCCTATCTTCGTTGGCGTTCCGGTGATCGTGAATACACCACCCTCGATAGCCTGCTGGGCGAAGTGCGAGCCGGCGTTACGCAGCGCGTTGTACACCTCATACGGCGTACTCTCTTGTCCAGGTTGGTATCCCTTTTCCTTTGCCTCTTCCGTGAACAGACGCACCGGCGTCCCTTCATCCTTGAGTCTCGTGTAGAGGAACTGCGCCCACCCCTTGATTCGCTGGATCAGCGATGGCTTCACTGACGACTCGTCCTTACCGGTCGTGCTGATCTGTCCTTTCACGCGGCCGACTGCGCCGGAGCGTATAAACACTGCGATCGGCTCGCGACTCTCGATCAACTTCGCCTGAATATCAGGGTGTGCCGCAATCCACGCCTTGAAGTGCGCCAAGAATTTTGGCGTTGCTTTTTCCAGGTTGATGCCGCCCTTATGAATCTCGGTTGCACCAGTCAGATATGCACGAATGAATTCCGCGAAGCCCTCGTACGGGCGCTTCTGTGACTGGTCATAGTCGAGTTCCGCCACCTCTGCCTTGGCGTCTTTCGGCGCACTCTTCAAGACGTCAGTCGTGAAGTCAAGGTGGTGCCCTATTGCCTCGTGAATCTCGACGGCCGGCGACGCCTCTTCACCGGACGCAAGCCGCGCTACATGCCGCTTCGTCTTGTAGATCCCTCTCGCGTTCTTGTGAGCACTCATGTGCCCGAGGTTCAGCGGAGTTCCCCAAATTTGCTGGAGTTGCCGCACGACCTCACGACCACCCATTTCCTCCCCGGTCCCCTGCATTTCGACAGGGAAATCGTGCTGCGATGGCGCACGCCGCGCAGCAGCGGACGCCTCGACAACATCGGGAGCGGCTTCGCTAGCGACTGCCTGGGTCGCCGTAGATACCTCAGCGTCTTGGCCGGCGGAGACCCGCGGAACAGAGGCCGCTTCGACATCATGGGTAACAGGCCCAAGCTCTGTGCTGGCGTCGGCAGGCTGCGCGGCTTCTTGCTGTTGCGCGGTCTGCTTACGGCCAATGATTCCATCGGCAATTTCACGAACGCGAGCAATGCGCTCCTTGAATGACTTGCCGGTTGCTGACGAGAATCCCCATTTCGTCCATTGCTTACGCGATACCTTCACGCCAGCTTCGGCAGCTTCCATAATCTCGCCGGCAATGCGCTTCATATCGCCGGACCGATAAGACGACACCACGTTAGGTGTCTCGGCTACACCGACAGTCAGGAGCGTCTGGAGAACAGTGTCCTGGATCGTGCCGCGAGTTGTCTCCCAACTCATGGCCTTTGGGTCGACACCCGAGACTTTCGAGGCGACGTTATGCGATAACTCAGTCAATACCTCTTCAGGCAATTCCTGGATTGCAGTTCTGCCAGCGGCCTTCAGTCCTTCCTTCAGGCCGCGCGACGCCGCCTTGCGCATACCGCCGCTCAGCGTTTTCTCAACGCCTCCCATGCCGGCCAATTGGAAGAGTCCGGCAATCCCGCCCTCGATCGCCCCTTGGGTCGCGGCGTATCCTAGCAACTCACCATTCTTCATCCCGGCTTCCCGTCCCTCAGCAAGCGCGCGGTTCCACTCCTGGACGGCGAAAGTCCCAATCATCCCACCGGGGCCCGACGGACTTGTGGCAATGGCAGTTGGAAGCGTCCTGCCGACTCCGCGCAGAGCACGCTTGATAGTGCCAGGGCTACGCTCCTCCGCCGCCTGCTGATAGGCGTCGCCCATCATGGTAGCCAAGTCGGCGCTCTCCGCGTCGCCGGCAGCCCGCAGAACCATGCTGCCCCAATCAGCACCGATCCCGATAGCGGTTGCCTTGACGTTCGGGAACCATGATTCCTTCAGCCGCCTCCGAGCGAAGTCAAGCGTCTGTTTACGGTGCGACTTCGCCCATTCATCGGAAGCCGCAATTGCATCCTCGAAACCCTCCATCGCATTCCCTGGAGACTTACCGGCAACCTCTTCCGCTATCTTGTCGATATCGAATTCCACGCTATTTTTCCTTTTGGTTGTAGGCACGGTCATTCTCCTGATGCAGTGTGTTCGTTACGAGTGCTGGCAAGATCCGCCAGCCAGTTGTCGATTTCATCCCTCCGCCACCTGAGAATTCCGTTTCGGCTGCGGCCGAACTTCAAGGGACGTGGAATCTCACCCTTCGAGGCCCAGGCAAGGATTGTGTTCCCCGTGACACCGATCATCCCTGCGACTTCATGCAAGCTCAGGAATTGAGCTTGCTTTCCAGTCTCGGTTGACATTGACAGCCTCTCCTTCCGAGAAATAGAAGTGTTTAATGTAGTAATATCTACTGACCCCATATTACCAATCGCACTTAGCCGTTTAGAAAAATGGACCGGATAGGACCAATCCACCTAACCCCCGTCTTGGCTGACCAGGGAGAAGAACCAAGACACCCCCATGTAGCGGGGTTGTCCGCAGGTGCCCGGAAACCGTATAACAGCCATGGGCGTGCTGGCTGTTCAATGAGCTTGGGTTTCGTCGGCCAGAAGAAGGCGCGGGAGACCTTCAGCCGCCGCCTCACACCACAGGCTGCCCAGTGTGCGCGGGCGATACCCGGCGCTGCGGCGAAGGATCGGAAAGCTCTCAGCCATGAAGATGGTTGACCCCTGGGGGCAATATCGTCCAGGTCGATTACCGCGAGCCGCGGTTGAGCCCATGTCAACCGAAACCCGTGGTATTGCTATCACCGATAGTGCCAACTACACTGGAGCGATTACACATACCTCCACCTATTTGACACCAGAGAGGAAGCGCTATGGCATCCCATTTGACACCGCGAGAAACGGAAATCGTCCGTTTGGCCAGCCTGGGCTGTACCGTTCAGGAATCGGCCAAAATCCTGAAGCTGGCCAAAAGCACCGTGGATAACCACAAGGCCCGCGCGATGGCCAAGCTCGGTACGGACAAGGCAGCCCTGCTCACCCGCTTGGCGATTAAGCTGAAGGTCAGCAGTATGACCGACAAGCTCACCCCTGCTGAACAGCGAAAGAGCGGCAGAAAAAACGACGGGTGGAACTGAGAGGATCGGCTGGAACCGATCCTCTCGCGTCAATTGGCCAGCCTACCCGCCGTCTGGCCGGCTCAGGGTGTAGCCTCAGTTCGTCTTTGGCTTGATATGCCTCCTGTATTGCCGCGGCTGTTCGACAACGCGGCGCTGTTCGAGAAACGCAAATACGTCCGCTTCGGCAATCCTCCTGCGCGGCTTGCTTGTGCCGGCTGAGTGCGACACATTCACCCACGGGAGGTGTCCGCGCCGGATCAGAGTGTTTACCTGACGCGGGGTAATGCCGAGAGTCTCGGCTACTTCTTCGACTGTACACAGCCTTGGCCCACTCAGTGTCTTCCCGTGCTTGAAGAGTAGCCTGTCCACTCTATCACACAGAGTCAGGAGCTTCTCGGCTAAGTCCTTAAGCGTCACGGGCTGGTCTGTGGATTCATTGTGCTCGGAACGTGTCGGAACCTCGAATCCCGACAGAAGATAATCCTTCTCGGCGAGCCAACGCTTCAGTGCCGCCTCCGGATTGTGAAGCGGCCCGAAGTAATGGGTGCGACCACGGACCTTCCTGGTCCACTGGCCGGTGAGGTGCGGAGTCAACGGGAAATCCGGGTGCTCCTTCTTCCACTCTCGCCATCGCTCTACATCTTCATTCGTCACCATTTCAGCCGCTCCTATTCATTGTTCGCGGTAGTCGGATACGGTTTCGTGCCGTCTATCTATTCAGTAACTACGCGACTGTGATGCTGCAACGGGACGCGGGTGCTATACCCGCCGCCCACCTTGTCGTAATGTGTTGCCCCTACTGCCCTTGGGAATTCGCGGTTTTCAGGACTACAATCGGGGCTACCATAGGAACACACCCGGACGGTGGGAATATAGCCTGCGCGTGACGGCAACTGCGAGGGATACCACCTTGGGCCCCCTGCGTGTTTGAGCCATGGGGCCCCCTGTGATTCGGGCACTATTCGCCCAGGAATCACGTGCGCCGGGGCAGGGGGCTAACTGTCACACGACAAGGCAAGTGGCCCAGGGGGATCGGGCAAGAATCTGGGCAATGGGGCCCCCTGGGGATTCTCATGTTTCGCCCCCAGCAACATCCTCTCAGCCCCATACTGATCTGAACACACCCAGAGTGCCGGCACGCTATTACCACCGTCAGCATGAGAACTGGGATTCACGGATAAAGTGAATGTATCACCACACTTCGTACTAGTGTGTCTAACTTTCATCAATTTTAGTTGCATCGCGCCGACAGTTGGTTAGAGTTCAAGTAGAAGCAGTCTCGCTTACTTCTTCTCTTCCTTCCTTCTCTGAGGTGAAATCATGGCCGACGAAACGAAAAAGCTTGACATGGAGCAACTGGAACACCTTGCCCCACTGCGCAGGGATTGTGCTGAGGAACTGGCGCGCAGGAAGGCGCAGACGTTTGACATTCTTACCGCAACCCACTTGCCCAACGGCGCGCAGATTCTTTCGCGCCAGTTCTCCCATGACAGCGCGTGGGTTGTCCTCTGCTCTTGGGAAAAGGGCAGTGGCATGGAATACATCACGTGGGTTGTCGACCCACATTCTGGCGCGGCCTGCCGGGGGAGCTACTATCGGTTTCACGAACAGGCGGAGCGCGATTTCTGCCGACGGATTGGAGAAACCCCCTCGGCGCGCGAGTCGAAAGAGAGAACTGGACGGGTGATCTACCATACCGACAAGCGTACTATCGTCAACGGATAGCACCCCAGGGCAGGGATAGCCCCCTGCGCTCTTGG
>CAZLWV010000052.1:0-32664 GCA_964563135.1 uncultured Planctomycetaceae bacterium
ACTTCTTGATGCAAATCCTTACTGGCAAAGGCAGTTAGTGTGCGCTGGCCCTGGAGGCCGGCTGCCATCAAGAGCGGTGGGCAGCCGCAGCCGATCGCACCGGACGGGCGAGGCGGCTGGCGGCGGGGGCGGCCGGTTTTTCGGACCTTTTCAGGCTTTGTCCTGCGGAGCCGAAGGCTCCGCCGTCTCCTTGCCTTCCACGACGACTCGGAGGCCCGTCAGGTGGGCCAAGTCGCGCACGCTGTTCATGTGATCGCCGTAGAACAACACGCGATGGAGGAGGGTCATCATGTCGTCCGGCAGAACACCTCCGCCCCAGTTGGCCAGCAGCGACCTGGCATCGTCCACCTGGGCGACGAGCTGGGTGCGGCAGCCGCGGTCGTCGAAGTCGCAGACCTCGACGATGGTGCCGGTGGTGACAAGGATTGTGTCGAGGTTGGCAATTTTTGCCCAAGTGACCTTCTGCCCGAGATCCTGGTCCATGAACACTTCGAGCGAGGCGCCGCGGTTGTCGTCGCGATGGCTGCGGAGGCTGAAGGGGAGTCGTGCTGCCGCCGGGCCCCGCATCTTCGTGGGGGCCACGCAATGGGCGTGGATCACCGCGTTCTTTGCGGTATCGATCAGGGGATCGGTGATGAAGCCCGGGAGGCCGAAGGCGTAGAGAAACATCAGCATCGTGAGCGTCGAGTCGATATCGGCCTCGCAGGCGCCCACAAGACCATCATCGAGGAGCCGGCTGAAGCCGAGGCATGGATAGCCGAGGGTTGCGATGGGAATGCCGCCGAGGCATTTCACGGTAATCGCCCGGGCACCGTGCTCGAGCATGAGCTGCTTCATTGCCAGGTAGGTTTTGCACGACTTGACGATTTCTTCCCGGGTGGGTTCAACGATTTCCTTCGCCTTGGAGAGCCAGTATTCCTGGGCCTCGTCGGCGGCGGCCCTGGTATCGATCGATTCGTGGACCTTGACGAACTCAGGGGGCGTGATCTGAACGACTTCCGGGCCCAGCTTCGCGCGGACCTGGTCGAAATCACAAGCGGCGAGGGTTCCAGCGGCACAGCCGGGGTTGCCGACGAGGAGGATCTTCGATTGCCTCATCCGCACGGGAACCCGCAGGAGAGCCACGATGCGGTCGATTTCGGCCAGATCTCGCGACGGCGCCAGGATCAGCCGCAGCCCCTGCTTCTGGAGACGGGGGACATACATCCAGTCGTGGCCGCTGAAGGGCTGGGAGTAGATGGCAACCGGCCTGCCGCTGCCGGCCAACACGGAGAACGGCGCGGCGTTTCCGAAGGCAAGGTGCACGACCAGGATCGCGTCGGCCCGAGCCTGGTCGAGCTTGGGCAGCAGCTCCTCCGCCAGTTTCGCCTGATTGCCGATCAGGTCGCCGCCGATGAACTCCACATCCCCAAGCCGCTGCTTGACCTGGTCGAGGTATGGGGCGAATTTTTCCCGAATCTCCCTGGGAGCGTCGAATTCCGGCTTGGGCCAGGCACCACCGGTTCCCAGGTAGACCACGTAGATCCGTACCGGGGGCATGGGCGGCCATCCGGCCTTCTCGGCAGCCTGGCAAGGGCGAGCCGCCAGTCCGCCCGCGAGCAACATGCCTCCCGTGCTCTCCAGAAACGCACGCCGACTGATCGAGAACTGCATGATCGTTCCTCCCAGGATCCAGCGGGCCCGTGGGAGGCAATTGTAGCAGAAAGGACCGGCCGCTGCCGCCGGGTCCAGGCTGGAGAATTCACTTGGCGGCGACCGGTGCAGGCCGGCGGGTTGTGAAACGGCTGCTCAGTCGAGTTGTTCCAGTCCAACCGACGGTGAACTGGTCGGCAGATCGCCGAAATGAGGTCCGTGAGTATGCAGCTTCGGAATGGGGGCGGCCTGATGGGGGGTGGAACCGGCGCTGCCGGCGTCGACGCGATGAATCGCCTGATCGACCGGGCGGCAGCCAAGCGACCCGGTCCAGGCCTCGTAGGGCCGGCCCTTGCGCTCATCTCCGTGGAAGAACACGGTGTAGGTCATCATGTCGCCCGGGATGAACTCATGCTGCTCCGGCGCCAGGCACGTCTGGCGATACACGCGCCGCCAGGTGCCGGAGTTGAAGTATTCCTGGTTGAGGACGCACCCGGAAGCGTAGCTGGCATCCAGGGGGATGCTTTCCGCCAGATGGGTGTGGCCGTAAATGATGTATTTCGAGCGGCGGCTGCGGAAGTCCTGCTCGGCCAGGGCGTGATAGTAGTAGGAATCTCCGTCCACTCCGCGGATCTGGTTCAGCCATGACATGGTCGAACCGACCCATCCGACGGGCAGCCGCTTGCTGAACCGCAGCGCCCTCTGAAGCCCGTCGACCAGGTCGAAGGGGTTCCACGTGTCGTGCTGCCGGACGAAGTTGATCTGCAGGAATTCGTCGGCCAGACGATCCCACACCGATTTGACCCTCCGCCGGAGCGAGGGGAATTCGCAGGTTCGTTCGAGGAGGCCTTCGATCCAGACGGGGATCAGCAGCAGGGGACGCACGTTGTCGATTTCGCGGAGCCCGAGGATCGTCGTGGCCGAAAGGTCTTCGCTCAGCTCGCGTCCCACCTCGACAACAAACCGGTTCAACAGATCGATGACGATGCAATCGCCCAGGCTGCTTGCATCGCGGTCGCCGCTGAAGTTGATCGGGTCGAACTGATCGCCATGTCGCGCCGTCACCTTGTGGCGCCGCATGACCGAGAGGAGCCCATCCGATTCGCCCCCATCGTGCGGGAAAGGTTCGTTGGGATCGTTGGCCAGGCCCATCTTGGTCACGATCTTCTTGCGGAGGGCGGAGTACTTCGTTCCCGGCAGATGATAGTACCAGTCGTGATTGCCGACCATGTAGTGGATGCGGACGGCCACAGGCTGACGGTCCGGGTCGGTACTCATCTTGCCCGAGCGAAGAGCTGCGGGCACCTTCAGGCCCTGCGGGCCGTTGAGGTTCCGCAGGCAGGCGAGCCCGGCGTCGTTGTGTTCAAGGATGTCGGTCGTGATTTTGGAGAGGAGGCCGACGAACTCGGCATCGTGAGGATTCTGCCAGGGACGAACATTGGGGCGAGCGAGCCACTGGGCCGACCGCATCGGATCGAGAATATCGCCCAGGAGAATCAGATCGAGCTGCGAGATCGGCTGGTAACGACCGCTGGATCGCCACGACCCGGCTTCGGCCAGGTCGCGGAGCCGCTCCGCAAAAATCTGGAATGCCCCTGGCGACGTGCTCGGGCCGCAGGTTCCGTCGGTCAGGTGCAGGTCACTGACAATAACGAGCATTGGCGGATCCTTCCGCGTTGCAGGCTCGCGAAAGCTTGTTCCTTCAGCAAGAAATCGACAAACCGCGGGAGCGGACCTTTCTGACCCATTGTCCTGTCGGCCAGCGGCCCCACCGCTCCCACGTAGCTACCAGCTCTTGGTGTTGTGCGGATGACAGAGTTCACCAGGGGGCAGAGCCGAGCCGGTGGGCAGCTCGGGCATTCTTCTGCCGTTGGCTAATCTATTGCCGCAATATGGTCTATCGGCCTCCGGCGGTGAGGAACATGAGGTTTCGTTAGGATGGGGAAAGTTTTCCGCGAGCCCCCTTGCCCGGGCGAAACCGGCCGTAAATGATGGATCAGGAATCATTTGCGTTCTTCCTTGCGAGGACGGCCATGTGCGGACGATTCACCCTTCGAACGCCCATCCGGGCCCTGGCAGAGCAGTTTGGGGCACTTGCGGATATCGAGCTGGGACCACGGTTCAACGTGGCTCCCAGCCAGCCGATCGCGGTCGTGCGAATCCGTCCCGGGAGTGCCCCCCCTCAGCGGGAACTGGTCGCCGTGCGGTGGGGCTTGATCCCGAGTTGGGCCAAGGATCCGGGGATCGGCAACCGGATGATCAACGCGCGAAGCGAGTCGGTGGCAGAGAAGCCCGCCTACCGGGCCGCGTTTCGTCGCCGCCGCTGCCTGGTGCCGGCCGACGGGTACTTCGAGTGGCAGCGTCAGGGGGGAGGGAAGCAACCCTACCTGATCCAGATGGCCGACGAGAGCCCGTTCGCCATGGCCGGCCTCTGGGAAACCTGGGAGGGCCCGGACCATGGCGTGATCGAGTCGTGCGCGATCCTCACGATCGGGCCCAACGAACTGATGAAGCCGATCCACGACCGCATGCCGGTCATCCTGCCCGGAGAAGCCTGCGCGGAGTGGCTCGATCCGGGCCAGTCCGATCCCCGGTCGCTCGAGCGTTTGCTGGTTCCTTTCCGTGCCGAAGGGATGAAGGCCTACCCGGTCAGCATTTACGTGAATCGTCCCGAGAACGAGGGGCCCGAGTGCATTGCCCGGCAGACCGTGCTCTTCTGAACCGGCTCAGGGCGTTGGTTGACTTCGGCAATCTGCCGGGATAGGGTGATTTTTCCGATGACGACGCAGATTTCCTTTCCTCGAAAGTGCAGGCCCACGATGAGAATCCCGGGAAAACTCGCCATGGCAATCGGCTGCCTGGCAATGGTGATCGGCGCGCGCTACGGGGCGGCGGCCGAGCGACCCAACGTGCTGTTCATTCTCACCGACGATCAGCGTTGGGACTGCGTCAGCCTGAATCCCAAGTCGACGATCGCCACGCCCAATATCGATCGTCTGGGGCACGAGGGGGTCTATTTTCCCAACCATTTCTGCACGACGTCGCTGTGTTCGCCCAGCCGGGCGTCGATTCTTTCAGGGCTGTACGCCCACGCCCACGGCGTATCCGACAATTTCACCGAGTATCCGGACGACATGCCGTCCTGGCCGCGGGAACTGCAGAAATCGGGCTACGAGACGGGCTACATCGGCAAGTACCACATGGGCGAGGGAAACGACGACGTTCGCGGCGGTTTCGACTACTTCGTCACCCACAAAGGGCAGGGGCAGTACTTCGACAACGAGTTTCGTTTCAACGGCGGCGAAAGCCGCCTCGTGAAGGGCTACTACACGACGGTCGTGACCGACATGGCCGAAGAGTGGCTTAGGACGCGCAGCGACGAGAAGCCGTGGTCGCTGATCCTGGGCCACAAGGCACCGCACAGTTTCTACTTCCCCGAAGCCAGGTACGAGCACGCCTTCGACCATGTCCATGTGCCCTATCCGGCCAGCGCCTTCCTGCTTGAAGACAACGATCCGTGGTACAGGGAACGGCTCGACACCTGGCACGGCATCTACGGTCCCCTCTTCGACTGGCGAAAGGACTGGCCCGACAGGTCGCGCGAAGGTGTCGCGGCATTCGCCAACATGCACCGCGCCTACTTGGGCACGATCCTCTCGGTCGACGACAGTGTGGGACGGCTCTACCGGCTGCTGGCCGAGACGGGCGAACTCGACAGGACGCTCATTATTTTCACTTCCGACAACGGCCTGCTGGCCGGCGAGCAGGGCATGGTCGACAAGCGCACGGCCCACGAGGCGAGTATTCGCATCCCGCTGGTGGTCCGCTATCCGGGGCTGACGCCGCCCGATCGGCCCCAAGTGGTCGACGAGATGACGCTGACGACCGACTTCACCCCCTCGATCCTCGACATTTGCGGACTGCCGCCGGTGAAGATGACCCACGGCCGTTCCTGGAAGAAGCTTGCCAGCGGACAGGCCGATCCGGGCTGGCGCACGAGCATGCTGTATCACTACAACTACGAGAAGCAGTTTCCCTACACGCCCAACGTCCGTGCTGTTCGCACCGCCGAGTGGAAATACATCCGCTATCCGCACGGCGACGGCGGCCCCGACCGCCACAAGGCCGATCTCTTCCACCTGTCCGCCGATCCGGAGGAGGCGACCAACCTGATCGACGACCCTCGCGATGCCGCCAAGGCTGCAGAGCTCAAGGCCGAACTCGATCGCCTGCTCGTTGAGACCGGTGCCATGCCCGACAGGATGCCGCTGGATGAGGGCGTGAAGAAGGAGTTGCCGGACCAGAGCATTCGATAGACCTGAAGATCGTACGGTCCGTCAAGTCTGCTCCTGCATGGCCGGCTCAAGAGTCGCCTGGAACGTCGCGTGCAAGCGTTCTGCGTATTCCTGCAGCGTTGCATCCGTGGCGCAGCAGTCCAGAGACACGTCTTCCATATCGCCAAAGTTGGTGAAAGTGGTGACGATTCTCTTGGAAAGGGTATCGACAATGCCGCCGCAGTATCCGGCAGCCGTCTCAAACCCGAGATGCAGGCCCGACATGATCCTGGTGCCGGGCGTGATCGAGTCGCTGCGCACGCCGCTGATCTCGCCTTTCAGGATCAGTTCCTGAATGGCCCCGACAACGATCCAGAGAATCTGTGTTTCGGTGACTTCGGTTGCCTCGATCCTGCCGATGGAACGCAGCGAGAAAGTCCCCGAATAGGTCGGCTCGATCGCCGGTGTCTTGGCGTCTTGCAGGGGGAAATGGCCAGTGAGAGCGACGGGATCCTCCAGCGCAAACACCGAATGCTCAGGGACGGTTCGCCCCATCATGCTCAGAAACTCGCCGCACTGCTCCGCGGTGAGCAAGTGCACGAGCGTGGCAAGACGAGCAGCGCCGTCCGCCGCCTCGTGGGCGGAGATGTTGCTGAACTGGAGAATGAGCAGCAGATCGGCTCGACTCAGGTTGTCAACGTTATTGGCATACATGACGGCAGAACATTCCGGCAGGGCCACCCTGCAAGTCTACCACCTGTCGCCTGCAGGGAGAACCAAGGTCGTTCCATCAATGTCAGGCCGCTTATGCCGTCGTTCTCGATAATCGAGTCTATTCGTATCGGTTTTGTGCACTATGAGGCCAGCAAGTCCCAACAGCGGGGCACGCGGGCGAGACTTGTTCGCGACCGCCCAGAAGCCGGCCGGATGGCAAGGAGGGCCGTTCCCTTGAGAAGGTGATCACGCCGCAGCTTTCATGGGGGGCGTCTTCTTTTTTGTACGCGTGTCCTTCCAACGGCGGTGAACCCACCAGTACTGCTCCGGGTTCGTGCGGATGGCCTCCTCCAGCTTGTGGGTATACCACTGGGTCAGATCCTTGACCGTGGCAACCTGGCCGGCCGTATCCCGCGGGTCGATGATGTCGGAAACGACCATTTCGAACTGCATTGGGCGATTCAGGCGACGGGCGTAGCAGACGGCAATCGGGGCGTCGTGCTCGAGAGCCAGCAGAGCGATTGCCTTGTAGGTCGAGGCCGGGCGGCCAAAGAAGTCCACCCAGCAACCCTTGGGCCCGGCCGACTGGTCGGCCAGAAAGGCCATCGTCCCCCGGCTGGCGAGCACCTCGAGGATCTGGTCGTACCCACCGTTTTTCGGGATGATGTGCTGCCCGGTGGCGCCGCGGAACTGCTCGAGAAAGTCGTTCACGTACTGGTTGTCGAGTGTTCTGGCCACGCTGTGCGTGGGAAAACCGAGCAGGCCGAGCATGTAGCCCCCCACCTCGAAATTGCCGAAATGCCCGGTGACGACCACGACGGGTCGGTTTTCAAGGAAGAGCCGCAGCAGCGGTTCGACGTTGCGCACGCGTACGAACTTGCGCCAGTTCGTGTGGTGGATCTTCCGTGGAACGTGGGCAATCTCCAGGACGAGCAGAATCAGGTGACGCCACATCCGGCGGGCTAGTTGCCGTCGCTGCTTCTCCTCCAGATCGGGAAAAGCGTACCGCAGGTTCTCGTCGACGACTTTTGCCCGCAATCGCAGCACGTCACAGGCCAGCCAGGCAAAAGCATCGGCAAGGGCAATGCCGGTCTCCAGGCGAATCGCCTGAACGACGCAGATGAAGACCCTCACGACAAGATAGAGGAGATAGTCGATTACGGTTTTTCGACGCACCGGTGTCCCTCCGTGAAATACCGGTCTGACTTGAAGCTCCCGGGACCGGGGGCGGCATTCTTGCAGGAATGTCGAAATGGGAAAAGAGCGGTTTCTGCCTTCCGCCTTCCGCGACCGCGCCGCATACACGAGGAGGCGTGTTGGTCCCCGAGTACTTCTGAACTCACGAGCCTCGCAAGTGCCGGGACTGACGGCATTCGGACTCGGACATCGGGGAGACCCCGCGGATGCGTTTTCGAGGGCGCAGCGCCGGGGTGATGCGAGGCCCCTCGGGGAGGCGATTCCGGCGGGCGTCCGGGGCCAACGTGCCAGGGACTCCGGGGGCAAGCCCCCCCATATTTCGGCTTGTGAGATTGGCTCATTTGGGGGGCTAGAAAAACGGGCCGGCGTACACTCCCCATCGCGAACGTGACCTACTATTGGAAGGGGTTGGATGAGACGTCTCTGACGGACATTCACCTTCGCACGGGGCGGCGGCCTTCTCGCAGCGACGGCCCTTTCTGTGACGGAGAGATACACCGGCACCATATTTCACTCGGTCCTCCTGCCGTTGAGCCAGGCAGGCTACATCAAGAAGAGGGTATTGCGTCGATGCCAATCGGTTCTGTTGATCTGCTCCTGTCCTCGCTGATTGCCGTTTTCGTGGTGCTTACCGGCTGGTTTGGGCGAAAGGCCTGGCACTTGTCGCAGCTTGTCGGTTCGGCCCCTGCCTCCATCGATCAGGCCGAGATCGTCCTGGCCAGGTTGCGGGATCTGGCTGCGGATGTTGCAGCCGACGTGGGCGAGCACAATTCGCAGGTGAAGGCCATCAACAATCGTTTGACGGCGGAGAACGGGAACAACACCGCCGTGGTCGTCAAGGCCGTCAGCCAGCTTCTGGCCGCCAACAGCCGCATGCAGAGGCAGCTCGATTCGGCCGAGGAACAGCTTCGGCAGCAGGCGGAGGAGATCAAGTCGCAGACGGAGGCCGCCCGTACGGATGCTCTGACCGGCTTGGCCAATCGCCGCGTGTTTGACGACAAGATTGCCGCACTGAGCAGGCAGTTCAAGGAACAAGGGACGCCGTTTTCGGTCACGATGCTCGATATCGACCATTTCAAGAAGTTCAACGATACACACGGGCACCAGGTGGGAGACCTCGTCCTGCGGCACGCAGCGAAGATCTATGTTTCGGCCAGTCGGGAGACCGACCTCGTGGCTCGGATCGGCGGCGAAGAGTTTGCCGTGATTCACCCGGCAACGCCGGTGGAGGAGGCGGCCCGGCGAGCCGACGCGGTACGGCAGGCCCTGGACGACTCGCAGATTCCGTGCGAGGGCCGGCAATTGCACGTGACGGCCAGTCTGGGAGTGGCGCAGGCGCTGTCGGGAGAAGAGCTGGCCGGCCTGATCGAACGAGCCGACGGCGCGCTGTACGCCGCCAAGAACGGAGGACGCAACCGGACGTGTTGGCACGACGGGGTGGGAACTCGTCTGTTCGAACCGGCCCAGCCGGTGTGCGCAGCCGCCAGGCCGCCTGCGGCCAGCGCGCCCAGATTTCCGCAAGGTCTTCTGGACCGGGCGAGATTTCTTGCCGCGGTTTCCGAGAAGATTGCGGCATCGCCCTGTGAAGAAGGCGCGCCGACGGTTCTCCTCATCCAGCCCGACAGGTTCGAGGATCACGTGAATCGGCACGGCGGCGAATCGGGGGGCCGGCTGCTCGACGCCCTGGCCACCGTGCTGCTCGCCGTTGCCCGCAAGCGCGGCGCCGTGGCCAGGTTCGACGCCCAGACCTTTGCGTTTCTTGTCACCGGATATACACCTGCCCAGGCCATCACCATGGCGGAACAGATCCGGAAGCTGAGCCAGCAGTGTCCTTTGCCGACGCCGTCGGGACCGATACAATTCAGCATGAGTATCGGGACAGCCCAGGCTGTCGAGCGCGACAACGCGATCAGCCTGACCGAGCGGGCCGAGGCGGCGCTTGCCAGTGCCCGGCGTGCAGGCGGAGACTGCTGCTTCTTCCACAGCGGCAACTGGACCTACACGGCCGACAGCATCCTCTCGGAATCCAGTTGCGTGACGTGACGCCGATTCCCTTCGAGTCTCAGCAGACCATCGACGGCAGCAGGACGTGCGGAGCCGCTGCGCTGGCGATGGTCTATCGGTCGCTGGGCCTCACCTGCCAGCAGCCGGCCATCTGGCAGCGAGTGGCGGAAGAGATCCGTCCCGGAGTCAAAGCCGCCCGCACCCATCGACTGGCCCTCGATGCCTGCCAGCAGGGCCTGGCGGCAGTGACTCTGCAGGCAAGGCAGCCCGCCAGGCTCCTGGCGGAGTTGTTGGCCGGCGGCATCCGGGTGATCCTGAACCATCGGCTCGATCCGCACTCCGGTCTGGGCCACTACAGCGTTCTTCTGGGATTTGATGGCCGGCAGATTGCCATCCACGATCCGCACAACGGCCCCGGGCGGGTGTTGCCATGGGCCGAACTGGCCGATCTATGGGGCCCCGGCGAAGGGCTCTCCGAGGTGGTCGGCTGGATCCTGGTGGCCGTGGGGCGGATGCCGGACGACGACGGCTGCTGCAGCCGCTGCGGCAAGCGATTGCCGGACCGCTGGACCTGCGCAGGTTGCGGGCAGGCGGCATCCACGGGACCCCGGGGAGTGGTGGGCTGCTGTGCAGACGCCCTCTGGGGTCGGCTGTTCTGCCCACACTGCGACTTGGCCATGGTCCACCGTGGCCGCTGAGAGGCGTAGTCGTGCCTCGCCAATCGCCGTCGCTCGCCCCTATTGTGGGCCCCGCCGGAGGTTTTCGGCCTCGATGCTCAAGGGTCCGGTGGCCGACCAGCGGCGACCCGAGGGAGCGCCAGTTCCAGGTTCGCGCTGGTTCCCGGGCGGGATCGCGTGCCCGGAAGGCCATGGAACTCCCCGGCGGCACCGCAGGTCGGGCCGCCCTGGCAGAGCGGAGGTGGTTCAGGTAGAATTTCTTGATTGTCGAGGATGGTCGCAAACCGGCAGTCGCCGCGTACCGATCAAGGAGCGGGGAAGAGCCAAGTGATGTCCCGCTCCGCTGCCCCCAGGAGAATCGAGTCCAATGATTGTCACTACGAAAGATCTGTTCAAACACGCCTATGGCAACTACGCCATCGGCGCCTACAACATCAACAACCTCGAACAGACCGTCGGCCTGTTCCGCGGAAATCTCGGCAAGGCCGCGTCCAGCAAGGATGCCATCGATCCGGGCAAGGCGGCTCCGTTCATCATCCAGATCTCCCGCGGGGCTCGCGACTACAGCGACAAGCGTTTCCTGGAAGCCATGATTCGCACGGCCGAGCAGGTCTTCCCCGAGGCGGTTTTTGCCGTCCATCTCGATCACGGCACGGAAGAAGCCTGCTACGACTGCATCGACAGCGGCTTCTACAGCTCGGTGATGATCGATGCCTCGCACCACGAGTTTGCGGAGAACATCGCGGTGACGAAGCGGGTCGTTGATCGGGCCCACGCGAAGGGCATCGTTGTCGAGGCCGAATTGGGCCAGCTCGGGGGCGTTGAGGAGGATATCGTCGGCAGCGTGTGCCTCACGGATCCGGATCAGGCGGCCGAATTCATCGACAAGTCGGGCTGCGATTCGCTGGCCGTGGCCATCGGCACATCGCACGGGGCGTACAAGTTTGCCGGCAAGCAGGGGCTCCGCTTCGACGTGCTGGAGAAGATCCAGGCTGTGGTTCCCAAGAACTTCCCGCTGGTCATGCACGGGTCCAGCAGCGTGCCCAAGGAATGGGTCGACCGCATCAACAATGCCGGCGGCAAGATGGCCAACTCGAGCGGTGTGGACGAGAACCAGTATCTGCCCGCCGCCAAGCTTGGCGTCTGCAAGATCAATATCGACACCGACGGCCGCCTGGTCTGGTGCGCCATCCATCGTGAGTCGTTCCGCGACGATCCGGCCAACTTCGACCTCCGTCCGCCGGGAAAGAAGTTCATGGCCGCCTATGCCGAGTACATTGCCCACAAGAACGGCAAACTCGGCTCCGCCGGACAGCTTGAGAAAGTCCGCAAGTCGCTCGGCTAGACCAGCCGCAGGGACTCCCGCCGGGCGGGATCGCCGCTCGAGGGAACCAGGGTAGACAGTTCATCAGCGCACGCCGGATCCAAGCCCGGCGTGCGTTTTTTTCAGGATCGTGCGGTCCGGAATCCACACCGGGTCAGGTTCTCTGCGCGACGGGTTCTGCTGAGGATCGCTCAATCAATGACTGCCGCTACTCCCTGGCAGCCATCGCGCTCCGCCGTGATGTTCCCCCAGCAAACACGCGACAGCCACCGAAGAGGAGGCATGGGAAACCAGCTCGCCGACTTGAAGACGGGGTGGCGGACGGTTAGGATGGCCAAGCGTTGTCCGCCGGGAGAGTTTCCGAGCGGAGGCTGTCGGAGCCTGGTGCTTTGTCTCAGCTGAAAACTGGGATCGAGACTGCGGAACAACTCGGCGATTGTCGCATGATTCTACGCCATTGATCCCGCAAATCATCAGGCTGTGACAGAGCACTGGTTGGAACTGTTTTTGAGGGGAACCGTGATGAAGAACAGCCGGAGTCCGTGGGCAATCCTGATCCTGGCGGCAACGGGGGTGTTGGTCTGCGCACCGTACAGTCTCTGTGCCGAGAGCATACGCGACCGGCTGTGGATCTGGGGGCGTCCGGCGGGCATCTACAACAACACCCATTTCCGTGCGCTCGGACTCCGCTCGGCCGTTGAGCCCGTCGACGGCGCGGAACGAATGGGAATCACCGGTGTGGTCTTCATCGCCACCGACAATCTCGGGCCGCTCGACGAGTACTATCGCCCCTTCGAGAAGCTGGACCGCGTATACTGGTCGCTGGTCGCCGCCGGCGGCGGGACTTCGCAACCTGCCCGCGATGCGGCCTTCGCCCTTGCCGAGAAGCAGAAAAACGTCGTGGGGTTCATTCTCGATGATTTCTTCTATGAGCCGACGGTTGGCAACGCGGCCGATCCCGGGCCGACGGGGGAGATGCGGGCGGCACTGACTCCCGCGGAACTGCGCGCGATACACGAGCGTTCGGTCCGCGGCGGCCATCTGCCGCTCATGTCGGTGATCTACACTGCCCAGGTGAAGCCGGGAGCGAGGGCCCATCTGGCGGAAGTGGACCAGATCTGCCTGTGGACCTGGCGCCCTGCCGACCTGGAGAATCTGGAGGCCAACTTCGCGGCCCTGGAACGGTTGGCGCCGGACAAGCAGCTCTTTCTTGGCTGCTACATGTTCGACTTCCATCGCAACAAGCCCTTGCCCGTGGCGCTCATGCAGAAGCAGGTCGAACTGGGACACCAGTGGCTGAAGTCGGGACGCATTGCCGGGATCATCTTCCTGTCGACAGGAACCGTGGGGGCCGGCCTGGAGACGGTCGACTGGACTGCCGAGTGGATCAGGGCCCACGGCGACGATCCCCTGCCGGCCGTGGCGGCCAAACCCGACGGGGGGTGATCTGCCAGGCGTGCCCGAGAAGGGCTACGGCACCTGGTCGAGCGAGATGGGGACCGGCTCGAAGAGCTCGTCGTGCTGGGTCTGCGATAGCCGGATCACCAGCAGTTTCTGTTCCAGGCAGCCCGACGAGTCGGTCGTGAGGAAGTTGTGGCCCAGGCTGCCTTCCAGGTTGGGGAGGCAGCTCAAGACGATCATCTGTCCGGGCGCCAGGGTTGCGGCGATAACCATGTCGTCGAAGGCCAGCCGAGGCCGACCCGGTTCGATCCGCCAGC
The DNA here is from genome assembly GCA_964563135.1 of uncultured Planctomycetaceae bacterium. Lineage (GTDB taxonomy): Bacteria > Planctomycetota > Planctomycetia > Pirellulales > Thermoguttaceae > JAAYAY01. Next base: position 13,541 of record CAZLWV010000052.1, read on the forward strand.
CGCCCTGGCTGGCGGTGAAATTGCGCTGCTCGTGACCATAGTGCAGTTCGGGAATGACCTCGAGCGACACGCGTCCGTCTTTTTCAGGAACGGCGCTGACGGCCAGGACGCCTTGCGCTTGCTGGTAGGTTTTGCCCGTCACCCCGTCCGAGCCGGAAAGGAGAACCGGCAGTTGCGGGTAGATCTCGGAGGTCACGATTTCGCTGCGTTTGTGGGGGCGGAGCTGCTTGTGGCTCCACATCGGCCCCTCTTCGGAGCCGATCTCGGTGATCGGCTTTGCCTGGTTGTTACTTGCCGGAACGGAGTTCTCCTTCAGTTCCAGCAGTTGCGAGAGGGCAATCGGGATCTGGCCGGCAACCACCCCGGCGCGAAAACCGTTGGCTGACAGGCGGCGACGGGTCTCGACGGGAATCTGCTGCTCGTCGATCTGTTGCCACAGATCGAGATTGGCCACCGGATCGCCAAGCGGACAGCGGACGAAGAAGACATCGAGAGTGACACTGTCGGGCGACATCTGCGCCGCCTGCAGGGGCGAGTGGGCCTTGGGGCGGAGCGGCGAACAGCCCACAATTCCAGCGATCGCGAAGATAGCCAGAAGTCGTCCAATCTTCCCTGCCGAATCCATGAGGTCCTGTCTGCCCGGCCGAAAACGGAGCCGCTCGGAAATTGACTGTCCCGGAGCCTGGAGATCCAAGGGGGGAAGAGTACCGAGGGGCGTGCCCGGTGTCAATGCAAACCTTGTGTCAAACCAGGAAGGCTGGCTGGCCTGGGTTGGGTTGGTTCCAGCGACCCATCAGGCGTCTTCCACGCGTTTGGCGATGGGGAACAACTTGGGTGCGGGGATCTTGGTGCCGTAGACGGCTCCATGGAGTTGGCTGAGCTTTTGATAACCGTGGTGGAGGAAGTCGTAGAGATCGGCAGGCGGCTGCAGCGAGAGCCAGTCGTCGGCCAGCCGTTCGGCAACGGTGTCGAAATTCTTCTGGGAGCCGCTGTGGGCATAGCAGCGTCCGCGAAACCGCCTCACGTCGCCGTTGAAACGGGGGCTGATGTGCCAGAGTTCGTGGGCGATGGTCGTCAGTTTCTCGCGAAATTCCAGGTCGAGAAACCGCGGGAGGTAGAAACTGAGGATGTAGAGCATTTCGCGGCCGTGGCCGTCTTCCAACCGCTGAATTCCCCAGTTCTGCCCCCCTCGGACCGTCGAGCTGAGCCCGCCGGCAAACCGCATGGGGGTCAGCGAAGCGAACATGCCGTGGGGGACCGGTTTGCGCGTCTGGCAGAAGCTGACGGCCACGCGATGGAAATCGATATGATTCAGCTCCGGAACGCGTTGTGTCATGTCGTGACACAGGAGGCGTATCCGGCCTGTGAAGTCGAAGCCCGACAGCTTCTTCGCCCTCCGGCGTCGTGATGGCGGCGACGGCGTCGGATCCATGGTGGCCCTTTATTTTCCCGAGTACCAGAAGGCGCGCAGCCAGTAGTGTCGTCGAAGCTGCTGGAGCAACCCGGCGGTCAGATCCGCTTTTTCGCATGCCGCCGTATTCAACCGGGCCTGCGCCACGTTGCGGATACCGGGTATTACCGTACTTACGCCCTTGTGGGCAAGAGCAAACTTGATCGCCACGTCGGCCAGGGTGTGGGAATCGGCCAGGCCGGCCTCGGCGACGTCGCACCGGATCTTCTCAACCCGGGCAACGGCCCGATCGAGGCGGTCGCCGGCGAAATAGCGGCTGCGGAAGTCGTTTTCTGGAAACCGATGCCCGCGCTGGTACTTGCCGGTGAGCACCCCCTCGTCGAACACCACCCGCACAATGACGGCGGTACCCGTTTCGGCAGCCACGGGCAGCAGTTCGGCCGCCGGCTCCTGTTCGAACAGGTTGTAGATGACCTGGACGACGTCGACCAGGCGCCGCCGCATCAGGTCGATCACGCAGTTCTGGTCGTGCTCGGTGGTCGCCGTATCGATAAAAAACAAATTGCCCTCCTCGCGCAGGCGGCCCAGGAATTCCAGCGGAACCGGGTCCCGGTTCCAGGCGCGGGTCCAGGTGTGGAGTTGAAGGACGTCGATGCAGTCGGTCCCCAGGTTGGTGAGGCGCTCCTCGAGATTGGCCCGCAGGTAGCTTTCCGGATAGCGATCCTCGGCCCTGCAGTAGGGGCTCGGCGGCCAGGGACCGGCGGCTGGCGGAGTCTTCGTGGCCACGTAGATTCTCTCGGGTCGTTCCTTGAGCACTTTGGCGATCACCCGTTCGCTCCGGCCATCGCCGTAGCCCTGGGCGGTGTCGATGAAGTTCACTCCCCGATCGATGGCCTCATGGAGGGCGGCAATCGAATCGGCGTCGTCCTGGCCGCCCCACTGGCCGCCCAATGCCCAGGCGCCGAATCCGATCTCCGACACGTTCCATCCGCTGTTGCCGAAAGGGCGGTATTTCATAGGCCACCTCCGTCGATTGCCGCGATGTAGGGAAGATTTCGCATCCGCCCGTTGTAGTCGAGGCCGTAGCCCACAACGAAACGGTTGGGGATCTGCAGTCCCACGTAGTCGGGCCGCATCTTCGTCTCTCGGCGGTCCGGTTTCTCGAGAAACACCACGGTCTTCACATCGTTTGCACCGTGGGCGAGCAGGCGTTGGGCGAGCGCCTCCAGGGTGTGCCCCGTATCGAAGATGTCGTCGACCAGAAGGACCTGCCGGCCGCGGATCTCCTCCTCGGTGAGCCCCCACAGATCGATATCCAACCGGCCGGGCTGTGTTGCCTGGCCTCGATACGATCTGGCGCGGACCAGTTCCAGTTGGAGGGGGATCTGCAGTTGCCGCACCAGATCGCTCAGGAACACGATCGCCCCGGTCGCCACACCGATCACCAGGACGTGCTGGTCCCGGTAATCGGCGTTGAGCGTTTCGGCCACCCTTCCGACGGCCTTGCGGATTTCCGTCTCCGTGAAGAGCGTTTCCATGGTCAGACTCGCGGAATTTCGTACCCCGGACGTGGGACCCGGGCGAACAGCGAAGCGGCCAGATCGTCCCCCACGATCTTCTCGGCCTTCGGATCCCACTGGATGGTCCGTCCCAGCCGGGCCGCGATACCGCAGAGATGGCAGGAGTTCATCGTCTGCACGTGGCTGTAGACATCGGAGACGGGCAGACCGCCCTCGCGGATGCAGCGGTAGAAGTTGCTCTTGTGCCCTTCGAACGGCTTGCCCTTGTAGAGGGCCACCAGGTCGTCGTCGGTGTACTTGCCTTCGTCCCAGTTTTCGTCGATGGGCACGCCGGTGATTTTCCCACGATTGACGAACAGGCGGCCTTTCGTGCCTTCAAACAGCACGCCGTTGTCGCTGCGGCTGTCGACGACCATTTCGACGCCGTCGTCGAACAGGCACTTGATCGCGAAATCGTGCGAGGTGTTGTAGCGGTCGTCGAGGGTCGGATAGCCGTCCTTGAAAGGCACCGGGTGTTTGGCGTCGGCGCCGTCGAAGGACACCGGCCCCTGGCCTTCAGCGTTGCGGCCAAGCGCCCAGAGGGCCACGTCGACATGGTGGGCTCCCCAGTCGGTGAACTTGCCCCCGGAGTACTCATACCACCAGCGGAATTCGTAGTGACTGCGGCGGTTCGTGCCGTTTTCGCGGTAGGCCGCCACGGGGGCCTGCCCCTGCCACATCTCCCAGTCGAGTTCCTTCGGCGGATCGGCGATCGGAATCGCACCGCAGGTCGGGCTGCCGTCGATCCCCACGGTCACTTTCCGGATATCGCCGAGAAGCCCCTTCTGGACCAGGTTGATGGCCCGCAGGAAGCGGTCGCGGTCGCTTCGCTGCTGCGTGCCGACGAAGAACACCTGCTTGTCGTATTTCTTGCAGGCGTTGCGGATGAGCTGGTTTTCTTCCAGGGTCAACGTGAGCGGCTTCTGGCAGAAGACGTGCTTGCCGGCCATGAGCGCCTCGATGGCGATCTTCACGTGCCAATGGTCGGGCGTGACCACGCTGACCACGTCGATATCGTTCCGCTGGAGCAGCTTGCGATAGTCCTTGCAGGCCTCGGCCTTGCCCTTGCCGACGTTCTCATGGATCCGGGCGCGATCGGCCCGGCTCGAGTCGACGTCGCAGACGGCAACGATGTCGCCGAAATGAGCGTGCTCCTGGGCATCACCCATTCCCATGCTCCCGGTGCCGATGCACCCGATCACCGGCCGGTCGTTGGCCGAGTCGTTGGCGAAAGACTTCCGACTCCAGGGGAAGCAAGCGATCGTTCCAGCGGCTGCGCCGGCGCATGCGGTCGTTCTCAGGAAACTGCGGCGTGTGGTTCGGCGAGATGCCATGAGGTGCTCCTCACAAGGATAAATCGGATTGGTGCGTCCCCAGGAACCGGCCCCGCGGAAGAGCGCCACGGGACCAGTCCACGCAATCCAGCTATCATAGCAGATCGCTTGCTGCCAGGGACGCCTTGGTACCCCGATTTTCTGCCGCCCCCCAACCGAAGTGGCATCCTGGTTGAGCCGGGCACCCCCGGGAGGCTATCATGGCGGCACCGCGACCTTGGTTTCCCGCAGTGCAACAATCGTCGAGCTGGAGACACGAGAATGAGTACCTGGGCAAGAGGTGGGCTGATTTGGAGTGTGCTGCTGTCTGCCGCGATGGCAACGACCGTCTCGCCGGCTGTGGAGCAGGCCAAGAGTGTGCTGATCGTCGTGGGCCCCTCGAGCCATCCGCCGGGCGGTTGATGGAGCACTGCCTGCGTCAGGTCGAGGGGCTTGTGCCCCGGGTGGTGCAGGGATGGCCCGAAGACGAGACGCTTGTCCGCCAGGCCGCGACGATCGTCTTCATCGGCGACATCTTCCCGCCGGAGATGCTCCCGGGGCGCGACAAGATCATGGACGAACTGGCGGCGGCCATGGATCGCGGTTGCGGCATCGTCTGCATCCACTACGCCACCGGCCTCAGGGGACAGCATGTGGCCTCTGACGGCTCCCATCCGCTTCTGGGATGGCTGGGGGGCTATTTTGCCACGGCCGGATGCACCCATCACCGGTCCGTGGCACGGATCGTTCCGGCCACGCTCACTCCCGAGAAGGTCGATCATCCGCTGCTGCGAGGCTGGAAGGAATTTCACTTCGACGATGAACCCTACTGGAACGACTACTTCGGCAAGGAGGGCCCTGCGCCAGGGGTCACCCTGCTGGTCAGCGCGATGCTCCCGCCGGAAGCGCCCAAGAAAGAAACCGTGGCCTGGGCGGTGCAGCGTGCCGACGGCGGGCGCGGAGTCGGTCTGGTAGTCCCGCACTACTTCCGCAACTGGAAGATCGACGATCTGCGAACTCTGGTTCTCAACTCGATCTGCTGGTCGGCCGGTTGCGAGATTCCGGCGGATGGCATCCGGACGGTGCTCCCCGATCTGGCCACGTTCGAACCGGCCTCGGTCGAGCCGAAGACGCCCGCAAAGCGGTGAGGGCCGCGCGCCGGCTCAGTGGCTGCCGGCCGTTGCCCATGGGGCAGAATGGCGGCGGTCTTGTCATCCCGTGTTTCGACGATCCTTACCAGGGAACCCCGTCATGGTTCTTCTCCGCCGGGTCTATGTGCCGATACTTGCCGGGATCCTCGTGACCTGGGGGACGATTCTCCTGGCAGGCCAGGAGGCCGGAAAAGGGCGCTCGTGGACCGTCTACCTGGCCCAGGACAAACACCTCGACTACAACTGGTGCGGCTCGACCACCGAGATCGAGCTGCGCATGGCGGCGCTGCTGGACTACTACCTGGGCGCTACGGAGGATGGGCGGGTCGGTTGCTGGAACCTGGATTCGACGCTCTGGGACGAAGTCTATGGACGTCATCGCGGCAGCCAGGGAACAGGCCGGCTTCGCGAGGCGATCCGCCAGCGGCGGATCGGCTACGCAGGCAACTATGCGGTTCTGCTTTGGGGGATCCTCGATACGGAAACCGCGATTCGCGCATGCTACGGTGCGGTGCCGATCGAACGAGCCAGCGGGATCGATCCTCGCACGGCGCTCATCATGGAGAACTCGGGGTTGACCTGGGGAGCGGCCACGGTGCTCTCCGAATGCGGCTTCGATTACCTCGGCCGCGGGATCTACGATCTCCGAGCGGAGTCTTACAATTCGAAGCGAGAGCGCTTTCCACTCTTCTGGTGGGAGGCTCCCAACGGTCGTCGCATCCTGGTCTCCTGGGACCTCTACAGCGGCACGACCACGTGGGGCGGCTATGCCGAGGCGTTCCAGCTCTCCGCGCTGGCGGGTGTACGCCCCGATGCGGGCCGGTTGCAGGTGATTGACGATTCGCGCGACCGGGCGGTGTTCGAGAATCGCTGCCAGTACATCCGCCAGACGGTTGCCCGCTACGAGGCCTACGGCAGCGCCTATCCGATCTCGAGCATCCTTCTGCTGGGCACCGGTCACGACGGCTGGATCTCGACGGGCGACTTGAGCACATTCGTCCGCCAGTTCAATGCCGCCTCGGACGGCAGCATCCGGTTGGTCGACGCCCGATACCAGGACTTCTTCGAAGCCGCCGAGAAGCAAATCCAGGAGCAGAATCTCGAAATTCCTGTTCAGCGGGGCTCGTTTGGGATCTGCTGGGAAGAATGGGCGGCCCACCTGGCAGGCCTGACCGCCCAGTTCCGGGAGGCCGAGCGGCTGCTGCGGCTGGCGGAAGCGACCCACGCCTCGAGGTTCGCAGCCGGACAGGACGACAGGCCGCAGCGCCAGATGATCCGGCACGGGTTCACCGAGCTGCTGAAGCTGGCGGAACACGATTTCGGGGGCATCGATCGCCAGCACGCGGCGCTGTCGGCCGGCGCCCGTGCCCATGCGGTGACGCAGGCTCTGGACATCGCCCGATCGGTCGTCGCGAACGTTCCCGAGACCCGTCCGGCGCCGGCGGCCGACCTGAAACCGGAAGAAACCACCTTCTCCTGGCACGGCGGACAGGTGGTATTTGATCCGGAGCGCTGCGCGCTGGCTTCTCTGACCGATGCCCATGGGCGGCATTGGGTGCGACCCGATTCGGCACGGGCGCTGGGCCAGTTTGTGCACACCAGCTACGAGAGCCGCGCCAGAGCGGATGCCGTCTTCCCTCGCGTGGCCGACCGGTCGAACGGGGTGAGCCTGCAGGAACTGACCTGCCGCAGAAGCGGTGAGGAGATCCGCATTCGGGCCGACTACGAATGCTCGGGCTTCGAGGTCCGCAGCCACTGGTTGTTTCACGCATTGAAACCATGGATCGACGTGAGCTATCGCCTCGAGGGGGGCTGGACCGACGATCCGCAGAGTGTGGAGTTTGCTTTTCCCTTCGCGCTTGAAACGGCCACCTATCACTACGATGCCCCGGGGGCGATTCTGGTGGCCGGGCCGAAACGGGCCGGGGGGGACGACCTGGCCGGCGCCAACCCCGAACTGTACGCCGGTGTGACATTCTCCTGTGCGAGCGACCGGGAGCGCTCAGCGATTGTGATCGCCCCAGACACGCTGTTGTGGCGTTTCGGCCCGGTTTTCGCAGCCGCCACCGCCCCCTGTGCGCAGATCGTCTCCATGCCGATGATGAACCTGACCGGCAACGACCAACAGTTCGGCCAGGGGGGGCAACGGCAATGGACGTTCCGCTACCGGATCGTCCTGGAAAGCAGCCCGTTCGACCCCGCACGGGTGGTGGGCATTGCCAACCAGTTTGCCACGCCCGCCTTTCTGAAGACAGCCGAGGAACCGGCTGTGCTGCCGGGGATAGAATCGCTGGACATCCACTTTGCCGGCGGGCCGCTTCTAGCCTGCAAGGTGGCGGAAGACGACCGCCGGGTGATTCTCCGCTTCTGGAATGTTCAGAACGACCCGGTGCACGGATCGCTGAAGCTCCCCGCCGGCTGGAACCGTGGGGAACGCTGCGACGCCCTCGAACGGAAGCTTGATCCGCTGGAAGTCGTGGACGGCAGGCTTCTGTTTGACGTCCAGGGGCGAGGATTGGCCACCGTGGCACTGCTGCGAGGTGAGTAGCTCGACGGTTTCACTGCGCCGCGAAGGCTTCCTTCATCCCCTTCCCGGCTCTCCTTTCCCGCTATTCCAGGCGGCGGTCTCCCGCAGAACCGTTACAGTTTGCCGGCCCCACGACCCGATATCGAGATTATGCGGCAATGCGTGCCGCCACGGTGCTCGGGGCTGGGAGAGTTCCGGCCCTGGCCGAGACCTTTCCAAATAGACTTGCACGATTCCAGGAGATCCAGACTCCGCCGCCACCCTTCGGGAGACGGCCTGAAGGAGATGGCCCATTCTGGCAGTCACGCAACCCGGTTCAGCTCTGGTCCGGTTGCCGTCGCGCGTTGCCGAATCCTCGGGGAGAATCCGCCTCGGGCGGCATCGTGCAGACGCCGCAGGAGAATCACGGCGAGGTTGCTGATCGGCACCTTTTGGGGCGGCGCGCCGCACATGGGACGGGACCGGCGGACGAGACCGCCTATAGGGCTGCAGGAATCAGGAGGGCTTCCGGTGAAGGACGATCGCCAACCTCGGATACTCATTTCACGGCTGAGCCACATCGGCGACTGCATTCTGGCGATCCCGATGCTGAACGCTATTCGGCAGCACTACCCCGGGGCGCTGATCGGCTGGGCGGTGGAGCGTCCTTCGGTTCCGCTGCTCGAAGGCCATGAGGCCCTGGATGAGTTGATCGTCGTGAAGCGCGGATGGCTCAAGTCGCCGCGAGCGGTCTGGGAGCTGCGCCGCCGGCTGCGGAGGCATCGCTTCGATATCAGCATCGATCCCCAGTGCCTGACCAAGAGCGCGGTGGTGGGCTGGCTGGCCGGTGCACGAACGAGAATCGGCTTTGGCGGGGCGGACGGGCGGGAACTGAGTCGCTCCTTCAACAACCGGCTCGTCCGCCGTACCGAGCAGCACATGGTGGACCGAGGGCTTGAACTGCTTCGTCCCCTCGGCATCGAGCACCCCGAAGTGTGCTACCGGCTGCCCGTTCGTCCGGAGGCCGAAAGGGCCGCAGACCAGTTGGCCGCCCGCCTGCAGCTTATCCAGGGTTTCGCCGTGATCAATCCGGGGGCCGGATGGCAATCGCGGCTGTGGCCGACGGATCGCTACGGCCAGGTGGCGGCCTATCTGTGGAACCGGCACAGGCTGCGGAGCGTTGTCGCCTGGTACGGCGACGAGGAGCAGGCCTTGGCCCGTGAGATCGTGGCCACCTCGTCGGGGGGCGCGGTTCTGGCTCCGCCGACAAACCTGGTGCATCTGGCGGCCGTTCTCCAACGGGCGCGGATGTATCTGGGCTCCGATACCGGGCCGCTGCACCTTGCGGTGGCCGTCGGCACTCCCTGCGTGAGTCTCCACGGCCCCACCCGAGCCTCGCAAAGCGGGCCTTACGGGCCGGGCCATCGGGCGATCCAGGAGGTGTACCTCGAGGGCACGAGCCGCCAGCGCCGCAAGGCCGACAATGGCACCATGAAGGCGATTTCCGTCGAGGCGGTTTGCAGGGCCTGCTCGGAGCTGCTCGCCGAGAGGCAGGCGGCTGGATGGGGCAGACGCCAGGCTGCCTGATCCCGGCGTCCTTGTCGAGGTGGGCCGGTTCCTTTCGCGTGTTCTCCGTGTCCAGACGGTCCTGTCCGCCCTTTTCGCCGGCGGGGGCTTCGACTTCGTGCCGCAGGGAGCCGAGACCACGGGTTGACGTGCCGGCTGCCTTCCCATAGTTGCTTGCCGGTACCACTGGCCGCACTCATTTCCGGCTGGACCGGAATTGCCTTGCGTGGCGGCGAAGATACACTGGTTTCCAGCCGTGGAATCTGAAATCCTGGAGAACCGCACGATGAAATCATACCGGGAGTACCTGACGTTCAACCTGCCGACCCGAATGGGGTTTATCAACATCACTTCCCAGGTGGAAGAGGCACTCAAGAAGAGCGGGATCCGGGAGGGTTTGCTGCTCTGCAACGCCATGCATATCACGGCATCGGTCTTCATCAACGACGACGAGCCCGGCCTCCACGAGGACTACAAGCGCTGGCTCGAGCAGCTCGCCCCCTACGATCCTTCCCCCAGCCGCTACCAGCACAACCGCACGGGCGAAGACAACGGCGATGCCCACCACAAGCGCCAGATCATGGGGCGCGAGGTCGTCGTGGCGGTTACCGAAGGCCGTTTGGACTTCGGCCCCTGGGAACAGATTCTCTACGGCGAGTTCGACGGGCGCAGGCCCAAGAGGGTGCTGGTAAAAATCATCGGCGAGTGATCGCTTCTTGCGATCGTTCAGCCGCAGCGGCCTGCGCGTCGAACCGAAACATGGCAGAACAGCGCGACGGGGAGATTCAGCCGATGAATCTGAAGACCAATCGCGTTCGCGCACCTGTCATCGGCTGCCTCGCTGCAAGGCATGTCTCAGTTCTCGTTGGCTTCGGCCTCGGCCAACTCGACCGTGGGATCCCCACGGAAATCCCCGTGGACCTCGTCCCCTTCGACAATGGCTCCGATTGCAGCGCGAGGGAGTCCCGAGCGACGAAGGATAGAATCGAGCCCATAATTTGCAGTGAGCCCCTCCGCGACGCGTCTGCATCATGCACATCGGATGCAGGACAACGCCGCGGAAGGGCTCGTACCGCCACACCACTCTGCGATTCTTACTGCTTGCCGGTTTCAGCATCGCCCTGTTTGACGAATTCCTTGGTCGGAACCAGGCTGTCGACCAGGGCGTGCAGCTCCTCGTCGGTCATCGCCCCGTTGACCGCCAGGGCGGGAAAGGTTCCCGCCGGCGTCTGCAGCAGGTAGCCGGTCTGATCCTTCGAGGTTGCCGGCCCGATCGCCGCTTGGGCGCTCTGCAAGAGGATGTTGGCAAGCCACTTGTCGCGCGACGAACTCAGAACCTTGATGCCGCTGGGCGACGTATAAACGACCTTGCCCATCTTCTCGGCCATGGGGCCGATCATCCTGTTGTACGACGGGGCCTGGATCAGCACCACGTGCCGCCCGTCGTCCGCCTTGTGGGCAATGGCAAACATCCGCTTGGGCGGGCTGACAATGTCCAGAATATCCATGATCTGCCGCGGACCGGCCCAGGCCGGATCCTTCGAAAACACGTAGGTCTCGAAATCCGCCTTCTCGATCATGTGCTCGACGGTCACGCCCTGCAGCACCATGTCGGGCAGGATCTTGATCGGCGGTTTCGGCTCGGACTTCTCGGCACGCCGCTGGACCCCCGCCAGATCCCAGGGCACTCCCGGCTCCTTGACCGATTCGTGCCGCACGCGTTTGACTACCAGAAGGGACTTGTCGCCGGCGAAGAACTCCATCTTCGCAATGGCCTTGTCGCTGTTGCGGATGGTGAACAGGTAATAGGCGTCGATCTGGGGAGAATCTGCGTCGGGTTTGGCGAAGGCAGCCTTGAGCACGCGAGCTTTGCCGCCATCGTCGAGAGTAACCTCGCCGGCCTCGGAGAGGAGCTGTTCCTTCTTCTCGTCCACCGACGTGCGGATCCCGGCCGCAATCCCCAGATACTCCGCCGGGTTTGCAGGCGCTTTGAAGTCCTTGGATACTTGCTGCCGGACGATCTTCGGCGCCGAGCCGTCGCCCAGTTCCAGCCAATAGACGGCCGTTCCGTCGTAGGCGTTGGCGAACAGCGGTGCCTTGCCGGCCGTCAACAGGCGTGCGAATCGGCCGGTTTTGGGATCGTACCACGACTCGTCCTTGATCGAATAACCTTCTCCTACTTCGGCCGGCAGGCTGAGCTGGTGAAATCGCGTCTTGCCGGTCGCGTCCAGGGAAGTAATCGGCAGCCAGCGCATCTTGGCCCAGGTGGCATCGTCAGTTGGCTGAACCAGGATCTCGTTCTCGAGATGGATCACGTCCTGGCCCGCAAAAACGAGTTCCTCCGCCGCGCAGGCCGAGGCAAAGAGTTCGAAAGCGGAGAAATCACCTGCTGGCCGGGGACCGGGGCCGGGGCCAGGACCTGGGCGGAAAACATAGAAGGCTGCCGTCAGCACCGCGGCGGCTGCCGTCGCGGCAACGACCCAACGCAGAATCCTCCCATCAGCGGTCCGACCTTGGATCGGTCGGGCATCTTCAAAAGTCGTGTCGGAAATGGCGTTCATAATGCGTTCCCTTAAATCGGGCGATGCCCGAAAACCATGCTTCGGAGTAAGGGAAGCCAACGCCTGCTCTGCCGCGGCAAACTCGCGGGCACACTGGTCGCACTCGTCGAGATGGGCGCGCAAGTTCGCCTCCGTTGCCTCGTCAATCGAATCGACGAGCAGGTTGTCCAGAATCTCTCGGCATTGCCGGCAATTCATGACTCTACTCCTTTCGATCCAGAACGAGGTTTCGCAGTCGGCGGAAAGCGTAGCGCAGCCGCGATGAAACGGTATTGGCGGAACAGCCCACTACGTCGGCGATTTCGCTGAGGCGAAGTCCTTCGAGCACGCGGAGGCGGACAACCTCCGCTTGGGCCGGCGGCAATTGTCCCAGGAGCCTTTCAGCCCTCCGGCGCTCTTCGGCCGTTTCGGCCAGGTTCGACGGAGACTGGATGGTATCCAGTATCTCGTCGACGTCGACCTCATCCCGAACGACGATTCCTGAACCCCGCTTGCGCAGCAGATCGGTGCAGGCATTGGCTACCGAACGATACAGGTAGGGGCCGACCATGGTAATCTCCCTGCGCTGGGACCGGTCCAAGAATGAGCGCACGAAAACCTCCTGCACCACGTCTTCGGCGTCCTGGAGGTTGCCGAGTTTGCCATAGGCATAGCGAACCAGGCGGTCCAGAAAAGCGTCGACGAGGGCCTCCAGCTCGCATCGCGTTTGAGGCCAGGCCCGATCCCACTCGCAAGCGGGGTCCGGCGGCTTGGGCAACACTTCCATTGGGCAGGGCCCTCCGGCTGGCGAAAGACAAGCTTTCGGCTGCGGCATGATCAACTCCTCTACCAGCCAAGACGAGTCTCGCCGCGGTTTTCGTCTACTGTTCGCAAGAATCCGAGTTGACGATCGGCCGCCTATCATCGCCGACCAAGAGCTGTCAGTACACACCCCCCAAGATCGACGTACCCCGATTTGTTCATGAACCCATCGAAAGAGCGACACGCACGTGAGGGCGAAAAGCGGAGTTATCCTCTACGTGTCCGAGACGCGATGTCGAGAGCGGGATGCGGTAACGAGCCGGCGGTCTCAATCAAGCCCATTCCCGCCCGCAGGGCCAGGATGATGAGGCATGCCACCGCCCACACCCGTGTGTCTTGAGGGGTCCTTTGCTGGGAGAGCGAGGTTCAATGCTCGATCTCGCAGTTGGGAAGTTCTCGGGAAATGGGACAAGACCCGGTTCGGGCAGCCGTCTTCTCATCGGCTGACTATTCCGACCGGACCGGGAGTATGGCACTCGTCGAGTGTTCGGGCGAGAAATCTCAGTGGCTCCTGAGTTCGCGGCTTCGAGGTCTTGTCTGCTTGGCACAGTCACCGTTCGTGTATGCCCAAACGGGAGTCTTCCTCGTCCTCGTCGATAATGACTCGGGCAGTAACTAGTCCCAAGTGTGCCGTGGTAACTATCACCTTGCGTTGAACGGCCAGTTGGTAAATGTCCTTTTCTGGAAGTCCGAATTCGCACAGCAACGTCACGACTCTACGTTTCTTGCCGATTGCTGACACAACGGATTGGGCCGATGGCAAGTAAAGTCTGCCTTCGTGATCCTTTGCCACCACACGGAGATTGGCCTCTTTTGGCTTGTCGACCAAGAAAGCACCAGAAACGGCCAGTTGCGTTCGCTGTTGGTCAGGAACACCGATACGTATTACGGTAAACCCAGTCAACCAAGTTTCGGAGTTCGCTCCCGTGAGCCGTCCTCCTTCGTACTTGAACGTGGCGACCTCGAGATAGTCCACCCCCGGCTCTTCCGCCCGTTGCGATGCGGATGCGCTGTCGGTCACCACTGTTTCGCCGCCCAGACCAGGCTGCCATGACAAGACGAGGGTCAAGCCGATCAGGAAGATTAGTCTGTGTGCCACCAAAGGACTCCTTTCCCGTGTGAAACGGCCACCGTGTCGAAAAGCCACACGGCTCCGTCTATGCCAGAACCGCTGGCGGTCTTGATTTATCGCGGAAACAGGCTCTCGCTGCAATAGGACTGAGGCATGCCACCGCCCACACCCGTGTGTCTTGAGGGGTCGTATTCTGAGGCAGTGGCCGAAAGCCCCGCTGCATCCTTGTCAGTCAGGCTGGCGAATCAAGTTCCCTGGCTATGCCCATGGACAGTATTCCCTCAGCGGGGCTCGTCGAGCGGGATGCGGTAACGAGCCGGCGGTTTGGGTTCCTGGGCGTCCTGTTCATTCTTTCGGGGCGCCGAGACCTCGTCGCAGGGCGTGGCACCTGATGGGTACAAGCGGATGGGGCGTATGCAGTCGCCGCCGCCACCGGGGCGAAATGCCACTGGCCAGCTTGTTGATCAGCGCGCTGGTACCGGCTCTTGCACGCGGTTTTCTTGTCTCTTCGTACATCATGTGCTACGATCGGCGATAGAGGTGGTTTTACTCGATGGCTCGGCAGGACCGCGTCACGGCGGCAAGCGGGGGGAAGACGCAGATGCGCAATTCAAGACAGCGAAGCTGGGTGCGTCGCACGGTGGTCTGTGCAGTACTGGGCCTGGCATTTCTCCAGAGTACTGTTCGGGCAAAAGGTCCTGTCTGTCTGGACCATGGAGGGAAGAGACCCGACGCGGCCCACGTCGTCTTTTCCCCCGATGGCAAGTGGATTGCCGCCATGATGCACACGCAAATCGTCGTATGGGACTTCACGACCAAGGAGATGGTGGCCAGCAGGCCGTACGAAATCGTCAAGCCGTACAACACAGGGTTCACGGCCATAGCTTTCTCTGCCGACAGTCAGGGCATTGTCCACGCGGATGATGCGGGCCGCGTTTGCCTGTGGGACGGCTCTGCCGGCTGGGCAGACGGCGCAGATCGCGAAATTCTGGGGCCGCCGATTGGGTCGGACGGTCGGCCAAAGTTGGACGGGCCGTCTTGGGGTGACATTGCCATATCTCCCGACGGGACGCGGTTAGCCGTTCCTCGCGGCTGGAAGATGATCAAGATTGTCGAGATTGACACGGGGAAAGACGTTGGTGAACTGGACATCGGTCGTTTCGTGAATTCGGTGCAGTTTGCCGATCAGGGCAAGATGCTGGTGGTTGGAACACCCGGCACCTCGCGAGACCTTCCGCTTGTGCAGTTCTGGAATATGGAGACGCTCACGGCCGGGGAACCGCTGCGGACCCCATGCCCTCGGTACGTCAAGGGATATGTCAATCAGGCGGTGTTGTCCCCCACGCAGAAAATGCTCGCCCTGGTTGTTGGCAGTAACCTCACGTCTGAGGTTCGGCTCTACGAGTTGCCGAGTCGCCGCTGGACCACGCTGACGAGGTACGACCGCCGCGTCATATGTCACCACAGTTTCTCACCCGACGGACGCCTGCTGGCCGTGCCGATTGAACGCGGGCCCAGCGATCCTGCAGCGGTGCTCGTGTGGGATTTGACGGCCAAGGTATGGCGCCGATTCGATTGCCCCCTGGAGATTCCACAGCGGAACATCGCCTTTATGAATGCGGCATTCTCACCCGACGGCCGATACTTGGCGGGAGGCCTGGCCCATCCGGAGGTGGCCGTCTGCATCTGGGATCTTCAGGAGGACGCGGACAGAAGCACGTCGGACTAGTGCTTTGTCACCTGAAGATGCAGGCGATCGCATCGGCGGGCCGGCTGCGTGTCTAGCGAACGTCTGGGGGATGGATTTCCCTGCCGCGCAGTTCGTTCTTCTGCGGATGGTAGAACAGGAGCATCCCCAGGTGTTTGGGGACAAATTGCTCCTCGAGGGCAACATTCTCGATCTCCTGGCGATGCTCCTTGCTGAGTTGATTGTGGTTCTCGGCCAGGATCCGCTTGTACAGTTGGCAGACCTCCTGGAACTTCAGCTTGGATACGACCACCGCCTCGAGCCGGTTGCTGTCGGACACGACATCGGCATAGTGCTCGACTTGATGGATTTGCGGATGCGGATGCGCGTCATCCTTGAGATAGACGAACTTCTTTGGTGCTTTCCCGTCACTCCTGATCTCTTCAAGATGGATTCTCATCTGATCGATCCCAGGTTTGAGGTGCTGACGCGTTCGAGTCTATCCCGACCAGGGAAGCCCCTGCAACAATAAAATCCTCCCAATCCCCCCCGGCAAGGCTAGGATCGCGGCCCGAATAACCGAATGGGATGGCCCGAACTCCCAATTTCTCCCCCAACAGAGTGTGATGCGAGGGGGACGAAACGCCCGGTGGGGCGCAAATCCCGCCGCCGGAAGGCACTCTTGTGCATGCCCGTCACGGGCGATCGATCGGGCGCAGTCACGGCCCGTTGGCGATCGGCCGCTGGTCGTCGCGCACTCCCAGTTGCTGGTAGACGCCCAACTGGGATTTCTCCACCTTGGTCAGCAGCGTATCGCATGTCGAGTCAAACCGGTCGGCCGTGCCGTTGTTGAAATCGATTGTCTCGCTGATGAAACGGACGGAGGCATCGCAGAATGCGAACTGAGAACCGCCCGGGTGCCGACTCGAGAATCCCTGATCGCGGAATCCCTGGACGACCGGGCAGTTCATCGGCACGCTGACCACGCCTCCGACCCAGCCGAAACCGCCGGCGCCGGGATTCTGCGGATCGGCCACTCCCACCCAGGTCGCTGCGCCTCCCTGCCAATCGCGTTCTCCCAGGAGAAATGTCGAGCTCGTGCCGTCGACGACGGCCTTCATCGGAATGGCCGAGTTGCCGTACATGACGCCGTGATTCTCATAGTTGCCCGTGCGGCAGAAGAACCCGATGCTGGCGATGTAGCTGGCCCCGGGAGGCTGCCACGGACGGGGAACCCCTTCACCCTGCGGAAAGAATCGCGCCTGGGCGGGCGGTTTCGAAAGACCGGCCGGACATGTGGCCGACAATGGGCCGACGAACAACTGTGTTCCCGTGGGCCCTTGCGCGAGGATGTCGGAAATCGAGGTGGGGCCCGGACTGAGGTTCTTGTAGAGCTGGTTCTGTTCCAGCAGCGGAAGCAGCAGCGCGTACCAGCCCCACTGGGGTGCCTTCTCGGTGCTCCGCCGGCAGATCCAGGCCGGCGGAAGGGTGCCGAACAGCTCGTGGTACTGGCCCAGAGCCAAGGCCGCCTGGCGCATGTTGTTGGCGCACTGGATTCGCCGGGCCTTGGTCACTCCGTCGACCACTCCATGGATGATGATGGCCAGCATGACGCCAATCGCCACCATGACCACCACGAGCTCGATCAGTGTGAAGCCGCCAGGCCCCGGCGTCCGGTCATTGTGTGTTCGCAATCGCATGGTTCCCACCGCGAAACGGCTGCACAAGGCGGCAGGCCGGCCCGATGGCCGGTGATCTGGTTCCGCCCCTTGCCAGTCTCCAGGATAGGCTCGACGATCTTTGAGGTCAGTCGCACAAGCCGCGACTACTCCACCAGCGCAAACGCCTTCCGCATCGCCTTGGCCGTGGCGGAAAGCGCCTCCTCGTCCCCCATTTCGTTCAAGGGCTTGTTGAACGGTTCCGCCCGGATCGGGCCGTCGTAGCCGATTTCTACCAGGGCTCCCAGGAACGTCTTCAGATCGATCACGCCGCTGGCCATCGGCAATTCGCGGCGGCTGTCGATCTGCGCGTTTCTCTCGATGCCGGCCGGAGCGTCGTTCAGGTCGCAGGCCACCACATCGCTGTTCTCGAGCGACAGCAGGTCCTCGACCGTATCGCCGGCCGTGTACCAGTGCCAGCTATCGAGCACCAGTCCGGCATTGTCTGCTCCCATCTCGGCGATCAGGTCTTTGGTCTCGGCCATGGTGTGGATGAAGGGATAGCGGCCTTTGGTCCACGAGGTCATGGGTCCCACGTACTCCATGCCAAAACGGAGCCCGTGGTCGCCAAGGACCTTGCAGACCTGTCGCAATCGACGGGCGTGCTGGCGGAAATTGGCCAGGTAGGTCAGCTCATCGCTGGCGGGCGAGAGCCACGTGCCCATGCGGGTGATGCCGGCCTTCTGCAGCCCGGCCGCCAGGGCCGGGAGCGACTTCATGCCGGCCTCGAACGCGGCGTCGTCGGCCCGGAAGTTGACCGGAAGTCCGGCCGCCCCCCAGACCAGCTTCTTGGCCTTCATCTCGGCGAGCAGCTCGTCGAGTTGCGTCTGCGACAGCGCCGCGACGGCCTCGCCCGCGGGCTCGACCGACTCGAATCCGAACCGGTGGGCCAAGGCGATCGACTGCCGCAAATCGGCCCCCACGCCGATCGCCCCGCAGCGCAGATCCAGCGTGAACTTCCGTCTCTTCGCTTCGGCCGCCCCGGCAATCGATCCCCACGTTAGCGTGCCCAGCGCAGCGGCCCCGGCCGCCTTCAGAAAGAACCGGCGATGCATTTTCTTAGCTCCCATTCTTGTGGCCGAAGTCGGCAAGACTCTGGCAAGTTCGGTAAATTGTTACGGCCAAACTCTGGCGAGTTCGGCTACGGGCATCAACTGAGGGCGGCAAAGTGCCCTTCGCGGTACTCCCGACCCAGTAGCTTGTCGGCCTCGGCGTCATTGACGAACTTCTCCTTCTCGGGGTCGAAATGGAGGTCGCGTCCCAGACGCACGCAGAGGTTTCCCAGATGGCAAAGCGAGGCCGAGAGATGCCCGGTTTCGGCGCTGGCGTTTGCCTGGGCCTTGCCCTGAATCGCATCCAGAAAGTTCCGCTGGTGGGCCTCTTCGGGCATGGGGAACTGCCGCTCCTTGAGAAGAGCGTTCTTTTCGCCATACAGCCAGTATCCATCCCCCTTGCCGACCATCAGCACCCCCTTGGTGCCGTAGAAGATATCGCCGTTCTCGAATCCTTCCTGGCGGTAGGGGGACCAGATCCGCTGCTCGAATACCAGCAAACGCCGGTGCCCCAAGCTGCCGTCGCCGGGGTATTCGAAGGTGATGTACTGGGTGTCGGGGTATTCCTGGTCGTCGTCGAAGAAGAGTTTCTCCCCGTAGCCGCTGACCCGGGACGGGTGGCAGTCGACGCCCAGCCCCCAGCGGCCGATGTCCAGGTCGTGGACCCCGTCGTTGCCCATGTCGCCGGTGCCGAGCACGCGCACACCCTCGGCGGCCGCGCGGTCGG
>CAZLWV010000052.1:32674-45036 GCA_964563135.1 uncultured Planctomycetaceae bacterium
GGCTCCACTACGGCTGGCACTGGTGCCGAAGTTCCGGAACCAGTGCCAGCCGTAGTGGAGCCGGTTGGGCTGGTAGGGAAGCCAGGCAGCGGGCCCGACCCACAGATCGTAGTCGATCGTGTCCGGAGGATCGCAGGGCTGGGCGTGGCCGATGCTGGCGCGCCGCTGGCTGTTGATCACCTTGACCATCAGCACGTCGCCGATCGCTCCTTCGCGGATCATCTGCACCGCCTCGGCCACCCCTTCGTTGGATCGGTTCTGGGTGCCGACCTGGACGACGCGGTTGTATTTTTTTGCCCCCTCGATCAGCAGCCGGCCTTCGCGGATGTTATGGGTGGGCGGCTTCTCGACGTAGACATGCTTTCCCGCCTCCAGCGCGAGCATCGCCATCGGCGTGTGCCAGTGGTCGGGCGTGGCAATGGCGATCGCATCGATCGAGGGATCGTCGAGGATCTTGCGGAAATCGCCCACGGCGTTTTTCACCTCGAACCGTTTCCGGGCATCGTCAAGCCGCTTCGTATCCGTCTCGCAGAGGTAGACCAGTTCGGCGTCGGGCTGTTTGGCAAAGGCCTCGCACAGCTTCCGCCCGCGGCTCAACCCGGCCACGCCGATGCGGATCCTCTCGTTGGCCCCTTGGGCGGCCGATGCCGTGGCCACGGCCAGCGCCGTTCCCGAGGCCAGGGCGGCCTGCTTCAAGAAGGTTCGACGATTGCACATTGTCTGGTTCTCCCTGCAATCCGGTGCCCATGTCGCGACTCTTCGCGGCAGCCCGATCCGGCCGCCATTCTCCCGTATCCCGACGGGCGATGCAACAGTCGGCCCAACTTGACCAGGAGAACGGCGAACTGCTGCTTTGCAGTTCTCCTGCCAACTTGACGGCGTACCTTGCGGAGGGGTACGATCAACCCCTGTCGTGCCAACCGTCCCTTACAACCAGATTTGCGGGGGCTCTGCCATGCGACATTCCTCGAGACGGGCGATTCTCCTTGTCGCACTCACCCTTCTGCCCGGCATGACACGCTGCCGCGCGGACGCGGCAGAAACCCAGATGCAGGTCTCCGCCGACGAACTCGGCTTCGACCAGCTTGTGTTCGTCAAACGCAAGCCTTACTCCTCCGACCATTACTACACGGATATCAACAACGGCACCAGCCCCGACCGCTTCCTCCCCGAGAACAGCATCTGCGTCTACAACCTCCGCTCCGGCCAGGAGCGGGCCGTGGTGACCGCAGCCGGACTGCCCGGCGGCAGAGGCTTCATCGGCAAGATCAGCTTGTCGTTTGATGCGAAGAAGGTGCTGTTCGACTTCCGGGAGACCCCGGACTCGGGTTTCCGCATCTGGGAGGTCGGCATCGACGGCAAAGGACTCAGGCAAGTCTCGTTCCCCCCCGCCGACGAAGCCGAAAAGGTGGCCCGCTGGGGCAGGCCCTGGCACACCGACGACATTCATCCCTGCTACCTTCCCGACGGCCGGATCATTTTCTCGTCAACCCGCTGCGAGCACACGATCCTTTGCGGCGGCTCGGCCCACCTCGTCGCGCCGGCCCTGCATACGATGGATGCCGACGGCACCAACGTGACCCAGCTCACCAAGAGCCCGGTGAGCGAGTTCTGCCCCGTTGTGCTCAGCGATGGCCGCGTCATGTATCACCGCTGGGAATATGTCGACAAGGGCGCCCGCGTGGCCAAGACGATCTGGTCGATGAATCCGGACGGCAGCAAGCCCCAGGAACTCTACGGCATTGCCGACGACACAACCACCGTCTACATGTATCCCCAGCCGATTCCCGACGACGAAACACGGCTGGTCTGCGTGGGCACCTGCCACTATCCGCAGGGCGGGTGTCTGGGGGCCATCATGCTCATCGACACGAAACACCGCAGCCGCGTCCGCGGGCCCGATCCCGACGAGGACGGTTACCTCCCATGCGACGCTCGTTTCCCGATCACCAATATCACGCCCCAGGTGTTCATCGAGCGCCGCACCGAGCCGGGCTGGTTCTTCCTGCAGGCCGACGGGAAGTACGTCCATGACAAAGATGGCCGGAGCGGCCACCTTTACACGCATCCTTACCCGGTGAACGATCACGAGTTCCTCGTCTCCTACAAGACGAGTTCGGCCGATCACTACAAGGAAGTACCCAATGCCTACGCCCTCTACCTGATCGACACCGAGGGCAACCACCGCCTCGTTCATCGCGACCAGCAGCTCTCCTGCTGGCATCCGATTCCGCTGGTCGCCCGGCAGGTTCCGCCGCGGATCGAGGCGGATCGCAATCCGGAGTACGCCCGGCGGAATCGGGGCCTGTGCGTTTTGACAAATATCTATCAGGGCATGCAGGGTGTCTCGCCCGGCGAGGTCAAGTGGCTGCGGATCAACGAAGCGGTGCCCCGCTGCTGGGATACCGGCCGCCGCTGGGATCCGTCGCTGAGCAGCTCCGGCTGGAAGGCGGCGCTCTGGCCGCGGGTGCAGTGGGGCGTAGTACCCGTCGAGACGGACGGTTCGGCCTGCTTTGAGGTGCCCGCCGACCGCAGCATCTTCTTCCAGGCCCTGGATGAAAACTTCCGCGAGATCCAGCGGGAGCGGACCTATGTGAATTACCGTCCGGGCGAGGTCCGCTCGTGCAACGGCTGCCACGGCGAGGCAGGGCATTCCGTCTCGCCCGTCAGTTCAGAGACGCCGCTGGCCCTGCGGCGGGCACCCAGCGTGCCCCAGCCGCAGCCCTGCGACTTGGTGGAAAACGGCGGCGACGGGCTGGCCGGGCAGGTGATCCACTACCCCACGGATATTCAGCCGATCTTCGACGCCCGGTGCGTCTCGTGCCACGGCGCCGACCAACCCGGCGGCAACCTCCGCCTGACGGGCGAAGTGACGCTCTACTACAACACCTCCTACGAGGAGCTGGCAAGCAAACAACTGGCCGGTCCGATCATTCCCGAGTTCACCTCGTTCACGCAGGGCGACCAGGGCAACTACAACGGCGCCTACCTGCCGCCGAGAAGCCTGGGATGCGCCAAGAGCACCCTGATCGACATCCTGCTCAACCCGGCCCATCCGAAGAACGCCCAGGCCGACCACTCCAAGATGCTTTCGGCCCGCGAACTGATGGTCCTCAGCCGCTGGGTCGACACGAACTACCAGTTCTACGGCGCCTACTACGGCCGTCACCACCAGCGCTGGGCCACCAACGTCGACCCGGCAGTGCCCGCCTACCGGCTCGAGGATTTCCGCCGCAAATCGGCGTTCGAGGAGGCGATCAGCATGCTTGCGCCGCAGTGGCATCGGTAAGGACCTGCCAAATGTCTTGCGCAAGGTGGTGCCGTGCCCATCGGAAATTCACACCAAGTTGAGTTCGCCCGACGCAGAATCGTGGATCGTCCGCTCAAGGGCACGTCGGCCCTCTGGATCCGATTGTGCCGCTCTCAAATGGACGACCTCGGAGGCGCACTGGTCGAGATGACCGCGGCGATCGTCGAACCCCGGGCCAACGCCACCGTCACCGTCGTCGAGATGGCCCCCGTCTCTGACCTGTTTCGCCTCCACCGTCGGTGATCAGGCGGGAAGCGGGCTCGCCGCCGATTCCCGAAAACGCCGCTCTGCCGCCAGTCGCACTCGTGGCTGGAGCATCTTGCTCCGGCATGCTGCGGCTGGAAACCCCAGCCACATGCTCCGCCCCCCCCGAAAAAAATCCCAAGCTCCCCCAACATTCCGCTTGCACATACGACGCGTGTCGTATACACTGCCGTCTGGTACGACGAGTGTCGTATTACAGCCGCCATTCCACCGGGGAGGAACTGATGTCGCCAAAGAAAAAGCTGCCACAGCCCTCAGAAGCCGAGCTGGCCATCCTGCGAAGGCTGTGGAGTCGGGGGGCGTCTTCTGTGCGCGATGTGCACGAACTGCTGGGTGGGGACCCGCGAACGCGGTACACGACCACGCTCAAACTCATGCAGCGGATGGTCGAGAAGGGACTCGTCCGCCGCGACGAGTCGCAGCGCTCTCACCTCTACACTCCGGCCGTCCAAGAGGACGACATCGAACGGGCCCTCGTCAGCAGCTTCGTCGATCGCATGTTTGAGGGCTCCGTTCAGAAGCTCGTCCTCCATGCCCTGGAGGCGGGCGACGTCAGTGACGAGGAACTTGCCGAAATCAAACGTCAACTGAAGCAGTGGGGGAAACAAAAATGACCGGTCAGCTTTTCCAATGTGTCTCGCCGAACGTGACCCAATACGTAGCCCTGGCCCTGCTTCACTTCCTCTGGCAGGGCGCGCTCGTGGCGGCTGCTGTGGCAATCATCCTGCGACTGCTTCGCGACGACCTGGCGCCGACCACTGACGCGGAACCGAGTGCCTCCAGGCCGCACTCACGAGCCAATGCACGTTACGCAGTCGCCTGCGCCGGGCTGTTGGTGATGGCCATTCTGCCCGTCGTCAACGTGCTCCTTGTTGAGCCGACCGGTGATGCCGTCGCCCGTGATCCGTACGCCTCCTCCGACTCGCATCCACAGGTCGGTCCTGCAGCAACCGGCACACGGCAAGACATTTCACTAACTGGCTCATTCAGTTTCGATGCGCCTGCCGGAGAAGCGGCAATCGATGGTCTGTCCATCGATGCACGTACGGCTTCCGCAGGAGGCCCCGGAACTGCGCCTTCTTACTCGCCCTCGCTCCGGCTGATCCTGCAACTCGTCTTCTGGGTCTGGATTGCCGGTGTTGCGTTTCTCTCCGCGTGGCACGCGGCGGCGTGGAGCCTCTCCCAAGGGTTCCGCCGGACGGGCATGCCGGCAACCAGCGACATTCTGGATAAGGTGAAGAGCATCGCACGACAATTGGGGCTCCGCCGAGCAATTGCCGTGCGTCAGTCGGCCGAGATGATCGCGCCCGTCGTCATCGGCTGGATCAAGCCGGTGCTCATTCTGCCCATGAGCCTGGTGACCCATCTTCCACCGGCCCAGTTCGAGGCCGTGCTCGCTCACGAACTGGCCCACATCCGGCGCCTCGACTACCTCGTAAATCTCATCCAGGCGGTTGTCGAAACGGTGTTATTCTATCACCCGGCGGTGTGGTGGTTGTCGCGCCGGATTCGTTGCGAGCGAGAATTCTGCACCGACGATCTGGCCATGCGGGCTTGTCGCGAACGCGAAGTCTATGCCCAATCGTTGCTGGCCCTGGCCGAGTTCGCCCGCACTCCGCCGGCCTACGCCATGGCCGCCACCGGAGGCCGCCTGCTCGCGCGCATCCGCCGTATCATGCTGCTGCCCGGCGAACGTTCGGCATCGCAACGCGGCACCGGGCGCAGTTCGCTGGTGGCTGTGGCGGCAATCGTCTGCCTCGGCGGCGTCCTGGCCGTGGCGCAGACTCAGGCGGTCGGCGACAGTGCCGATCCTCAGATCGCGGCAGCCGCAGGCCAAGGCGAGCCGGTCGGCAGTTCCGCTGAATCCACGCTGCCTGCAGTCGGTGCCGATCCATTCGCGATTGAAGGCAAGGATGCCGCGAGGCAACGGGATTGTGGGGAACGGATGGTGGATGCCTTGCGACAGGGCTCCAGGGTTGAATGCATCGAAACACCCGTGCGAGACATACTCACCCGGCTCGCTTCGGATCACAACATCAACATCGTGCTGGATCTGCGAGCTTTGGACGAGGCGGGCATCGATCAACATGTAAAAACCTCGTGGAGTCTTGACGGTATACCCCTGGCGCGGACTTTGGATTTCGTGACCGGCGACGTCGATCTAACCTGGTGTGTGCGGCACAACGTGGTGCTCGTTACGACCCACCGGGCAGCGCCCAGGTATGCAACGGTGTATAAGATTCGAACGCCCGTGAAAGGGCTGCGCGAGGACATCACGCACAGCATCGACTATTTCTCGTGGAATAGCGTCGGTGGGATCGGTAGCCTGGCTTCCTTCAATCCTAATCTGCTAGTGATCGCTCAGAGCTGCGATGTTCAGCGGCGAATTGAACTGCGCTACGCCGAGGAACTCCGGCCCGTGCCGCCTGCCTGGGACGCGTTGCCCCCCACGTTGGCCGGTACACCGATGGCCGACGCTTTGAATAGTGTCACCACGCTCGAAGTGATCGAAATGCCGTTGAAGGACGTCATCGCTCTTCTGGCTGAGAAGCACTCGGTTAAAATGAGCTTGGATCAACAAGCTTTGCAGGGCGTGCAGATTGGCGACAGCGTGCCGATCACCCGGAAGTTGCGGGAAATTCCCCTGCGATCGGTGCTGTCACTTGTGCTGGCAGATCTCGACCTGGTGTGGATCGCCGACAAGGATGAGATTCGAATCACAACCTTGAGGGTCGCCTCCCAGAAGTTTCAACGGATCGAATACCCGGTTGAGGATCTGACAGAAGCCGGCGACACCGGCGCACTCGCTCAATTGCTCACGACCACGGTCGCACCCGAGACTTGGGATCACGTCGGAGGACCGGCAACCATCCGGCAATCCGGCCCGGGGAAGCTGGACATCAATCAGAACTTCCAGGGCCACCTCCGCATCAGCGCCCTATTGCAGGAACTGCGAAAGGCACGGCAGGCGAACCCGTAGGACAGGATTCGCCTTGTTGCTCGATGTACGCGGCAATTATCTGGCGACCGGTTTCGATCAGCCCGTTCCAGGCCATCGCCTCCACAGCATGCACGGCCTCGTTCCGTGCGGCTGCACGTTCCAGCTTGCCGAGCACCTGCGAAAACGCCTTGGGCACCCTGCAAAAACGATCTTCCACCTCGATAATCATCGCCAGGACTCCTGTGGTAGGGCATTGAAACATTGTGTAAACGCCTCAATGTGTTACCCAGGAGTCCGCCCTATTTGTCACCATCCCCAGCAAATCAAGCCATTATTCGTCACACAGCACAAGCCGCGTGATATGCGGTAGCTCGCGGAGGCGACTGCAACCAAATTGGCGTCTCCTGCTTCGGTCGTGAACACGTCGTGCAACACCTACGCGCGCAAACGAAGGCGTTTCAAACAGGGCGACCTCAGCACCTTAGCGAGCACGGCTTCGACGCTTCGGATGATGCCACCCGCCGCTCCAAATGGTGCCCGGCGAAGTGTCGGCGGTCGATATGATCGACGCCGGTTAACTTGGCCGGCTAACCGCCGGCGATTCGTCTTGCGGTCCCTGGGCGACCGCCGCTCGTAGACTGTTTCTTCGGACTGGATGGCGCGGGCACCGGTTGCGCGTCGGGCACGCTGGGCGGCGTGTCGGAGTCACGGACCGAAAGATCGGCATAGATGACTCGATAGTTCTTCGAGTCCTTTGGCCGATACCAGAAGATCGGCGTGTCGGCCGCGCCGAGCGAGACGCCTTTGCCCGCGTAATGTGCGTCGGCTTCCGGCGGCAGTAGGCCGGTAAACATCAAACCTCGCTGAAGCCGAGGCGTGGCTGCCATGATCTTCGGCATCTGGGCTTTCATGAACTTCTGCGTCTCGGCTTCTAGGATCTTGGTCATTTGCTCCTTGTTCGGCTTCCCCTTCTCTCGAGCGAGCCTCTGCAAATCTAACAGCTCCTCGATCTTGTGCCTCTGCTCGTCATTCTGCTCCTCCTTCCCAGGAGCTAACTCCAAGAACATCCGCATAGCAGAATCCCTCCCAATCATCTCCATCATCGTCTGTAGGTCGAGCGAGTCCGGAAAAGGCCCGCCGCTCAATTCGCTGTAGTAGCGCAGCGTGTCGATCAGGTCTTCCTCCGGCCGCGCGTCGGGCGCGCTGGGGGGCGTTTCGGCATCGCGGACCGTGAGATCGGCGTAGATGACGCGATAAGTCTTGCTGCCCTGGGGGCGATACCAGAAGATGGGCGTGTTGGGCGCTCCGAGTGAAACGCCCCTGCCCGCATATTGGGCGTTGGCTTCCGGCGGCAGGGAACCTGTAAACCCTAAGCCGGGCTGAAGCTTCAAATACGAGATTCGCGTGATCTCCTGCATCTGCTCCGCACTGGGATTCTGCCAATTTCCTTGAGATAGTTCCGGAAAATACTTCTTCATCACGACCCCATGTATGAGCGACTCCAATTTCAGCAAGTCCGGGAAAGGACCGCCGCTCGCTTCGCTGTAGTAGCGCAGCGTGTCGATGAGGTCCTGCTCGGGCAGTGTGACGGGCATGCCGGGGGGCGTGTCGGCGTCACGGACCGAAAGATCGGCGTAAATCACCCGGTAGGTCTCTGCATCCTTGGGGCGGTACCAGAAGATGGGCGTGTCGGCCGCGCCCAGCGAAACGCCTTTGCCCGCGTAGTGTGCGTCCGCTTCCTTCGGCAGCAGGACGCGGAACATCAGGCCTGGCTGAAGCTTTGCCTGGACTTCTGCGACCTCCTCCTCCGCTCCCGGCTTCTGCATCCTGCCTGTATTGTACTCCATCATGACGATCCCCACGATCGACTCCATATCCAGCGAGGCCGGGAAAGGCCCGCCGCTCAATCGGCTGTATTCGCGGAACATGTCGATCAGGTCCTTCTCCTCCGTGGTGGAAGCGTCGATGATGGGCGTTCGTATAAAGAAGGATCCTACCTCATAGCCGGGCGGCGGCTCGACGCTGAACAGCGACTCGTCCATGTCCACGTTGAACGCGAAGTCGCTCATCGTCATCTTCACATTGGGCATTATCGCCACGGTCACTTCTATGCGGGCTGGCAGGCCGGTTTTGGGATCGCCCCACACACTAAACACCGCGGCAGGGAGACTGATACGGATTCCGACGACTCGGCGTCCGTCGATCTCTTTCTCGCCGAGCGGCTCTCGTTTTACGCCCGGTTTGTCCCGGGCATCGAGCAGTAGCGAGCGAAACCAAAAAGGATCGCCGGGCTTGGCCTTCCTGTCCTCGGGCGTGTTGGCGTCATCGTAGACCGTCGCCCGCTTCTCCCCAGGTTGCAGCAGGAGAGTCTTTCCCTGGCCCCCATCCCTGATATGCACGGTCATGACCTTGGATTTGTCCGGCATCTCCACCTCCATCTCCCAGCGCGACCGCGTGGCATCCAGCATCATGACCACGGTCGTTGCTTTTGTCGCGGGTGGACCCTTCATTTCGGTGGTCACCTTGTACCTGACAGTCTTCGCTTCGAGGATCGGTTCGAGGAAGTCGGCCAGGGCCGGCCTGGCGCCGCCGCCGTGGAACCACAAGGCGACTCCTGCAACGGCCAGAACGAAAATGGACGCCGCCGTAACGCGGGAAACCGGCGAACGCATGATCCACCTCCACCTGTCTAGGGAGCGCGTAAGAAACGTTGGGCGAGCTGACTCTGCTTGTGCGCAAGCGAAAATGTCCAGCATCCGCCGTCGGAGCCGGTCGTTGAAATCGTCGCTGACCTGGCCCACGTTTTCGGCGCGCACGGCCGCCACGGCCGCTTCCAGCCCCCGGGCAGTGGCAGCCAACTCCGCGTCCTCCGCAACGGCTTTCCGCACGGCGGCCTGGCGTTCCGCGTCCAACTCGCCGAAGACCAGTCGCAGCACATCGTCATCGGGCAGATGGTCATCGTTCATGGTTATGCCTCCCCAAGCGGCTAAGCGATGCTTCGATCTTGCGCAGGCCGTAGAGCAGTCGTGATTTGACAGTGCCAAGGGGGCACTCAACCACCGCGGCGATCTCGGCCAGCGTCAGGCCGCCTAGCACTTTCAGAGCCACCACGCGACGTTGCTCGTCAGGCAGACCGTCGAGCAATGCCTCCGCGCGGCGTTGGCTCTCGCGACGCGCAGCCGCTTCCGCCGGATCGAGGTCGGTCGTGGGACGGCGGTCGAGCATACTCGGCGAGCCGCCGGTGTTTCCTCCGGCCGTGTCGGTTGCCAGCGTCAGGGGGCGCCGGCCCGAGGCCCGCAGATGGTCCGTGGCACAGTTCTCAGCGATGGTGAACAGCCAGGTGGAAACGCTTGCTTGGCCCGAGTAACCGCCGCTCCGCGCCGCCCGAAACAAACGGAGGAACGACTCCTGGGTGAGGTCCTCAGCGTGGTGTCGGTCTGCCACGCGATGGCCGATATAGCTCAGCAGCCGACACTTGTACCGGTCTACGAGGGCATCGAAGCGACGCAGGTCGCCCCGGGCGATCTCGGCCAGAATCTCAGCATCCTCAACAGCTATCGACCGCTGGTCAGGCGGATGCCTCGTTTCCGGTAAGTCCATCGTGTCCCCCAATCATCCCTCTTCCCGAGCGAGCCGCACCTTTATACGACAACCGGGCGAAAAAGGATTCATTCACCCGCAGATAGCCGCGGAAGGGGGGGGTAGTCGGAGGCGCCGACTCATTTCCACCAATCAACCACGCCCGTATGAGAACGCCCACAAGCGCGCCCCGCAGTACGGTGGTTTTGCGGTGTGTCTCACGCGCGACGAGGTTCTGACACAAACGAGGCCCTTCGCGGGGTCTGCCCACCGTCGATCCGTTGCAGGTCGAGTTCTGGGATGATACAGGATGAGCAAATGGATCGAACTGGGTTGGCCCGCATGCACTGGCTGGCAAGCAGCCAAGTCGCACCCGGCGCGATGTGGCGTCGGTTTCGCCCATGTTGTAGCACCGCTCGTTTCATGTGGGCAGTCGTTATGCGGGAAACGTCTGGTATACAACTCTGGCCGTGGACCTGGCCTCTTTGTGCATCACGGTCATCATGTTCTTGATGTCCAATTCCTTATTCTACCCGAGTTTGTCTTTTCCGGACGGGCCAAGGCCGACCTGCCCCGACGCCTCTGAGGATACCGCACCCGCTCGCAAGAGCAACCCATTTTTCAAGTGGGCGCATCAATCCTGAACAGGCGGGCCGAGTCCGCAAGCCGTCATCAGATGCCGCCGTTCACAAACCTCTGGCCGACCGTTTTCTGCACCAGGCGTGAACTGCCGCAGTTCTGCCACCCGATCAAGGGGAAGAGGTGGTTGCCGCCAGGTATTCATCAATGGGTCGTTTTACGGTGACTGTCGGCAATAAAAACCTCTTCCGACGGATTTCTGGCCAAGGGCGCGAAAGACCGGCTTACGATGCTGCCCGAATCGCTCAAAGCACCGCTCCAGCAGCACCTCAAGAAGGTCAGGGCCATGCATGACCCGGATTTGGTCGACGGCCCGGTTATGCCGATCCGCATAAGATGCTATGATAAGCCACCGGAGAGACGCCAAACATCTCGCTGCAAAGGGGTTAAGACACCTGCGGCAAGAGCTTGCACGGCATTTTTGTACGGATAGGAAACCAGGGCTCCGCAGGTTATGCGGATCAGTCTAATCATCGGCAAACAAGAGGAGGTAGTATGATTGGGTACTGTGGACTTGACTGTGTACAATGCGAGGCATTCATTGCCACCAAGAACGATGACAACAAGCTCCGTGCCAAAGTTGCCGAAGAATGGGCAAAGTTGTACAATGCCCCAATTAAACCGGAACATATTAACTGCACAGGATGTCACTCGGTGGGCGTTAAGACATACTACTGCGATCAACTGTGTGAAATCAGGAAATGTGCTACTGAGAAACGAGTCAGCACATGCGCGGACTGTACGGATTATCCTTGTTCTTCGCTTGATGGGATCTTCCGGTCGGCTCCGCAGGCAAAGGCAACGCTTGATGAACTGAAGAAGAAGTAGAATTGCCGAACCAGACGCTCCACCGGATCGCGGCCCTTGCGGGCCACTCCCGCTGAGCTTCGTGTTCGCTCAACCCGCGTCGGTCGCCGCCACCGACGCGAGCAACGCCGGTCGACGGCATCGGCCCCAAAATACCTTCCATTCTCGGAGCGCACAATCTCGCCCCCTCATCGCGCTCGGCCACCTTGATCAGGAATCCGGCGTCCGCCTCCCCCGACAGATGGCGCCGCTGCGCGGAAGGACGCCCCGCAGTACGGTCGTTTGATGGGATCCTCAGAAGACCTATGGCCGCGGCATATTCACCGAACGATGTCGACGGCAGGATCGCAAATCCGTCCGCGTGAAGATGAAGAGCGGTTGGCCACGTAACCGTGTCGTTCTCTCTGCACTCAGCCTGACGCTCCAGGTCGCTGTCGGTTCGGGGTAGTGCGCGCAGGGAATCCGCGTCCCGGCGCTTGACACGTTATCCTGGGTATCGGTTCGGCCTGTCACCGCAGTCGCACTACAACGCGTGCGACGCGTGCGACGCGTGCGACGCGGGCGACGCGGGCGTCGGGCACCGTATCATCTGTAGCATTGGCAGTCGGCTTGGTTGCCGAGCCCATCCGGCGGTGGTAAGCTGGCCATCTGGTTTCCTTGCCGCGATCGCTGATTGAGCCGGGATGACTTTCCGCCCCGCCCCACCCGCTCCCCGCCTGCGTTCCCCCAACAACAAGCTGCCGTTTACAGTTTGAGTAATAATAATGAGAGCCAATCCCACGTACCTCATTCCCAGGAGCACGACCATGAGTCGCCCAACCG
>CAZLWV010000053.1:0-35747 GCA_964563135.1 uncultured Planctomycetaceae bacterium
AAAGGCCGTCGCCCTCATGCGACAGTTCGCGACCGGTTCGGACGAGTCTTTGCAGGACGCCGCGACCAAGACGCTCGGTGTCTGGCTTTCCGCCGACGCGGCTCCCGTTCTTCTGGAAGTCGCACAAGGCGACGGCAAGTTCGCCGTCCGTGCCCTGGGTGGCTACATTCGCATCTTCCGTCAGTTCGAGTTGCCGGACGCCGAAAGGGTGGCCATGGCCGCCAAGGCCTTCCAAGTGATCACTCGGTCAAATGAGCGAAATGCGGCCATCGAAGCGATCACCCGCTTCCCGTGCGTGGGAACGTTCGAATTGGCGCTGGATCAACTCGATGCCCCGGGAAGCGAAGAAACGGCCGCACAGGCCGTCCTGACCATCGCCCGGACCGTTCTCGACCTCGATCCCGAGAAGGGAAAGGCGGGCCTCAAGAGGCTCATCGACGCGAACGTCAGCCAGGGCGTGACCGCCTCGGCCAAGGCGTTGCTGCAATAGGTGCCTTGGCATGCGGGTCTGTAAGCAAACAGAAATCGCTTGAATCCGGCTATTCGCCAGCCAAGCGATCGAGGACGGCCTGCCATTCTTCCGTGAGATTGGACTGAGTAGCTCATCCTGCTCCACGGCTCATCCTCCGGGCAATCTCCTGCATCACAGCCTGACTGTCCCAATCGGGATGGCGGGTGCGCAAATGCCCTTCCAGCCTCAGTCGCATGGTACGATTGGCGGCGAAGATCATAGCCACCCGCTCGGTAGGCGTCTTTCGGCGCAGAACCTCCACGACCGCGTCATCGAGAAGTTCGATGCACGGGCGGTTCTTCCGCACAAGACGGTCGGTTCCGGGCATGCTTAGCCTCAGGCGCTCGGGGGCTCAGTTCACACATTCCTACAGCAAGGGCAGCGTGGAAGCATTAGAGGCAGGAACTTCAGCTCGCGATAGATTGGCGGTGCCAGCAGCAAGTATACGCCGATTCCGGCAACGCGGCGGGTAATCCGAACGCGGCGATCCCGAAGACGGTCTCCCATCGTTCGTCGCCCTTCCACAGCGGTCGCCAGATGGGAGTGATGATGGCGATGTCCGTCACCAGCAGAACGACGCAGCCCATCGTCCCACCGGCAAGGACGCGGCTCAGTAAACCATGCACGCTCCACTCCCCTTTCGCATACCGCACTCCTCGGAGCCTCCGCCCTCGAACTTCTATTCTACCCCAGTTACCTTTTTCCGACTGGCCCGCCCCGCTGCCACTCAAGATACCGTCACCAAGGCGACGTCAACAGGCCTCGCCCCTGTGTCAAAATCGGCCGATCTACGGGACAGTGGTGGGAATGTTAAGACTCTGCGGCAGGATCTTCGCCGCCCGCTGACGCCGCCCCGGAATTCCGTAATATACCGATTTTTGTCTGCAATCAGCGGCGCCAACCGGGGAAAAACGGCGTCGTAACCCTCTATATGAGAAGAACTTGCAGGCCACGTTTGGAGTGTGGAGACTTGTCACCGCTTTCCCTTAACATTCGCCTCAATTTTCAGCACATCGCGACGCCTGTCTCCAAACTTGCAGGAAAGCGCGGACAGTACGTCTCGACGCACCAACTACCTCTTTCAAGGGCGTAAGCCGGGTCGTGGAATCGTGCCAAATCATTGCCGCAACAGGGGAAATGGACTACCTTGACGGCGGGGTCGGCTAAGCAGGGAGAGAATCACTTCGTGGTTCTGAGGAGGCGATGAATGAAGAGACTGGTCTTGGTGGGAGCAATCCTGGGCACGATCGTGGCGCTGGTCGTGGCCTGCTTTTTTGTGCTTGCCACGCTGCTCTGGCTTGTCTTCCGTTGGAACCCCGCGGCGTGGGTGGTTTGGGGTATTGGGTTGAACCTGGCGGCTGTCGTTGTCGTGCCCATTTGGCGCTGGTGGCGACTCCCCGTCAAGCAGCGATTCCGCTTCAGCCTACGCGGCATGCTGGTTGGCATCACTCTGTTTGCACTGTGGCTTGGGATCGTCGGCATCAGCGCATGGCGTCGGGGAAGGGAGGCGGCTGCGATCGCGGATCTGCTGGAACACGGCGCCACGGTGGAGTACTACGATCAAGTCCCGCGAGGGCGACTGGTCGGGCTGTTCGGGTACGACCCTTTTCTGAAAGTGCAAGTAATTGACATCCACGGCGATCAGGGGCTTGTCACACTGCTGGCGCATGCGGACGACTTCCCCGATCTCGAATTGGTGAACTTCTGGGGGAGCAGGGTTTCGGATGCCGGGCTTGCAGGGGTCGAGAACCTCAGTCGCTTTCCGAATCTGCGGGAAGTGTTGATTTCCGGCTGCATGATCACGGATTTGAGCCTGAAACGCCTGGCCGATTGGAAACAACTTGAGGAACTTCACCTGCATAACTGCGCCAAGATCACGGATGCCGGATTGGCCCATCTGAAGGACTTGCCCAATCTGAGATTCCTGCGGTTGCTGCAGGAGAACGCCGGCACCATGCCCGTCACCGACGCCGGCTTGGCACACGTCGCCGATCTGCAGCAACTCCAGGAACTCATGATCGTGCGGATCCCGGTGACCGACGCCGGGTTGGCATACGTTGCCCGTCTCCCAAGGCTCAAACACCTGTTCGTGTTGGGCATTCCCATTACAGACGCGGGAATCGCCCAATTGCGGGAACTGCCGAGTATCGAATACGTCCATTTCCGCAACACGCAGGTCACTCGACTGGGCGTTGACGATCTGTGCCGGGGGTTGCCTGACTGCCTCGTAACTTGGGGGGACGAGATCCGGTTTCCATCTGTCTGCCAGATTCGGCAGATCGAGGTCTGGGATGAAGTACCGCAGGCAAGATGGCTCGCAACCATCGCCGAAGAAGAGCCAGTCGCGAACATCAAGGAGTGGTTGGACAAGAACCACGCTCAGCTCCAGAATAGGCTGACTCGAAACAGGGAAAGTTGGATGCACGAGAAGGACGGGCCCTCGGGGGCCTGCCTGAGCATTCGTTTTGAGGGCTCCAATCGGCGACTGCACGAGATCCACGTCGGCAACGGCGTCTACGACATTGGCTGGGGGTGGTATTGCCCAATGGAACCTGCCGAGGAGAAACAGCTTCGAACGCTTCTGGGCATCGACGCAGGCCAGTGGACGACGAAGTGAACCAGTCGCAGAGGAGACGGTTTGCATGCAACGGCCTGTCTTCCTTGGATCAATCCTGAGCACAATCGTCGCCTTCCTGGCGGCCTGTTTCTGCGTCGTCACCACGCTCATCTGGCTGGTGCGTCAATGGGCCCCCGATCCCTGGTTCGTGTGGGCTGTGGGGCTGGGGCTGATCGGAACCGCCGCCGTGCTCATCTGGCGATGGTGGCGACTGCCTGCGGAAATCGGGTTGGCCGCGATCCATCCGGCTTCTTGGCTGATCGTCGCAGATACCCCAATCTCCCCATGATTCCTGATGTTCTGGCCAGGCTTTTGGGGCGATTTCGGTCGCACCACCGTTACAGAGAAGAAACGCAGACATTGCCTACTCCGGCGTTATCGCCGGTGCCGTCAAGACGCGCAGCCCCGGGGTGCGGTATTTCACCGAAACCGTCAGCCCGGGGAAAGATCGGCAAAGCCGCTCGATTCGTTGATCTTGCTGATATCCGCCCGCCCCATTGCGTAGGAAATTCTCTGCCACCGCCAGATATTCGAGCTCGGGCAGATTGCCCACGTGTACCAGACCTTCCTCGCTGAGTCGGTCGTCGGGAAGCACGAGGCGCACAAGCGTTCTTATCTCTCCGATCGACCGCATATCCTCGTCCGTGACGCCGTAGAGGTCCAGTTCGATGAGCATCGGAAGGTCCCGGAGATGTTCGGCTCCAACCGATCGATAGTCGCGAGACGGGGTTCCGAAGATGCGGATCTTCTGCAATTTCCCGAGCTGTCCCAGAACAAGGTGTGACCCCGATTATGACTGGAATTTGTTCCAACGGCACTTGGTAAAAATGCTTCCCTGGTTGTCGGAAAACAGTTGACATACGCCGTCAGGGGGAGACAATCGTGGGGGGGGGCCTGCTGTCCTGGTGCGGGCACCTCCTCTTCTCCATGTCGTTCTGACCTAGCGGGAGGCACCGTCATGAGAGCGTCGGCAATTCTGCTGATCGTCTGGTCTCCATGGATCCTGCTGTTGCTCACGGGCTGTGGTTCACCGCAACCGCCCGTGGTCGAGGCCCCGAAACCGGAGCCGCTACCGCCCCAGCCGATCGCTCTGGCTGAACTCCAGTCTCTTACGCTCCAGCCGGGAGCCGAGGCGAAGGTCGAGTTGCAGGTCGAGCGGAACGGCAACGAGGGACCGATCGAAATCAAGCTCGGCCAGCTGCCCAAGGGGATCACGATTGAGGTTCCGAAGATCGCGGAAAAGGATTCGGCAGGCAACCTGACTGTCAAGGCGGCCCAATCGCTTGGCGACGAGCCCTTGACGACCTCAGTCGAAGTGACCGCATCCATCGGTGAGCAGACCGCCGCGCAGCCGCTGACAGTCAATGTGCCCAAGTTGAATCTACCCTCACTGATGCCCATGGCGGCGGTGCTACTTCAGCCCGGCACGAGCAAGACGGTGGACGTCAAATTAAGCCGCAACGGGTTTCGAGGCGCCGTGCCGCTGAGTGTCGAAGGGGCTACGGCGAAGGTACAGTGCAAGCTGGCTGCCGCGTCGGTGGAAAATGACGGCACGACGCTCAAGATCGCGGCCGCCCGGGACGCGCCGAATGCGGATCTCAAGATCTGCGTGGCCACCACGCTGTTCGGGCGGAAGATCGGTGTGGAATTGCCGCTCAAGGTGGAGGGCAAACCGTTTGACGTGGACTCTTTCAGGGTGGTGACGATCGAGCCTGGTAAGAAACAGCGGGTTGAATTGCCGATCGCCCGCGGCAGCTACGAGGGATCGCTGGAGCTTGGCGCCGAGGATCTTCCCAAGGGCGTCAAGGTCAACGAGGTCGAAGCCGCAGCCGGCGCGACGACGGCCGTTTTGGAACTGGAGGCCGATCCGGGCCTGGAGCCGCGGGTGAAATCGTCGCGCGTCCTATCGAAGGCGGGGCACCTGACCGATTCGGGGCCCATCGTGATTCGGATCGGCAAGGAAGACGATACGTACCTTCCCCCTGCCCTGACGGCCAACCGGGAAATTGCACCGCTGCTTCGCCGCGGATCGATCGGCGGGCGGTTGACCAGCGAGACCAAGCAGGCCCTGCTCGATTTCTACGGCGGCACGCCGGAATCGGAGGCCGCCGTCATGCGCGGCCTCAAGTGGTTGGCGGCACACCAGCATCCC
Organism: uncultured Planctomycetaceae bacterium; assembly: GCA_964563135.1. GTDB lineage: Bacteria > Planctomycetota > Planctomycetia > Pirellulales > Thermoguttaceae > JAAYAY01. The sequence continues at coordinate 5,281 of CAZLWV010000053.1, forward strand.
GACGGCAGTTGGCCCCTCCACCAGTACTCCAAGGATATCCCCGATTGCGACTGCCAGGGCGAGTTCGAGAACGGAGTCGACAAGTGCGTCGTGGCCGGAACGGCCTTCGGCGTACTCCCATTCCTGGGTGCAGGCGTGACCCACAACCGCGCGCCGAAGTCTCCGTCGGAATTGGCCTCCTACCAGAAGGTCGTTGAGAACGGCCTGATCTTCCTGGCCAGGGGCCAAAAGCGTAGCAACGACGACAACGACGGTCACCTCGGCGGGAGCATGTATGCCCACGCCTTGGGCACGATCGCCTTCTGCGAAGCCTACGGTCTGTCGGGCGACGACCGGCTCAAGATCAATGCCCAGCTCGCGCTCAAGTATCTGTTCAACGCGCAGCATTCCGAGGGCGGCTGGCGTTACAGCCCCAAGCAGGCCGGCGACATGTCGGTGACCGGGTGGGTCTTCCTGGCGATCCGCAGCGCCCAATTGGCGGGGATCGCCATCCAGAAACTCCCGCTGACCCGAGCCGGGCGGTTCGCCGAGTCGTGCGCGGTGGGGCCCGAGGAAGCCAAGCTGTCCCGCTACGCCTACATGGCCGGCCAGGACGAGAGACTCGCCCTTTCCGCCGCCGGACTGCTCACGCAGCAGTATCTCGGCTGGCCCAGAGACGAGCCCAATCTGATTGCCGGCAGCGAGTACCTTATGGAACATATGCCGCCCGAGTCGGGAGGCGGCCTTGGCGCGATCTACTATTACTACTACGCCACGCAGGTGCTGCATCACCTGGAAGGACCCAATTTCGACCTGTGGAACCACCGCATGCGCGAGCACCTGATCCGCACCCAGGAGAAGTCGGGACACAAGGCCGGCAGTTGGAATCCCAGCGGCGCCGATCAAGGCAAACGCGGCGGGCGGATGTATGCGACCGGCATGGCCCTGCTCACCTTGGAGGTCTACTACCGGCACCTGCCCATGTATCGGCACGTGAAGCGGACGATGCAGTAGGAAGTTCTCGACGTTCGTGCATAGTCCGGGCGTCTCCTGTCCCTCGTGCCCCCGCCCCCTGCCCGCGTCCTCCTCTCCCCCCTTTCCGCAACTGACAACTGACAACTGACAACTGACAACTGACAAATGCCCTCCGCCTCCGAGATACAAGGCGCTAAGTGCATCCGCTGCCATCACTTACGCGATGGACTCCCCAGCTCACGAACAAGCCGGGCTAACCCAGGAAATACCGTCGCCACTTTGCCCAACTTTCCCCCGCGGGCTTGAACGTGGCGGCCAGACCGGACAAATTGATGAGAGTCGCGAGGTGACCCGCCAGGCGGCTTCGGAGCGATAATCGCATCAAGCCGGCTCGAAGACAAGGAACTGGGAATGAACAAAACCTTCGCAATCGGGATCCTGCTGTTGTTCGCCGCCGCAACGAACGGGCTGCAGGCTGCCGAGAAGCCCAACATCCTGTTCATCGCCATCGACGACCAAAACGACTGGTTCGGCTGCCTGGGCGGCCACCCCCAGGCGCAGACGCCGAACATCGATCGGCTGGCCAGCCAGGGCACTCTGTTCACCAATGCCCACTGCCAGTCGCCGCTCTGCAACCCGTGCCGCACGAGCCTGATGACCGGTTTGCGGCCGTCGACGACGGGAGTCTACGGGCTGGAGCCGTGGATCCGCGAGGTGGAAGGCTGGAGAGATGTCGTGACGCTCCCCCAGTATCTTGCCCAGCACGGCTACCGCACCTACTCGGCGGGCAAGATCTACCACGGCGGCTACGGGCGGAAGAAGTCGGACCACGAGTTCGATGTGCTGGGGCCGCCGTCGGCGATCGGAGCTCGTCCGGCGCAGAAGCTGGTCGACACGCCGTCGAAGCATCCGCTGGTCGACTGGGGGGTGTTTCCCCACAAGGACGAAGACAAGGGGGACTGGCAGGTGGCAAGCTGGACCGTGGAGCAGTTGGAGTCCGGCCTGCCCGAGCCTTTCTTCCTCTCGGCCGGTTTCTTCCTGCCCCATGTGCCGTGCTATGCAACCCAGAAATGGTTCGACCTGTATCCGGAAGAGACGCTGCAGTTGCCGCCGGTGCGGCTGGACGATCGCGACGACACGCCCAGGTTCTCCTGGTACCTGCACTGGAAGCTGCCCGAGCCGCGGCTCAAGTTCCTCCAGGAGGCCAATCAGTGGAAGAACCTGGTTCGCTCATACCTGGCCTGCACGAGTTTTGTCGACAGCCAGGTGGGCCGCCTCACGGAGGCCCTCGAGCGGAGCGGCCACACGGGCGACACGGTGATTGTCCTCTGGTCGGACCACGGCTGGCACCTGGGCGAGAAACTGATCACCGGCAAAAACACGCTCTGGGATCGTTCGACCCGGGTGCCGCTGATCTTTGCCGGGCCGGGCGTGGTGGCCGGGGCCCGCTGCAACCGGCCGGCGGAACTGCTCGACATCTACCCGACGCTGGTCGAACTGTGCGGTCTGCCCCCCAAGAACGGCTTGGAAGGCCACAGCCTGGTGCCGCAACTGAAGGACGCAAAAGCTCCTCGCGCCTGGCCGGCCATCACCACCCACAACCACGACAACCACGGTGTCCGCACCGAGAACTGGCGATTCATCCAGTATGCCGACGGATCGGAAGAGCTTTACGACATGCAGAAGGATCCAAACGAGTGGACGAACCTGGCCGGCGATCCGGCGTATCGTGAGATCCTGGAAGAACATCGACGTCTTTTGCCGCCAAAAAGTGCCAAGCCGGTGCCGGGGAGCAAATCCCGTATCCTGATCTACCAGGACGGCAAGGCCAACTGGGAAGGCGACGACATCATGGCCGACGATCCGATCCCGGAGCTGTGATCCGCAGGCGGCCGCGTCAGTGGCAGCCCCGATCGGCACGCGGGGCCTGCCCTGCCAACCTCAAAGTATCGTCAAGCTTCTCACGCAGACTCGCGCCGGGCGGAAGCAGGCCCCAGGCAACCGAGCTGGCGACCCTGCCGCCGGTGGAACTCGACAAGGGAGTGATAGAAACTTGGAACAATACGGGAACGGTGGAATGACGGAGTCTTGGGCGCCCGCGCTGCCATGGCTTGCGGGCTGCTTGCTCCTGGTTGGCAGCGTGGCGGCAGACGACTCGAAAGCAAACAGTCCTCGGGTCTTCAAGCTTGCCGATGCCGGCGTGACGTTCGATGCGGACTTCGACGGGGGAAGGCTCAATGACGTTGTCCGGGAAGACAGCGGCGACTACCGGGCCGTGATCCGGCCGGAGAACGAGCCGGTCAATGACAGCGCCTGGTATGCCTTCCGGGTCTCGGCCACCGAGCCGCAAACGATCACGATCCGGCTGACCTACGAAGGTGGCAAGCATCGCTATCATCCCAAGCTGAGCCTGGATGGAACGAGCTGGAAGCCGCTGCCGGCCGACCGCTATCAGCGTCAGGAAGGCGGGGCGACGCTGCGGGTCGACGTGGGGCCCAAGCCGCTCTGGATCGCGGCGCAGGAGATGATCGGCATCGCGGAACTGACGGCATGGACTGACAGGATCGCCAGCCTGCCTTTCGTCGAGGAGTCGGAAATCGGGCGGTCGGCCGGCGGGCGACCGCTGCGGCAACTGACGATCCGCCAGGGGGAGCCAAAACACGCCATTGCCATCATCGGCCGCCAGCATCCACCGGAAATCACCGGCACCTTGGCCCTGATGGAGTTTGTGGAAACGCTGGTCGGACCGGACGAACTGGCATTGGAGTTTCGCCGCTCGTTTGAGGTGATTGTGATTCCGCTGATGAATCCGGACGGAGTGGCCGCCGGGAACTGGCGGCACAATCTGAATGGGGTGGATCTGAATCGCGACTGGGCAAAGTTCCGCCAGCCGGAAACCCAGGCAGCTCGAGACTCGATCCTCCGCTACCAGAGCCCCGAGATGCCGCGGCTGGTACTCTTTCTCGACTTCCATTCGACGCAGCACGACGTGTTCTATCCGGAGATCGGCAAGCAGGAAGTCTGGCCGGCGGAGTTTTCCGAGCGCTGGCTCAGGGCGCTGGGGCAGCGACTGCCCGACTACAAGGTGCGGCAGGAACCGAGTTCGGGGTCGGGACCGCTGTCGAAAGTCTGGGCACGAAAGGCGATGAAGGTTCCGGCGGTCATCTATGAGGTGGGCGACAACACGGACCGGGCCCTGATCCGCAAGGTAGCCAGGACATCGGCCGAGGAAATGATGCGGTTGGCGCTGGAGGCGGTCGAAACGGTGCCGCCGCGAAGCAGAAAGCCGGCCGAACCACAGGCCGTGCCGTGAAACGGTGGTCCTGTGAAAAGAGCAAACCCTCGAGAGCAAGCAGGAGAAGAAACATGGCAGGTCGCTGGATTGCCGGTTGGAGTGTTCTGACGCGGAATCTCACCGGGTATTGCCTCGCCCTGGCGGGCGTTGCGGCAATGTCGGCCGTTGCCCTGGGGGGCCAGCAGCCGTCGGCAGTGCACGTGTTCATTGATTTCGAGAATCCGGAGGCCGTCACGTTTGCCACCAATCAAGCCGCGGCAACACGGGTGCCGGGCACGAGCGGTCAGGCCCTGGAGGTGACTACGGAGGCTGGGGCGGACTGGCCCGGCGTGACGATCACACCTGGCGAGGGGAAATGGGATCTGTCGGGGTACTACGGGGTGGAGATGGATGTGTTCAACCCTGAGCAACAGGCGGTCCGCGTGCTGCTTGGGATCAACAATCCGGGCTCGGATGGGCGGAAGAACAACAACACCGAGTCGGTGACCGTCGCGGCCGGCGGCAAGGCCACGCTGCACCTGCCTTTCGGTTCATGGCACGGAGAGACGAACCATCCGATCGACCAGGGCAACATCGTTTCGGCGGTCGTGATGCTCGATCGCCCGCCACGGGCGGCGCGGTTCGTGGTCGACAACGTGCGGGCGGTGCCGTTCGGAGCGGGGATTTCGCAGGAACTGATGGCCACCGATTTCTTCCGCGATCTCAAGCCGGCCTTGGGACGCGGCGTGAACCTGGGCAACATGCTCGAAGCGCCGCGCGAGGGGGAGTGGGGAACGCGGGTCGAGGACCAGTTTTTTGACCTGATCCAATCGGCGGGCTTCAATTCGGTGCGGATCCCGGTTCGCTGGTCGGCTCACGCAGCCAAAGATTCGCCTTACACGGTCGACCCGGACTTCCTGGACCGGGTTGAGCATGTCGTACGGCAGGCGATGGCACACCAACTCTATGCCGTGCTCAACATGCACCACTACGAAGAGATTTTCAACAAGTCGGACGAGCACAGGCAGCGGTTCGTGGCTATCTGGGGGCAGATTGCGGAGCGGTTCAAGGGCTATCCAGAGACGCTATACTTCGAATTGCTCAACGAACCGAACGGGGCACTCGATGCAGACAAGTGGAACCTGTTGGCGGCGGAGACACTGGCTGTGGTGCGGCGGACGAATCCGACGCGAATGGTCATGATCGGCCCGGTCGACTGGAACAGCGTCGATGCCCTGGAGAGCCTGGTGCTTCCCAAAGATGACAGGAACCTGATCGGCACGTTCCACTACTACAAACCGTTCCAGTTCACCCACCAGGGCGCCGGCTGGGCGGGTCCCGACGCGGACCGGTGGCTGGGCACCACCTGGACCGGCACGCCGGCCGAGCGGCAGGCGGTGATCAACGACATGGACAAGGCCCTAGCCTGGAGCGTGAAGGAGCGAAGGCCGATCTACCTGGGCGAGTTTGGAGCTTACAGCCGAGCCGATCTCGAGTCACGGGCGAGATGGACGCGGTTTGTGGCCAGTGAAGCCCTTGGCCGCAAGATCGGGTTCGGCTATTGGGAGTTCTGTGCCGGTTTCGGAGTGTACGATCCGGAGGCGAAGGCGTGGCGGAAGCCGCTCAAGGCGGCGCTGCTGGACTAATCGAGCGCGGGCTGTATGACCTGGCCCAGGGACTGCCTGGCCGTATCGTGATAGCCGCCATAGAACTCGGAGTTGGCGTCGAGCCAGAGGGTGATGCGGTCCAAATCCCCCTGGGGAAGGTTTACCCCGTAGTGGCGCTGGTCGAGGTACTCGAGCAGCTTCGAGGCACGGGCGCCGAACTGCCCGGGAATCGTACGGCTGCCCCCGTGGACGCCAGACTTGATCGAGCCGTTGGACACGTGGAAGTAGAATCCGTACTTCGGGGCCAGGTTCTCGTACGATACGGTCCAACCCAGCTTGCTAGTCACCGTGCCGGCCAGGTCGAGGGCTTTCCTTTCCTGGTGGCACTTGACACAGTGGCGATCGAGGACCGGCTGCACGAGCCGGGGATAGCTGAAGGGATTGGCTCCGTCGGGGGCTGGAGTGATGCTTGACGGTCCCCGCGCCAGGGCCAGCGGCATACTGGCAAACCGGCCCGGCGGCGAATGCTTGCGTTCGTGGCAGCCCTGGCAGGTGAGCTGTTCTCCCGGATGAACGTAGGTGGCCGATCGCATCGACTGCACCGCCAGGCCTCGCTCGTCGAGGGCCTGGAAGTAGATCAGTTTGCCTGGCGGGGCGTCGAAGTAGGCGCTGCCGTCGGCCTCGACGGGCACGGTTCCCAACACCGCGCGGGCGTTGGTTTCGGTGGCCGCGCCGATCCGCGGCATGTCGACGGGGGGAGTGGTCTTGGGCAGAACCTGGATCACCCGCAAGGCCTTGATGGTCGTGCCGGCCGGCCACTGGAAATCGCTCTGGTAGACATTCATCACGGCGATCGTGGCCCGCACTGGGGCCTTCTGGGCGATGTCGGCGGCGGCCTGGACGGTCCGCGAGGGGAGGGCCGGCGGCGTGGGACGGGGGCGAAGGGGAATCGGGCTCAGACAGCAGATCTCCGGGTCGCGATAGAGGAGCTCGCGGTTGCCAAAACGATCGATCCAGTAGATGCCGCGGTTCTTGCCTTCGGGATGGTAGACGCAGAGGTAGTCGTCTTCGCTCAGGGGCCAGGGAGTCCCGTAGGCCATGTACTGGCGGATCATGGGTTTGCCCCCTTCCGATTCGGGCAGGGGCACGTCGGGGGTGAGCCGCTCGACTTGGGCCATGGCGCCGTCGTCTTCGCGCCGATAGTCGATCGCCACAAGCGAGCCGAAGGCATGGCCGTGGTGGGCGGCGGCCGTGGCCACGTACTTGTTGGAACCGGGGATGGCCCGCGGGCTCATTTCCATCCAGGGGCGTTTCTCGCGATTGATCGGATAGTTGCCGTGGAAGGAACGCGGGTCGCGGCCGTCGGGGAAACAACTCCAGATGTGATGGGCCACATTGGTGTCGCGATCGACGTAGTCCCAGCGGGTATAGACGAGCATGCCGTTGTTGTCGACGCTGGGATGCCACTCCTGGGTCTCGTGGAAACTCAGGCAGATCACATCGCTGCCGTTGCCGGCCATGGAGTAGAGGGTGTAGGTGGGAGAATCCCAGGGGGGCGCCGAGCCGCCGCAGCGGAGGTAGCCGCCGCGGCGGGTGGAGATAAAGGCGATCCGCCCGTCGGGCAGGTAGCAGGGGTCGAAATCTTCCCACGGTCCGTCGGTGAGTTGCCTGAGGTCCTTTCCGTCGCTGCCGACCTCGAAGACATGGTAGCAGGCCCGGGGCGACCATTCGGGCTTATTGCCCAGCCCCTGGGTGTAGGCGAAAAGGATTCTTTTGCCGTCGAAGGAAAGATCGGGGGAAAGAAAGCTGCCGGGGGCGAGCGGCTCACCCGCCAGACGTCCGTTGCTGACCAGGGCCTGATCGAGCAGATTGCGAACGCTGGGGCGATCCGAAAAAGGATTGGAGAGCACAAACAGGCCGCCACCGGGAACCGCGCCGAAACCATAGTACTGGTGCACCATATGGTAGAGGCCGCCGGGGTCGTGACGCTTGACGAACAGGATGCGATCGAAATCGAGAAGCGGGTTGCAGAAGGCAATCTGGCGGACGAGGCGACGGGCCTGGAAGAGCTGCGCTCGCCGGTCGGCCAGCGGAACGTCGCCGCTCGCTTCGAACTGGTCGATCCGCCGGGCAATCTGGTCCAGCTCGGCTGCGAGCGGCGTAAGACGCTCTCCGGCGCCGCCAGCGGCAAGCCGGGCGACCAGTTGACGGCCGCGCTGGACAACGGCGCGGGTGTGGGCCAGCGAGAACTCCACATGGTCCGATCCGGTCGGGGCGGCCGGGGTTTCCCGGCGAACACTCGCATCGAGCGCCGAGTAGGGACCGATACTCTTCTGGTCGGCGGGGCAATTCAGGGCAATGTTCTTCTGCGGATCGCCCAGCGCGTAGACTTCAACCTCATCGAGGGCGAAGGAGCAACGCCCCGGGACCTGGAGACGCACGATGCGGGCAGTCACGTTCTGCCCGGCAAGCGGCACCACAAGCGGCCGGCCTTCCTTGGCGCCCAAGAACGGCCGGCCGTCATGCTGATAGACGGTGCTGAACTCGGGGACGTCGGGATCTGTGGCAACGAGGATCTGGATTCTGGCGGTCCGCTGGGGCGGGCAGTCGGTGCGGTTGAAGATCACGACCCGGTCGAGCGCTATCGGCCGGCCCAGGTCGACCTGCCACCAGGGATCCGTTTCGCCGCTGGCGGTGTGGAAGCCGAACCGGCCGGTCTTGAGCCCATCGCAGCCGCCGGCGGCGTCGAGCCGGGTGGTCATTCCTTGTCCGGTTCCCGGACGACTGTCGGGACTGCCCGTCTCTGCCGGTGGAAGTCCTTCAGCCATCACGGGCTGCGGGGACTGGAAGTGCCGGTCTTCCTCGATCCAGTCGGCCTCCAGGAGCGGCATCATTTCCGTCCCGGTTGCCGAGGCGGACACGGCCAGAGCGAAGGCCGCAATCAATGACAGGAACCATGCCTGGGGCGGGTAAGTCATGCTCACACCTGCTCAGTCTGGGGACCGTGGACCTGCCAGGATTCTAACCTCCCGCCAGGACAAAGGCCACCAGAAGGTGGGCTGGTTCCCAACCGCACCGTCCGGAAAACCGGTCTTGCCGGCGGGCAGGCAGCAATCTGCGAACTGCACGATTCTACCATTCTGCAGACACCAGTCCCGTATCCCCCGCGCGGATCGCTTGCAGCCCTCCAAGCAGCTTGAGCCGCAATCTGGATCTGGCCGCCTTCAGTCGCGGAGCACGGGGCGCAGAACGATGTTGCGGTAGTCGACGCTGGTGTGGTCGCCTTGCAGGTAGATGGGGCCGGGGCGGAACTGGTCGGACCACAAGGCGCCGCCGGTGCAGCCGCGGAGCGGCTGGTTGTCGATGATCCTCTTGCCGTTCAAGATCACGGTTGCGTGGCGATCCACGAGCGTGATATCCAGGGTTTGCCACTGGCCGGCAGGTTTCTCCGCGGAGGCGGTCGGCGTAATCCGGCTGTAGATGGCTCCCATGTTGTGCGAGTCCAGCTCTTTGCCCAGTGTGTCCGACACCTGGACCTCGTAAATACCCCGCAAATAGACGCCGCTGTTTCCACCCTCCTGCACGCGTACTTCGAGGGTGAGGTTGAAGTCCTCAAACTCGGCCTCGGTCTGGAGGTTTGCATAGGAGATGTGTTTGCCCGGCTCCTGCGGGGCCGTGTTGACCAGAATGCCATCCTGCACGCTCCAGCCGTTGGGAGCGGAGGGGTTCATCGCCTTCCAACCGGCAAGGTCCTTGCCATTGAACAGGGAGATCGGGTCGCCGTACTTCACCTTGGCCATGTCGGGGGCAGGCGGCAGGGGCGGGATGCGTTTTCCGGTAAAACTGGCGCTGCCCAGCGTCTTTCCGTCGGCACGGTCACGCTGCGAGTTGAGGGTCATCGTGTCGCCTTCAAGAGTCGCCTTGATGGTCTCCGTCTCCACGCTCGGCTCGGCCGCGCCCGGGCGTCGCTGCTGGTGAATGCGGGTGATCACCAGAGTGCCGCCATCGACACGGACACTGGAAACCGGCAGAACACTTCCGCCGCCCCAGAGAATGCTGCCCGTAAGTTGGCCGTCCTTGTCCTCCACCCCCAACCAGCCGGCTCCGCCGCCAGGAATCGTCAGCGCCCAATCGCCCAGAAAGGGATTGTCTGCCGCGATGGCGCCCGTAGAGGCAGCAGTCGGAAGCAGAAAGGCAGCCGCAAGGAAGAGTGTTGAGCACATAGCCGATTTCATGGAGATTTCCTCATGTGTGGTTCTGCGGGGCATCGTTCCTCGGAATCGTAAGCACGTTATTGTACCAGACTTCTTTGTGCCCGTCCTGCGCAGCCGAGATCCAAGACACCCCCCCGGCGGCGGCATAGTGCGCAGTTGCCCGGCGGAAGAGAATGGACGCCGAACCGCACGAGTCCGCTTGGGTCCCTTATGCGAGCAGGGTGTTGAGCGGCAGGACGGGCGGTCCAATGAGGCGGGATTGACTCCGAATTCAACGCCAACGGGGAAGTGTCAGGTGAAGGCATTCCTTCAGCGAGTGGTGGTGGTTGGGAAGGCGCTGTTTCCAGCGCGGGTGGTGCTCTTTCTCCTGGTGTTCGCCTGGTACATCCAGGCGGTCGTGGACCCTCGTTGTGTGTTCTTCGTCCAGAGTGACCTGTTTCTCTGGAACTTCCGCTTCCTCCGCGATTTCCTGCTGGTGCCGGGGGGACCGGCTGCCTGGCTGGGAGAACTGATTCTCGAGGCGTGCCATTCTGGTTGGCCCGGCACTCTGATCCTCGTGACGGTCGCATGGCTGGTCTCCACGTCGACCTGGGGATACATGAAGCACGTATCCCTTTCGGGGTCAGGGGTGATGTGGGCGGTGCCGGCCATCGTGGTGCTGGTGGCCCACAGCCGCTATGACTACCCTTTCTCGGTGCCGCGGCCTACGTTCGGGCCTCCGGCCGCTGGGGTGGATGGCAGGTTGTGTGGTTCGGCGGGCTTTGCGCCCTGCTCTACTATGTGGCGGGTGCCGCGTTTTACGTGTTTGCATCGTGCGTATTGATCTGCGAGCTCTACCGCCCGGGGCGCTGGGGGGTGAAACTGGGCTTGATCGTGGGGGCGGTCGCAGGCCGCCTGGCCGTCGAAGGCGCACTGGACGCCTTTGATCCCGGTTCGTTCTATCTTCACATTCCGGCTGCCCTTCCTTTCGCGGAAGAGCGGTCCCTCAGCACGATCGCCGTGGCCGTGTATGTTTCTTTTCCGCTGTGCGCCCTTCTGCTGGCCGACCGCGAGGCCAGGCGACGCGGAAGGCCTGCCCAAACAGAGCCCGGCGTTGCCGACTCCGCCCGTCAGGAATCGGCGGGCATGGGAGGCAGACTCCGCCCGGCAGCCATCACTGCTGTTCTGCTGGCCGCGGCGGTCCTGGCTGGAAAGCTCGCTGCGCAACCCCAAATCAGAACCGTTCTGAGGCTGCACTACTCTGCCGACTGCCAACGGTGGGACGAGGTCCTGCAACTGGCAACTCGCATCCCGCTCGACCGGTACTCGATGTACGTCGTCCACGATGTCAATATGGCGCTCTCGCGCACCGGCCGGATGCCGGCGGAGATGTTCTCTTACCGCCAGTTCGGGTGTCCCTTCGTCGTGGAGTCGAAGACTGGTCCCTATACCCTTTCGGTCATCGACCTGGACGCGCTCTCGCTGCGGAAGCTTGGCGAGCTGCATCTGCAACTGGGGCGTCTGAACGACGCGGAGTATTATGCCCACGAGAGCTACGTGAGGCATCCGTCGGCAAAGTGCCTGCAGCAATTGACGAAGATCGCGATGGCCAAGGGGCAGGTGGAGCAGGCCCGTCTTTTCCTCAACGTCCTGCGCGATGACCTGGTTAACGGCTCCTGGGCGGAGGATTGGCTGATGCGCCTCCAAAAGGCCTGCGATGTTTCGAGCGATGCAGAACTCGGCCCGATCTGCTCGTGGAGAATTACCGAGGAGGATATTCATCGGACAGCGGAGTTCGTCCCCAACACGATCATCGCCGGAAGGGTCGTCTCCACGCGGGAGCAGATTGCCAGCGCGCTGGAGCAGAACCCGCAGAATCGCACAGCCTTTGAGTATCTGATGGCCGTGCATCTGGTGGATGCGGATGTTGGAGCCGTTGCCGCCTTGCTGCCGAAGGCGGCAAATTACTCCTATCCCGGCACACCGCCCGTGTATGAAGAGGCGGCAATGATCTACGCTCGGGCCGCCAAGGACAAGCCGGACACCTCCAGCGGCGCGGTGGTAATCAACGGTTGCGCAATCAGCGAGCCGACTCTGAGCAAGATCCGCAAACTGGATGAGATGACCGACTCCGGCCGGGCGAATCCCCGGCAGATTTCGCAGGCGGCCGGAGAACTTGGGCTGGCATATTTTCGCTTCTACTACGGCCGTCGGGGAGATTGACTGTGCGGGGACGCCGAAGGCTGGTGATCGTGGCAGGGTTGGCCGCAGGGCTTCTGGCCGTGACGGCCTGGTGGAACTGGCATGGTCACAAAGTGCCGGACGAGTGGACCGAGGCGCCCCGCGCAGCCCGCATCCGTCCCGACTACCTCGGGACGGTCATTCCGCCGAACATAGCACCGCTCAACTTCGTTGTCGAAGAGCCCGGGACCGCCTACTGCGTGCAGATTCAAGGTGCCGCAGGGCCGGCGGTCACCGCGTATTCCGGCGACGGAGGCGTGCGGATCCCGCCGGGACCGTGGAAGACGCTGCTGGCACAGAACCGCGGCAAACCGCTGAGCGTGCAGATCTATGTCAGAAACGCCGACCACGGCTGGCAGCGTTTTGAGCCGATCCAGTGGCAGGTGGCCCAGGAGGAGATCGACCCTTACCTGGTCTACCGGATGTTCGACGCCGTTTACGACTACTACAAGTATGTTGGCATCTACCAGCGCAACCTCGAGTCGCACGACGAGACCCCGCTTCTGTTCAATTCCGAATTCAATCGCGGCTGCGTGAACTGCCATTGTTTCGCAAACAACCGCCCGGACCCGTTTCTGGTGCACTCCCGGCCGGGTCCCGACGAGTCGATTGCCGCTGGGCCGATCCTGGTTCGGGACGGCAAGGCCGCTCGGGTGAAGACACGCACGAAGGCCATACCCAGGGTGGCCTTCGTTTCGTCGTGGCATCCCAGCGGCGACCGGGCGGCGTACTGTGTCAACTGGTTCGGGCAGTTCATGCGGGCCACCGGGGCGGAGACACGGGAAGTGGTGGACCTGGAGTCTGACGTGGCCATCGTCGACTTCCGCACGGGAAACATTTCGACCAATCCCGGTATTGCCGATCCCGACCGGCTGGAGACGTTTCCCTCCTGGTCGCCGGACGGCAAGTACCTGTTCTTCAGCAGTGCTCCCCGCCTGTGGGAAAAAACAGATTTTGCCCCGCTGAAGGACTTCGAGAAGGCGAAGTACGACCTGATGCGGATAGCCTACGACCCGGCCTCCGACAGCTGGGGAAAACCCGAACTGCTGCTGGCCGCCAGCGAGACCGGCAAGAGCCTGCTCCAGCCGCGGCCTTCGCCCGACGGACGATTCCTGCTGTTCTGCATGTGCGACCATGGCCCGTTTCCCGCGTTTCAGGAAGACAGCGACCTGGTGCTCATGGACCTGGCTGATCGGAGCTACCGGCGATTGGAGAAGGCCGGCAGCCCGCGTTCGGAATCGTGGCACTCATGGTCCAGCAACTCGCGATGGATCGTGTTCAGCAGCAGGCGAGACAACGGCCTGGTGGCGAGGCCCTACCTCTGCTACGTGGACCGATCAGGGCAAGATCACAAGGCGCTGCTGCTGCCGCAGGAGGATCCCCGCTTCTACGACACGAGCCTGAACACCTACAACATCCCGGAGCTGATCACGGGCCCCGTCAAGGTTCCCGAAAAAGAGCTCATCAACGCACTTCGCACGGCGGCCCCGGATGCCGAGTTCATGCCTCCCCGATCCTCGGGCTTTGACTCGCCGGCAGAATGACCGCTCGTGTGCGGTTCTTCACAGGAGCAGCAACGGCTCTTTCCCTCTAAATCGGGTTGCCTGATTCCCAGAATGGGCCATCTCCTTGAAGCCGCCTCCCGAAGGGTGGCGGCGGAGTCTGGATCTCCTGGAATCGTGCAAGTCTATTTAGTGGGCTCTCAGCCGCCGGCGGATCCAAGACAGTGGGGCCGCACGGCCCGACTTTCCGGTGATCCGAGATCAACGGTCGGGCTACTCGGTCTTGGCCTTCCAGGCCTGGACGGCGATGGGAATGTCCGTGCAAATGGCGTCGACGCCAAGGCCGACGGCCAGGTGGTAGTCCTGGATCGTGTGGCCGGGCCAGCCGGTCACCAGGAGGCCGGCTTTCTGGGCCGCGGTCACCGCCGCCCGTGAGGTTTCTTCCATCCGGCAGCCGATGCGTTTGATGCCCATACTCTGGGCCTGCTCCACGATCTCCGGGCAGCACGGTCCCCCCGTGATCAGGAGCAGATCGGCCGCGGGGTCGAGACCCTTGATGATGCGGAGCGGCCGCTGGTCGAAGGATGTGCAAACATAGAAGGAACCTTCCGGCTGGCGGGACTGGACGGCGGCCAGGAGCTTGCGGCAGTACTCCTCGAGCCGTGCATCCGGGTACAGTTCCTTGTTGCTGGTCTTCATCTCAAACTCGAGGTAGACACCGGGCTTGTCGTCGAAATAGGCGAGCAGCTCCTCGAGAAACAGGAAGGGCTGGCCTTTCTTGGTGGTGATCGCCCGCAGTTGGTCGGCCGTCTTGTGCTCCACGGCTCCGGTTGCATTGTAGGTGCGGTCGAGAGTGTCGTCGTGGAGAATGACGAGTTGGCCGTCCTTGGTCATGCGGACATCGGTCTCGAAGCCGCGCAGCCCCTTCTCATAGCAGGATCGAAACGCCAGAAGCGTGTTCTCGTCAAACTCGTAGGATCCGCCGCGATGGGCGAAAAGGAGCCCTTTCTCCTGGGCGGCTGCCAAGCCTGCCATCGCAAACCCTGCGCCCGTCACCACGATCAACACCGCCAACCTTCGAACAGTCATCGCACCTTGGCTCCTCTAAGTATGGGGACTTCTTCAAACCTGGACCCGATCCTCTGGATCGAGGGAAAAATGACTTCCCGATTTCAGTTTCACCAGCCGAGGTCCGCCGCGAAGCACGGGCCGCCAGATCGGTGAGCAATTCATCAACCGATACTAAACCGGCCGCGTCGGCGATACAACCGCACGGTGATTCGAAGCTGCCGGAAAAGAATGGGCCATCTCCTTCAAGCCTCCCGAAGGGTGGCGGCGGAGTCTGCGTCTCCTGGAATCGTGCAATTCCATTCAGTGGAGGAGCGGCGCCCGGGGGTGCCAGTCCGGCCCCGTCGGCGGTTGGAGATACCGGCTCTGCCGCTGCGGCGGGATTCCTTGGGGCGGGGGGCCGGGGGGCCTCGCTGGACCGTCGGGGCGGTCGTCGCGGCCGGCGGGTCGGGCCGGTGCGTGCAGTCTTCCGGGCACCGCTTGCAGGTTTGCCGGGCGGTGGTAGAATCTGCCGAGCGCACAGACATGCCGCGGGGAAATTTTGCCGCGCGGGTGCTCCGATTGGCTGGCGGCCCTGCTGCCCCTGATGAGGTGATGGAACCGATGAGCGACGACGTGGTCGAACTGGGGCCGTTTCCCGAATGCTGGAAACGGCGACACCTGCTCGGGCTTGAAGACCTTACGGCCGAAGAGATTACGACAATTCTCGACAAGGCCGAGATCTTCAAACGGGCAATGCTGGCAGGAACGCGCAAGGTGCCCGTGCTCGGCGGAATCACCAACTGCAACCTGTTCTTCGAGAACTCCACCCGCACCCGGACCAGTTTCTCCCTGGCGGCTCGACGGCTGGGAGCCGACTCGATTGATTTCTCGGCGTCGACCAGCAGCCTCTCCAAGGGGGAGACGGTCATCGACACGGCCAAAAATATCGAGGCGATGGGGGCCGACATCATGGTCGTGCGGCACCGCACACCCGGCACCCCCCACCTGTTGGCGCAGAATCTGAACTGCTGCGTGATCAATGCCGGGGATGGTCCCCACGAGCATCCCACCCAGGGACTGCTCGACATCCTCACCATCCGCCAGCGGCGCGGCACGGTGAAGGAGCTCACGGTAGCCCTGGTAGGAGACATCGCCCACAGCCGCACGGCACGCTCCAATATCTGGGGGCTCAAGGCCCTGGGGGCTCACGTGATCGTGTGCGGGCCGTCGACCCTGGTCTCACCCCGATGGAAGGAACTCGATGTCGAGTACTCGTACAGTCTCGACGAGATCATCCCCCGGGTGGACGTGCTCAACCTGCTGCGGATCCAGTTCGAACGGCAGCACGACCGCCCGTTTCCCTCGGTCCGCGAATACGCCCACCTGTATGCTATGAATCGGGATCGGCTGGCACGGGCCAAAGAAGACATCTTGATCCTGGCCCCGGGGCCGATCAATCGCGGCGTGGAGGTGACCCCCGACGTGGCCGATGGTCCGCAGTCGGCGATCCTCGAGCAGGTGACCAACGGTGTGGCCGTGCGGATGGCCGTGCTGTGGCTGGTGACCTGCGTGCTGCGCGGAGCGGGGAAAAATTAGACTCGGACATCTGAGACCAGATTCCGGGCCAGTTCGGCTACCAATCAGACGGGATGGACACTATGTCGAAGATTCTGATCCGAAACGGAAGGGTGATCGATCCGAGCCAGCAGATGGATCGGGTTACGAACCTGTTGATCGAGGATGGCCGGATTGCAGGCTACGACGTGGAGTCGGCAGACGGATGCGAGCTGATCGATGGGTCGGGCAGGATCGTGGCCCCGGGGCTGATCGACATCCACGTTCATCTTCGCGATCCCGGGCGGGAGGAGGACGAGACCATCGAGACGGGCACGGCGGCCGCGCTGGCGGGCGGCTTCACGTCGATCGCCTGCTGCCCCAACACGGATCCTCCCGTCGACAGCCAGGGAACGGTCGAGTACATCAAGCAGAAGGCGGCCCGGGCCGACAACTGCAACGTGTTTGTGATCGCATGCGTAAGCAAGAACCGGGAAGGAAAGGAACTGGCCGAAATCGGGCAGCTCATTGAGGCGGGGGCGGTTGGGGTGAGCGACGACGGTTCGCCGGTCTACAGCGCCGAACTCATGCGGCGAGCCTTCGAGTACTGCCTGATGTTCGGCCGGCCCGTGATGAATCATTCCGAAATCCTGGAACTAACTCAGGACGGGGTGATGCACGAGGGGCTGAGCCAACTGGTGCTCGGCCTCGGAGGGATACCGGCGGCAGCCGAGGATGTGATGGTCAGCCGCGACGTGGCTCTGGCCGAGGCGACCGGCGGCTGGCTCCACGTGATGCATGTTTCGACAGGGGGGAGCATTCATATCATCCGCCGGGCCAGGAAACGGGGAGTTCGCGTGACTGCCGAGGTGACGCCGCACCACTTCACGCTGACCGACTCGTGCCTGCGCACGTTCGACTCAAACTACAAGATGAATCCCCCCTTGCGCGGGCAGGGACACGTGGACGCCTGCGTTGAGGGCCTTCAAGACGGCACGATCGACTGCATCGTTACCGATCACGCCCCCCACGCCAAAGAGAAGAAGATGCAGGAACTGGATCGTGCACCGTTCGGCATCATCGGCCTGGAAACGGCCCTTGGCCTGGTCGTGACAAAGCTCATCGAGACCAACAAGCTCAGTTGGTCGCAAGCCCTGGAGAAGATGACCATCAATCCGGCCCGGATCATCGGGGTCGACAAGGGAACGCTGGCGATCGGAGCCGACGCCGACGTGGTGCTGATCGATCCGGCGGTCGAGTGGACGGTCGATCCGAGCCAGTTCCGGTCAAAAAGCACCAACACTCCCTTTGCCGGCTGGAAGCTGAAAGGATGGGCGGAGAAGGTCATCGTGGGAGGCCGAGTGAAGTTCAGCCGCTGAAACCGGGCCGGCCCCGCGCCAGACATTGCAGGCATACCACCCCAGCGAGGACGGAAGCTTTTCCGTCCTCGCTGGCGTTTCTTGCCCACTCATGCCTGCCAGTTCTGCCAACGCAGTACATTAATACATCTAATTCTACTTATTAGCACAATAAGGGATTACAAATTCGCGTGATCCTGCTAGAATCGACCTGGCGATGAATCAGGGCCGGATTCTCCGGGCCTTGAGATCCATCTTCACCACCCAGGCGATCGGGATGGTGTCTCAGCAGAACGAAATGGCCGAATGGATGGCGGACGAACCCTTGAGGAGTCTCTTCCGGCCGGCCGGATTCGTTGGTTCTCTGCCATGCATCCGAGGTGGAGCAAGCCAGTTGTTGCCAAGGAGTGTGTGATGGGTAGTCCTCAGCAGCCCAACGGAACCGATGTCGCTCTTTCCGGCAATACGTCGCCGGACAACGTCTCGCAGGATCAGTTCAGCTCGCGATCTGCCAACGACGACCAGGTGTTCGAGGCCTCGCTGCGGGGGCGGGAGTTGATCTATCGGGGGGCCTGCGGAAGATCGGGGATGGGCAGTGGCAAGAGTGACCCAGTTGACTACGGCCATCTCGGAATCTGCGGCTGTGCTTTCCAGCGAGCCGGATTGGCAGACCAGCCGGGGGCCGAGCCGTATGCCTGTCGTTTACCGGTGGTCCACACGGAGACTGAGTACGGCTGGGACCGGAAGGTCAGGATGGCCCTTCCCGTCTTCACCGGGGCTGCGGGTTCAAGCCAAGGGGGCCAGAGGGACTGGGAGCATTTCGCGGTTGGGGCAGCGCTGGCGGGAATCACGTGGTCATGCAGTGCCAGCCTGTGCAGAGTCGATCCGGGACTGGAGCGGAGCGCCGAGGGAAAAGTCACGCGGGCACCGGACCTGGATCGCCGCGTCGCGCTCTACAAGAGGTATCACCGTGACGAGGGGGAGATGCTCGTTCAGGTGAACGGAGACGATTTGCGGTCAGGGGTGGCCGAGTACGTGATCGACAGGCACGGCCTGGACACAATCGAACTCCATCTGGGCCGTGGAGCCGGGGCCCCAAACTGCCAGCAGGGTCTCCCGCAGACAAAAGACGAAAGCGGCCCAGATCTCAGCCGGATCGGTTCCAGACACAACGAAGCGCCAGGGATGGTCGACTCGCTGGAGCAGGCCTTGCAGCTCCGCAACCGAGGCTGCCTCGTCACGCCCGATCCCCTGGATCCGATTGTCCAGTCGGCCTGTGAAGAGGGTGTGATCCGCCGGTTCCAGTACCACAGCCGCCTGGGCTTCGTGGAGGAAGACTGTTTCTACGCCGAGTGCGATCGCCTGCGCGGCCTGGGCTTTCGGCGGATTGCAGTCAAGATGAGGGTCTGTGGGCCTCGCGAGCTGGCGATGGCCATGAAATGGAGCAGCAAGGCCCGGATCGATCTGCTGACGATCGACGGCGGTTCGGAAGACTCAAGAGTGGCTCCCGGGCGGATGCTCTGGAATTGGGGCCTGCCGGCGATCTATCTGCACTCCGCAGCCGCCGAGTTCGCCGCGAAGATGGCGGCCAAAGGCCGGCCGGTTCCGGACATGGCCTTTGCCGGTGGATTCAGTACCGAGGATCAGCTCTTCAAGTGCCTTGCCCTGGCATCTCCGGCGGTCAAGGCGGTGTGCATGGGGCGGGCGATGATCACGTCGGCCGCGGCGGGCAAGGACATTGCCAGGTGGCTGAAGGAGGGCAAGCTGCCTCCGTCGGTGAGCCGGTTCGGCTCCACCCCCGAGGAAATTTTCGTATGCTGGCAGCAGGTTGCCGACCTGGTGGGTCGCACCGAGATGCCCAGGATTCCTCTCGGTGCCGTCGGCATCTACTCGTACGTCAATAAGCTCCAGACGGGCCTGGAGCAACTTATGGCCGGCGCCGGCTGCTTCCATCTGGCGGCCATCAGCCGCCGTGACCTGGTGAGCCTTACCCGCGAGTGTGCGGAAGTCACGGGCATTCCCTGCGCGATGGATTCCTGCCGCGAGCAGGCGGAGGCGATCCTCGACTAATCCGCAGTCTCCCCCTTGGCCACAAACCGGTACCCGACGTCGCGGATGGTAAGAAAGTGGCGGGGGCTGGCCGGGTCGGGTTCGAAGATCTTTCGCAGGCGGCGGATGAACTGGTCGGGGGCCCGGGTGTTGAGATAGCCCGGCATTTCCCAGACATTCTCCAGCAGTTCATGGCGCGGTATGAGCCGGCCGTCGTTCTCCACGAAGTAGCGGAGGAGCTTCATCTCCAACTGGGTCATTCGCACGGGCTTGTTGCGAACCGTGACCTGGAAGGCGTCGAAATCGATTCGGCTGTCGGCGAACTCGAAGGTGCTGACTCGTCTGGGCTGGCTCGCCAGGCGTCCCAACCGCCGGCCGTAAAGCGTCAGCAGTCCCTTGACACGGCTGAGGAGTTCGTCGAGGTCGAATGGTTTGGTGAGGAACTGGTCAGCCCCGACATCGAACCCGCGGGCGCGGTCCTCGGAAAGGGTGCGGGCACTGAGAATCAGGATCGGCATATGCTGGTTGTCAGACCGCAGCGTTTCGCAGACGGCGTATCCGCTCATGCCCGGCAGCATGAGGTCCAGGATCACCAGGTCGATCGAGTCGGGGTGGTCTTTGATGTAGCTGAGCGCCGATGGGCCGTCGCCAACGGTCGTGACGCGATAGCCTTCGGCGTCGAGGTTGTACTTGATGCCCGTTGCCAGGTGGGCTTCGTCTTCGACTACCAGAATGTGTTTGCCGTTCATCGTTCTGCCTCGGGACCCCTACGTGATACCCCCAGCGACGACCGAGAGGGAGTCCAGTTCTCGGTCGGGCCCCACCCGATGTTGAACCGCGTCATCTGCGCCAATGGCGGAAGGTGCCATTGCCGCAGCCATGGAGCGGATAAATGCTGGACAAAAGCCGGATCATGTCGATTCATGCTGCTGGCGGCGAGGGAAGGTCGTCCACGACCAGTTTGCGGGGAAGTCTGACCTCGAGAACCGCCCCGCTACCCGTTTCCCTGTCGCGGACGCGGACCTGCCCACCGAGCCGCCGGACGAGAGTACGCACAATGAACAGCCCCAGTCCCGTACCGGGCTTTTCCCGTTCGAGTTCCAGACCCAGGCGGCGGAAGCGTTCGAAGACCTTGTTGCGGAGTGTCTTGGGGATACCAGGGCCATTGTCACATATCTGGATGACGACATCGCCATCGGCGGGGCGTTTCAGAATCACGTCAACCTCGGGGGGAGCGGCGGCGTACTTGACAGCATTGTCGATCAGGTTGCGGAAGATCAATTCCAGGTCAACCTGACGGGCGCGGACGCGGCACGGCTCAGCCGAGTGCCGGATGGTTCCAGGGGGCACGCGGTATCGGCTGCAGATGGTCTCGGAGCATTCCTGAAGGACGTCGGCCAGGGAAACATCATCCAGCTCTTCGTCGGCCGGGGCGGTGTCCACGCGGCCGGCAGTGAGGACCTGGTTGACGAGCAGGTCGAGGCGGTCCAGGTCTTCCAGCATATACTGGTGGAAGCTCTCTCGCTCTTCGTCGCTCACATGGCGGCGGCTGAGCGTCTGCAGGCACAGCTTCATCGATGCGATGGGCGATTTGAATTCGTGGGTCACGCTGTCCAGGAAGTTGGACTGCCGCTGGTTGAAATTGATCGCCTTGATGGAGAAGACCAGGTAAACGATCACGCCTGCCAGGAGGGTGGCGATGAAAACGGTCCCGACCGAGAGCAGCGTCCAGTTGAGCCCCGCGAAACGCGTGTTGGCCAGCGCCCCAAACACCGCCAGCAAGACCCAGCCGACGGTGAGGATGATCAGGATCACGATCATCACGACGGCCAGGATGATCGGTAAACGCAGCGAGCGGCGCGGTGACATGGCAAGCGGGGCCTGAGGCCAGCAGGATCAAAAGACTCCGGACCGATCCGTCGAGCGTACCATCCCGCCTCAGAGCTGGTCAACCGCCTCTGAACTGGTCAACCGCCTCTGAGCTGGTCCACCGCCTCAGAGATCGTCCACCGCCTCAGAGCTGGTCCACTGTCTCAGAGAATCAGGACCGATTCGTCATCCACCGTGCGATGGCTCCAGCGGGCAAGCCGACCTACGATCCGATTCGTGCTTCCATCCGATCGGCGCCATTTCGCAGATCCTCCCTTCGACCAGTTCCACGCGCCGGCCATCCAGCACGCCGGTTTCGAGGATCTGGTTGCAGTCGTCCATCGACTACACGAGCCACGGTGGCCATCGAATCCAGGCTCCGGAAAGGGAAATGAACGGGCTGCGTCTCCCCCTGAGGGTACTGTTTGCTGTAAAATGATCGCCTTCGACAGGCAAACTCCTGCGACCTTCGGGCCTCGGGCCCCACGCGGCCTCAAGCAAGGAATCCATCATGCGATGCTCTATGTTGCTCCTGCTGATTCTCTCCCTGTTTGCCGCTGCCGCGGCAGCCGGCGAAGCCCAGACCCTCCGCCCGCCGGCGCTGCCCCTGGTGACGCACGATCCGTATTTGAGCATCTGGTCGGGAAGCGATCATCCGGCCGAGGGCTGGCCTCAGCACTGGACCGAGAAGGTCCACGCCCTGTGTTCAATGGTCCGCGTGGACGGGAAGGTCTATCGCCTGCTGGGCATGGAATCGGCTGGCGCGCAGGTCGCCCGGCTGGTGAGCTCGCGAGTCTGGCCAACCCGCACGATCTACACCTTCGAGGCCGGCGGTGTGGCGATCGCGCTCACCTTCACCAGTCCCCTGCTGCCCGACGACCTGGAACTGGTCGGCCGGCCTGTGACCTACATTGCCTGGAGCGTGGCCGGCAGCGACGGCGCTTCGCATCAAGTCGATCTTTACTTCGACCACACGGCCGAACTGGTGGTCGACGATCCCAAGCAGAACGTCGAGTGGTCGCGGCTGGAGGCCGAAGGGCTCGACGTGCTGCGGATGGGCACCGTGGACCAGCGGGTGCTCGATCGCGACGGCGACGACCTCCGCATCGACTGGGGATATTCCCTCCTGGCCGTTCCCGGGAAGCAAGGGGCCCAAACGCTCATCGCCGCGGCGCCGGTCGCCCGTGAGAGCTTTGCGACCGCGGGACGGATCGAGGGGAGCGACGACACGAACAAGCCCCGCCCGGCAAGGGAAAGCTGGCCGGTCTCGGCAGTGGCCTTCGATTGCGGGCGGGTGGCCGGCACGCCCGTCGAGAAATGGCTGATGCTGGCCTACGACGACGTGTATTCGATCCAGTACTTCGAAGACAAGCTTCAACCCTGGTGGCGCCGAGGCGGGACGGAGCCGGCCGAGATGCTGGCCAGGGCGGCGGGCGAGTATGCCGGGATTCTCGACCGTTGCCGGCGCTTCGACGAGCAGCTGACGGCCGACGCCGCCCGGATCGGGGGCCCCAAGTATGCCGATCTGTGTGCCCTGGCTTACCGCCAGGCGATTGCGGCCCACAAGCTGGTGGCCGCGCCCGACGGCGCCCCCCTGCTCTTCTCCAAGGAGAACAACTCCAACGGCTGCATCGCCACGGTCGACCTGGCGTACCCCGCCTCGCCGATCTTCGCCCTGTTGTCCGGCGACCTCTTGAAGGCAATGGTCGAGCCCGTCTTTCGCTATGCGGCCATGGACCGCTGGCGATTCGACTTCGCCCCCCACGACCTGGGGCGCTATCCTAAGGCCATCGGCCAGCGGTACGGCGGCGGGGAAAAGACGGAAGAGAACCAGATGCCGGTCGAGGAATCCGGCAACATGATCATCATGGCGGCCGTGATCAGCCAGATCGACGGCAACACGGCCTACGTCGAGCGTTTCTGGCCCCAGCTCAGCCGCTGGGCCGCCTATCTGAAGTCAAAAGGCCTGGACCCGGCCAACCAACTCTGCACCGACGATTTTGCCGGGCACCTGGCCCACAACGCGAACCTGTCGCTCAAGGCGATTATCGCCCTGGGGGCCTATGCCAAGATGTGCAAGATGGCCGGACGCGACGACGAGGCGGCCGAGTACCGCCGCACCGCCGAACAATTTGCGGCCGAGTGGCCCAAACTGGCCGACGACGGCGACCACTACCGGCTCGCTTTCGACGCCCCCGGCACGTGGAGCCAGAAATACAACCTGGTGTGGGACAATCTCCTCGGGCTCGACCTGTTCCCCCCTGAGATCGCCCGTCGCGAGATCGCCTACTACAAGACGAAGCTCAACCCGTTCGGCCTCCCGCTCGACAACCGCCAGCTTTACACCAAGACGGACTGGCAAGTCTGGACGGCCACGCTGGCCGAGAGCCGCGAGGATTTCGACATGCTCATGGAGCCGGTCTACGCCTTCGTCAGCAAAACGCCCCAGCGGGTGGCGCTCACCGACTGGTACTGGACCAACACGGCCGAGCGCCGCGGCTTCAAGGCCCGCTCGGTAATCGGCGGCGTGTATATCAAAATGCTGAGCGATCGGGCCACGTGGGAGAAATGGTCGCAAAGAAAGTAGCCGTCTCGCTCCGGCGTGACGAGCCCATGCCGACCTTTCGAGGGTGTATGCCTTGTCTCACTTTCTTCCCACGGCTGTTGAGGCAGTACCATGAACGCAAGACTTGCCATCCTCGACCGTATGCATTCGATCTGCCGCGAGATGGATCTTGGTGATATGGGGGATGTCCGCTGGGAGGATGGCCAGTTCATCCGCTCTTCCTGTTACCTGGTATGGGCACGAAGCAGGGCAAGATTGCGGCCGCTCGTGCGAATAGCATATGGATGATCGCACCCTTCCGGAGATTGACTGCTGCGATCCTGTATCACGTGTGAAGGGGCAACGAGATGCCTTCCCCGGAATCATTCCGTCTGCGAAGATCGGTCTTCTACCAGGGCGCAGTCTGCGCCGTCTTCTTCCTCGTGGCGGTCATCCTCTATTCATGTCTCTTCTTCCTCGACAATCCTGCCCAGCAGGGTTTCAACAGCGCGCACGCCGCGGCCATCCTCGGCGGGGCGGGAGTCGCCCTGTTCGGTTTCATGCTGCTGCTGTCTCTGTACATGATCCTGGCGTACTACGTCGAGAGAGTCACAGTCGACGGCAGCACCGTCTGCGTCCGCTCCGTCTTTCAGAACCACCGGTTCGACCGATCGGAGATTCAGACCATCCGGTGGAAGATTTGGCCGAACGGCGGTGCGATCCGCCTGCGAGTTTTCGGACGCGTCACACGACTGGACCTCCACGGGTTTGCGCGTGACGACCGGCTGCGGATCATCCGGATCGTGCGGGCCCTGCTCCCCGCTGCCAGCCAAGAAGGCTGGGAGATGTTCTGCCACAAGATCGCGCTGCCCCTGCGCGACAGAAAGCCGGCCGACCCGCGGTTGGACGAGTCCATCAGGACCGTGCTCATCACGCGCAGGCGCTATGACCGGCTGCTGGTGGTGCTGGGGTCGGCCAGCGTTGTCGTGTCGGTCGGAGCGTGGTTTCTGTTCGGGATATGGCAGTCGTTCGTGTTGCCGCTGCTGGTGGTGATCGGCTGGCTCTTGCTGCGATTCAACGTCCCCAAGAACGGGAGGAGATCGCCAGAATTGACTTCCCATCCCATCGGCCGCGCGCAGTTGGCAGGATGGGGCACCATCGTCGTGTCGCAAGTACTGATGATCGTGCTGGCCTTGGCGGGGTTCGCGAAGAACCAGGTCTGCACGATCGTGCTCGTCTTCATGATCGCGGGCGTGATTCCGATGTTCTTTTGGCTGATTCGGGCCGACAGACAGCAACGGGCGGCAGATCGGCGGGGCGCTGAGACGGCGGATTGCTGTTGGCAGCGGGGCGAGTCGAAACTGCCGGCGCCAGAATCGGATCAGAGCTGAAGACCTGTCTTTCCGCAGAAACTCGGGCCGGCAGCCCGTCAGCGGCGGGCGCCAGCGTGAACCATGCCGGATCCCCCTCTCCGGCCCGGTCACACGTGCCGGAGTGGACCGTCACTCTCCAGGTGGCTCGCTCGCTGCCAGGAAGATGTATCCCGACGCGCTTTGGACCCTTGCCGGACCAGGTCAGGTCCGCCTTGTCCGCCTGGAGGCGAAATTGGAGCGTTCCGTCCGGCAGCTTCAGCGTGTGGCCAAATCCTTGTCTCCACCAGGCGTCGCTCACGCAGGGGGCCACGACCATGGACCCGTCCAGCCGGAGGTCGATCCCCAGCAGGAACCGATTCACAATGCGAAGGAAGTTCGCAGGATACTCGCAGTACTTCTCGGCTCCGGCCGGCACGGTCGAATCCGTGCTGCTGGGATAGTACCGCTCCCGCCAGAAGTAATCGTTCTTCTGCCCCTCGGCCGCCACACGGTGCAGACCGTCAAGGAGGCCCGCGGCATCCTGGTGCCGGTACCTCGCCCAGGCCTCCAGATACCACACGCGCCCCATGGCGGCCAGGTCGTGGCGATCCGGGTGGGAAAACTCCCAGTCCTCGTAGCTGCCGGGACGCGTGCTGATGCCGGTCGGCATTCCGCCATAATAGAAGGCCGCCTCGCTGCGAAGCTGGGGCCAGAGCTCTTCGGCCTGGCCCGGAAGGGCCACGTCGGTTGCCAGCGCCGCCCAGTCGACGTCCGTGAGGCCGTGCGAGGCAATCAGGCCACGCGTAGGGTGGAGGTACTCGGCAAAATGGCCTTCCTTCCAGAACCGGCCGGTGAAGTACGACCGGATCCGGTCGGCGATTCCCTCGTATCCAAGGGCCGCTTCCTCCTTGCCGAGCACTCGATTCAGTGCGGCAATACGGCGGAAGGCGTCGATCGCATGGCACTGGGCCACCCCGTCGGACTCGATTCTCGTCGGGCGCTCGACATAGTACCCCGCTCCGCGGACCACGCCTTCCGCAGTGGTGAGCGTGGCCAGATAGTCGGCGGCCAGGTTCACCGAGTCGATCTGCGCTCCCAGCCACTGGCGATCGAGCGTGTGCCGGTAAATGACGTCGGCGTTCTGGATGTAGGTCGGGCTGGCCAGGGCCGCCAGGGGATTGCCGGGCACCCAGTGTTCGTACAGACCGCCATTGGCGGCCACGGTGGCCTGGCTGCCGGCTGGGCCGATCGGCTGGCCGGCCAGCGGCGGCAGAATGGCCAGCGGCAGCCGCCCGTCGGGCTGCTGAAAGGATCGCACGTAGTCCCAGTTGTGCCTGACCGTATCCGTCTGGCCGAGCCAGAGCAGCGCGTCGCACATCTGGTGCCCGTCGAGAGACGGATAGCTGAATCCGTAGCCGAACCCCTGCCCGTCGGCACACACGCAGAAGTAGCCGGGAAAAATCTTAGGGTTGACCGCCGCCAGAACGTTCTGCAAGGCGGCGTGGCGGTAGGCCGCAACGAGGTCCTTGTCAGGAAGGTCGGGAACCTGGAGATCGGCCGTGGTGGCGTGCTCCGCCGCCAATAGCGGTGTCCCGTCGACGGCGGCGAAGGCAAGCAGGGCGGCAAGGCACAACGGGTCGATGGCTCGCATCGGTTCAGGTCTCGCGTATCGGGCGGGGGTTGCCGCACGGGCGGATCTTCCACAATGTCCCAGACTTGGCCCTCCCAGGCAACCGGCTTCTCAGTGCCGTGCCCTTCCTGCTGCATCCTGGCCGATGGTCGGGCCTCTGCCCACCACCGGCTGACCGTCTGCAACGGTCTGCTCCACAACGGCCATGAGGTCAAGAAGCGTACCTTCCAGACGCCCGGGGACGACCACCAGCCAACCCGTCATGGAACGGCTTGCCTGACGGGCCGCGCGAGACTTCTCTGGGCGGCAGCCATCGTGCTGCTCGCGCTCGATCCTCGGTCGCCCGGCCGGAAGATAGCGGCAGGGTCGCCCTCAGTTCTCGCCTGCCGGTTCCCAGCTCTCGCGCAGCAATCCGTGCGGCGGCCAGGTGTCCGTTCTGGATCGCCCAGCCAAAGGATGCCGCCGGATATCGCAAAAAGCAGAGCGAAGGCGTATACTTAGTCCCGAGTTGCGGCGCAGGTATTCTGGGACTGTTCCAGGAAACGGGCATCCCTGCTGCAACGCGGAGCCTGCCTCCAGGGAGCAACGCCGGTGGCCAACGACGAGACATCCTCTGCCAGTCCCTCCGCCGGACAGGTTGCCCCTCGCGGTCGATCGCTGCGATGGGCGGCTATTCTGCCCATTCTGTTTGCCGTGGCCGTCGGCGTGCTGGGCGGGATCGGTTCGTTCACGTTCGGCTACGGCCAGGGAGCTGCCTACCTGAGCAGCGACCCCAAGGCGTGTGCCAACTGCCACGTCATGCAGGAGTATTACGATTCGTGGCAGAAGTCGGGCCACAGGCACGTTGCGGTCTGCAACGACTGCCACCTGCCTCACCATTTCGTGGGCAAGTGGGTCACGAAGGGAGACAACGGGTTCTTCCATTCGCTGGCCTTCACGCTGGAGAACTTTCATGAGCCGATCCAGATCAAGCCGCGGAATCGGCGGGTGACGCAGAATTCTTGTCTCTACTGCCACTCCGAGTTCGTTCACCAGATGCTGCCCGTCGAACCGGGAGGCGACATGCTGGGGTGCATTCACTGCCACAACGATGTGGGGCATGCCCTGAAGTAACCCTCGGGGCCCATCCATCGGAAAACATCGATCCTTCGCCACGGAGAACATCATGAACGTCCCGCGAAACGCCGAAAACGCCCAGGATGCCGCCACTGCCGGCGCCGGCAATGCCTCGGGACTTGGGCAATGGTTGATGGCCCGCTGGTTGCTGTTCTTGACCCTCCTGCTGCTGGTTGTGGTGGTGGTAACGTTCGGTGTGACCGCCGTGCTGGTCTCGATCTTCGAGCACCGGCAGGAGGCTCGCAGGCCGTTCGTGCGGCTCGTCGATGTGGATGAAGTCAGTACCGATCCGGTGCCGTGGGGCACGAACTGGCCCGACCAGTTCGACACCTACCGCCGGACCGTCGACCAGTCGGAGACGCAGTTTGGCGGCTCGAGCGCCATGCCCGCCAGCAAGCTCCAGTCGCACCCCTGGCTGCGCCGCCTGTATGCGGGCTATGCCTTCAGCATCGACTACCGCGAAGCGCGGGGCCATGCCTACATGCTGTTCGATCAGGAAGTGACCGAACGGGTCACCAAACGGCCGCAGCCGGGCGCCTGCCTTCATTGCCATGCCTCGATCATTCCCACCTACCGCAGGCTGGGAATGGAGTCGCTCGGGCTCAACCCCGATCAAGCGGCCCTGGCTGCCCAGTTCAACTGGCCGGCCGTAATGGAAGGGTTCCGGCTGGCCGGCGCAATGAAGTACAGCCAGGCCCATGCCGAACTGCTGAAGACGCCGGACGGAACCCCCGGGGAGAGTCTGCCGCTGTTTCCGGGGGGCCTGGCCGCCGAGATCCCTTCGCCGGTCGATCCTGCCAAGCCGAGTCCCGAACCGGGCGAGAACCAGGCACCGCCGGGGCACCTCGGAGAAGGGCATCCGGTCGGCTGCATCGACTGCCACGATCCCAAGACGATGCAGGTCCGGGTGACACGACCCGGCTTCGTGCTCGGCATGGCCGCCCTGGCCAGGAGCGATGAGCCGGTGCCGCACCTGCCGAGCGTGGAACGCTGGCGGCAGGGAAAGCGGGAGAAAGACTACGATCCCAACGTAGACGCCACCCGCCAGGAGTTGCGCAGCTTCGCCTGCGGCCAGTGCCACGTGGAGTACTACTGCGGTCCCAAGGAGACCCTGTTCTTTCCCTGGAACAATGGGCTGAAGGTCCAGGAGATCGAAGAGACCTTCGATCAGCACAAGTTTCCCGACGGCACCGCCTTCTACGACTTCGAGCACGGCGAGACGGGGGCCCACGTCTACAAGGCGCAGCATCCGGAGTTCGAGCTTTGGAGTCAGGGGGTGCACGCCCGCAGCGGCGTGAGCTGTGCCGACTGCCACATGCCCTACGAGCGGCGCGGTGCTATGAAGGTGAGCAGCCACTGGGTGCGAAGCCCCTTGCTCAGCATCAACCGCTCGTGCCAGACGTGCCACCATGTCCCGGAGGACGAACTCCGCGACAAGGTGAAGACGATCCAGCAGCGGACGGAAGAGCAGCTTGATCGGGCGGCGGTGGCCATGACCGACATGCTCGACGCGATCCTCGAGGCCAAGACCGCCGGCGCCACTCCGGAGCAACTTGCGCCGATCTTCGACCTGCAGAAGAAGGGGGCGTGGCGGCTGGATTTCGTCAGCAGCGAAAACTCGATGGGCTTCCACGCCGACCAGGAGGCGGTGCGGATCCTGGCCGAATCGATCGACTACAGCCGCCAGGCCCAGGTGGCCGCTTTGCGTCTGCGGGCGCCGGCCGTTGCACCGGCAAAGCAGCCCTCGGAACCGGTGCAGGACGCCCCGCCGGCGGCCGGACCCGCCTCGAAGTAAGGACCGGCAAGTCCGCAGCGGCGTCAGGTTCATCGCCTCGGACGGCTGGATCTGGGCAGTCCGCGACACGATCCGGGCGAGCGAGCCGGACCTTCTCGAGGAACAACGGCCCGGCAGCGCACCTCGTGGGGCGGCTGGAGAGCTCCGTCTTCGCTACCCCGTCGTGCGCGGCTTCACCTTGGCCCGGACGGCGGCCACGACGTTGACCGGCAGAAACCTTGCCAGCGCGGCTTCGTCGGCGATGGGTGCAATCTGCTTGATGAGAGAACTGGAAACGTGGGCCAGTTCCCCATCGGCCAGCATGAAGAGGGTTTCGACCTCCGGGGCCAGGCGGCGGTTTGCCATCATCATGGTCAATTCGGCCGGGATGTCGGTGAT
>CAZLWV010000053.1:35757-44426 GCA_964563135.1 uncultured Planctomycetaceae bacterium
ACGCACGCCGCGGATCATCACGCACGCGCCGCACGATTTGACGAACTCGACGGCCAGACCGTAAAACTCGCGGATCTCCACGTTCTGCAGGTGGGCCGTGGCCGTTCGGATCAGCTCCAGCCGTTCGGCGCCGTTGAACATGGGCTGCTTCTCGATGTTCACCCCCACGCCGATGATCAACCGGTCAAACAGCCGGCTGCTTCGCTCCATCACATCGAGGTGACCGAGGGTCACCGGATCAAAGGAACCGGGATAAACGGCCAGGCGGGGACTGAAATGGCTCATCGTGTCTACCATGGGGGTTGTTGCTGTGATCGGCGCGGCCCAAGGCCTGTCGCGGGGGACGGCCGAGAGACAAGTTACTGCTTTCGGCCGTCGGCCGCCATAGGTGGGTGCGTCACCCCGTCAGTGCGTCCACGAGCCGATCGAGGTCGTCGAGATTGTTGTAACCGTGAACGCTGATCCGCAACCGGCCCGAGCGGCAGCTCAGGACAACCTGGTTCTGCAGGCATTTCTGCCGCAATTCCATGGGATCCCGGCCGGGAATCTCCAGCACCACGATGCCGCTCTTCCGCCCCGGACTCCTGTCGCTCATGATCCGGGCTCCGATAGCCTCCAGACGCTCGCAGGCGGCGTCCGTCGTGGATTCGATTCTTTCAGCGATGGCCGCCTGGCCAAGACCAAGGAGCAGTTCCACACTCTCGGCCAGAGCGATCATTCCGACCATGTTCATCGATCCGCCTTCGTAACGGGCGGCCGTATCTCGCAGATTCAGTTCGATGCGGGCAAAGTCGTGGGCATGCACGACGCTGTTCCAGCCCACGCCCACGGGGTGCAGACGCTCGAGGTGCTCCCGCCGCATGTAGAAGATGCCAGCCCCTTCCGGACCGAGAAGCCATTTGTGCCCGTCGGCCGCCAGAAAATCGATCGGGGTTCTCGACACATCGAGCGGCAATACGCCCAGCCCCTGGATGCCGTCGACAAACAGAAGGGCGCCGCGCCGGTGAGCCAACTCGGCAAGCTGGTCCAGATCCAGCCGCTGGCCCGTGCAGTAGCTGACCCAACTGACCGCAATGATCCGCGTGCGATCGTCGCAGGCCCCCGCGATGGCGTCGATCTGGGCACCCTCCGGCCCGACCACCACTCGACGGGTCTCCACTCCGCGGGAGGACTGGTTCAGCCAGGGGTATTGGTTGGTGGGGAACTCGTTGGCCAGGGTCACCACATTGTCGCCGGCTTGCCAGGGAAACCCCTCGGCGACAAAATTGACCCCCTCGCTGGTATTACGTATCAGGGCGACTTCTTCGGCCGTCGCCCCCAGCATGCGGGCTGCGGACTGGCGAAGCTCTTCAACCCGCCCGGCCCAGCCCGGCCAGTGAACATCCCCATCGTCGCAGGCCTCCCGAGCCCAGCGCAGCAGGGCCTCCTGGGCGGGCAAGGGGAGCGGCGAAACGGCCGCATGGTCGAAATAGGCCCAACGTCTGGCAACCGGCATTTGGCGGCGGAATCCCTCCCAGGGGTCCGGCCGTTCGATACAATCCTTGTTTTCACTCATGCCAAGATGCCCTTTCTTGTCCAATCCGGACTATGATGTCATTCGGAAACTTCGCTACAACTGCCGTCGCGCGACACCCGAAAAGGTCATTCAGGTGACACTTTGGCGGTAGAGGTAGCGTCGCAAGCAGATTATATTAGAATATGCTGGGTATTCTTGGGAGAATACGTTAGTCCGCTAAACATTACAGGTGTTCCTGGGAACCCTTTCCAATGTCCAAAGCCCTCTGCATTCTCGGAATCGCCATCTCGGCCCTCGTCTTGATCGTGTTTGGGCTGGACCTTGCCATGGGAACACCATTTAACCGCGCAAGCAAAGTGATGGACATTGGGTTTGTGGTCTGCGCGATTACGCTTGGCTACCTCAGTTGGTCGACGTTCCGCGAACAGGTCTGATCCGAGACGGCAAGCCCTACCCAGAAACCCCATCTTCTTCCGCTTGAAGGATCGCGTCCACAACGCCCTCCATCGTGTAGTCGGTTGCCTCGGCAGCCGGTTCGTACCCCAGGCGTCGCAGAGTCTGGGAGGTTATCGGACTGATACTGGCAAGCTTCGCCCGCCCGAGATCTCCGGCGAACAATCTGGCTGCCGACTGGGCGATGGCCGAACTGGTGATGGTGATCCAGTCGATCTGGCCGTTCAAAAGGGCCGCTTCTATCTCGGGATCGGCACGTTCGACATCGCTGCTTTCGTAAACGACGACTTGGGAAACGCGGGCGCCGACCTCCTCGAGCCGCTCGGCAAGTACCTCCCGCCCGCGGCTGGCCCTGGCCAGCAGCACCCGCTTGCCGGCAACAAGGGGCGTCAAACCGTCGGCCAGCGATTCGGCTCGATACTCCTCGGGAACCAGGTCGGCGCGGAGTCGCCACGACAGCAGGGCTTTGGCTGTTCCCGGGCCGATGGCTGCCAGCTTGACCGTAGCAAGCGCTCGTAGGTCGCGGCCCAGCGAACCGAGGCGGGAAAGAAGAAATTCAACCCCGTTGGCACTGGAAAACACAAGCCAATCGTACCGGTCGAGGGTCGCAAGCGCCTCGTCGACCGGTTCCCAGTTCTTGCAGGCACCGATCTGGATCGTTGGCTGGATCAGGGTTCGGGCGCCCAACTCGGCGAACCGATCGCAGAGCGATTCCACCTGATGCCGGGGCCGGGTTACAAGGATCGTCTTGCCGAACAGCGGCCGTTGGGCAAACCACGGCACGTCCGGCCCAAACCCTGCCATGACTCCCACGACCGTCACCGCAGGGGGGCGAATTCGTGCCCTGCGGATCGTCTCTGCCACCGTCGCCAGCGTGCATCGCACCACCGTCTGGTCGGGAAGGGTGCAGCGGCGAACGATCGCCACCGGCGTGTCGGCAGGCTTTCCGCCGGCGATCAAGGCCTGACTCCACACCGGCGCGCTGCGGATCCCCATGTAGAACACGAGCGTGCCCGGAAACCCGGCCAGGGCCCCATAATCGAGCTGGGGGCCCTTCTTGTCGTGCCGCTCCTGACCGGCCACCAGGGCCAGGCAGGAGCTGTGGTCGGCATGGGTCAGGCAAATCTCCGCGCAACCCGCGGCGGCCAGCGCGGCGGTCACTCCAGGAACGATCTGGTAGGCAATCTGTGCCGCTCGCAACGCATCAGCCTCTTCCGCCGCCCGGCCGAACACATCAGGATCCCCCCCTTTGAGGCGAACTACGGTTCGTCCCTCCTCAGCCGCGCGGACCATCATGTCGTTGATCTCGTCCTGCTGGACGATCCGCTCCCGGCTGTGGTGGCCGAGGCACACCAGCTGGGCCGCCGGCGGCGCGTGGCGGAGGAGGCGGGGATCGACCAGGTAGTCGTAGAGCACAAGATCGGCACGCGCCAGGCACTCGACTCCGCGAAGGGTGATAAGGCCGGGATCACCGGGCCCCGCTCCGACGAGAAAGACGGTGCCGGATTTCTTGCCGTGTCTCTGGGTCATTTGCAGGAAATTACCTTGAGCATCTGCCCGGTGGAATAGACCGTTGTGCTGTCGTACCAACGTGTTAGAATAGCGGGATAGGATGTTCCACTCGGCGTGGGGGATGTGAGAGCCGATCCCGAAACCGCCACCGATCGGAGTGTTGTCCGTCGGCGGGAGGCTTCCTGCAGGGTTCCGCGATCGGTTCTTGATACTACTCTACGCCGGGGCCATATCGGCCTTCAACCCCCGGGCTTCCCCCCTCCATGAGCGACCAACCAAGCAGCCCCAGCGGCCCCAACAAAAGACTGCAGCAACTCTTCCAACGCGCCAACACGCTCATGCAGCAGAAGAACCATGATTATGCCCACGAGCTCTTCTCGCAGTGCGTGATCACGGATCCGGGCAACGTGCTGTACGCCAACAGTTGCCTCATGAACCTGTTCCAGAAACATGGAGACAAGAAGAAGGGATCCATGTTCGCGGGTTTTGGATCCAAAGGTGGAGTCAAGACGTCGGCGATCAAAAAGGACTGGAATGGGGTCATCAAGAGCGGTTTGTCGGTGCTCAAGGCCAACCCGTTTGACACCGCTACTTTTCTGGCCATGGCCGATGCCTGCGGAAACCTGGAACACAGCGACACGCAAGCGGTGTATCTCCGCTGGGCCCTGAAGTTCAACCCGGACGATGTGCACATCAACCGGATCTGCGGCCCCGTGTTTCGGGAGCGGCAAGAGTATGAGATGGCCGAAATGTGCTGGCGGCGGGTCCTGAAGGCAAAACCCGATGACGAGGAAGCTCAGCGTCAGATCGGCCAGATTGCTGCCGAGATGACCATGAAAAAAGGGGGGTATGGCACCGCCGAGACGAGCCGCGACGTGAAGAAGACGCCTTCCTCCAGTGCGGGCGTGCAGAGGGAGGAGCTTTCCCCAGAGGAGCAACTTCGGCGGCAGATCAAGAAAAATCCCAAGGACAAGGCAGCCTACAACGAGCTGTCGGAGATGTTCCGGCGGGCAAACAACCCCGAATCGGCCATCGAAATACTCACCAAGGCGGTCGAGGAGATCCCCGACGACAACGAGCTGCGGGAGAAGCTCGAAAGCACCCAGTTACAGTACCTCCGCGAGCTGGTGGCACGAATGGAGAAGGAGACAGGGGCCGCTGCCGCCGAGATCAGCGACGAAGTCAAGTCACAGTTGCGCACCGCGCGCAAACAGCTTGCCGACAAAGAGTTGGAGTACTACGAGCATCTCGTGGAGCGGTACCCCAGCAACGGCTCGTACCGCTTCAAGCTCGGCCAGCGGTATCTCAAGGCGGGAAGGTTTAACGAGGCCATCCAGCAATACCAGCAGGCCAGAAACGATCCCAAACACCACGGGCTCTGCCAGTTGGAGCTTGGCAAGTGCTTCCAGCACATCAAGCAGTACAAGCTGGCCTCCGACCACTACGCCAACGCGGTTCGCGAGATCACCGACCAGGACGAGGAGAACAAGAAAGACGCCCTCTACCACGCCACCAAACTCGAATTGGGCCTGAAGAACTACGATCTCGCGGAAGAGTACGGCACGACCCTGGCAGCGATGGATTTTGGCTACAAAGACGTAGCGACACTACTGGACAAGATCGCAAAGAACCGAGAAAATTAGAAGTTTCCCAGCGCGAGCATATTTGAGACCCTGAAGACCCGATTCCAAACCACGAGCGTCCCAATCGCCCGTTGGAAAGCTCCTCGTTCCGCCAGCTTGCCTGGATGGCCCGAACGAGCGGGACGGTACCCCCAGTACAATACTTCTGCAGATTCTGAGACAAGACGTATGCCGAACACCAAGAGTGCCAAGAAGCAGTTGCGACAGGACCAGGAACGCCGCGCGCGAAATCGTTCTCTGCGGAGCGAGCTGCGGACCCAATGCCGGAAGGTTCGCGAGGCCATCAAGGCCGCCGACCTCGGCCTGGCCGAAACCGAGTTTCGTGTTGCCGTGAAGAAACTGGATCGCGCCGGTGCCCGCCGGATCATTCATCGCAATGCGGCGGCACGTCTGAAATCGAGGATGTCCAGCAAGATCAAGGCACTCAAGCAAGCTTAGGGCTTCCTTGGGTTCGGTGGGGGCGGCAAAGGGACCGGCAAACGGATCGGCTGCCCCCCGTGTGGGGCGTGGCCAAGCCTGATCGCACCCCGAGCTGATCGGCCTTGCCGATTGACCGTCGCCCCCCAAGCTGCGGCCCTCGAAGCGAACACTGGTCGAAGACGAGCTTCTCAGCAGCGAACACTAGTCGAAGACGAGCTTCTCGGCGTCGAACACAGGGCCTTCAATGCACGTGCGGCGGTAGTCCCAGCTTCCGTCGCTCTCGCGGACCTTGGCCACGCAACTGAAGCAGATTCCCATCCCGCACGCCATGGGGGTTTCCAGGGAGACCTGGCACGGGATCGCCAGTTGCCGGGCAAGATGGGCGGTGGCCTTCATCATCGCCTCCGGACCGCAGCACACGATCCGGCAACTGCCTGCCGACTGGCGCACCAGCGGCTCGATCAGTTCCGTCACCAGGCCGTGGTGGCCGGCCGTGCCGTCGTCGGTGGCGATCCGAACCTCTATCTGGGCCGCACGAAAATCCTCCACGCCTGCCAGGAGCCGTGCGCTTCGTGCTCCATAGCACAGGGTCACCCGCTGGGCCCATCCGGTCGGCCGAGAGCCGCTGCCGTAGCTTCGCCTTCCGAGAGCTTCCTGGCCCAGGGCCAGCAGCGGGGTCTGGCCGATCCCGCCGGCCACCATGATCAGATGGTCGACCGGCTGCGGAGAGAATCCGTTGCCCAGGGGGCCCCAGACATCGATGCGTTCCTGGGCCCGAACACGGGCCAGCCGGCCCGTCATCTTTCCAACCACCAGATAGACCACATCGAGGGCCCAGGGCTCGCCGGCCGCATCGAGGATCACTTCGTACATGGCCAAGGGCCGACCCAGGAGCGGATCGTCGCTCCCGGCCAACCGGAGCATGATGAACTGCCCGGGGGTGATTCGCGCGGCGAGCTGCGGGCAAACGAGGCGGATTCGCCACGTGCCCGTTGCCAGCTCGACATTCTCCACGATTTCCGCCGATCCGTGCCAGGCCTGATCGGGATAGACCGGCTTCGAGTCACATGCACTCATGCTTTCCCTTTTCGCATTCTGATCACCCGTCGGATCCCGCAGCACTCGGGGTGGATGGCGGGCCGGGCCGATGGGAGCGGCCCGCTGATCCTGCGCCGCCAGGCCTCTCCTGGCTGGACCGCTTCTTTGCCCGCCCACCGATCTTGTCCGCTCCTTCACCGGGCTGAACTGCTGCCCCATCTCGAATGCTGCGCCGAAGTGCGTCGACCTCTTGCGGCGTAAGCCGCCGGCTCTCGCCCGGCTGCAGTTCGCCGAGCTTGACCGGTCCCATGGCCACCCGGACCAGCCGCATCACCTTGTGGCCCACTCGGGCCAGAACCCGGCGAATCTCCCGGTTCTTGCCTTCCTGAAGCACCATTTCCAGAATGGTCGATTTCTTGTAGTGCCGCCGGATCGTGATGCCGGTCACTTGGGTCAGGCCTTCCGACAGGTACACCCCGCGACGCAATTGGGCCAGGGTCTCGACCGTTGGCTGGCCGGCGACCATCACGCGGTACGTCTTGGCGATGCCGTAACGGGGATGGGCCAGCCGGTTGGCCAGATCGCCATCGTTGGTCAGCAGCAGCAAACCTTCGCTGTTCATGTCGAGGCGCCCAACCGGAAACAGCCGCTCGCGGGTGTCGGCAACCAGGTCGATTGCCCGGCGCCGCCCGCCCGGATCGCGGTTGGTGCAGACCACGCCGACCGGCTTGTTGAGCGCATACCAGACGACCTTGGGCTTGCGCAGGTCCTGGCCGTCGACCCGGATCTGCTGGCAGGCCGGATCGACCCGGGTACCGAGCTCCATGACCACCTTGCGATCGACCTCCACGCGTCCGGTCAGGATCAGCTCTTCGCAGTGGCGTCGACTTCCCAGGCCGGCCGCGGCGAGCACCTTTTGGAGCCGCTCCGGGCCGTGCCGCTGCGTTTCCGGCCTGGCCGGCCGAGCCGGTCCCGATTTCTGCCGGCGGACGGCCCGTTTTGCCCCCGCGGGAGCCGAGGGCCGGCCCAAACGCCCTTTTGCGTCTCTGGCCCGGCCTTTTCCCGTCCCGCCGGGCGGCGTGGGTTGGCTGCCGCCGCGGGCAGACGGTTGATTGCCCTTCTTCCGGGCCACTTTTCGTTTCATTGCGCAACTCCCTGAAACCATTCATGATACCCGGTCCCGGGCCGCCCCAGAATCCCCTTGCGGCGTGGTCGGTTCGGCGATTCTCGCGCCAAAGGGCCCATCGCGCCGCTCGAGCGACCCTGCCTTGAGCAAACGCCGGCAGTCGTAACGACGTTCACCCGCGGTCAAACCACCCTGGCGCCCCGCGGGATCGGTCAACTCAGAGAAGTACTCCTGGAATGAAATCTCGCTGCGCCTTGGGTACGGCAAACCTCCCAGCCTCCTGGCGGATGACCGGCCATCGTGCCGCACCTTGAACCGTTACCGCCAGATCATCCCAGGTCACCCAGCATGGCGGAGATCGACCGGTGACAGGCGGCAGCAAATCGGCGATGTTCGGCCGTATGCCGGCTCGCACAATCCATGACGACCAGTTGCATGCCCACTTCATCACGTTCCCTCGCTACCGACGGCGTCGATGGTTGGATCATGATCGAGCCAGGCGAATCGTCCTTGGCGTATTGCGGCTGCAATTGGCTCACGCGCGACGCTTCCTGTATCGGTCCGGTGGTGATGCATCAGGTGCGAGGCGCTCGTTTCTCGCGTCTTAGGGTTGCGTGACGCGGGGACCGCGTCTTTTCGCGTCGTCGTGCCGAAGGCACATCCCTATGTCAGCCCAGGGTGGAGCCGGGCGAGGAACGAGCCCGGCGCAGCCCTGGGTCAGTTGCATCAAACCCGAACAGCAGCCCCAAGGGGGCGCTCCTAACAGGGCCGATCGTCGCCATTTTCAATCCCAAGCGTAACGGTCGATCGACTGCACTGCCTTAGGGTCACCCCTTCGGGTTTTTTCGGGATCGGGGTGGTATTGGGGTTCCCGCGGGATCGTTGCCGCTGGTCCCAGGTGTACTGGGTGATCGACGTATCGCCCGCGTTCAGCGTGCCGCTGGAGTCGGTGTCCACAAAA